>CP121690.1:2506346-3132933 GCA_038396605.1 Eubacteriales bacterium mix99
CTGGTCAATCTTTTTGATCTGCGTCCCGGCAGGGCCATCAAGGGACTTCTGTTTGCCCTGGTACCCGTCATGCTCTTTGCCGGCTTCCGGGAAGTGTGGTCTGTCCTGCCTGTCCTTGTCCTTCTGATGTTCTATCTGGAGGGGGAAATGGAGGAGGCCTACATGCTGGGGGATACAGGCGCCAACCTTCTGGGCGGTATTCTTGGATTTTACGAAGTAATCGGGCTGCCCGTAAAGGGTAAAATCATTCTTACAATTTTTCTGGTTGCCCTTCATGTCCTGGCTGAATTTCAGTCGTTCTCCAAATGGATTGATGCGGTGCCGATCCTCAGGGCAATCGACAGGCTGGGCCGGAAAAAGGGAAGCGAAAGATAGGTGGGAAGCATGCTGGAAATGCAAATGGGAAGAGCCATACAGATTCTTTCCAGGCGGAATGGAATAACGGAAGTACTGCTGGAAACAGATCATCCAGTCCGGAAAGCGATCAATTACGATCGGATGACCGGAAAGGTTTCCGTCGGGGATATGCTTTATCTCAATACGACGGCAGCTTCCCTGGGACTGGGCACCGGGGGCTTCCATTTTGTCATGCTGAATGCCTCGCATGAAAAACTCTCCATGACGTCGGGAGGACATGGAATGAAATTACGATACACCCCGTTTCAGGTCAAGGTACCATTTGAGGAAGAAGAAAACAAGGGAGTAGAAGAATGTTTCAATCGTCCGCTGAATCTGAACAACAGATTGCTGTTCTTTGGCGAGCTTCACAGTATGATACCGCCGCTTTGTGCCTGCATCCGTTACTTTTTGGGGGAAAAATGCCGGATTGCCTATCTTATGACCGATCACGGTGCACTGCCTTTGGAGTTCAGCAAAAATGTTGCCTTCCTGAGGGAAAAAAAGATGCTGGATACGGTCATAACGATCGGCAATGCCTTTGGCGGAGATCATGAATGTGTCAATATCTATACAGGCCTGCAGGCGGCGGCTTATTTGGAAGGCTGTGATATTATCCTGGTGGCCATGGGGCCGGGAATTACCGGCACCGGGACCCGATATGGATTTTCCGGCCTGGAGATGGGCTTTTACCTGGATCTGGCATATCGCCGGGGAGGACAATGCTGTTACATTCCCCGCATCAGCTTTGCCGACAGGAGGAGCCGACATTATGGACTGAGCCACCATTCCCGGACCCTGCTTGGTGAAATTTTGCAGTCACCTATTTCTCTTGTCCTGCCGATTGTAAGGCGAAGGGAGCAGAAATATCTTCTTGAGCAACTCAATCATGCGAATCTTTCCGGCAAATATCCGATGATCCTGTCCGATGGCAGCTATATCCGCACTGCCATGGATGCTTATCAGCTTTCCGTCACCACCATGGGAAGAAATATCGAGCAGGATCCGGCTTTCTTTTATGCAATCGGCGCTGCGGCACGGACAGGATTATCTCAGTTCCATCAAAGGGACGGGTTATAAACCGGGCTTGTCTGACATAAGAATATGCTATGAGACGAAACCATTCGGGGGGTGTCGGGTATGTTCAGACGATTGGGAACGGATATCATCCAGCATATCCGAAAGAACATTGCTCTGTATCTGATTATTTTATTTGCCATGCTGACCGGCGTCCTTTCCGGCTTTTTTACAGCAGGGGCAGTGGATGCTGTACAACGATCTGCCCTGATGGATTATCTGAAAGATTTTTTTCAAAATCTGGAGCAGGAAGGCATTCATCGGAACTCTGTTTTCCTGGAATCCTTATGGCAAAATCTTCAGTGCACCTTTTTCATCTGGCTCTCCGGTCTTTTTCGCTTTGGGATCCCATTCATTTTGCTTTTTGTTGGAATGCGCAGTTTTGTGATCGGCTTTACCTCAGGATTCCTGGTCGGTCAATATCATTTTGGAGGATTCCTGTTTACCCTGCTCTGCATCCTTCCGCAAACCCTGCTCTATATTCTGTGTGTTTTTGGTATTGGAGTCCTGGCATTGGAGCATTCCGTTGACAAGCTGAAGAATCATCGGTTCCAATCGCCCGCGGAACAGCAGAAGAGAAAACGCAGACAGTATACGATAAAGATTGTGATTCTGTTTGCACTGCTTCTGGTGGGAAGCCTGCTGGAGGCTTATATCAGTCCGCTTTTTTTCAAATTGTTCCGCTGGGTTTTTGATTAAGCTTGCAGAGATTGCGGGAAAAAGAAGGATTTTCCTGTTTCTTATTGAATACTATACCATACCCTATTACCGTCACTGCTGTGAGGAACCGCCTGCCCGTCGATCCGGGATGTCACCGATTGAGGACCATAAGGAGTTTTTATCAATGGGATTTTATTTGAATGAGTACCATGCCTATCTGAGGACAGAAAGGGATTTATCTGCAAATACCATGGAGTCCTATTCCGGAGATATTCAACAATACATAGATTTTTTGATTGCAAGGGATATTACGGATATCCGACATACATCCGACGCCGTGGTTGTTTCCTATATGCTGTTTCTAGAGGAGAAAAACAATGCCTCCTCCACTATTCTCCGAAAAATGTCCTCTTTAAGAAATTATTATCGCTATCTTATGGCGCAGCAACGGATCAAAAAGGATCCGATGAACCATTTGAAGACGCCGAAGAGTGAGCGGAAAGTTCCCAGCATTCTGACCTTTGAAGAAGCAACCCGACTGCTGGATCAACCAGGCGGAAGCGACCCCAAATCCCTGCGGGACAAGGCGATGCTGGAGCTTTTATATGCGACGGGCATGCGTGTTTCTGAGCTGATCTCCCTGGATGAAAAGGATCTCGATATAAAAACCGGATACATTACCTGCGGCAGTTCTGCCAGAAAGCGAAGCATTCCCATCGCTCCTTCCGCAATGCAGCATGTGGAAAATTATCTGAATCATGCCAGAAATCAGCTGGTTCAAAATGACGGGGAACCGGCGCTGTTTGTCAATGTCCACGGGAAACGAATGACCCGGCAGGGATTCTGGAAAATCGTCAGGCATTACAAGGAAACAGCACAGATTGATAAGGACATCACGCCTCACACCCTGCGCCATTCCTTTGCCATTCATTTGATCGAAAACGGAGCGGATATCCGATCCGTACAGAAAGTGCTTGGTCATTCTGATATTTCCACAACGCAGATTTATTGTCATTTGAAGAGCGGTAACAGAAAAACGGTTTCTTCCGGTTCTTCCGAAACCCATCTTGCCGGCTCGGAATCCAGGAAATAAACTCCGGATGATTCCTGATTATTTTTATTATTTTATTTGAACTGCTTTGATTGGTTAAGATAAGGAGAGGAAAGGAACAGAAAAGGAGAGGAAAGGAACAGAAAAGGAGAGGAAAGGAACAGAAAAGGAAAATGAACGAGGAAAAGAAAAAATGTGCAGAAAAAGTGATTCTGATTGTGATGGACAGCGTTGGAGTAGGAGAGCTGCCCGATGCGGCGGAATACGGCGATACCGGGAGCAATACCCTCGGCCATATCATCCGGGAAAGGAACGGACTGGATATTCCGAATCTTATCAAGCTTGGAATTGGAAATATCCAGGGAACCGGGATTCCTTATTTTGATCCGTCTCCCATCGGCTGCTATGGAAAAGCCCGGGAAGCCTCCAGAGGAAAGGATACCACTACCGGCCACTGGGAGATTGCGGGGATTCGTCTGGACCGGCCTTTTCCGGTCTATCCGGACGGATTTCCGCCGGAAGTCATGAAAGCTTTTCAGAAAGCCACAGGTGTACCGTCCATGTGGAATAAGCCGGCATCCGGGACAGAAATTATTCAGCGCCTGGGGGAGGAGCATCTGAAAACAGGGAATCTGATCGTTTATACGTCAGCGGACAGCGTATTTCAGGTAGCAGCCCATGAAGACATTGTCCCTGTGGAAACCTTGTACGATTACTGCAGAGCTGCCAGAAAAATCCTGCAGGGGGAGCATGCAGTCGGCAGAGTGATTGCCCGGCCTTTTACCGGAACGCCCGGTCATTTTGTCCGGACAAAGAACCGAAGGGACTTTTCTCTGCCTCCTTTCGGAAAGACGATTCTCGATGTCCTTTTCAATCATGGCATTCCCACGACCGGCATTGGAAAGATCGGTGATATCTTTGCGGGAAGGGGACTTGCGGCATCCCTTCATACCGGGGACAACGAGGACGGCATTCGTACCACCCTTCAGCAGATGAAGGTACGGCAGCCCGGTCTTATTTTTACCAATCTTGTTGACTTTGACATGCTTTATGGTCATCGCAATGATGTCCCCGGATATGCACGAGCCCTGGAAGCATTGGATCGAAGAATTCCGGATCTGATCGGGGCAATGAACGCAGACGATGTTCTGATCCTGACGGCAGATCACGGCTGTGATCCTACGGTACCGGGCACGGATCATACCAGGGAATATATTCCGATCCTTATGTATGGCCAATCCATAAAGCATGGAGTGAATCTGGGAACGCGGGATACCTACAGTGATATCGGCGCTACGGTTCTGGATCTGCTGGGGATTGCACCCTGTCTTCAGGGGTCCAGCTTTCAGGAACAGATTCGGATCTCATAGGAAAAGGATCACGGACAGAAAGAGAGGCATCAAATGTACAGGGAAGCAGCAGATTTTATCCGAAAGCAACTGCCTCAGGATATGGCACCGAAAATTGGACTGGTTCTCGGCTCCGGGCTCGGTACCCTGGCAGACTCCATGGAAGATCCGATCCTTGTGGATTATGGATCGGTTCCGGGCTTTCCGCATTCCACGGTGGAGGGACACAAAGGGCGATTTGTCATCGGGGATTATCAGGGAAAGCCGATACTGATCATGCAGGGACGTTTTCATTATTATGAAGGGAAGGAAATGGAAGAAGTCATCCTTCCGATTCGGATGATGAGAGATCTTGGCATAGGGACTCTTGTTCTCACCAATGCCGCCGGCGGTATCAATACGGATTTCCGGCCGGGCGACATCATGCTGATCACGGACCATATCAATTTAAGCGGGACAAATCCACTGCGCGGCGAAAATTACAAAGAATTTGGCCCCAGATTTCCGGATATGAGCAATGCATATGACTCCGGGCTGAGGCAAATCACACTGGATGCCTCAGAACGGCTTGGAATTTCAATCCGAACCGGCATTTATGCCATGATGCAGGGACCCAGTTACGAAACTCCTGCAGAGATCCGAATGCTTCGCATGCTGGGTGCGGATGCTGTCGGGATGTCCACCGTTCCGGAAGTTCTGGCAGCTGTCCATGCGCAAATGAAAGTTCTTGGAATTTCCTGTATTACCAATATGGCTGCTGGTATTTTAAAGAAATCACTGACGCATCAGGAGGTTCTGGAGACGGCAAATCAGTCAAAAGATAAATTTATCCAGCTGATCAATGCTGTGATTGCGGCACTTTGACAAAAGTATAACTACCTTCCTTGTGGGAAACATATTGACAGGAAGCAAACAAGGAGGGATAGAATGAAGAGATTCCGATACCGCTGTCTTATATGGTTTCTTACTTTTTTACTGGCAATGTCAGGCGTGTCCATAGCCTGTGCGGAGCAACCCCTGGATATCGAGTCAAAATCTGCAGTATTGATGGATGATGGAACCGGTACGGTCCTGTATGAGAAGAATTCCCGTGAAAAGTTGCAGATCGCAAGCGTAACCAAAATTATGACCATATTGCTTGCACTGGAGGAGATTGACGGGGGCAGGCTGAAGCTGGACGAACCCGTGAGTATCAGCGAAAATGCTGCATCCATGGGGGGATCTCAGGTATTCCTGCATCCCGGGGAAAAGTTGACAGTGGATGCACTGATGAAAGCGATTGTTGTAGCCTCAGCAAATGATGCCAGCGTTGCCATGGCAGAAAAAATATCCGGTGCTCACGAAACCTTTGTCAGGCGCATGAATGAAAGGGCCGGGGAACTGGGTATGACCGATACCCATTTTGTGAACGCCACAGGTCTGCCTGCAGAGAATAGTTATTCCACCGCATATGATGTCGCTTTGATGTCCAGAGAGCTTTTGAAGCATTCCCTGTTTTTCCGTTGGAGCACCATCTGGGTGGATACCCTGGAGGAAAGCCGGAATAAAACGGAATTGGCAAATACGAACCGCCTGATCCGTTTTTATGAAGGAGCCGATGGCATTAAGACCGGATCCACTCAGGATGCAGGTTATTGCCTGTCTGCCACAACAAAGAGGGGAAATATGAGGCTGCTGTCTGTGATATTGAATGCGCCAACGACTCACTCCCGCTTTTCGGAAGCAACAAAATTGCTGGATTATGGATTTGCCGGTTATGAAACCGTACCTGTCCTGAAAAAGAATCAGGTCATTCAGGACAAGATCCCCATATCCGGTGGCAAAGGGGAAATGATTCGGGGAATTGCGCCGAAAGCCATGGGGATTCTGATCAAATCCGGGGATCCTAAAAAGTTTGAAAAGGAGATACTGCTGGAGAAAGAACTCAGGGCACCCATAGATAAAGGACAGAAGATCGGTACATTGAAGATCCAGCAGGGGAAAAAGGTTGTACAATCCATGGATATTGTTTCCGATCAGAAGATTGAAAAAGCCGGCTTCGGGGATTATTTTATCAAAATTTTCAACAAATGGGTAAGAAAATAGTGTCTTTTGAGAAGAAGATCCGATCCGGAAAGAAAGAAGCAGGACCAAAGATAAGAAAAAGCCAGACAGGTGAAAGAAGTTTTATTAAAAAAGTGTGCCCGGGCACACTTTTTTATGTTATAATAAATATAATTGTATTTTTTGGAGGAAGACATATGTTTCCAAATCCCAAGGAAATTTTGATACGTCTTCCGGCTGTGTTTTTAGCTATGTCCTTCCATGAATTCGCTCATGCATGGACTGCAGACCGCCTGGGAGATCCTACACCGCGCAGGAGTGGCCGCCTTACCCTGGATCCGTTGGTCCATGTGGATTGGGTCGGACTGCTTCTGTTCGTTTTTTTCGGGTATGGATGGGCCAGGCCTGTGACGATAAACCCCTCCAATTTCCGAAACAGGAAATGGGGCGATATTCTTGTATCCCTGGCCGGGCCTCTGGTCAACCTCCTGCTGGCAGTCCTTGCTGCTGTCGTTTATGCTGTGCTGATGGACTTTTATGCGTCTTTCAGGTATATGAATGTGATACTTGGCATAGTGGATAACATTATCTATCTGAATGTTCTGTTTTTTCTGCTGAACCTGATTCCCATTCCGCCCTTTGATGGGTACCATGTGTTGAAGGATCTTTTGTTCCGGAAAAACGTCCGATTTTTTGCAAAATATGAACAGTACAGCATTTTTATTCTCTTTGCCTTTGTTTTGTTTGGAATATTCGATTTCACCCTCCGGAAGCCGGCTTCCCTAGTCTATCAACAGCTGGTCTCTTTCGGACTTGCCCTGATGTCCTTATTCCGATAAGATTGCGGGGAGATGCAATAATGTCGTATCTTGTAAAACTGGATCAATTTGAAGGCCCTCTGGATCTGCTCCTTCATCTGATCTCCAAGTCTAAAGTTCAGATAGAGGACGTGTCCATTACGGAGATTACGGAACAGTATCTGGAAACACTACATGAAATGAAGCAATTTGATATTGAGATTGCCAGTGAGTTTCTTGTCATGGCATCCACCCTCCTGTATATCAAATCCTGTCTTCTGATTCCTAAAAGCAAACCGGATCCGGAGGAAGGGGAGGAAACCGATCCAAAGCAGGAGCTGATTACCAGACTCCGGGAGTACCGTAGATACAAGGAGGCAGGAAATTGGCTCAGGAAAAGAGAAGTGTATTATTCCAGGGTATTCTATAAGCTTCCTGAGGAGGTTCCTGTTGAGGAAAGGAAGGAGTTCCTCCCTCCCGACGTTTCTCCTGCACTTCTGTGTCAGACCCTCGTGAAGCTTCTTGACAATGTAAAAAACATGGAGAAAAGAAAGGGAAGAGATCTTCCGGTGGTTCAGGAAATCAAGCGGGATCCCGTCCTGTTGACAGAACGGGTTACCCAGCTGAGAGAATATTTTTATCAATGTGCTCAGACCACCTTTTTTAAAATGCTTCAAAGCGGAGACCGGATCAATACGAAGGATGAAATTATTGTCACCTTCCTTGCTTTGCTGGTATTGCTGAAAGAGAATGATATCGTCCTGCAACAGGAATATCCTTTTGAGGATATTCAGATCAATAGGAAAGGAGTCGTGTATGGATGAAAGGGAAAGGATGGCCATCGTGGAATCCATCCTTTTTGTATCCGGCGATCCCGTGGATATCCGGGACATCGCGAAAATATTAGACATGGATCTGCGTCCGGTCCGTAAACTCATGGGAAAATTGACAGACTGCTATGACTTTGAGCGGCGCGGTCTTCAGATTATCCGGGTGAATGATACGTATCAGCTGGCGACCCGGCCGGAGTTCAGTTCCTATATCGAAAAATATATCGGTCAGCAATCCATGCAGGGCTTGTCTCAGGCCTGTCTGGAGACCCTTGCCGTCATTGCTTACCGTCAGCCGGTTACAAAGAGCGATATGGAAGCCATTCGCGGAGTAAAATGTGATCATACCGTGACAATTCTTCAAAACCGTGGCTATATTCAGGAAGTGGACAGGCTGGATACACCGGGGCGTCCGTATCTCTATGGAACGACGGACCTTTTTCTGCGCAGTTTTGGGCTTTCCAGCATCGAAAATCTTCCCCCTCTGGACCCGGGTCAGCCGGAATCCGGCGCTTCCTGACCGAACCTCTCTTCCCAACGTATTTTATTTCTGAATTGAGAAAAAATAGAAAAAAGCGTTGGGGTGATGATGGATTGTACCTGTTTCTTTTTCTTGCCATACTGCTGGGATTTCTGCTTGCTCTGCTTTTGAGGAAGACGCAGCTGGAGATAAGCATTATCATTAGGAACGGGAAAAATCGTTCTTTTCTTATCCTCTGCATGCTGAAATTTATCAGAATCCGTATCAATTTGCCGGTACGGAAAGGTAAAAAGGGCAGGAGAGGAACGTTCCTGCACAAAACAGATTCTGACAGGGAAACAAAGTTCTCTTCGGAGGATCATTTAAAGAAGATCAAAAAGATGGCGCGCTTACGGAAAAAAGCCAAACTGTCGTTGAATTATATAAAGTCCGGAATAGAAGTGGATCATCTGTCGGTTTGTACCCGATTCGGTACAGGGGATGCCGCAGTCACTGCATGGCTCAGCGGTGGACTGTATTTCGCTTTTTCCTTTATTGTCCCATATCTCAAAAACAATTACCACCTGAAAAAGCAAAAACTGCAGATTGTGCCCTATTACCGGGGCAGGATGTTCGATCTGAATCTTGACTGCATAATACAATTTAAAATAAGCCATATTATTATTGCAGGTTTCAAGATGTTGAAACAGGAATTTGAAAAAAAGTAGGGCGGTGAAAAAATGGTTGAGCATCCAATTGATAATATCATGAAAACCACTATGGAAAATCTCAAGGAAATGATTGATGTCAATACCATTGTGGGAGATGCAGTGGAAACATCAGAAGGTACGGTAATCATTCCTATTTCCAAGGTCTCGTTTGGTTTTGCGGCAGGAGGCGGGGAATATAAAGAAAACGGGTCTGCAGGTGCAAAAAAGAGCACAGCGGAGGATACAGAGGGAGAAATGCCCTTTGCAGGAGGAAGCGGTGCCGGAGTTTCTGTGAATCCCATTGCGTTTTTGGTTGTTGGGGAGGACCGTATCAAATTGCTGCCGGTACAGTTCCATTCCGCTGCAGATCGAATGATTGATCTTATTCCTACTGTTGTGGAGGAACTACAGAACAGGATGGGGAAGGATAAGAAACCAACCAGGCAAAAGGAAAAGAAAACGGAAACCATCATAACAAATGAACCACAATAAGGCGGCTGACAAGCCGCTTTTGTTTGCTGCATTCAAAGGAAAGGAGCCGGACTTTTGAAAACGGGTAAAATCATACTGGCTGCTGTTTTGCTCTTCTTCTGTGCTAATTCCACTGCTCTTGCAGAGATTCCGGATTGTCCGGAATGTACCGGGGAGGCAGCTGTCCTGATGGATGGATCCAGCGGGCGTGTCCTGTATGAGAAAGACAGCCATCGGAAGCTTCCCATGGCCAGCACGACCAAAATCATGACAGCGATTACCGCATTGGAATACGGAAAACCGGAAGACATCGTCGTCATACCGCCGGAAGCTTCCGGCGTGGAAGGATCCTCCATCTGGCTGTCCCCGGGAGAACATCATACCCTGAAGGATCTTTTGTACGGATTGATGCTGCGGTCCGGAAACGATGCCGCCACTGCGATTGCACTTCATATCGGGGGCACTGTTGAAAACTTTGCCGATAAGATGAACGCTCTGGCCCGAAAAATTGGCGCAGAGGACAGCAACTTTTTAAATCCGCACGGATTGCCGGATGACAATCATTATACCACGGCATGCGATCTGGCCCGTATTACGGCATATGGATTGAAGAATCCTGGTTTCCGGGAGATTGTGTCCACAAAATACCATACAATACCATGGGACGGGCATGAATGGGACCGGGCAATGAAAAACGAGAACAAGCTCCTCTGGAACTATGAAGGAGCCAATGGAGTAAAAACCGGGTACACCAAAAAAGCCGGAAGATGCTTCGTCGGTTCTGCTGAACGGGATCATATGCAGTTAATTGCCGTAGTCCTGAATTGTGGCCCCATGTTTGAAGAAAGTGCTGCATTATTGGATTATGGGTTTGAAAACTATAAAAAATATGATATATATAATAAAAGTGATCGGATCCGCACGGTATCCGTCGACAAGGGAAAACGCAGTGAAGTTTCTTTAGTTGCCGGAAAAGACTACGCAATTGCCCTGAAGCCGGGAGAAAAAGGAAAACTTCATATGGAAATTGTACTGCCGGAATCATTGAAAGCTCCTTTGTTTGCCGGGGAAAAGGCAGGAACGGTAAAGATATTTCTGGGGGACCATTCGATGGGCAGCATTCCCATTGTGGCGGCAAGAAACGTGGAAAAGCAGAGCTTTTGGGATCTGTTTCGCAAAATGGTAAACATTTGGAGGTAAGTCCCGTTGATGCGGTTACAGAAATATATGGCACACTGCGGCGTCGGCTCAAGAAGAAAGTGTGAAAAAATCATAGAACAGGGCAGAGTCTGTCAGAACGGCAAAAAAGTGGATCGGATGGGAGTCATGGTGGATCCGGAGGGAGACAAGATAGCACTGGATGGAAAGCGGATTCAGATGCCACGTGAAGCCAGGGTTTATATCCTTCTCAACAAGCCCCGGGGCACCATTACTTCTGTTCATGATCAATTTAATCGGGAAACCGTATTGGATCGGATCGGTTGGAAAGGAGCCCGCATCTATCCGATAGGCAGACTGGATTACGACACGGAAGGGCTTCTGCTGTTGACCAATGACGGAGAACTGACTTTTGAAATGACACATCCAAGCCATCAGATCGAAAAGGAATACTTTTGCATCGTAAAGGGAAATCCAACGTCCGGTCAGCTGAACAGGCTGACAAAGGGAGTAGACATAGGCGGATTCATAACTTCTCCTGCCAAAGTAAAATGTCTGGGCAGGAGGCAGGGCTATGCCCGGCTGCGGATTGTGATCAGGGAAGGGAAAAATCGTCAGGTAAGGAGAATGTTTGACGCCATCGGATGTCCGGTTGTTTTTCTCAGGCGGGAAAGGATGGGCAATGTCCGGCTGGGCAACCTGAGTCCGGGGGAATGGCGTTACCTGACAGAGCGTGAGGTAACCTATCTAAAATCTTTAGCAGGGGGGAACACCAAAGAATGATTCGTTTCAGAAAGTTGAGGATCGGCGATCTGGATGAAATCTATCAGGATGATAAACTTCGCCCACTCATTACAGGCAAGCCAAAAGGCCGCAAGTTTACAGCCGTTGCGGAAATGGTTTGTTATTTAACAAAAGTAATTGGAAAGAAGGCAGGAATAAAAGACTTTATATAGAATATTAGAATTGGAAGGTTTTTTGCTATTATTTTAATTGAACGGTTTCAAACCGGTTTATCTATATACTGTTAATTACGTCTGGAGGTTTTTGAATGTCTACAGAAAAAAAGCGAACGGAAATGCAGGATAAAAAACGGTTTTTGCAATTGGGCGGAGGTCAGGATAAAATCAGCAAGCAGCATGAAAAAGGTAAGCTGACCGCCAGGGAAAGAATCAGGAAACTGGTGGATCCAGGCAGCTTTGTGGAGCTGGATGCGTTTGTAACCCATCGCTGTACGGATTTTGGCATGGAGCAGGTGGATGCTTCCGCAGACGGGGTGGTGGCAGGATATGCCACAATTGACAGCCGGCCTGTTTATTTGTATTCCCAGGACTTTACTGTACTGGGGGGATCCCTTGGAGAGATGCATGCCAAAAAAATCACAAAAGTCATGGATATGGCCATGAAAATGGGTTGTCCTGTTCTATGCCTCAATGATTCCGGCGGCGCCCGGATTCAGGAGGGAATTGACGGGCTCAGCGGATATGGGGATATTTTTCTTCACAACACCATGGCATCCGGTGTCATCCCGCAGATTTCCGTCATTCTTGGCCCCTGTGCAGGCGGTGCGGTTTATTCCCCGGCATTGACGGACTTCATATTTATGGTGGATGATGTCAGCAAGATGTTTATCACAGGCCCACAGGTTGTTCAGGCAGCCACCGGCGAAGAAGTAACCGCCGAAGAACTGGGGGGAGCCAAAACACACAATGAGGTAAGTGGAGTGGCTCACTTTGAATGCAGTTCCGAAGAGGAATGTTTTACAGCCATTCGTACTCTGCTGTCCTATCTTCCTCAAAACAATCTGGAGGATGCTCCGGTTGTTTCTTCCAATGATGATATCAACCGATTGTCGCCGGAGTTGAATACCATCCTTCCGGACAATTCCAGCCAGGCTTATGATATCAAGGATGTCATAAGGCAGATAACGGATAACGGAGAGTTTTTTGAAATCCAATCCCTGTTTGCCCGGAATATTGTCGTCGGTTTTGCCCGGCTTAATGGAAAGTCCGTTGGAATTGTTGCCAATCAGCCAAAAGTAAAAGCGGGTTCCCTGGATATTGATGCTTCGGACAAAGCTGCCAGGTTTATCCGGTTTTGCGACTGCTTCAATATTCCCATTATTACCTTGACGGATGTCCCTGCATTCCTGCCCGGTGTGGATCAGGAGCATGGAGGGATTATCCGCCATGGGGCGAAACTCCTTTATGCCTATTCCGAAGCCACGGTACCGAAGGTCAATGTGATCCTGCGGAAAGCATACGGAGGCGCTTACATTGCCATGAGCAGCAAGCACCTGGGGACAGACTTGGTATTTGCATGGCCTACTGCCGAAATTGCCGTTATGGGTCCGGAAGGGGCTGCCAACATCATATTCCATAAAGAGATCCAGGCTGCAGACAATCCAATGGAAAAGCGGCAGGAGAAAATCCAGGAGTACCGCAATCAATTTTCCACTCCCTATAAGGCAGCTGCCAGAGGGTACATTGATGATGTGATCGAACCGGAAGCTACCAGACCTCGTTTGATCAGTGCATTGGAGATGCTGGAAAGCAAGAGGGAAAGCAGACCGCCGAAAAAGCACGGCAATTTCCCTGTCTGATTTCTATTAAGAAACGAGGTGTGAGATTTGTTGGAGTTTTTTAAAAGGAAAAAACCGGGTTCCGGAAAATCAGGGTCTACAGCAACATACGGGAATCACGGAGAGAAATCGGCCTCTCCGGCGACAGGCTTCCGGGAATCGGAAGATGCGGATGAGTTGATTGCTGTGATTGCAGCAGCTGTCGCTTCGTCCATGAACCGCTCCACACATGATATTGTGGTGCATTCCATAAAACGGATTCCAGTCGGCTCTCCTGTTTGGAATCAGGCAGCAAGATATGACCTGACAACAGGATTTTAAGGCATAACAAAAAGAATGAAATGAGGAGGAAACAGGATGCGTAAATTTAATATAAAGGTAAATGGAAAGTCCTATGAAGTGGAAGTGGAAGAAGCACAGAACGGAGTGCCGGCAGCGCCCGAAGCGTCAGCACCTCACCCCGCTCCTGCTGCCAATAAGCCTGCCCCTGCTCCGGAGAAACCGGCAGCTGCTTCCCCGTCCATCGGCGCAGAGGGATCTGTTAAGATGAAGGCTCCCATGCCCGGAAATATCGTGGATGTAAAGGTGAAGCCTGGGGATGCCGTACGGAAAAGCCAGGTGGTTCTTATTCTGGAAGCCATGAAAATGGAGAATGAAATTATGGCTCCGCAGGACGGCAAAGTGGCATCGGTTCATGTAACAAAGGGAGCTACGGTAAATTCAGGAGATCTTTTGATTACATTGGACTAATGCTTCAAAAGGAGGAAGTATATTATGGCAAAGGTAAAAATTATGGAGACTGCCCTCCGGGATGCGCCTCAATCTCTTATCGCCACAAGGATGACCACAGATGAGATTCTGCCCATTGTTGGGCTCATGGATCAGGCTGGTTATTATTCCATGGAAATGTGGGGAGGCGCAACATTTGACACTTGTCTCCGGTTTTTGAATGAAGATCCATGGGAACGTCTGCGTAAAATACGAAAAAAGGTTAAGAATACAAAGCTTCAGATGCTGCTGCGTGGCCAGAATATTCTGGGCTATAAGCATTATCCGGATGATGTTCTCATTGAATTTATAAAAAGAGCGGTTGGAAATGGAATCGACGTGATCCGTATTTTTGATGCGTTGAATGATGTGCGCAATCTGGAGACTGCAATCACCACTACGGTAAAGGAAGGCGCTCATGCTCAGGCTGCCCTGTCCTATACCACCAGTCCGATTCACAACATTCAGTATTATATCGAAACTGCAAAGAAGCTGGAGTCCATGGGCGCAAATTCCATTTGTATCAAGGACATGGCTGGATTATTGAAGCCTTACGATGCGTATCAGCTGGTCAGCGGACTGAAAAAGGAAATTCATATTCCCATTGAACTGCACACGCATTGTACAACTGGGCTGGCTTCCATGACTTACCTGAAAGGCATTGAAGCAGGCGCTGATATCGTGGACTGCGCCATTTCGCCATTGTCCATGGGTACCTCCCAGCCGCCGACGGAGTCTCTGGTGGCTACTCTTCAGGGGACACCCTATGATACCGGACTGAATATGGACGTCCTGAATCAGGCTGCCGATTACTTTAAGACTCTTCGTGGGAAGTACATGAAAAATGGGTTGTTGAATCCCAAAGTGCTTTCGGTTGATGTCAATGGATTGATTTACCAGGTACCGGGCGGTATGTTATCCAATCTTTTATCCCAATTGAAACAGCAGGGTGAGGAAGATAAGTATGATGATGTGCTGAAGGAAGTCCCACGGGTTCGTGCAGATCTCGGATATCCGCCGCTGGTTACCCCAACCAGTCAGATTGTCGGCACACAGGCTGTTCTCAACGTCATTACCGGAGAAAGATATAAAATGGTTACCAAGGAGACAAAGGCTTATGTACGCGGCGAATACGGAAGATCGCCTGCACCCATCAGCGATGAGATCCGTCACAAACTTATTGGAAATGAAGAGCCTATCACATGCCGTCCGGCAGATCTTTTGAAACCGGGCCTGGAAGAATATCGGAATGCGATTAAAGGATATATGGAGCAGGAAGAGGATGTACTCTCCTATGCTTTGTTCCCACAGGTTGCAGAAAAGTTTTTCAAACAGCGTCAGGCAGAGAAATATAGGATAGACAGTACGATGCTGGATCAGGAAGATAAAGTTCATCCCGTCTGATAAAAGAGAAAAGGGCCTTTGGTGGAAGAGGGCCCTTTTTTTATCAAAAAGGGATATGGTAACGCAATGACAACATCTGGCTTTCTCTATAATAAGTATATATAATGGAAGAACTGTTCAATCCAAAAGGAGGAAGATGTTTGAATTCGTATTATGTCATTGACAGTCATTGTGATACGGTGATGAAGGTTGCGGATCAGGGAGCCCGACTGGACCGCGCGGGTCAATCCCATGTGACGATCCCGGGGCTCAGGGAGGGAAGGGTTGGTGTGCAGTTCTTTGCCGCATGGGTCGGACCAAAGAACAGGTATTCCCCGTGCCTTCAGCGGGGGCTTCAGTTAGTCGATGCCTATTATGGTATGCTGGACCGCTATCCGGAGGATTTCCTGCCGGTTTACCGGTTTCAGGACATCAATAAAGCGCAGGAACAGCATAAAATTGGTTGCCTTCTTACCGTGGAGGGCGGCGATGTCCTGGAGGGAGAGCCGGTAAACTTACGAATTCTTTATCGGCTTGGCGTCCGTGCGTTGACCCTGACTTGGAACTTTCGCAATGAAATTGCAGATGGAGTGATGGAGGATATGGCTCTGGGAGGGTTATCCGGATTCGGGCACGAGGTGGTCCGGGAAATGAATCGGCTGGGTATGCTGGTGGATGTATCCCACCTGTCCGAACGGGGGTTCCATGATGTGATGGAAGTTTCCGAAAAGCCTATTGCAGCCACTCACTCCAATGCATGGTCTGTGTGCAGGCATCCAAGAAATCTGAAGGATGATCAGATCAAGCTTCTTGCACAAAGGAAAGGTGTCATGGGGATGAATTTTTATCCTTCGTTTCTATCTTCGGGAGGTGCCGGCTTGTCGGATATTATTCATCATATTGAATATATTGCTGCGTTGGCAGGTATTGATGTCATTGGGTTTGGTTCCGATTTTGACGGAATTGGGGAAACGCCGGAAGGGATTCCCGGTCCGGAAGGATATGGTGGGATCATCAATGAATTGCTGAAGTTGAATTACCGGGAAGAGGATGTCCGAAAAATTGCATGCGGCAATTATCTGCGGCTGTTAAGGGAGATCCTGTGAGATAATGTATGGGAGACAGACAGAACGGCATAGAGGTGAGAAGAAAATGAACGAAAGGAACCCTGCGGGAAGGGCAGATCTTCATAATCATACCACGGCTTCCGATGGACTGCTTACTTCGGCACAGCTGGTTGATTTCGCTGCCCAAAAAGGATTGAAGGCAGTCGCCATAACGGATCACGATACGACGGACGGTATAGAAGAGGGGCAGGAAGCGGGATATACATTCCATATAACGGTCGTACCGGGAATTGAACTGAATACACAGATGGATCGAAAAGAGATTCACATACTGGGATATTTTATTGATAGGACTTCGCCTGTTTTACAGCACTGGCTGACAGAAATGAAAGAGGATCGAAAGATCCGTGCAAGGAAAATGGTGGATCGATTGACCAGCCTGTATGGTTTTCACATTACCTACGAAGATGTTCTGCGGCAGGCAGGGAAAGGTGGTTTGGGCAGACCCCATATTGGCCGTGCCCTGATGGAAAAGGGAATTGTGCGGGATGTTTCGGAAGCATTCAAAAAATATCTGGGTACCGATTGTCCTGCATATGTGGATCGTACCCCGCTTTCCCCGGCAGAAGGGATAGCAATGATCGAAAAGGCAGGAGGAGTTCCTGTACTGGCTCATCCGGGGCTTTTGCCGGATCAGGGGTTGCTGGAGCCTTTATGTAAAATGGGAATAAAGGGGATCGAAGTTTATCACAGTAAACACACACAGGAAGACAGCTTGCGTTATTCCCGCTTCGCTCAGGTCCATGGATTGTTGATCACCGGAGGAAGCGACTGCCATGGCGAACTGCATAACGGAATACCCACGGTAGGAGATGTTACGGTGGATACGGGTGTGGTGGAGGCTTTGAAAAGTTTGTCTGCAATTGGACACCATGATATAAATGATATGAATAAGCAAATAGATAAATATTCATAATTAGGTAGACATAATCTTGATTTCATGATACAATATGGTGAATATGATGGATTTGTATTTACAACTTTCATAATGGAGGTAATCCAACCCATGATTTTATCAAAAAAGGCCTGTGGGATATCAGAATCCCTTACCTTGTCCATTGATGCCAAAGCCAAGAAAATGAAATCAGAAGGTTATGATGTAGTGGGATTTGGAGCGGGAGAGCCTGATTTTCCCACTCCTGATTTTATTGTACAGGCAGCCAGGGAGGCATTGGATAAAGGCTTTACAAAATATACTCCTTCTTCGGGGACCCTGCAGTTGAGACAGGCAATCTGTAAAAAGTTTGAGAGAGAGAATCATATTACCTATACCCCGGATGAGGTGATTGTATCAAATGGTGCAAAACATTCCCTGTACAATATTTTTCAGGCGATCCTGAATCCGGGAGATGAAGTAATTATCCCGGGGCCGTATTGGCTCAGTTATCCGGAAATGGTCCGGATGGCGGATGGTGTTCCTGTAGTTGTGGATGTCAGGGAGGAGGATGGCTTCAGAGTTTCTGCAGATGATCTCAGAAAGGTGATTACACCTGGAACAAAGGCTTTTGTTTTGAACAATCCAGGCAACCCATGCGGATGCGTTTATCGGCAGAAGGAATTGCAGGCAATTGCGGATCTGGCAGTGGAGAACCGGTTCTTTATTATTTCTGATGAAATATATGAATCCCTGATTTATGACGGACAAAAGCATATCAGTATTGCATCGCTGAACGATTCAGTCCGGGATCTGACGTTTACGGTAAATGGCATGTCCAAAGCTTATGCCATGACCGGATGGCGAATTGGATATGCTGCCGGCCCGAAAGAGGCAATCCGGGTGATGGGAAATATACAGTCCCATTCAACGTCCAATCCCAACTCCATTGCCCAGTATGCCAGCACCGTCGCATTGAATGCGCCAAAAGACTGTGTTCAGGAAATGGTGAAGGAATTCGACAAAAGGCGGTTGTATATGATGGAGCGGATCCGTTCCATTCCTTATTTGTCCTGTAAAAAGCCGGAAGGTGCGTTTTATATCATGTTGAATATCCGCCAATGCTTCGGGAAACACCATGGGGATACCCTGATTCATGATTCCCTGAGCTTTTCCGATTCTTTGCTGGAATCCAGGATGGTAACCGTGGTTCCGGGTATTGCTTTTGGTGCTGATTCCTTTGTAAGGCTGTCTTATGCCAACTCCATGGATAATATCCGCAGGGGGTTGGATCGAATGGAAGAGTTTGTAAACGAACTGGCTTAATATTTCATATAAAAATACAGTAAGAAGGAGACAGACAATTGGAGGTATATGAAAACCCTCTTATCACACGATATGCATCCCGCAAAATGGCTGAGAATTTTTCCGACAAAAAGAAGTTCACTACATGGAGGAAGCTCTGGATTATTCTTGCGGAGACAGAAAAGGAATTGGGACTGCCCATCACTGAGGATCAAATCAATGAACTAAAATCCCACGAAACGGATCTGAACCTGGATGTGGCAGCGCAACGGGAAAAGGAAGTCCGCCATGATGTAATGGCCCATATTTATGCATATGGTCAGCAATGCCCGAAAGCCAGGCCGATTATTCATCTGGGAGCCACCAGCTGTTATGTTGATGACAATACAGATGCCATTTTGATGAGAGACGGGCTGCAGATTCTTCGGGGAAAATTGCTGGCCTGTATGGAACGATTGGCTGATTTTGCATGGAAATACAAAGAACTGCCCACTTTGGGATTTACCCATTTACAGCCGGCCCAGCTCACTACGGTGGGGAAGCGTGCCTGTCTGTGGCTCCAGGATTTGATGCTGGATCTGGAGGAGATGGAAGATGTGCTGAAAGCAATCCGCCTTCGTGGCGCCAAAGGGACGACCGGCACCCAGGCCAGCTTTCTGACGCTCTTTGAAGGTGATCAGGAAAAGGTGAAGGAGCTGGATGAAAGGATCGTGGAAAAGCTGGGATTTCATGAGGCTTATCCGGTAACCGGGCAAACCTATCCCCGCAAGCTGGACAGCAGGATATTGAATCTGTTGAGTTCCATTGCCCAAAGTGCATACAAATTCAGCAACGATCTTCGGTTGCTGCAGCATATGAAAGAGATTGAGGAACCTTTTGAAAGTCATCAAATCGGTTCTTCTGCCATGGCTTACAAAAGAAATCCCATGCGTTCGGAAAGAATATCTTCCCTTTCCCGGCTGGTGATCGTCAATTCCCTGAATTCGGCGATTACGGCATCCACTCAATGGCTGGAGCGGACGCTGGATGATTCTGCAAACAGGAGAATATCCATCCCACAGGCCTTTTTGGCAGTGGATGGCATTCTGAATCTCTATATGAATATCATTGGCGGCCTGGTGGTTTATCCGCAGGTGATTCATAAGCACATTATGGAGGAACTTCCCTTTATGGCAACGGAATATATTTTGATGGAAGCAGTGAAAAAGGGCGGAGACCGACAGGAACTGCATGAAAAAATAAGGGTGTATTCCATGGAAGCAGGTGCCCGTGTTAAGGAAAAAGGGGAAAGCAACGATCTGATGGACCGGATTGCTGCAGATCCTGCATTTGGTTTTACACGGAAGGAACTGGCGGATATTATGAACCCATCCAATTTTATAGGCAGGGCATCGGATCAGGTAAAAGACTTCCTTTCCGATTTTGTTCGTCCGATATTGGAGAAAAACAAAGACCAAATCGGTGAGGAAGAAGAACTGAAAGTTTAAAGATGGGCAAAATAGACAGAATAATAAGATGGAATAGAAGGTGGAATAGAAGGCAATGGATTCCGAATCCAATCAATCCGGAGAATAAAAAAAGAGTGGCTCTGTCCACTCTTTTTTGGCAGGGGAGACGCGACTCGAACACGCAACCAATGGTTTTGGAGACCACTACTCTACCAATTGAGCTACTCCCCTATGAATATTGACGATCTCTTCTTTGTGCAACAATAGTTATTATAATGCATCTGGACAAAGAAGTCAATGGATACGAACGAAAATACTGTATTTGGGGCAGAAAGGAATCTTCCATGAACAAAAAAAATGTTGAAATATATACAGATGGCGCTTGCAGTGGAAATCCGGGACCAGGTGGATGGGGTGCTGTTTTGATTTACAAAGGAGTCGAGCGGGAGATGTCCGGATTTGAACGGGATACCACCAACAACCGTATGGAACTAACCGGACCGATTAAAGCGCTGCGGGCTTTAAGACAGCCATGTGCAGTGAAGTTATACACGGATAGCGCTTATGTCTTTAATGCGTTTACGCGAAACTGGATCAGAAAATGGCAACAAAACGGATGGAAAACCAGTCAGAAACAGCCAGTGGAAAATCAGGATCTCTGGAAGGCATTGCTTGATCTGACACAAATTCATCAGGTGAAATGGTGCAAAGTAAAAGGGCACAGCGATAACGAGAAGAACAATCGATGCGATGAACTGGCAAAAAAGGCGGTAGCCGGTCAAAAAGGCATTGCTGACAGAGCATAGACATCCTTGAAATACAGCAATAAGGAAGGAGCTTTTCTGGTTTACATATTATATTTATGTAAACCAGAAAAGTTTTGATGATAGATTATAAGCGGGGTTTATAGCGTATTAAGTTTAGATGTTAGAATCATTGGAATTGGAATCCGATGGCAAAAACAAATATTCGAAATTGTGGAACAGGGATTGCCGGTTTGGATGAGTGGAATGCGGCAGCGTATCGATCGTCAGTAAAGATAGTAATCAAAATAGGATTAGGATATAATGATAATACTCTGTAAGGTTCGGCTCATTTGTAGCAAAAAAGAGGAGTATACTACTATGCGCAAAATACAAGTTTTGCGTACAGTACGATGTTTTTGATTATAGAATTGAATAATGGTTGTTTCATGCTGTAGGCAGGCTTTCCCCCATCTCTTCCGTTCAGAGATTCAAAGGGATTTAAACAGAATCAAATATTTATGATACAATACAGGTAGCTGCACAGGATCCATCAATCAATCGTAAGGAATTCATTCATAAGATATTATTCAGACGATGAAGTATTCTTTTTGATGATTGATGATTTCAAATGATATAATTATGATTATGATAAGGAAGGCTGATTTTATGGCGGATACTACTTCATACAGTGAAAAAAAAGGTCAGCGGAATGTCATAAAACTACGAAAGATTCTAAGGGATCTCCCCTCCTTCTGCAAGGAATATTTCCGTGGTACGGAGACGACTACTTCCATCTTGACAAGAGTCAATTATGCCTATGATCTTCGACTGTTTTTTGAATTCCTTACAAAGGAAGTTCCGGAGTTCAAGGATAAAGTCCCTCAGCAGCTCACAATTGAAGATTTGAAAAAAGTGGAAGCCGTTCATTTGGAAATGTTCCTCGAGCATATGTCGCTCTATAACCGAACAGAAGATGAGTTCACTGTCGAGAATCATGAACCCGGCAAAGCCAGAAAACTTTCCGCGATCCGCTCCTGCTTCTCTCACTTTTACAAAAAGGGCTACCTGGATCGAAATGTAGCGGAATTGGTCGATATTCCAAAAATCCACGAAAAAGCAATTATCCGGTTGGATGTCGATGAGGTGGCCAGGCTGCTGGATTCGGTTGAGAATGGTGAAGGCCTGACAAAAACCCAGAAAAGGTATCATAAATATACCCGCCAGAGGGATCTCACCCTGTTGACGCTCTTTCTGGGAACGGGTATCCGCATCAGTGAATGCGTTGGCCTGAACATTACGGATTTTGACTTCCATACCAATGGATTTAAAATCACCCGTAAAGGCGGTGATCAGGTACTTCTCTACTTCAGTGACGAGGTCCGCAAGGCTTTGCTGGACTACCTGAAGGAGAGGAAAAAAATAACCCCTCTTCCGGGTCATGAGGATGCCTTTTTTCTATCGCTGCAGCGAAAACGGTTAAGCAATCGTGCCATTCAGAATCTGGTCAAAAAATACGCCCGAATTATAAGTCCATTGAAAAAGATATCCCCTCATAAGCTTCGCAGTACTTATGGTACGACTCTTTACCGGGAGACAGGTGATATTTATCTGGTGGCAGATGTACTTGGGCATAAGGATGTAAATACGACCAGAAAGCACTATGCTGCCATCAGCGATGATAAAAGGCGGATGGCAGCCCGGGTGGTTAAATTGAGAGACGAATAAATCATGGAATCAGGGAACAGGGATCAGAAGCTGCTGACCTGCTGCGATATTGGGGGTCCTTAGCTGATTTCGTTCCTTGATTTCATCCACATAGTCCCGTATATCCCTTCCCGGGGGCAAATAGGCGGATGCAATTGTCCAGAGGGTATCTCCCTCTTCAACGTCCCATACAAGACAGTGGCTCGATGTGTCCATGGCATTGCCTTTGAACAGGAAGAAAGACATTGTGGACAGTAACAAAGTGAGTACCAATGTAATAAAAAAACTCAATCGCCATCCGGATCGGATATGCCAGGTCCTCTTTTTACCAACGCGTTTGTTTGCGGAATGCAATTTTGACTCCATATTTACACCTCCGGAACGTATGTTCTCCATACCAGGATTATATGCGAACATGTGTTCCTTGTCAAGGCTTTTTTAGAATTTTCATATGAAAACTGAAAGCTAAATAAAGCTAAATAAACCAGGAAAAAAGAATCGTTCACCAGGAATTAGGTATCAAATCAGGAATCATTGGAAAATCCGAACATTTGTTTGAATTTGCTTCCCTGCTATGTTATAATTTTCTTGGAGAAAAGATCATAAGGATTGAGGTGTTGAGCATGTCGAAACCCCTTAGCGATAAGCAAAGGAGAATTCTTGAATATCTGAAACAGGAAATCCGCACCAAGGGCTATCCCCCGTCTGTTCGCGAAATTGGCGAAGCTGTGGGGCTGAAGTCTACTTCCACTGTTCACGGATATCTGGAGCGGCTAGAGAAGAAAGGCCTTATTCGCAGAGACCCCAGCAAACCCAGAGCGATAGAAATATTGGATCAGTCTACCTGCTTTACCAAAAAAGAAGTCGTCAATGTACCGATTGTAGGGCAGGTTACAGCAGGACAACCGATTCTTGCCGTGGAAAACATAGAAGACACCTTCCCCATTCCTACGGATTATCTACATAACAGTGATGCTTTCATGCTTTCCGTCCGTGGAGAGAGCATGATTGGGGCAGGAATCCTCAATGGGGATTATGTGATTGTTCAAAAGCAATCGACCGCGGAGAATGGTGAAATTGTCGTTGCCCTGATAGAAGATGAGGCGACGGTAAAGACATTCTATAAGGAAAAGGATGTCTTTCGCCTGCAGCCGGAAAATCCCCAAATGGATCCCATTTATGTTCAGGATGTCAGGATCCTGGGGAAAGTCATCGGCGTGATCCGGATGTTCCGGTAAGTAAGTCACCGGGCAGAGGATCAAAGCTGAATAAAGCCCTCCTCGTACATTCTTGTAAGCACTTTCATCATTGCCAGTTTGACATGTGCATAGGTCAGACCTCCCTGCAGATAGGCAATATAGGGTTCCCGGATGGGGGCATCTGCGCTGAGTTCAATGGAAGCCCCCTGCACGAAAGTGCCTGCTGCCATAATGACCTGATGCTCATAGCCAGGCATATCCCAGGGATAGGGTACCACATGTCCGTCAACGGGAGATGCAGATTGAATCGCCTGACAGAAAGCGATCAGCTCCCTCGCGGATCGGAATTCAATGGATTGAATGATGTCCGATCGATGTTCCTCCCATTCCGGCAGGACCCGATATCCCAACTGGTGGAATATCCTTCCGGCCAGGACAGCTCCCTTCAGGGCCTCTGCCACAGTGTGTGGCGCAAGGAACAGCCCCTGATAATACAGGATATACCCATACGGAAAGGAACCTTCTTCTTTTCCGATTCCAGGGGAGGTTAACCTCTGTGACAAAAGATCAATGGCCCGTTTGGTACCGACAGCGTAGGCTCCTGTTGGTGCCAGACCACCTCCTGGATTTTTAATCAGGGATCCCACCGTCAGATCGGCATTCACACTGCTGGGTTCCCTTTCTTCCGTAAATTCTCCATAGCAGTTGTCTACCAGGATGAATACATCCGGACGAAGACTCCTGATAAAGGATATGGTATCCCCTATTTCTGAGACGGTCAGGGATTTTCTCCATCCATATCCCTTGGATCTTTGAATGAGGATCGTTTTGATCCGCTTATTTTCCAGCTTTTCTTTTATTTTGTCACGATCGATGTTGCCCTCCGGGGAAAAGTCCACTTCCTGATAGGAAACATTCCATTCCCGGAGCGATCCCGGGACAGCTTCCCGGATGCCAATAACGTCATTCAGGGTATCATAGGGACATCCGGTAACCGACAAAAGGATATCGCCTGGCCGTAACAGGGCAAACAGGCTGTCACTCAATACATGGGTCCCCGACACCCACTGGGGCCGTACCAGCGCACTCTCCCCTCCAAAAATATCACGATAGACCTCATCCAGTGCATCTCTCCCGTCATCTCCATATCCATAACCGGTGGTACCGATAAAATGTCTCGGACTGATCCTGTGCTTTCCAAATACATTGAGTATTCTTGCCTGATGATATTCTGCCATTTCATTCAAATCAGTAAACTTCTTTTGGATATCCCGTTGGGCATTCCGGACAAAGGACAGTGCTTTTGGATGGATATGCATTTCGTTCAGGTAATAATCTGAATAATTCATTTGTCACCTCATGCAGTTTTTGTATTGATCTTTCATCATCGCGATCATCGCGCATACAGAAAGGAACCAGCCAAAGGATGGTTCCGTTTCTTTTCATCCTGAATTTATCTATGGGACGGACGTACTTTCTGCCGGATTACTCTTCTTCCGGCTCCTGTATGGCATTCCCGAAAGAAACAGGACGGGCAGGGGTAATGGTGGAAATCGCATGCTTGTACATCATCATTTGCTTTCCATCGCTCTCCATGATAATGATAAAATTATCAAATCCCTTCACTATGCCCTTCAACTGAAATCCATTGGTCAGATGAACGGTAACAGGAACATGTTCCTTTCTGGCCTGATTCAGGAATACATCCTGTAAGACAATGGTTGATTTTGATGCCATCTTATAAACCACCCTTTCCTATCTTTTTCTATTGGTACCCTAATACGGAAAACTGGTACCCTAATACGGAAAACGAATTTTCAGCCTGTGTTTCCGCTGTTACAGATATCATTATACACCATCTGTTGCCATTTAGAAAGACCATTTTTTCTCAATATCGGAAATTATCTGGTCACAAAGGAAGGATCTATCTTCCGACTGATTTCCATCCAGCCAATGAATTCTCTTCTCTCTCTGAAACCACGTCAGCTGGCGTTTTGCAAATCTTCTGGTATTCCTTTTCAGCAGTTCCACTGCTTCCTCCCAGGTGGATCGTCCCTCCAGATAATGGAGGATCTCCTTGTAACCCAGGCCCTGCATGGAAACCAGATCTCCCCGATAGCCCATATCCAACAGTTTCTTTACTTCCTTTACCAATCCGGACTGTATCATCCGATCCACTCTTTTGTTGATTCTTTCATACAGTTTTGATCGGCCCATAGTCAATCCGTAAAGCATCCAGTCATAACAGGGAGATTCCATATTATGATAATCCTGGCGAAATTCCATCATGGTCTTTCCGGTAACATGATAGACTTCCAGAGCGCGTATCGTCCTTCTTGTATCATTGGGATGCAGCCTTGCTGCCGTGTCCGGATCGGTCTGTTCCAGAAGATCATGTAAGTATTGGTTATCATGCTGTTCCAGCACCTTGTTTAAATGGCTCCGATATTCCGGATCCTCCGCTGCATCCGTAAAACCCATGGGATACAGAATGGAATTGATATATAAACCGGTGCCCCCAGCCAGGATGGGCAGCTTTTTCCCTGCGTTGATTTTTCGTATGCTTTCCCCTGCACCTTTCTGGAAAAGAGCCGCATTGAACGCTTCATCCGGCTCCACAACATCCATCATGTAATGAGGAATCCCCTGCCGTTCCTCCAGGGTCGGCTTTGCCGTTCCGATATTCATGTATCGGTAAATCTGCATGGAATCTGCGGATACAATTTCTCCATGAATTCCTTTCGCCAGCCGGATTGCCAGATCGGTTTTACCAACCCCTGTCGGCCCCACAATCACAACCAAAGGTATCTTTTTCATTGCTTATATCGTCCTTTTACACTATTCTCTTGAATTTTTTCTCCAGTTCATATCGGCTTATTGTGATCAGGATCGGCCTTCCATGAGGACAGGTCAATGGAATTTTTTTACGGCTCAGATCTCTCAACAGGCTCCGGATTTCATTTTCTGATAATTTATCATTGGCCTTTACGGCTTTCTTACAGGACATCCGGATGATGTCCTCCTTCTGCAGGAGCAGTCTGGTATTGCCTGCCTTGTAATCCGGCTGATCCAGCAATTCCCGGAACAAGTCCCTTATACCGGACTCCTTTACTAAAACAGGGACAGCCCGGACAAGAAAAGACTTTCCCCCAAAAGGCTCCATGTCAAAACCGACGGAAGAAAGATTCTGCAGGCTCTCCGACAAAACCAGATACTCGTCATGGGTGACTTCCAATACATAAGGGGGAGATAATTGCTGGCTGAGTACTTCCTGTTTCTGTATGGCATCCTTAAACTTTTCATAAAGCAAGCGCTCATGGGCAGCATGTTGATCAATAATGTAAAGATTCGTATCCGTTTCTGCCAGAATAAAAGTAGAAAAAGCGCTCCCTATAATATTCATCTTCATAAAACGACAGGCATCCATAGGATTGTCATCTTTGCCTGCATTCATACCGGAAGTCCGGAGATCCTCCTCTTCCTTTCGGATATACATGGGCCTGGAAGCCATTTCTTCCTTCATCTGCAGAGGAATGTCTTTCTGCATCTGTGAGAGGTCTTCTGCAGCGGATTCCCCGTCCTTCGAAACGGTGGTGGAATGGTCCGGTTCGGAATGATCCGCATCCGGGGAATCCATATCCGAGAAGGATGAGGATGACACGGATGGCAACGCATCCAGCTGGACGGACTCCGGTTGATTTTCCTGCACATTCACAGAAGGTATATAGGGCTTCTCTTCCAGAAATCCTTTCAGATACTTCAGAAGGAGTTGATAGATTTCCTTCTGGTCCCGGAATCGGATTTCGGTTTTGGATGGGTGAACATTTACATCAATGTCCCTGGAAGGCAAATGGATGCTTAAAACGCACCAGGGAAAATGATTGATCATGGTCTGATCCCGGGCGGCTTCCTCCACGCACTGGGACAATAGCGGGCTTTTGATATATCTCCCGTTTACAAAGAAGGATTGATGACTGCGGTTGGTTCTGGCAAGGGAAGGTTTCCCCACATAGCCAGAAACGGACAGGCTGCTTCCAGCCGGTTTCGCATCTATTGCGATCAGCTCATTTTTTACATCCTTTCCATATATGGTAAGGATCGCATCCAAAAGGCAATTTGTTCCCGGAGAGTGATAAATAATTTTCCCATTGCTGATATACTTGAAGGAGATTTCAGGGTGAGCCAGAATCAGTTTGGCAGTCAGCTCACTGATGGCGGCAGTTTCACTTCGTGGAGATTTCAGAAACTTCAACCTGGCCGGAGCATTGTAGAACAGGTTGCGGACAAGAATCGTCGTACCTTCCGGACATCCTGCCTCTTCCACGCGGATCATCTCGCCTCCATGATTGACCAGGCGATATCCGGATAACGCATTTCTTTGCCTTGTCATCATTTCCATCTGAGAAACAGAGCAGATACTTGCCAGGGCTTCTCCCCGAAAGCCAAGGGTTTGAATGTTGCTTAAGTCGTCTGCATCGGATATCTTGCTGGTGGCATGCCGCTGAAAGGACGCTTTTGCATCGTCTTCCTCCATGCCTGTTCCGTTGTCTGTCACACGGAGAAAGGAAATGCCTCCATTTTCCACTTCCAGGGTGATGGCCTTTGCATCTGCATCAATGGAATTTTCCATCAGTTCCTTGACAATGGAAGCCGGCCGCTCCACCACTTCGCCGGCCGCGATCTGATTCACTATAAAATGATCCAGTTTATGTATGATCGGCATGTTTCCCCTCCTCCCCTGTTGCTTTTGCTTTCTGTACCAGCCGATACAGAATATCAATGGCTTCCATTGGTGTGATATGATTGATATCCAGACTGCGCAATTCCCTTTCCACCTCGGAAGGCTCCGAAGGCGGGGAATCTAATGTCTGCGTAGAATTTTCCGACTCATTGCCGTCCGGCTCGTCGCAGGCACTTGCGATTTCTTCCTCTGTCCCGGACTGGTGTATTCTGTCATCTTCCTCCAGCTGTTTCAATATCTTCTTTGCCCGCTCCACCACGGCATCCGGCAGGCCAGCCAGTTTTGCCACCTGAATGCCAAAGCTCCGGTCCGCCCCGCCCCGAACAATTTTACGCAGGAACAGAATATCATCTCCCTGCTCTTTCACCGCAACCCGGTAATTTTTGACTCCCGGAAGGCTGCCTTCCAGTTCTGTCAGTTCATGATAATGTGTGGCAAACAGGGTTTTTGCCTTTAAAGACGGCTCTTCACAGATATGCTCCACTACGGCATAGGCAATGCTGAGGCCATCAAAGGTACTGGTGCCACGGCCAATTTCGTCCAGAATCAGCAGACTTTTGGATGTGGCATTATTGAGGATATTGGCGACTTCGCTCATTTCCACCATAAAGGTGCTCTGTCCGGATGCCAGATCATCCGATGCGCCAACCCGTGTAAAGATCCGATCCACCAGTCCAATTTTTGCCTCTCTCGCCGGAACAAAGCAACCGATCTGAGCCAGTAGCACAATCAGGGCAACCTGGCGCATGTAGGTGCTTTTCCCTGCCATATTTGGTCCGGTAATGATCATGAAATGATCTTCCCCTGTTTTCATGTCGGTGTCGTTGGGGACAAACAAACCGTGAGGAAGCGCTTTTTCCACAACAGGATGCCGCCCGTCCCGGATTTGAAGAACACCGTCTTCCCGGATCTCCGGCCGGACGTAATCGTTTTCGTAGGATACCCGTGCCAGAGAATACAAAGCATCCAGAACGGCAAGGATCCCTGCGACATTCTGAATTCTGGAAACCTGCGCCGCTGTCTGCTCCCGGATCTCCGTAAACAGCCGATACTCCAGACGAATGCTTTTATCCTCTGCACCCATAATGGTGTTTTCCATTTCCTTCAGCTCCGGGGTAATGTATCGTTCTGAATTGGCAAGGGTCTGCTTTCGCATATAGGAATCCGGGACCAGACTCAGATTGGGTTTGGTCACATCGATGTAATAACCAAAAACCTTGTTGAACCCTATTTTTAAGTTCCGGATCCCCGTCTGTTCCCGTTCCTGCTGTTCCAGAGATGCAATCCATTTTTTGCCATCCGTCATGGCCAACCGGTACTGATCCAGTTCTTCATTCCAACCGTCCTTGATCAGGCTGCCCTCCCGGAGGGAGATGGGCGGGTCTTCAAAGATGGATTTTTCGAGAAGTCCCTGGATATTCTCCAGCACATCCATTTTTTCATGAAACTCTGCCAGCAGACGGCTCCTGCACTGTGCCAGAAGATCTTTTACTGCCGGCAGAATGGCAAGCGAATCCTTCAGGGAAAGCATATCCCTGGCATTTGCATTGCCAAAGGTAATCCGGCTTACCAACCTTTCCAGATCATGAACTTTCCCCAGCTGTTCTCTTATCTCATCCATCCAAAGTGGATGATGGATCATCTCTTCCACTGCATTGAGACGGTCTTCCACTGCCTCTTTTTGTATCAGGGGCTGCTGTACCCACTGTCGGAGCATTCTTCCTCCCATGGCGGTGTTCGTTTGATCCAGGAGCCACAGTACAGATCCCTTTTTTCCCTTCCCCCGTATGGTCTCGGTCAGTTCCAGATTTCTGCGGGCTGCTGCGTCCAGCATCATATAGGATTGAGGAAAATAAGCCTTGATCCGGTTGATGTGCTGCAGGGCATTTTTCTGGGTTTCCGACAAATATTCCAATAAAGCTCCTGCCGCACAAATTCCCGGCTTCATGCCCTGACACCCAAAACCATCCAGAGACTGTACCCTGAAATGTTCCAGCAGACATCGGTATGCATTGGACCATTGGTATGCCCACTCATGATAAGAGGTGATAAAGGGGGAAAACCGGCTTCGTATGGTGTTCAGGAAAGAAGAATCCGATGAAAGATCTTCACTGATCAGGATTTCACTGGGCTGGATTCTTGCCATCTCATCCAGCAATTTGTCCTCCACGTTGCCGGACGTAATCTCCGAAATAAAAAATTCACCGGTTGAAACATCCACACCGGAAAGACCGTAAGCATTTCCATCCTTCTTCAGGGAAAGCAGAAAGTTATTTGTTTTCTCTTCCAGCATGGAGCTTTCCAGAACGGTCCCGGGAGTTACCACCCGGATAACCTGGCGCTCCACCAACCCTTTTGCCTCCGAAGGATCCTGGGTTTGTTCGCATATCGCCACCTTATGCCCGTTTTCAATCAGCTTTGCAATATAGCTGTCCACGGCATGATACGGAACCCCGCACATGGGTGCTCTTTCCTTCAGACCGCAGTCCTTTCCCGTCAGGGCAATTTCCAGCTCTTTGGATGCCAGAATGGCATCCTCAAAAAACATTTCATAAAAATCACCCAATCGGAAAAAAAGTATGGTGTCCTTGTATTGTTCCTTTATCTGAAAATATTGCTGCATCATCGGAGTCAAACCAGCCATAAACAACCTCCCACTCCTAAGCTTCCTGCTATTTATTATAACCTGTACCAAGCGAGCCTGCAAGTTTCTCCATTCTTCCGCAGAATCCGGAATGACCGGAATGCATTTGTTGAATCATGATGATTGCCTCTTTTTCGCTGCATAAACCAGCTGATATTGAACAATCTAAGCAGGAATGGAATTTTGGCCTTATGGGAGAATCAAATGAAAATAAGGAAACGGAATAAAAACCCCAAAAACAGAAAATCCATGGAAGAAAGGCAGTCCTACACCTCCAGAAGTGAAGACAGGGTAAGTCTGACGCTGTCCAGGGATGGGAATGAAAACCTAGAGAAATTCAAGGCATTTCTGGAGGAAAGCTCCGATGCGGTTTTTCGTCAATTTGAGCTTGGGACCAGCGGAATTTCCTGTGCTTTGGTTTATATTGACGGCCTGGTGGATAATGTAGTGATTCAGCAGATGATCATGAGGCCCATGATGATTGAACTGTCAAAACTGGAGAAAACAGGAATTACAATAGGCAAAGAAAATGCTTATAATTTTGTGGAAAATAATGTAATTCCTGTGGGGGAGGTTCAGGAAGCAGATACCCTGGACAAAGCCATGCGTTTTGTTATGTCCGGGGAAGTGGTATTGATCCTGGACGGATACGATAAAGTTCTCATTATCAATGCACGTGGATGGCCGGACCGTGGTATCTCCGATCCGGATACGGAAGGTGTCATCCGGGGCGCAAAAGAGGGTTTTACGGAAACTTTGCGAACCAATACGGCTCTTCTGAGAAGAAAATGCAAGGATCCCAATATGGTGATCCGCACCATACAGCTGGGCAGAAGGAGTAAAACAGATGTCGCTTATGTCTATATCAAGGGGATTACCGATCCGGATTTGATTACAGAGCTGGAGGAGAGACTGAGCAAAATCGATATCGATCAGATTTTCAGTTCCGGTCACCTGGAGCAGCTGATTGAGGACAGTTCCAACTCGCCTCTTCCCCAAATGCAGGCGACGGAGCGGCCGGATAAAACCGTAGCCAATCTGATGGAAGGGAGAATTGCCATTCTCACGGATAACAGTCCATTTGCCCTGCTGATCCCCGCAACGTTTGCGCAGTTTTTTCAAAGCCCGGAAGATTATAGTGAAAGATGGATTACTTCCTCCTTTATTCGAACACTGCGCTGGATTGCTTCTTTCCTGGCAGTATTTACCCCGGCTGTCTATATTGCTCTGGTGAGTTTTCATTCGGGCCTGATACCGATACGGCTGGCTCTTTCCATTGCCGCTACCAGATCCGGAGTCCCATTTCCATCCATTGTGGAGGCAATTATCATGGAGACCACGATTGAGCTGTTGAGGGAATCCGGCGCGAGGCTTCCGAAGCCAATCGGTCAGACGATCGGCATTGTAGGGGGGCTTATCATAGGGGAGGCAGCGGTCAATGCAGGTTTGACCAGCCCAACCATGGTAATCGTTGTTTCCCTGACTGCCATTGCGTCCTTTGTCATACCAACTTACAGCGCGGCAATCGGCCTCCGGACAATGCGCTTTCCACTGATGCTTCTTGCAGGGACGATGGGCCTCTATGGAGTCATGTTAGGCTTTATCGCAATCAACATTCATCTGATATCCATGAAAAGCTTTGGAATGAGCTACATGACGCCTCAGTCCCCGCTGATTCTGCAAGATCTGAAGGATTTTATTATCCGGGGACCTGCCAAAAAGATGAAAAAAAGACCGGTTCAATCCTATGCAATTGATATGGTGCGAATGGATATGGATGAGAGGGAGAATCATGAAGAAACCACAGGGATTGAGTAATTTTCAGATTACAGCCGTTGTGACACAGAGCATAATCGGGCTCATCATGCTGGGGATTGCACGCCGGGCCGCCCGTATGGCCGGAATCGACGGAGTATTTGTTACTTTGATAACAGGTGTTCTGTCCGCTGCTGTCGCAGCTGTTATGATCCTTCTTGGCAATCGTTTTCCCAATCAGACTGTGATTGAATTTTCACAGGAGATACTTGGAAAATTTCTTGGCAGGCTGTTTGGCGCTTTCTTTGTTTTCTATACCATGCTGGTGACAGCTGTGACGGTCCGGGGGTTTGCGGATGCATTGATAATGCTGTTACTGCCCAAAACTCCGATTGAATTTGTCATGATCACCATGCTGATTCTCTGTTCTTATTGCGTTGCAGGCGGAATCAGTTCGGTGGCTAGAATCAATGAAATTTTTCTGCCTCCGGTGATTATCGTTATCTCATTGGTTATATTGATGAATATAGGAGACGTGGATTTATTTCGGTATCGTGCTGTCTTTTCCAATGGAATCAAGCCTATTTTGAGTGGAATAGCTGAAATATCCACAGCGTATCTTGGTTACGAGATCCTTTTTTTCCTTTCCCCCGTGGTAAAGAACAAGGATAAGATGATGCCATATGGCCTGGCAGGAATTGCAATCCCCCTGGTTCTCTATTCCGGCCTGGTTTTTGTATCCATTGGCATTGATGGCGCTTCGGCAACTGCAGATATCATTTATCCGACGATACAGCTGGCCAGGCGTATTTCCCTGTTCGGGTCCGCTGTGGAGAAATTCGATATTCTCTTTATTCTGCTGTGGATTCTGTCAATATTCACTACAATTATTACATTTCTGTATATGGCATCCATTTCTGTAACCCGTCTGGCCGGCCTCCGAAATTACAAACCTTTTATCTTTATGTTGATTCCATTGATCTATATGATTGCCATTCTTCCGGCAAACATTGTGGATATCAATACAGTGGTCACGCTATCCGATTATATCGGAACGGCTGTGGTGCTCAGCTGTATCCCCATGCTGCTGCTATCCATCCTTCGAAAAAAGGGGGGAAAGAAAAATGGTTCGTAAAAAGCTTGTCCTTTTTCTTTTTTTGATTCCTTCCCTGCTTTTAACGGCAACATCCTGCTGGGACCGGATTGAAATTGAGGATCGGGCCATTATAATCGGCATGGCCATGGATCTGGCAGAAGATGAGGAAAAGATCGTGGTTACCTTTCAAATTGCTCAGCCACGGGCCTATGTGGCGGAGTCCCAGGGCAGCGTGGAAGGGTATTACAATGTCACAAAAACAGCGGAAGATCTGGCCGGTGCCAGAAATAAGCTTTCCAGGAGCATCAACACGATTCCAACGCTGGAACAGTGTCAGGTGGTACTCGTGGGAGATAAGCTGGCACAAAAAGGCCTGAGTAATTATATGGACTTTTTGCTGCGGACTAATGAAGCCAGAAGGCAGCTTCAGATAGGTGTGGTGGAGGGATTGGCCCGACATATGCTGGAAATAAAGTTCAAATCCGACCTGGCTCCCTCCTTTGTGATATCGGAAATGATGAGTCAAAATAGTACATACAACTTTCGGATGACAGATTATATGAGCCTGGAAAAGCTGCATACGGCTTTTATCGAAAATAACGACTTTATTCTTTCCCAGATCAAACAAACGGGAAATGGGTTGTATATGGCCGGCGGCGCTGTTATTAAAGGCTTTAAACTGGCGGGATGGCTCAGTGGGGAAGAAATGATTGGCGCCCGATTTATAAGGGGAGATGCCTCTTCCGGATACCTGACGGTGGATATGCCTTCTTTCATGGGGAAAAAGATCATGCTGAGAGTTTATGAGACGAAATCGGACTTTCATCCGGAAATAAGAGACGATAAACTGGTGGCTGTTCTGAATCTCCGTCTGGAAGGCGACATTGACGAAATTGTCAATCCCAATGGAAACTGGACCAGTAAAAAACTAATTAACCAGTGTTCCACTCAGATCGAGAAATATGTAAGGACGATCGTCAATGATGCGTTCCATAAGTCCCGGCGTGTTTATAACAGTGAGCCTTTTCGCCTGAAGGAAAAGCTAAAATGTTATTATCCGGCCTACTGGAAAGCCAATTCGGCAAATTGGGATGAAATCTATCAGGCAGCGGAGCTGGAGACAAATATTGAGGTCAATATCCGAAGGGTAGGAGAAATCAGAAGCCCCTGAAAACGGACTTTCTGTCAGGAAAAGAGCGTGGAAATCAGCAAAAGGACCAAACCGCCTCCGATATAAAAATACCCAACGTATTTTCCGATTTTGTATTCCACCGGATACCGGTCGTCTTTCAGCAAGTGGGGGTAAACAAAAGAAAGGATCAGCCCGCAGATCACTGCCAGTCCGACAAAATACGAGGTCGACCATAATTTCAGAAAATGAAGCAATGCCATGGAAACCCTCCTTTTAAAGTGAGTATTCCCGAAAGCCTCAGGAACTTGCACAAAAGGCAAACAATCGATATAATAAATTTATTATGATTGGAAAGGGAGACAAATATGCCGGCTGAAAACCATGCTTTTGCTGTTTCGAAAAAAGAGAAGGAGAAACATGCCATAGCGATTCTGCAACAACAGATACTCGGTTCCGGATTGAAATACCATATTATAACTTATGGCTGTCAGATGAATGTGCATGATTCCGAAATGTTGGCCGGAATGCTGTCGGAAATCGGTTATGAGGAGACCGATCAACAGCAGGAAGCGGATTTGATCCTGTTCAATACCTGTTGTGTCCGGGACAATGCCGAGCGCAGAGTCTATGGCAATGTAGGAGCCTTAAAGTCATACAAACAGGAAAATCCCGACCGGATCATCGGCGTCTGCGGATGCATGATGCAGCAGCCGGATGTATCTGCCGATCTCGTCCGGAAGTTTCCCTTTATTGATCTGGTTTTTGGAACGCACAGTCTTCCCCACTTCCCTTCCCTGCTGCTGCAGGCTTTGGAGTCCAGGAAAACAGTAGTGGAGATTCCGGATACCGAAGGAGAGCTCAGCGAATCCGAATCCATTCCTCTGAAACGGGCTGCCGGTACAGGCGCATGGGTCACCATCATGCATGGATGCAACAACTTCTGCAGTTATTGCATTGTTCCTTACGTTCGTGGGAGGGAAAGAAGCCGTCGGCCGGAAAATATTCTGGAAGAAATCCGTCAGCTTGCACGGGAGGGATACCGGGAAGTCACCCTGCTGGGACAGAATGTGAATTCCTATGGAAAGGATCTGGAAACCCCTGTTCCGTTCCACACTCTGCTCAGGGAGATCAATCAAATAAACGGGATGGAAAGAATCCGGTTCATGACATCCCATCCCAAGGACCTGTCCGATGACCTGATCCTTGCCATGGCAGAATGCGACAAGGTATGTGAGCATCTCCACCTACCCGTTCAGGCAGGCAGTGACCGGATCCTTCAGGCAATGAATCGGAGATATACTGCGCAAAGCTATTGCACTTTGGTGGACAGGGCCCGCCAGGCCATACCGGATATTGCACTGACCACGGATATCATTGTTGGTTTTCCGGGGGAAACGGAAGAGGATTTTCAGGAGACCCTGGATCTCGTGGAGCGGATTCAGTATGATTCTGCCTATACTTTCCTATATTCCTCGCGGTTCGGTACTCCTGCCGCAAAGCGGAAGGATCCGCTGAGCCTGGAGGAAAAAAAGGAAAGGCTTTATCGGTTGAATGCGTTGCAAAATAAAATAAGCAGGAAAAAAAACCAGGAATATGATGGACGGGTTGTGGAAGTGCTGGTGGAGGGTTCCAGTAAAAACAATCCGGATGTTCTTACCGGCAGGACCCGGTCCAATAAGACCGTGAATTTCAGGGGCAGTGCGGAACTTGCCGGGCAATTGGCCATGGTTCGGATTGCCAGGGCTCATTCCTGGTCTCTGGAGGGGGAGGCGATCGAAAAATGACCAAAGAGACAGAGGTTTCCCGTTCGGAACTCATGAAGCTGGCCAGAGAGCTGGGACAGGCTCTGGCGCAGTCCCAGGAAATACTGGACTACAGGGATGCGGAGAAGGAAATGGCAGACGATGAAGAAGCCAGCCATCTGATGCGGGTTTACCGGAAAACATATCAGGAGCGGATTCAACTGCAGACAGATCCGGAGAATAAAAAGAAAGAAATTGCAAGCCTGTCTGATTCCCTGGAAAAAGCGGACAGGGACAGGAAAGCCAACTCGCTGATTGCAAAGTACGATCAGACGGGAAATGCCTTTCAGGACCTGATCTATCAGATCAATCAGGTCCTGAAGTTCTACTGCATGGAGCCGGATGAGGATTCCCAATTTGGGCCGGCAGGTGGCTGCAGGGGATGCAAAGGCTGTCCGAAAGCCCGGATGGGAATCAATACTCCTCCGTCATAAAATTGTTCCTGGGAGGAAAGAGTGCACCAAGGCTTGTCATCACCCATTCCTCCCTGCATTCCAAACGCCCTTCCGCCAGGGAAGAATCAGCGGTACAGAAGCCCCAAAGCAATTGGGAAAGAGTGCGGATATCCATATGGACATCCGGCTCTTTCCCGGTGGCTGTAATGTCCAGAGCAGCACCTTTTTCTTTCAGAAAATAGCATCCATTGTTGCCTGGAATCATCGGATCGGATACCTGGAGAACAAAAGGATCTGCGGAAAAAGGGATTCCGGATAAAGCGCCGATGATATTGTGGATCCTTCCCATGACGAACGTTTCCTTTTCCATTTTCCCCCGTGAGTCCTTCATGGATAAATAGGTGGTATCCGTGGAAGGAGCTTTCCACACGATCCGGCTTATCTGTCCCATGTGATGAAAGGCCAGTTGAAGCAAAGCCTCCTTGGCTTCCGGATTTTGATAAATAAGCTCACGGATACAGAGTTTCTTATTACAAATGGTATACAGGATATATCCGGTTGTGATGTTGTCCTGCAGATAGCGAAAGCCCATGCCATGATCCAGCTCCAGGTCCCGAAGAATCTTCTCCCAGTTGTTCTGGTTTCGAATGAAATAACCATGAAATCCCTTCATAAAACGCAGATAACAATCGGACAGAATCTTTCTGTCGCAGATCCCCAATCTCCGATAACTTCCGGTCAGTTTGCCGGTGGTTTTCAACACTTCCATTTTCCGATAGGTCAGCAGATCATAACAGATCTCCCACCCGTATTTTCGATAGAAATCATATTGAAAAGGCAAAAGAATGGAACAGTGGATATTGCGTTTCCGCAGGATCGTATCGACATATTGCAGCAGCCGGGCTGCATGTCCTCTTCCCCGGTACTCCGGCCGGGTTGCAACTCCCACGATATAGCTTACGTCAATCGGCCTGTCCCGAAGCTGCATCCGATAGGGCAACAGCTGAAGGCAGGAACAAACCCGGTCCCCCTCCACTGTAACCAAAGTGTTTTTTGGCTTATAGCAAAATTGAAAGAAAAAATCAATGAACTCCGGGCTGTCATCAAAACAGTATGCCCATAAGTCCCGTACCTGTGAAGTTTCCTGGTCCAGGGCCAGTCGTGTAACGGTATTTCCGTTTTTCATTGTAACCTCCATTCTGTCGCTGTCCGCAAGACAAGCTGGAATAAGAATGGGCGCGGGTTCCCTGCGGTTTTTTATATATAAAATCCGGTATACTTCTTGATCATCCTTACCGGATGATAGGATTCCTTTGCCTTGCGCATTCCCTGAATCCCCATATCTTCTTCCCGATTGATGTAGGGAATATGGAACCAGGCCTTTGCGGTAAACAGCTGATTCATAATGGGAAAGGAGCCGTCATAATCCGTATTCGCCTTTTCAATATGCGTGACTGCCATGTTGGGATTTAGCAGTTCCCCAAGGGTAAATGCCTGTACCGAACCATTGATGCGCAGTACTCCCCCGGTGACCTTCAGGGCACGATAATTGGTCAAAATATCATAAACAGCTCTCTTTTCCTCCAGGATACTTTCGTCCCCTTCCTTTCCGGAAATCCATACCAGTTCAGTGTCCAGACATTCGGAGAGGTTGGTGTCGTTCAATGCTTCATACTGGTATTCATAGCTTTTCTTGAATTTGTTGATGTGGTTTCGTTTCTGTCGGAACTTCTTTCCCTTCAGTTCGATTAATTCCTTCGTGGAATAGACATAATCATAATTGCTGCGGTCCTCACAGAAGATCAATTTACCCGGAAGAGCTTCTTCCATTTCTCTTTTCCGGTCTTCGGTAACCGCTTTCAGAACCAGTGGAAATCCCTCACTATGGAAACAGTCTGCCAGAACAGGCAGGACCTTATCATAGGTGCCTTCCCCCATACACAGGGGAGAAAAAGCATAGGGATACAAATGACGATATTTCGCTACAATACATAAATAATCCTGGATCATTGTATATTTCAATTGATCGGAATTTCTCCAGATAAACAGATCAGTAAAAGTGGATTCGGAGCTTTCATAATTCCTGGCGGCAAAATATTGGTCAAACAGGGCCTTATCTTTCAGTTCGATGTCCTTGAATGTTATCACAAAGATACCTCCTATTCATCCTGCCTCCTATTATACACGTTTTTACAGGCTAAAACAAAAGGGCCCTTTGCAGGGCCCTTACCGACATCTATCAGGCTTTTGCCAGTGTAATTTCAGATGATTCCCGTTCTTTTACCCTGACTCTTTTTGATGTCTCCTCATTGATTATTTTCATCAAGCTCTCCAGCTTCTCATAAAAAATCACAATGATATCGCCGGCAATGGCGTGATCCATTGCATGGCGAAGCGCTTCTTCTTCCTTCCGGATCAGGGATGCAGCACTTTTTGGAAGGCCCGCCGAAAGGACGCCGGACAATAACAGTTGTGAGATTTCTCCCGGTTTACGGCCTCTTAAGTCCTTATCCTCCTTGATAATAATCCGGTCAAAAGACTTTCCGGCAATAAATCCTATTTTCTTTACGGCAGAATCCTCCCGATCCCCCGGAGTGCCAATGATTCCGATCAGTCGGGATCCACCCATCTTCCGGACGGCTTCTGTAGTCCTTTCGTATCCTGCAATATTATGTCCATAATCCACCACGACCCGGAAATCCCGGATGTTAAAAATATTGAATCTGCCTGGATTATGGATTTCATCGCAGTAGAAAGAGGTCATGGCGCTTTCGATAACATGCAGCGGAATCTTCAGGGCATAGGCGGCACTGAAAGCCGCCAGCGAATTTTCAATATTATAGATCAGCTTGCCTCCGAAGGTGGCAGGAATCTGTTCCACCGACAGACTTTTCAGCAATCCATTCCCCGTCGCAAGGGTAATATAATGATCCTTGAGAAAGACGGCGATCCCTCCTGCCGAAATATGTTTATGAACAATCAGGTTGTCTTCCTGCCGTGAAAAATATATTACATTTGCCTTTGTCTGCTCAGCAGCCTGGACCACCAGGGGATCGTCTGCATTCAGGACAGCATACCCGTTGCTTTTGACGGCTTCCACAACCAACGACTTTACATGAAGCAGATCTTCCAGAGTTTCCACCCCATCCAGGCCCAGATGATCTTCACTGATATTGGTCAGGACTCCGACATCTGCCAGATCATATCCCAGGCCGGAACGTATCAATCCTCCGCGGGCCGTCTCCAGGACGGCTGCATCCACTGCCTTGTCCGTCAGGATGATTTGAGCGCTTTCCGGACCGGTTGTATCTCCCTTCAAAATGCACTGGTCATTGATGTAAATACCATCGGTTGTTGTCATTCCAACAGTTTGACCGCAGGATTTCAGAATATGTGCTATCATTCTGGTTGTGGTTGTCTTTCCATTGGTCCCGGTAATCGAAAAAATGGGGATAGAATGTCTGCTCCCATATGGGAAAAGCATATCCACAATGGCGTTTCCAACTTTTCTTGGTTCTCCCCTGGATGGGAAAAGATGCATCCGGATACCGGGAGAGGCATTTACTTCGAGGACGGCTCCCTGTCCGTGCAGCAGGGGTTTGCTGATATTGGCACATGCGATATCCACCCCGGCGATGTCCAGTCCAAGAATTCTCGCTGCCCGGATGGCGAGCTCCTGATTGTATGGATGTATTTTTTCCGTGCAGTCCATGGCTTCTCCGCCTGTGCTGAGGTTTCCGTTGGCTTTGAGGTAAATCCGTACCCCTTCCCTCGGAATGCTTTTCGGGGAGTATCCCTGTTTTTTCAATATATTCTGACTGATCTCGTCAATGATAATTTTGGTAAGGGGCTTTTCGTGACCGGTTCCCCGTCTTTCATCCCTGTTTTTCTGCTGCACCAGTTCGGCTATGGTCTGCCTTCCGTTGCCCATGACAAAGGCAGGCATCCGGAGAGATACGGCAGATACCTGATCCCCTATGACCAGTACCCGATAATCCTTGCCTTTCACAAACTCCTCCACCAAAACGTTTTCATTGATTTTGGCTGCAATGGGAAATGCTTCTGCAACTTCTTCCGGAGACTGAATGTTCAGGGACACCCCTTTCCCCTGGTTTCCGTTGACTGGTTTGATTACCACAGGCCATCCGATTTTCCTTGCTGCTTTTACAGCTTCCTCTGCCGTCAGGCAGACAACTCCCCCCGGAACAGGGATCCCTGCCCGGCTGAGCAGTTCCTTGGTTACGGTCTTGTCACAGGCCATGTCTGCGGAAATGCAGCTGGTACTGTCCGACAGGGTTCCTTCTATTTTCTTATTGTATTTTCCATATCCCAGCTGAATAATGCTTCCCTTGCCGATCCTTGTTACCGGAATGCCTCTGTCCACGGCGGCATTAACAATAGCCTGTGTACTGGGCCCAGGTCCATAACGGGACATCAGTTCCCTGATTTGCTTCAATCCGGGATTCAAATCGAACGGTTCCCCGGAGCAGAGGGCATTTGCCATCTGAACAGCCACCTTTCCTGCTTCCAGACCGGAATGCTCTTCCTGGTAAGCGAACAGTACCGTATAGCTGCTGCTGTCACCGATCTGCCTTGCCCTGCCGAACGAGACGGATTGACCGACAAGATTCAGAATTTCCAATGTACTGTGTTCAATAACATGAGCCAGATAGGTCCCTTCCTCCAGCCTTTTCTGAAATCCGCCTTCAAATCCAAGCGAACAATGATGAGTGCGAAGTCCAGGCAGCAATTCCAGGATCCGCTCATTAAAGTCACAAATTTGCACGGTCGGGATATCACGCCACTCCTCCAAATCAACAATTATTTTGATTACTTTTTGATGGCTGTATATATTTCGCCCGGAATAGGCTTTCCATTCACGTATCTGCAAAAGAATTTACCTCCTTAAGATAGGGACACGGTTTCGTATATCAAATTCGTATCCATGAGGAAGAATATGAAGGGTAACGTCGGTCAGTGCCAGAATATCATCCGGGTAGGATTCGGAAACATTGGTATAGCTTAAGCGAACCCCATCCAGAATCGTAACGGCATTGGAGCCGATTACTTCAAAGGTTTCATCCGGATAAACCACGACAGCCGTGTCTTCGTCGATACCGATTCCAAGGATATGGGGATTTTGCGCAATGGCTGCCAGGAGTCGCCCGGTCCTGCCTCTCTGTGCAAAATGCTGGTCAATGACGACACCGCTCAGAAAACCCAGACCAGGTGCCATTTTGACCGTGCATTTTTTCGGCGCCTGATCGTCATTTCCGGAAGTAATCATTACCTCGCTGATGGCGGAGGCACCGGCACTGGTTCCTGCAAGAATCAGCCCATCGGAAAAAGCTTCCTTCAAAAACCAATCAGTCCTGGTTCCGCCAATCAAACTCGTAATCTTCAATTGATCCCCTCCGGTAAAAAACACACATGTCGCACCTTCCAAACGGTGCAGCGTTGCCGGATCATCGGCATCTTCGCGCATTTCAATATGCAGTGCATCAATGTTCGAAACATGCAGTCGGGAGAACAATTTTTTATATTCCTTCCCTACTTCTGATGGAAATTCCGTCGCGACGGTCAAAATAACGATTTTACCCGCCTCTTCCCCGGAAAGCTCGGCAACCTTTGTGAGAATGGTGCAGTCTTTCTCCTTGTCCTCTGCACCACCTATAATGATAAGAGTTCCTTTTTTATGCCCTTCCATTCTGAACCTCCTGTTTTGATACATATATTCTTCCAGTAAAGCCTCGGTTTTATACTCAAACTGGGAACTTTTAGTATATCAGTGAAAACCATATAAAAAGAGCACCCAAAAGGATGCTCTTACCTGCATATAAGTACTGTCTTATGTTTTTGAATTGCTTCTCCTATCGGCTGCTTTTCACTCTGTTCATTCACAGCCCGAAACTTCCGTTAAATGCCTGGACTTCCATTAACCATCCCGTTTGGAAAGCTTGCCCCGCATTGCATCCTTTTTCTGAATGGATTCCAGAACCTTTTTTCGTCTCCGTATCCCATCCAGATAGCTGACACCGGATACAACCGGAAACATCAGGATAAACACAATGGCAACATAGGGCATGACATTCTCAAATGCCACAAACAGTTTGACATAGGGAATTAACCAACATCGCAAAGCGATTTCAATGGGTTGGTAAATCAACGAACCAACATACAACAGGATGCCGGGAATGGATGCAATCAATCCGGAGAGAAAGCCCTTCGTTTTTTGGAACGTGCCCCTCTTCAGATCATTTTGGCCATAATAGCTGGCATCCGCATAGATCACCACCCAAAATAGGAAGATAAAGAAAATGCCCATTGCCCATTGATAGATCTCATTTTTTGGAAAAATACTGAACAATAAAAAATAAAGGAATAATTGTATCACCGTCATCAGTGCATGGGTGCCCAGCAGTTTCCATCCAAATTTTCCGTACCCCATATCCGGTTCTCCCCTTTTTCATTCTTATCTGAAAGCAACAAATTTTCAATTCCATTCTATTTTACACGAAAACAGGCTGGATTTCCAGTACTGATTGCTGTTGCTTTCCTGCTATTTCCTCCCGATCCAATCGGAATCCGTAATAATTCCATCCATTGGTACGTCAAATGGATCCGCCGGCAGTTGATCCACCAGCTGAAAGGCAAAACCAATCCCGATTTTCGCAGCGTCCCTGCGCATTTTCGGCAGAAAGCGATCATAATAACCGGCTCCGTATCCCAATCGGTTGAATTTCCGGTCAAATGCCAGTCCCGGGATGACAGCCAGATCAATTTCCTCCACACGTATCTGCCTCCGGAACTGCTTTGGAGGCTCCGGGATCCCAAAATAGCCGGGCATCAGGTCGTCAGGGCTCTGTATTTCGCAGGGCAGGATTCTTTTTTTATTGGGTACGCATACTGGCACGACAACCCGTTTGCCCGTTTCCAGCGCTGTCCGGATCAGGCCCAGTGTATCTGCTTCACTGCGAAAGCTTGCGTATGTCAGAAGAACCTCTGCCTTTTCATATGCCTCCAGGGCAGTCAGATGTCTTTCAATGGATTGGCTCCTGGATTGCCTTTCCCTATCCGGAATCCGATCCCTTGCGGAAGCCATGTTCCGCCTGATTTCCCGCTTGTTCATTTCATTTCTTCCTTAGAATGAGAATGGATATAAAGTCTTGGCACTCTTTCGCTGATGGATGTCAGGATTTCATAGGAAATCGTTCCACATAAATCTGCCAGGTCATCCGCCGTAATGGCTTCTCCATCCTGTTCTCCAATGAGAATGACCGGATCTCCTGTAACAATTCCCGGTATATCGGTGATGTCCACCATGGTCTGGTCCATGCAGATCCGCCCGACCACAGGTGCCCGTTTTCCATGGATCAGAACACTTCCACGGTTGCTCAGCAGCCGGTTGTAGCCATCTGCATATCCCACCGGCAGGGTTGCAATCGTTCTTGTATCCCGTGCAACGTAAGTCCGTCCATAACTGATGCTGCACCCCGCTTCCACCGTTTTTATATGGACAATCCGGGTTTCCCATTGCAATACGGGCAGGAGCCGGATCGTTTCCTTTCGTTCGGTCGGGAATGGAAAGTAGCCATACATACTGATCCCGCCCCTTACCAGGTTGTAGTTGGCGTCCGGAAACCGGAAAATCCCGGCACTGTTGGAGGCATGGACCGTGCGGAGAGGAAATCCGCTATTTTGCAGAAACCGGATCATAAGATGAAACTTTTTGATTTGTTCCCGGGTAAATGCAGGATCCTCTTCGTCAGCCGAAGCAAAGTGGGTAAAAGCTCCTTCAATGGACAGATTTTTCATGTCTTTCAGTTCGTCTGCTGCATCCTGCAGCTCCTTCCGACTCCTAAAACCGATTCGGCCCATTCCGGTATCCAGCTTCAGATGGACCTTCGCTGTTTTACCTGCTTTTTTTGCTGCCTGATTCAGACAACGGGCTGTGGGAAGGGACGGTACTGCCTGGGTCAGTCCATATTGAAGAACGGCTGTGCATTGTTCTTCATCGATTTCCCCCAGGACCAGAATCGGTGCGGCTATTCCTGCTTCCCTCAATTCCGCTCCCTCTTCCGGCAGGGCAACGCCTAACTGGGAGGCACCGGCTGCAATGGCACCGGCTGCAATTTCCTTTGCACCATGGCCATAGGCATTTGCCTTGACAATTGCCATAAACTCGGTTTCCGGTAAAATCAGGGATCGCAGGCCCTGTATATTATGTTTCAGTCTTGACAGGTCAATTCGTGCAATCGTTGGTCTCATATTATTTCGTTTCCTCCTGTATGGCATATCCCATGGAGAAAGCTTTCCGGTTGGCTTCCACAGTTTTTGGGGGCACGGTTTCTTCTATTGCTTTCTGCCATGTTTCCGGAGAGGCTTCCAGATATCTGGCCAAAGCACCAAGAAGCGCAGTATTCGTTACTTTCAGATTGCCGACTTGCTCTGCAATCTTCATTCCAGGAATCCAAGCCAGTTGTCCGCACCGGAATTTCAATTTTTGGGAAAGCCCTTCAGGATATTTGGATATGCCCATAATAACCGGCATGGGATCGATTTCCTGATCGTTTACTACCAGGATTCCGTTGTCCCGCAGATAAGGAAGCCAGCGATAAGCCTCCAGTTTCTCAAAGGCCAGTATGATGTCAGCCTGTCCACGTTCCACCAGGGGCGATGAAACGTGATGCCCGAATCGGACATGTGTCACGACGCTTCCACCCCGCTGCGCCATGCCATGAACTTCGGATATTTTCACATCAACACCACAATTCATTGCCAGTTGACCCAATATTCTGCTGGCCAGGAGCGTCCCCTGCCCCCCGACCCCTACAATCAGTATATTCGTGTCCTTCATTCTTTGCTGCCTCCCTCTATGGCATGGAACCGGCATACATTCTGACACAAGCCGCACCCATTGCACAATTGCTGGTTGATCCCGATCCGGTTTTCCTTTTTCAAAATAGCCGGACAACCAAGACGGAGACAGGATCCACAGGACTTGCAGCTCTCATGATCTATGAAACAGGGCAATCCGGATTTTTTGGATAACAGGACACAGGGCCTCTGGAAAAAGATCACGGAAGGCTCTTCCCTTTTGGTTTCTTCCTTTAGGATTTTCTCGGCCTGTTCGATATCAAAAGGATCCACTACCCGGACATTCGGGATGCCGATTGCCTTTACCAGAGCGTATAAATTCAATATCGGAGCCGGATCCCCCTTGATGTTTTTGCCGGTAGCCGGATGATCCTGATGGCCGGTCATCCCGGTTGTTGAATTGTCGAGAATCACTACTGTCGTAATTCCCTGATTGTATACCACATCGATCAGCCCGGTAATCCCGGAATGAATGAACGTGGAATCCCCTATCACTGCAATCAGTTTCCTGGAAAAATCCCGGCCTCTTGCCTTTTCCATTCCCAAAGCCATGCCAATGCTGGCTCCCATGCAGATACTGGCATCCACGCTGTTCAGCGGTGGGAGGGCACCGAGGGTGTAGCAGCCAATGTCTCCCACGACCGTCAGATTCAGACGCTTCATCACATAATAGGCTCCGCGGTGCGGACATCCGGGACACAAAGCGGGCGGTCTTTCCGGCAATTCTTCCGGGAAGCCGGAGAACCGGGGCGTTATCCCGGTGATTTTTTCCTTAATAATCCAGGCGCTGAGCTCCCCCTGTCTGGAAAAAAGCTCCTTTCCGATTACGGATATTCCCCGGCTTTTGATTTCGTCTTCCAGTATTGGCTCCAGCTCTTCGACAACGTATAGCTTTTTTACCCTGGATGCAAATTCCTTAATCCGTTTTATAGGCAGTGGATGCACCATGCCAAGCTTTAGAATGGAAGCATCCGGAAGAGCTTCCGCTGCATATTGATAGGCTATGCCGGCTGCAATAATTCCAATGGAAGGGTCCTTGCTCTCCATCCGGTTGACAGAAAGTTGTTCTGCTGCTTCCGACAGCTCCGCTTCCCGCTTTTCCACAACGATATGCCTCTTCCGTGCCATACCCGGCATCATGACATATTTCGCGGAATCCTTATAATATGCCTTCCTACCGACCTCTTGTCGCTCCTTTAGAGTTACAATACTCTGGGAATGGGATACGCGGGTCGTCATTCGGATCAGTACCGGTGTATCATAAGCCTCACTGATGCGGTATGCCAGTTTGGTAAAATCCTTTGCTTCCTGACTGTCTGCGGGCTCCAGCATCGGGATATGAGCCGCTTTCGCATAATATCTGCTGTCCTGTTCATTCTGGGAACTGTGCATGCCGGGATCATCTGCTGTGACGATGACCAGCCCTCCGTTCACTCCGGTATAAGCAACGGTAAACAGGGGATCTGCCGCAACATTCAGTCCCACATGCTTCATGCATACCAAAGCCCGGGCTCCTCCAATGGAAGCGCCTATCGCTGTTTCCAATGCAACCTTTTCATTGGGTGACCACTCTGCGTACACCTCATCATACTTTGCAATTGTCTCCGCTATTTCGGTACTTGGTGTGCCCGGATAAGCAGCTGCCACCCGGACACCGGCTTCATATGCACCTCTGGCCACTCCTTCGTTGCCCAACATCAATTTTTTCACATAATTCCCCCATGACCCTGAACTGATATTGTATTTATTCTATACCATAATTTTCGCGAACTCAAGATAAACGGACAGAAAGAAAGTAAAATGTAAAAGGAAAGCAGGGAAAAGAAAAAAGGAAGGACAGCAGGTCCTTCCCTGGAACTTACTCCTGTATATAAGTGGAACAGTCTGTTTCCGTGGTGTTCTGGGCGTGCGGCGGCTGTATTTCGATTTCTGCTGCCTGGCAGTAATCTCCGGGTTTGTGATAATAGCAGGAGTTTACCACACATTTGACGCCCTGCAGATGTTGCTGCGTTTTTTCCGATTTTCCATACATTTCTGTATCGCCTCCTCTTTTCTTATATATAGTATCCATTGATTTGAGATCAAATATTACAACAATAGTAATGAAATATATGGAAAATTACAGGCGAAAAATAAATGGATTGGATGCCGTGGCGACCAATTGGCGCCCCCCTATTTTGGGCATAAAAAAAAGGAATTCCTAAAACCCGGAATCCCCAGAACCATCTGTGGTGGACCATCAGGGACTCGAACCCTGGACACCCTGATTAAGAGTCAGGTGCTCTGCCAACTGAGCTAATGGTCCATATGAAACTATGGTACTTATAAAAGCGGATACAAAACTGAAACTTGGCGCGCCCAGTAGGATTCGAACCTACGACCTCCAGATTCGAAGTCTGTCACTCTATCCAGCTGAGCTATGGGCGCAAACAATGGAGCGGAAGACGAGATTCGAACTCGCGACATTCGCCATGGCAAGGCGACGCTCTACCACTGAGCCACTCCCGCTTATTTTCAGGAACATCAGCCATTATAGCGCATCTCGTGAAAAATGGCAAGTACGAATTGGTGCGGACGAAGAGATTTGAACTCCCACGCCATAAGGCACTAGATCCTAAGTCTAGCGCGTCTGCCAATTCCGCCACGCCCGCATATCTCCCGGCCGTTTTATTCGCTTTGCACTCGCTATTCCTCTGATGACCCCTCAGCGATTCGAATACCGGACACCCTGATTAAGAGTCAGGTGCTCTGCCGACTGTGCTGATGGGCCATATGGCTGGGGCGGCAGGACTCGAACCTACGAATCCGGGAGTCAAAGTCCCGTGCCTTACCGTCTTGGCTACGCCCCAAAATAATAACAGCAGACATCACTTAATGGGGTGAGTGGTGGGATTCGAACCCACGACCTCCAGAGCCACAATCTGGCGCTCTAACCAGCTGAACTACACCCACCATAATATAATAATCCTGATTATTGGTGCGCCTGAAGGGATTCGAACCCCTGGCCTACGGATTAGAAGTCCGTTGCTCTATCCAGCTGAGCTACAGGCGCATAATGGAGCGGGTGATGGGAATCGAACCCACACAACCAGCTTGGAAGGCTGGAATTCTACCATTGAACTACACCCGCACTTCATGCTGACAAGTTAATATGTTATCATATTTAACCATTGATGTCAACAAAAACTTACTGGAATTCCATGTAAACCATTCGTCTGTTCCCAGCCGGGACAACAAAAATAGTATAGCGCAACATCCTGGTTTCGTCAAGGCCAAAAATAAATCAGTCTTCTCTTCCCTGCGCACGCAGGAGAGAAATCATGGAATGTAGGGCAATGGCTCTGTGGCTTATCCGGTTTTTTTCTTTCAAAGATAATTCTGCCATGCTTTTATTGTGATATCTGTCTGGCAGGAAAAGAGGGTCGTAGCCGAATCCCCCGTTTCCGGACGGAGAAAGTCCAATCTTCCCGATACATTTGCCTTCCGTCTGCAGATACTTTCCATCTGGGTAATACAGGGTGATCACACAGCGAAAGCAGGCTTTCCTTTTTTCTTCCGGGACCTGCTTCATTCTGGCAAGGAGTTTTTCGTTGTTTTGCTGATCTGTTGCACCCTCACCGGCGAACCTTGCAGAATATACCCCGGGTTGTCCCCCCAAAGACTCCACTTCAAGGCCGGAATCGTCTGCCAGAGTAATTTCACCGATTCTTTTTCCGATTTCACTGGCTTTCTTGTAGGAGTTCCCTGCAAAATCAGGTTGATCCTCTTCCACCACAACGTTCAGTCCTGCTTCCTTCAGGGACAGGACTTCAAACCCCAACCTGGAAAACAAACTCCGGAATTCCTTTACTTTTCCTGCATTATTGCTGGCGATGAGCAGCTTTTTCTTTTTCATGACCGGTCTCCCACCAATCTGCAGAGATCCCCCAGGGCCTTTTTCTGTATTTCAATCAATTCTTCCGTGCCGTTCTGACCCATCTGTAAAAGCTCCATCAGGTCTTCCCGGCTGAATGGGCTTTCCTCCCCGGTTCCCTGAACCTCCACGAATTTCCCATTGTCTGTCATAACAATATTCATATCCACCTTGGCATGGGAATCCTCATCATAGCAGAGGTCCAATATCCGATTTCCATCATGTATTCCCACACTGACTGCTGCGACATAACTGTGAATCGGACTTTTCCTCAGCATACCCTGCTCCATCATCCATTGGATACAGTACACCAAAGCGATAAAGCTGCCGGTGATGGATGCCGTTCGGGTACCGCCATCTGCCTGGATCACATCGCAGTCGATCCAGATGGTTCGTTCTCCAAGGCCTTTCAATTCAACAACGGAACGAAGGGAACGGCCGATCAGTCTCTGAATTTCCTGGGTTCTGCCCTCCACTCTGCCCCTTCTTGACTCCCGGACCTTACGTACCTGGGTGGCTGCAGGAATCATGGCATATTCCCCGGTAATCCAGCCCTTTCCGGTTCCCCTCAAAAAGGGAGGCACCTTATCCTCCACCATGGCCGTACAGATGACTCTGGTCCTTCCGCATTCGATTAATACCGAACCATTTGCATGACAGATATAATCTGTTGTGATTTGGATCGGTCTCATTTGATTGTTGGCTCTTCCGTCTGATCTCATATCTTTTTCTCCTTTGTGATAAATGATGGAACAAAGCTCAGACAGCCATTTTTCGACGGTCTGAGCCTGATCCCGTTATTCATATTCGTTGGCAAATACCGGTGTGCTGTCCAGTGGCGTACTCTCTGCATAATCCTTTCCTTCCACAAGAACCTTTACCTGCTTCACTTCCGGAAACTGCATGGCCGCCATTTTTATTGCTCTCATTACCATGGCTTCACTGTCCCTGGAATTTGCCAGATCCCTGAGCTCCTTGCTGAAGTTCAGATAGGTCGTCCCCTTCTCCATCTGTGCTCCCAGAAGTTTGGTATCCGGAGGAATATCAATGGTCATATTGTCTTTATCCTTTGGCCCATTCAGCAGTTCCTGAATTGCAGTTTCCAGTGTCGTATTTTCGGATGACGTAATTCTCGTCACCGGAATCAGATAATCATACTGGCTGGGGGAGGTGCTTTGGTAGAATACGGTTACCTTTGCTCCCTGAGCCGTGGCATCGTCCGACATCTCAACATTGACATCCGATGGGCCAATGGGATCCTTTACTTTTGTTCCATGTTCCATGGAGTCAACGACCTTGCCGTCAAAAAGAAACTGCACCTTATCGATGGTAGAAAATCCTGATAGGGTCAAAACAATGCCCTGAATCATATTGTTCTCTGCAGTGGCATCCTTGCAATCCAATACCGCACGATTCAGATCCAGCATGGCAACACGGTCCCTGATGGACATGCCCAGCACCTTGGCATCCGCAGGAAGCAGGGGCTTTAAGCCCATCATCATCAGGTCCTCCTGTTGCTCCGGGGTATCCGTCATAACATTCAGGGTAGCTTTTGCAATTCCTTCCACCCATGGTATCTTACGCATAACAGGAACCAAATATCCCGCATCATCCTGATAGTAAACGACAGTCTCCCGGATCAGTTCATTTGTTTCCCCGCTCTTTTCCTTCTTTTCCCCGCTCTTTTCGCCTGTTTGTTCGTCTGTTGCCGTTGGGATGTCTTTGGAATTTACTTTGCCTTCCTTCTTTTGGTTGCAACTGGCAAATACCAATGTAAGAATCAACAGCATTGCAGTCAGGAACCAGACTTTTTTTTGCAAAGCGATCTCCCCCCTTGTCTTATCTTAATACTATTTATATTAGGCAAGCAGGGGTTGTATGTATCCTTAAAATCAATTTCACACTGAAATTATTCTATCACATTTAATCCAAACGGGACACTGTTCTGAAAAAGATCTTCCAAATCTGTTCCTTCCCGGCAAACTGGTGTATAATAAACATGACAGGAAATCAGGATTAAAAAGAAATCATGGATAAGAACAGCATTATCCAATGGAATGCGGGAGGAATTGAAATGTCACTGGATGGGGTCCTGCTCAACGGCCTGGCAGGCGAATTACAGACAGTCCTGGAAAATGGGCGTATTGACCGGATATATCAGCCGGAAACGGATGAAATACATATTCTGATTCGAAATAATGGTCAGAATTACAGATTATTGCTGTCTGCCAGCTCCGGTCATCCCAGGATTCACCTGACCCGTCAGGACAAAACAAACCCACTTTCTCCCCCCATGTTCTGTATGGTGCTCCGAAAGCATCTGATTGGCGGAAGGCTTCTGTCGATTTCGCAACCTGGATTTGACAGAATTCTGATCCTCCATTTTGAAAGCCTGGATGAAATGGGAGATTGGACAAGGAAGAAGTTGATCATAGAGATCATGGGAAGACACAGCAATATTATTTTCACAAATCAGGATGGGAAAATCCTGGACAGTGTCAAGCATGTCAGCAAAAATATCAGCCGTGTAAGGGAAGTACTGCCCGGAAAGTATTATACAGATCCGCCTTCCCATGGAAAATCAGATCCCCGCAAGGCAGGAAGGGAGCAGGTTCTGTCTTTGCTGACCTCGCAGAATCACAATGTCCGGCCGGAACGGATTTTGGCCGATTACTTTACCGGGATCTCCCGAACCACGGCAGAGGAGATTTGCCGCATGGCGGCCCGTGAATCCGGCGGGCAGCAGGCAGACTGCGCGGAAAGGATTGCTTCTGCCTTTACAGACTTTTTTTCAAAGGTCCGGGAGGGATTGTTTCAGCCAATCCTTGTACTTGGAGAGCAGAACAAGCCGAAGGATATCCTGCCGTTTCCCTACGGGATTTTTCCCTCCGGACAGATGAAATCCTATCCATCCTTTTCTGATGCGCTGGATGACTACTTTATCACCCGGGACCGCATGGAACGAATCCAGCAGCGAACTTCCCATCTTCGTAAGGTGATCCGGAATAATATGGATCGCTGCACGAAAAAACTGGCTATGGAGTCGGCGGAAATAGAAAAGGCACAGGACAGCGAAGTTTATCGATTGTATGGTGAGCTGATCACCTCCAACCTTTACAGGATATCCCCTGGTGAAAGGGAAGTAACACTGGAGAACTACCATGACCCGGATGGAAAACGTGTCCGGATTCCCATGGATCCTGCCAGGTCGCCTTCCCAAAATGCCCAGGCCTACTTTAAAAAGTATAACAAGTACAGGACGGTCGTTGCAAAGCAAACGAAGTTCCGAAGGGAAACCCGGGAGGAAATCACCTATCTGGAAAGCCTGGCGGAGCATTTGTCCATGTGCTCCGATGAGGCGGATATATCAGCTATCCGGGAGGAACTGATACGGGAAGGGTATCTTCGGAGGAACTCCGGGAAGAAGAAACCGCAGCGGCATGAGGTTTCCCTTCCCCATCATTATCTGTCCTCGGATGGCTACGAAATATTTGTAGGCAAAAACAATATGCAGAATGATCATCTTACCCTGAAAACAGCCGCCGGAAAGGATCTCTGGCTGCATACCAAGGTCATACCCGGATCCCATGTCATTGTCAAGACAGCAGGGCGTTCGGTTCCGGATACCACTCTGCAGGAAGCTGCCAACCTGGCAGCCTATTACAGCAAAGGCAGGACTTCTGCCAATGTACCCGTGGATTACTGTCCCAGAAAGCATGTAAAAAAGCCGGGTGGAGCAAAGCCGGGGATGGTGATCTATGAGCAGTATCAAACCATGTATGTCACTCCGTCAGAAGAAAAAGTACAGAGGATGAAGAAGCTTTGAGAAGCCATCATATTTTGCGGCTGCCGGGCTGAACAAGTGGGGAATGGTTCTTGCACACCTTCCAACATTTGCACCAGTTCGTCTCATTTCCAATGGAATCAGGGAAGGTGGTCCGGCCAGCCACACAAAAATGCCCTGACAGTCTATATGTCAAGGCATGGGGAAAATATATGGGCTCGTATGAATAGCAGAACGCTGCTCATACCATATATATACTCCTACCCTTGACAGCCTCACTGGACTGCACTTAAAGGGGATGGATTTATCTGTTGTAATGAATTTTATACACTTCGCTCTTTTTTGTTTCCGATATTCAGAATTAAGTTCATCAGGATACCGAATATGGAAGCGCCGGCGACACAGGGAATCTCCATTCCAAAGATTGGTATGTTGCCGCCAAAGGCATATTGGCCGCCAATACCGATTATCATAATGACAGCGATCACGGCAATATTCCGGGAGCAGAACAGATCGATCTTTTTCTCCACCATAATGGCCACTCCCTGTGCTGCAATGGTACCGAACAGGTAGATTTCCAGACCGCCAATCACTGCGGTGGGAATGGAATAAATCGCATTGATCAATGGGGTAAAGCAGGAAATAATCATGGCCAGAACCGATGCAGCAATCAGAACCGGGACGGAAAACACCTTGCTGATGGCCATGGTGCTGATATTCTCGCCATAGTTTGTTCCGGCCGGTCCTCCTATGAAGCCGGAAACAATATCACCGATTCCATCCCCGATCAGGTTCCGCCCCAGCATATCTGCCAGATTGTATTTCTTATTGCTATGCTTTTCCCTGGCCAGGTTGTTTACATAAATATCAAGCTGATAAATATGAGCCGTGGATTCCGGTATGGTGGCAATTGCAATGGGCATAATGGCTGCGACCGCCATCCAGTTTGGTTTTGGAAAGGTGAAAATGGGAAGGGAAAAGATTCCTTTTCCGATTTCTTCAGCCGGCAGGGTTTTAAATAAATTGATACCAGTGGTCCACTGTATAATGCCTGCAGTCAGACATCCCAGTGCCGGACCCAGAATCAGGGGAAGCTGACCCCATATTCCTTTCAGATAAACGGAAAACAAAATGGTTGAAATCAATGTCACAAGGGAAACGATCCATGCCATGTTGGTGGCCGTGGCGATTTGAGACTTTGCCACCCGGATCGTACCCAGGGCATCCACGGAAATGGAAGCGGCGTCTGACATAGCATTCCCTGCCAGGGTTAAACCAATAATCATTGCAATGGGACCGGTTACTGTGGCAGGAAGGACCTTTTCGATGGAATCCCTGCCGAAGCGATTGACAATCAGACCTGCCGCTATGGAAATAAAGCCTGACAGGACAATGCCAAACTGGGCCATTGCAATCTTCTCATCCAGTACATAACCGGAGAGAGCTTTGGAGCTCATCAGACCGCTGATGGCAGCAACATAGGAAAAGCTGGATCCGTAATAAAGAGGAATCTTTTTTCCGGTCATCAGCAGGAAGCATATGGTTGCCAGCCCGCTGGCAAAAATAGTGGTGGAAATATGAAAGCCGGTAATGATTGCTACGGCTACGGTTGCCGGGAACATGACGATAACTTGCTGCAGTGCGTAGAGAAGCAGTTTCCAGAATGGGGGCCGCTCGTCCGGTAAATAACTGATGGTTTTTGAATGGTTACGCATAAAAAGCCTCCTGATAATATAATCTCTCCTGCCTGGTCATTTCATCCTGTGAAATGGTCATAAAAAATGCCTTGACGTCCTCTGTCAAGGCACAATGGTTCACTTGAACCGTTTTGCCCTTGTCAGTCTCGCAGGACTGTCTTTAAAGGGGTTCTCTTTTCTTATTTTATGGAATATTTTACGGAATAATGGAATCTATTCCGTGATGACCACACGGTTGTCATCATCAACCTCTGCAACGTGCACCTGTACAATCTCGTTTCTGGAGGTAGGCACGTTTTTCCCAACGTAATCCGCACGTATCGGAAGCTCACGATGGCCTCTGTCGATGAATGCGGCAAATTGAATTGCAGTCGGCCTGCCCAGATCAATCAGTGCATCCATGGCTGCCCTGGCAGTCCGGCCGGTGTACAGGACATCATCCACCATTACCACAATCTTATCGGTAATGGGAAACGGAACATCCGTACTGTTGATGACGGGCTGCTCGGACAAGGCAGACAGATCATCCCGGTACAGCGTAATATCCAGGATTCCCACCGGTACGTCCTGTTTTTCAAACTCCCGGATTCTGTCTGCCAGCTGATGAGCCAGCGGAACTCCCCTGCGTCGGATTCCAATCAGAACGACATCGGCAACCCCCTTATTCTTTTCCACGATCTCATGGGCAATTCGGGACAAAGCTCTGTTCATAGCTGTTTCGTCCATAATTTGTGCTTTTTCAACCGACATGGTATCCTCCCCTTTCTGCTGCTGAAATTTGGCCGCAAATAAAGCGCCTTACCAATCCGCAAGGCGCCATCCCATACTCTTATGAATATTTCTGCCAGCACCTTGCGGTCTCACGGAACCGTGTTAAAGGTCTTTGATCATTTTTTTACTTTGCCAAGTATACCATATTGTTTGAAACCTGTCCAGTACCCGCTAAAATTTTTTTGATTGTTGTCGCAATATTTTCAGCAACTTCTCAAAATAATCCGGAAGAGGTGCTGAAAATTCCATATACTTTCCCGTTCGGGGATGAATCAAAGACAATCGGGCTGCATGAAGAGCCTGACCGTCCAGGGAAAACTTCTGATGATGCCTTCCATATAGCGGATCTCCCATAATCGGATGACCGATATGGCTGAGATGAACCCGTATCTGATGAGTCCGGCCGGTTTCCAGCTTACATTCCAGATAGGTGCAGAAACCAAATCGTTCCAGGACCCGAAAGTGGGTCACTGCATTCCGTCCTGATGCAACAACCGCCATTTTCTTTCGATTGGCCGGATTCCGACCCATGGGGGCACAGATGGTACCGGAATCCTGCTTGATATTATCCTCGGCAAGAGCCAGATATTGTCTGGAAACTTCTTTTTTCTGCAGTTGCTCTGCCAGCTTGCTGTGAGCAAAGTTGTTTTTTGCTATCACAAGAAGTCCGGAGGTATCCTTATCAATCCGATGAACAATCCCGGGCCGGAATTTCCCGTTGAGATCGGATAATTCGTCATAGTGATATAACAGGGCATTGACCAGAGTGCCTGACTCATGGCCTGGAGCAGGATGAACCACCATGCCCTGAGGCTTGTTGATGACAGCAATGTCCCCGTCTTCATAAACAATGTTCAGATCTATATTTTCCGGTACAACTCTTATTTCCTTCGGAGGGGACAGAACAACGACAATCCGTTCACCTGCCCGGATCCGATGGTTTGCCTTTGCAGGCCCTGCATCCACGGTAACCAAGCCGTTTCGGATGAACTTCTGAAAATGGTTTCTGGAATACTGCGGCAATTTCTCTGCAAGATATTGATCCAGTCTCCGTCCATTATCTTCCGGGGCGGGCATCAAATGAATCCTTTCCACTCCATCACCGCCTTCACGATTTGGATACATCCATAAAAAGTATCTGAATGGCAAGCAGAACCGTACCGCACACCACTGCGGTATCTGCTATGTTGAACACCGGAAAATCAATAAAAACAAGCTGAAACATATCCACCACATAGCCAAAAAGGATACGGTCCAACAAATTTCCGATGGCGCCGCCCAGAATAACAGCAAGGCAGATTTTGCTCAGCAGGCTGTCCTCCCGATGAGTGATCAGATAAATTACAATGGCTGCGATAATCACCAATGGCAAAACGATCAGGAACCACCTCTTGTTTTGCAGGATTCCAAAGGCTGCCCCCCGGTTTTCCACATAAGTCAGGCTGAAAACCCCTTTCCATATGGGAACGGATTGAAGTGGTTTCAGATAATGAACTGCCAGATATTTTGTGATTCGATCTGCTGCTGTAAGAAAAAGAACAATAAATATTTCCAGCATGAAGAGCCTCCTTTATATTCGGTACCCGCTTATTATACCATAAGGAGGCTTCCGCAGGCATTCCCCATCAATTGCTTTCCTTCTTTTTCTTCCGCCCTTTTTCCGCGGAATAATCTGCTTCCTTTATCGGCTTTTCGGATAGATCCGTATCATTATCCTGGGTACCCGGTAATTGCTGCCGATAAACCGCATTGCTGATGCGGTCCACGTCTTCCACATATCCCTGATCTTCCTGGTTTTCGGACCAGGTGTGCCGATAATCCACAGGGCCGTTGGAGGCAACATCCTGTGGACCACTTGAGCTGCCATAAGCCTGTGTGTCCTTCAAAGCGTCCTCTCCGTCATAGGAAGCGCTTTTATTTCCAGAAGAAAAATGCGGGATTGCAGGTTCCTGGAAATTCTGTTCCACCTTTCGGTTCCATTTTTCTTTCCTGGTTTCTGCTCTTCGTTGCTCTTCGCATTCCATGCACAATCTGGTTTCCGGCATGGCATCCAGTCTCTCAAAGCTGATTTCCCTGCCGCAGGATTCGCAGAACCCATATTTCCCTTTCTCCATTCGTTTTATGGCGGCATTTACTTCACTGATCTGCCGTATGGAATGTCTGCCCAGAGCGATCTGCTTTTCCTGTTCATAAGTTTCACTGCCAATGTCTGCCGGATGGTTATCATAGTAAGACAGTTCCCCTGATGATTCTCTCAGGGAATCATCCAGTCCGAGTTCCTTGTGCAGGGAGAAAGCTTCCTTCTGCTGCTCCATCTTTTTCTGAAGCTTGTCTTTCAAATAATTCTGCTCATTGTTTTTCATATCCATTCCTCCTGAAACTGCCGGATGCAAAAACTTGTGCATCCGGCATAAATACAAAAAAATAAAAGGACATATTTCAGTATGTCCTCCCTGGAAAATTGCTATTCTTTTGTTTCAGGTGATATTGAATCGTCTGCTGCGGCAACATCACTGGAGATCAGTTCGATCTGTGTCTCCAGCAAAGAACGATATTTGGACTGGAAAAGCTTCATTTGCTTTTGAGCTTCCTGATATTCCTTTCGGATCTCTATTACCTGGTCGTTGGCACTTTCCACAACGTGATGTGCCTGCTCTTCTGCATCCTTTTGTATCATCCCGGCTTTTTGCTGTGCAAGCGCCGTTACTTCATCCGCTGTCTTCTGCGCGGTTACCAGGGTATCCTTTAAGGTCTGTTCCATGGTTTTATATTGATTGACCTGATCCTCCAATGCATGAACCTTATCCTTCAGGTCAATATTCTCCTTATGAAGCTTTTCGAACTCATCCACAATGGCATCCAGAAATTCGTCAACTTCATCTTCTTGATACCCTCTGAATTTTCTGGCAAATTCCTTGTTGTGAATATCCATCGGTGTCAGTGACATAAGAATTCTTCCTTCCTTTCAATATGATATGAATTTTCAGATGACAAGGAACGGTCGCTTTCCTGCTGCATATCACTTTTTCGTGCGAACCATGCCGGAGTATAAAAAAGCATAGAATTTCCCTACATTACTAAAATCCTCCTACGCTTTCCGATAACAGGTTCAACAGGCGGGATAAAACCCACAATGTAATCAGGGAAAGCATAGGAGACATATCCACAGGCATCCCCAAAACACCGGTCTTCTTCAGCAACCGCCGGAAAGGGCCGTTGATCGGCTCTGTTATTCTGGTAAGCAGCTTCACGGCCCTGGATTCCTGATCCCCTGGGTGTGTAAAAATCGTGAGGGCAGACTGGATAAGGATGAGCCATGACCAGATATCCAGAAAGAGTACGATTCTTTTCAGGAGGGAAGCTACGAACAGACCGGCCAAGTTTGAACTCTCCTATTCCTTATCCGCGCTGGTACCAAGTGTATAAAAGCTTTTCCCCTTGAAATCTTCCGGAATGTTTCCTACAATGTCAATATTGCTGGGGACCAGAACAAAAATACTCTTTGACACTTTTTGGATTGTACCATCCAGGGCATAGACTGCTCCGCTCATGAAATCCAGAACCCTCTGGGCCAGTTCCTGTTCCAGGGAATCCAGATTCACAATGATGGGTTTCCGATTCTTGAGATTATCAACGATATTCTGGGTGTCGTCGTAAGTCAGTGCCTGATAGACCACTACTTTAACATAAGAAGATTGATGAATATTCACTACCTTGCCTTTCTTGTTTTTTGCCTGAAATGTAGGCTCAATCAAATCTTCCCTGGATGTACCCTGGGATTCTTCTGCCGTTTCCTCTTCGGGCTCTTCCATGATATCCTCTTCCAGACCGATAAAGTTCAAAAACTTGTTCATGAATTTTCCTGCCATTCCGTTGTCCTCCTTTTTCCAAATAACGCGGTACCGATACGTACCATATTGGATCCTTCCTCGACAGCTGTTTCAAAATCGTTGGACATCCCCATGGAAAGGTATTGCATATCGGTATGTGGATAATTACATTGCTTCACTTCATCAAACAACTGTTTCATGATGGTAAAATACGGTCTTACAGACTCCGGATCTTCCGCATAGGGAGCGATCATCATCAGACCCATCACTTTGATATTTTTCAGGTTGAATATGGACTCGATGAAAGGAGAAACCTCTTCCACGGGAAGACCGGATTTACTTGTCTCGTTGGCCGGATTCACCTGGACCAAAACCGGCATGACCCTGCCGATCTTCTGTGCACGATGGTCAATTTCCCTGGCAAGCGGCAGGCTTTCCAGAGACTGGATCATGGCTGCCTTATCAATGATATACTTCACCTTGTTACGCTGCAAAGTACCAATGACATGCCATTTTGCACCGCTTATCCGATCGTATTTTGTCATCATCTCCTGGACACGGTTTTCTCCAATGTCGTGTAATCCACAGGAAATCGCCTCCTGTATCGTCTCCGGATCCACAGTCTTTGTTGCACCGACCAGAGTTACATTTTCGTTTGCCCGGTTGGATTTCCGGAGAGCTGCACCGATTTTCTGATGGATCCGTTTGATATTTTGTTCTACATCCATAACATCACTCCCGCCCTCTGCCCGTCATCACCTGGTCATGAAGCTTCAGTACCAGATTATCTGAAACGGACTCCACAACAGCTTGTCCATTGGACAAAGCCCGAACTGTTACCTCAATAAAAAGGTTCTCACTTCCATTCTTTAAAAAGACACCTCGTTTCCCGTCATGAACCATCAGGGCCTTTTCCGGTACGCAAAGACCTTCGGCTGATTTCTGGATATGAATGGGTAGAATTCGCTTGCTCATGACTTTTTCCACCCCGCCCGAAAACTCCATTATAAAAAAGGAGTTTCCATTTTCCCTGTGGACCTGACAGATCCTTGCAGGCAGAGGATCTTTCCCTTCCAGGGATACCTGTATTTCCTCCCCCGTGTTGAAGTAAATATCCTTATCCTCGGATGGAACAACGGCATACCATTTACTGTGAGGGTCCACCATTCTGAAAAAAGGCTGCTCTGCCTTTGCTTCTTTCCCCTTCTTATTTTTTTCTTCCGGAGAAGGCTGTTCCAGTATTTGCTTGAAGTCCCCCTTCGTTAGCTGATCCGCTGTATCGATACCCAGGATGTTTTCGTATCCATCCAGCTGAAAGCTGATCAATCCGGTCTCCGGCGCTTTGACGGAAACCGTCCAGGCTTTCATTTGCTTCCGGATATCTGCTTCCTCATTGTAGAGCCCTTTCAGGTAAGAATCCGGCTTCGTTTGCAGATCCAACAGCTTTTGCTTCTGCGCCAGCAGGGTACGAAGCTGATTTTCTTTCTGCGCAATGGAATCCCAATCGTTCTTCCGGATCATTTCCTGAACACTCAGAACCAATGTATTGCTATCCGTCTTCAGCTTTTCCATATCGCCATCCAGAACCTGGCCGGGCAATTGGTTCTGCTGATACTGGGTGATTTTCTCCTGAACGGTATAAAGCTGTCCCGCCTTATCTGGATCGTAACTTTCTTTATACAATACAGCCACTGGCTGGTCCTTTTGAACGGCAGCACCATTTGCTGCAAGAGGTACCGCTTTTCCATAGGAGGGAGCCGTGTACATGGATTCTTTCCGTATAATAACGGCGGGGCTGCGGACTGTCATACGGACTTCACCATAGTCCACGGATGTATAGGCGGAAGCAATTGGAGAACCCTTCTCTGCCAAATAAGTATAAATACAGAAGACTGCTGAAAGCAGCAATGCCAGGAAGACAAAAAATCGGAACTTTACCTTGCGCCGGCCAATCACCAAGAATGCTGCCATAAACACAATCCTTCCAAATTTTTTACTTTACTATGGTATATAGTTCTCTGTAAAACAAGAAAATCCTTCCGTAATATAAAAAAAGCTTTACTTTTATAAAATCCATTTACTTTTCAGCATTCTTTTTTATGGTTTTATAAATTCGGATTTGATTTCCTGTCTGATTGAACATGATATCATCACAAATTGCCCGGATCAGCTTCAATCCACGTCCCCGCTCCGAATAGGGATCCATATCACAGGGATACCCTTCCCTGAAAAAACGTCGATAATCAAATCCCGCCCCTTCGTCCTGGATTGTGATTTCAATTGTGCCGGAATCAACGGCTTCGATCCGAACAGTAATTGTCTTGTCACAAAGCCTTTTATTGCCGTGTACCGTCCCGTTGGCAATCAACTCGTTCAATATAAGACGAAATTCGTATTCCTCTTCATCTGACAAGCTTCTCCAGGTTTTGATGCAATTCACCATTTTGTGAATCATGGCCCTGATACAATTTGAATCACACCCAGTAATTCTTTTACAGAACAAAATGCTCACAGGATTGCCTCCCAATTTTCAAAGCTGCCTTTATTATTCTACCCTCTTTCCCTTGCTGTGAAACAGGCGGGTACGTGCGGGCGTTTGTTCTAACTGTCTTTTTTCAGATATCTGCGGAAACGTTCCAGTATTCTGCGCTCCATCCTGGAAATATACATTTGGGAAACTCCCATCTCCTCTGCTATTTCCCTCTGGCTTTTTCCGTCGTAAAAGCGCTCGGTAATGACTTTCCTTTCCGTATCGTTCAGCGTCTCCATCACCCGGTCAACAAAATCCTTGTCCTCTATCCGGCGATAGTCTTTTTCTTCCCGCCCAATGATCGACATGAGGTCGGTTTCCCCCTCCGTGTCAATATAATAATCCAGGGAAGCTGCTTTTGTCTCATAATTGGATTCCATGAGCTCCAGAACCCTTTCAGAAGTAATGCCCAGATATTCGCCGATTTCCGTTGGAGTCGGGGAATGACCCAATTGGTTGGAAAGGTATGTCCTGGCGCTTTCTGTTTTTTTGACAAGTTCGCTTTCCTTTCGTGGCAGTCGTATGATCCGGCTCCTGTCCCGAAAGTAATTCTTGATTTCCCCTACGATGGTCGGGGTGGCAAAGCTGGAAAATTTGTACCCCTTTGTAATGTCATATCGTTCCAGGGCCTTTAGCAAGGCAAGGGACGCGACTTGATACAAATCATCATATTCGATGCCTCTGTTGGAGAATTTCTTTGAGAGAATCTCAGCGATATACAAGTATCTGCCGGCAAGTTCATTCCGCAGGTCGATGTCCCGGGTTTTACAGTACTCAGCCAGCAAGAGGCCATCCTGTTCCTCCTTCTTCCGGGCTTCGGCATTTTCTTTCATTCAAGATTTCCCCCACCTGTTTTATAAATTGAAAAGCCCCGTATGACTCCCTGATCCATATCTTTGCTTACATGGTCTGTAACGGATTCAATAATGAACAGACTGAGTTCGGTTTCCTTTTTCACGGAATCCTTGTTGCCGATTCCATCGATGGCCTTTACATGTACTGTCATACTGTGACGGTCCTCATGGATCAGGAAATCGAACGTCAGGAAAGAAATCCCGGAAATTTGGTTAATCAGATAGATACCCGCTTCCGAGACAGACACTTTCAGGTCTTCGATCTCATCCAAGCGAAAATCCAGCCGATTGGCAATGGCGGAGGTGGTTAATCTGGCAACGGATATATAATCCGGCTTTGCCGGCAGTTTTAAATTTATCTCATCCATCTTCTCACCCCTGTGCCTCAATGATAAATACCTTGTCCAGCCCGGTGATCCGGAATATCTTCTGAATATACGGCTTCAGATTCCGGATGGTAATGCTTCCGCCGTAATCCTTTACGTGGCGGAGCGCACTGATCAGTACTCCCAGCCCGGTACTGTCAATATACTTCAGATCTTTACAGTCAACCTGTATATCTCCCTTTCTTTGTTTCAGCAAGTCCAGCAGCTTTGACTTCAGCTCGGGTGCATTATAAATATCGATCTCTCCGGAAAGAGAGATGTTCCAGGATTTGTCCTGTTCCTTCCATTCTTGCAGGATATCCATAGGATTCACTCCTTATCTTGTCAATTAACCCTTTTTACAACACGATTCATCATGTTACACTGTGTATTATAACACAATAAATGAAAATGGGAAGAAGAAATGGTTGACAGTATGAATGAAATGCTGTATATTATTGTAGGTCGTCTGAAAAGTCCTGCGGGGCGTAGCGCAGTTTGGTAGCGCACCTGGTTTGGGACCAGGGGGTCGCAGGTTCGAATCCTGTCGCCCCGACCATAAGACCCCTTGGTCAAGCGGTTAAGACATCGCCCTTTCACGGCGGTAACAGGAGTTCAAATCTCCTAGGGGTCACCATTTTTACCATGGGCCTTTAGCTCAGTTGGTCAGAGCAACCGGCTCATAACCGGTCGGTCCGGGGTTCAAGTCCCTGAAGGCCCACCATTGCCTCGGTAGCTCAGTCGGTAGAGCAGTAGACTGAAAATCTATGTGTCGGTGGTTCAATTCCGCCCCGAGGCACCATCCATTTTAGAAGCGTTAAAAAAAGGCTGTAGTACAGCCTTTTTTATTTATTTTCCAATTGTTTTTATCCCTTCGGATGAAAGATCAGTGATGCAATAAAGCCAAAAATAATCGCGGCAGAGATGCCAGCACTTGTTACTTCAAATATCCCGGTCAGAACGCCGATGATGCCATCTCTCTCCGCTTCGGCCATGGCTCCCTTAAGCAGGGAATTTCCAAAGCTGCAGATAGGAGTGGTGGCTCCTGCACCGGCAAATTCCACCAGGGGATCATACAGGCCCAGTCCTCCAAGGACAGCACCCGCAACCACCAATGCCGTCATGGTATGCGCCGGAGTCATATGAAATACATCCATCATAATCTGGCCTATTGCACAAATTCCTCCGCCTACCAGGAAAGCCCATAAATATTCTGTCATTTTCAGCCTCCTTTACTGTATAGACTCAATCGATACCGCATGAGCAATACATGGTATGCTCTCCTTTTGCTGATAGGACAAAGGCGACATCAGGGCGCCTGTCGCGGTAATCAGGATTTTTTTCAGTTCCCCCCGCCTCATCCGGTTCAATAAATGTCCGTAAGTAACGGTTGCACTGCAGGCACAGCCGCTGCCGCCGGAAAATACTTTGGCATTTTTCCCGTAAATCAGCATCCCGCAGTCCGTATACAAACCTTCCCGCAACTGGATTCCATGTTTCTGAAAGAGTTCGTTGGCTAAGGCATAGCCGGTAAATCCAAGATCGCCTGTTGCGATCAGATCGTAATAGTCCGGTCCGACATTCATCTCCTTCAAATGGGTTTCTATGGTATCCACTGCAGCAGGAGCCATTGCCTCTCCCATATTGAATGGATCCTTGACGCCCATATCCACAACATGGCCGATGGTTGCCGATGTGACCCTCGGCCCATTGCCTTCCATCCCAAGGATTGCCGCACCGGCTCCCGTTACCGTCCATTGTGAAGTGGGAGGTTTTTGGGCGCCGTATTCCGTCGGATAGCGGAACTGTTTTTCCGTAGCTGCATTATGACTTGCCGTAGCCGTAAGAATGTAATTGGCACCGCCATTGTCCAGCAGTTTGCTGGCGACCGCCAACCCCTCCATGGAAGTGGAACAGGCTCCAAATACTCCTATATAGGGGATTGCCAGGGATCTTGCAGCAAAACTGCTGGATGTAATTTGATTATCCAGATCACCGCTTATCAGAAAATTGATATCCTGACCCTGCAATCCGGCTTTTTCAAGCACTTTTTGGCAGACATGCTCCAACAGTTTGACTTCTGCCTTTTCAAAACTGTTCTGCTTTAGCCAGATATCATCATGAAACGCATCAAAATCATTTGCCAGGGGGGATTTGGATTCAAAGGGACCGCCTATCGCTGCAGAAGCCAGGATAACAGGCGGATTGTCAAATCTCCAGGATTGCCGTCCTACCAGCATTATATCCCTCCTATTGCTTTGATGATCAACTTGATAATAGCGACAACAAAAGCTGAAAAAGTCCCGAACACAATGACCGGTCCGGCTATTTTGAACATATTGCCGCCTACGCCCAATACATAACCTTCGCTTCGATGTTCAATGGCTGCCGATGCAATACTGTTGGCAAAGCCGGTAATCGGTACGGCTGTGCCTGCGCCTGCCCATTGGGAAATATGATCATAAACTCCCAATCCGGTGAGCAGGGCAGATAGCATAATGAGTACTGCAGATGCCGGGTTTCCTGCCTGTGATTTTTCAAAATGAAAAAAATGTATAAATATTTCCTGCAGCCCCTGCGAAAATAGGCAAATCAATCCGCCTACCAAAAATGCCCGAATGGTATTGGGAACAACTTTGCGCTTTGGAACGGATTTTTTAGCCAATTCCTGATATTCCTTCTGAGCAGGAGTTGGTTTCTTTTGATTTCCTGTCATGGAAGTACCCTTCTTTCTTTATCAATGGATTTTCCTTTTTAGTATTCCTTCCATACCGCAAATCATTCAAAAAATCAATTCCATTCGTTTACAAAAAAAGCGCCGTGAATAAACACGGCGCAATATAAAGGGGGTCTCAATATATCATTTGTGAGGTCGATTTTAGTATGACCCCCTGTAATAATTTTATTCCTTATCTTCAGTCTTTTTGCTTTTCGGAAAAAAGTCACCCATACGAACGGTCATTTCTTCTTTTACATAGGGGCTTTCCTTCTGCCTGGGAGCTTCCTCCTGCTTTTTTTCAGCAGCTTCCCGGATGCTGAGGCTAATCCGCCTTTCCCTGGGCTTGACATTCAGAACCTTGACAGAAACGGTTTCTCCGGTTTTCAGAACGTCCTCCACTTTATTTACGTGTTTGTCGGATATCTGAGAGATATGAACCAATCCGTCTACGCCAGGTTCCAATTCAACAAATGCGCCAAAGGATGCCAACCGAACAATTTTCCCTTCAAAAATCTGTCCAACCGGATATTTTTCTTCAATATTATCCCACGGATGAGGCTTGGTTTGCTTATATCCAAGAGAAATCCGATTGTTCTCCCGATCGGCAGACAGAACAAGGACTTCCACCTTCTGCCCTTCTGAAACGACTTCCTTTGGGCTCCTGATATGACCCCATGCCAGATCGGATATATGGATCAGGCCATCCACTCCTCCGATGTCGACAAAAGCTCCGAAATTTGTCAGTCGCTTTACCTCGCCGGTAATTTTCTGGCCTTCCTGAATATTATCCCAAACTTTGTTTCGCTGCTCCGCAGCTTCCTCTTCCAATATGACTCTCTGGGATGCAACGACCCTGCTCCTTCTTTTATCCGTTTCCAGAATCCGGAGACGAAGATCCTGACCAACAAATGTGCTGAGGTCTGCTACATAACGCACCGACAGCTGAGATGCAGGGACAAATGCGGAGATTCCCCTTATGTCAGCAAGCACACCGCCTTTAATGACTTCTTTTCCGACCCCTGTAACTTCTTTTTTATTTTGATAAGCGTCTTCGATTTCCTTCCAAATTTTATGCTTGATTATTTTCTTCTGCGAAAGAACGACATTGCCTTCCCCGTCGTTGACTTTCAGAACCTCAACCTTGATCTTATCTCCCTCATGGAAGGACTCTTCCACCGTCTTGCCGTCCTGGAAGGCGATTTCATCCTTGGTGACGATACCATCGGACTTATATCCCACATTTACGATCAATTCATCAGGGGTAACCGTAAGAACGGTCCCGTCCACCACCTGTCCGGGATGAAGAGATACAATGTCAAAGCTCTCCATCGTTGCATCCTTTGGAGCAGAAGGCTCTTTTTTGACAGATTCCCCGATTTCCTGTTCCGTGGGTTCCGCTGCGTCGGAAGGCTTTTCGGCCCCTTCCGTTTCTTCTTTATTTTCACCAGCAGATTGCGCTGTACTTTCTTCCGGATTGATATCCTTTTTTTCTTCCCCATCAACAGCTTCTGCTGTATTTTCCGTTATTCCGTCTTTTTTTTCATCCCCGATATCAGCTTCCGCTGTATTTTTTTCCATTATCTCGTCTTTCTTTTCATCCATTTTCAGTTCCTCCTTAAATCCATACAATCGGATGCTGCCACCTTCATTAAGTCGATGATCCCCATCACTTCCACGATTGTACCTTCCTGTTCAGATGTCATCCGATATTCCCTTATTTCCCCGATATCCCTGTCCATAACTGGACTTACCCACTTATTATTGCATTTATTGAAATGTCCCGGCATTCCTCGATAGCAACCCCCCTCGGGCAGTATAAATTAGAAAGAAGCATTTTACAGCAATGCATTCTTCAAGGATATCTTATATCAGGAATGATATCGTATGGTAACTGTTTCTCTTTACTTTTCGATATTATTTGACTAAATCCTTCTTTTCAATCAATAATTTCAAATAATATTTTTTCAGGCTTCCGGATTATCCAGGAATAATCTGCGATACAGCTTCCACCAATTTATCCGACATGTTCTCCAGCAGCTCTGAACTATTCTTTTCTCCATAATAGGAGGTAAAGTCCAATGGCTTCCCGATAATAACCCGTATGGGCTGAAAGGGCCGATATCCACCGGATATCGCAACGGGAATGGTGGTCGCATGGGATCTGTGGGCTATGGCTGCCGTCCCATGATTAAACTCCCGCAATTCGCTGTTTTTATTCCGGGTACCCTCCGGGAAAATACCAAATACCTTTCCTTCCTTCAAAGTCCGTAAAGCCATCCTGACAGCAGCAATGTCTGCAGAACCCCTTTTTACCGGAAACGCCCCCAGTGCTTTCAAAATTATCCGTACGGGGAAGAAACGGAAAAGCTCCTGCTTCGCCATGAAATGGATTCTTCTGGGAAGCAGGCATCCCAGTATAATCGGGTCCAGAATAGATGTATGCTTTGAATAAATAATTACACTGCCTTTCCCCGGTATGTTCTTTATGCCCGACACTCTCGGCAGAAACAAAAGACATACAAAAGGCAGTAGTATAACCTTAGCGATATAGTACAGCAAAATGATTACCTCCGTCGCACCTGAATCAGGCCTTCTATTTCATTGACTACCTCATCAATTGCTTTATTGGTTGTGTCAATCAGCAAAGCATCTTCTGCTTTTTTCAGAGGCGCAAAACTTCTGTTACTGTCATTTCGATCCCGTTCCGCAATTTCCTTGCGGATATCATCATAATCCGGGTCCTCCCCATTTTCCCGGAGTTCCTTCCATCTTCGCCGTGTCCGTTCTTTCGGAGACGCCGTCAGAAATATCTTGATATCCGCATTCGGCAGTACATACGTGCCGATGTCCCGGCCATCCATTACCAGAGAAACATTTGATGCAATCTCCCTTTGGAGGTTCACAAGTTTTTTCCGGACTTCGGGAAGGACGGCAACGGCAGATGCTGCTCCGGAAACCTGTTGCGTCCGGATTTTATCTGTTACATTTCTTCCATTTAAATAAACGGCCTGCAACCCGTTTTCATATCGTACTGCGATATCCATATGATCCAGAAGTGGAAGAACATCCAATGGATCCGCAGGATCCCTGCCGGCTTCCAGAATATTTAACCCGACTGCACGATACATTGCTCCCGTATCAAGATAGAGAATCGCCAGTTTTTTTGCCAGTTTTTTTGCTATAGTACTTTTTCCGGCTCCTGCCGGTCCATCTATGGCAATGACAAGATTCCGGTTGGCTGCATATTTATTCATTCTTTCTCACTCCTAAACGGCACGATGACCCAATCCTATCGAAACCTCATTCAGATTCAAAAGGCCGATACCAAAAAATAAGGCCACACAAATGTGATCTTCAAATCTGGCAATCCCGATTTTACCACCTACATTTAATCCAATTGCCTTGGCCATAATCTGACCGACTGCTTCCCGGGCTGCTCCTGCCACCGCTCCTTCCTCTGCGTGGGAGTCTCCGATGACTTCTTCTCTCCTGGCCGCTATCACCGCTCTCTCAATAATGCGGGAAACGGATTGGATAAATTCCCCGCCATAATCCACTGCAGCTGCATGTATTCCATGTTTTTTCATTTCATTCTTCAGACTTTTTTCCTGTTCCCGGCTTTCCGACAGAGCCATATACAGGGCTACTCTGGAAATATCCATGCTTCCGGCGAGTCCTTCCACAACAATCGCTTCCTTTCTTGTTCGTCTTCCTCCGCTTTTCCTTTCGTCTTGCAGTTCAAAAAGGAAGCAGAGACTTTTATGTCCTGTGTAAATGGCAGGTATCATTGAGATAAAGAATCCTTTTCCGATGGGAATCCCTTTGCAGCAGGCTGATCCCTGCGTTGTCCAACCGGAAGTTCCATAAAAATTCCAGTGGAAAATCCATCAGCTCCAGCAACAGCAGTCGGGCTGAAAAAGCATGTGCTACAATGACAATCCGGCTTTCCTCTTCAAAATGTTTGCCCTGAAGTATGGTAAGAAAGCAGTGAACCCTCTCACGGGCGGATTGGATGGATTCTCCCCCCGGTGGTGAGAAATCAAAATCTGTATTTCGAAGTGTAAGCTGCCCCGGGTATTTTTCCCCAATCTGCCGGATTGTAAAGCCCTCCCAGTCTCCGAAACAGATTTCCTGGAGAGTTTCCTCTTTTTCCGGAACCATGCCCAATTTGTTTCCAAGAACAGCAGCTGTCTGATATGCCCTGTTCAAATCACTGCAGAATAAGGCAGATAAATTTTTTTCTCCAGACAGCCGGTCTGCCAGGGCATCCGCTTGTTGAACGCCCCGATCGGAAAGCGGGATATTCCGGGTACCCTGTGTTTTTCCCGCCGCATTCCATATGGTTTCCCCATGACGAATCAGATAAATATACATAAATATCCTTCCAAAGAGCGACTCTAATTTAACTGGTCTTTCCCTGGGCCCTCCTTGTCTTTTCCGACATAGACATTATAATGAGACCAAATATCCTCCAGTTCATGAAAATCATTGGATATTTCCGCTTTTTTTGCAACCCCGATTGCAACAATCAGTGCATTGATCAAACTGAGCGGAGCAACCAGGGAATCGACAAAGGAAGCCATGTCGCTGCGGGCTAAAAGGGAATCGTCTGCATAGGCATTGAGAGGGGAAAGCGTGCTGTCCGTCAGGGCAACCGTATCTGCGCCGCGTTCCTTTGAAAATTTTATGGCCTCAATGGCACGGCTGGCATAGCGCGGAAAGCTGATGCCGATTAACAGATCGCCTTCTCCGATGTGAATCAGTTGTTCAAAAACATCGTTAACCCCGGAAGTTACCACCCGGATATTGTCCAGGATAAAGTTCAGATAATAGCCCATAAACTGAGCAAGAGGAGCAGCGCTTCTCAGGCCGAGCACATAAATGTTTTTTGCCTGGAGGATCTTGTTGACCACGGCTTCGAATACCACATTGTCCGTTTCTTCTATCGTCAATCGGATATTGTGCATATCCGCCTTCAAAACACTTTTCAACACCCTGGATTGATCCATATCGGAAGACATTTCGATACGCTGAACGGTAGTAAGCTTGTTACGAATCAGTTCCTGTAAAGCTTTCTGCAACTTTGGATAACCGTCATAGCCCAGGGCATTGGCAAATCGGACAACAGTGGACTCACTGACACCAACGATGCAGCCCAAACGAGAAGCCGTCATAAAGGCGGCTTTATCATAATTTTTTAAAATAAACTCAGCAATCAGCTTTTGTCCTTTGCTCATTCTTTTATAGCCGGATTCGATACGATTGATCAGATCCTCTTTTTCCATCGTATAATGCTCCTTTGTTGCTATTTTCCATAGCTATTCTACCACATGGGCATGATTTTTTAAAGAGACAGGGAAGAATTTTGCGGGGCGCGGCTCTTTGCCCGTTTTAACATTTGTGATAGTTTGCCAACGGAATACAAACACTAGTCTACAGACTTTGCTTTCCTGTTTCTTTACCGGAAATAATTTTTGGCAGTGAGGTGAAAAGATGATTCAGATAGATGATTCAGGCAGCGGAAGCCTGGTTGGCGGAACCTGTATCGGTGCAATGCGTACCGAAACCGAAGATTTTGCATGCGACTTTATTCCGATTGCTTATTATAGCAGCGAACTTTTTTTGTCCAAGGGGTATTTGGTGAAGTCCGGTCAGATTGTTTTCTCCCTGTTGAAGAAGCTCCGTTTGCAGCCGGGAGAAAGAGTGGAGATTTGCCAGGGGTATATGTTTGACCAGGCCAGAAAGAAGATGAAGGAAAAGAGGATAGCTTTTCAGTCCGTAAAGATCGGGGATCCACTGCAGTCTGTCATCGAAGAAACCTTTCAGGATTACGCTTTGAATCTGGGCGTCCCCCCGCAATACGTAAAATATACAAAATATCCCCTCCATTTCCATCGTATCCTGCGATGGGTCTATGCAGATTATGACAACCGGGCCGCTCTATGTAAAACGGGCTGGAAAAGCTGGAAGAAGTATGGAAATTTGAATATTGACATAAAAGACGATATCTTATATCGAAACAATTATGTCTGCCTGAAATGTGGGAAGGGCATTCAGAAGGGATCAAAAGTACGAAGACTGGAATATTATAGTAACTGCAAGAACACGATCTATTTGCACAGGCACTGTAAAAATAAGTAGTGAAAAAGTTTGTTGGATTGTAAAAAAGATGTGGCTTGCCACATCTTTTTTAATTCCCTTATTTTGCATAATCGATTGCCCGCGTTTCGCGGATTACATTAATCTTGATCTGTCCTGGGTATTCAAGTTCTTTTTCAACTTTCCTGACTATTTCCCGAGCCATCAATGTAGCCTGATCGTCGCTTACTTTATCCGGTTTTACAATAATACGGACTTCACGACCCGCTTGTATCGCAAACGATTTTTCAACTCCTGCGAAGGAATTTGCTATTTCTTCTAGTTTTTCAAGTCTTTTAATGTAGGCCTCCAGAGTTTCTCTCCTGGCACCCGGCCTTGCTGCCGATATGGCATCTGCCGCCTGAACCAATACAGCTTCTGTGGTTATAGGCTCAATATCACCATGGTGTGCACGAATCGCGTTGACCACTTCTGGACTTTCCCGATATTTCTTTGCCAAATCGCCACCAATCTGTGTATGGGATCCTTCTATTTCATGATCCACGGCTTTTCCGATATCATGGAGTAAACCGGATCTTTTAGCCAATTTTACATCAGCACCAAGCTCTGAAGCCATAATCCCGGCCAATCGGGCCACTTCAACGGAATGCTTGAGTACATTCTGTCCGTAACTGGTGCGGTACTTCAGTCTGCCCAGCAATTTTACAAGTTCCGGATGAATGCTGTGCAGTCCAATTTCGAAAACAGCCTGTTCCCCTTCTTCACGTATCTGGACTTCGACTTCTTTCTTTGCCTTTTCCACCATTTCTTCAATTCGGGCAGGATGAATTCTTCCGTCAACAATTAATTTTTGCAAGGCAATCCTGGCAACTTCCCTGCGGATTGGATCAAACCCGGACAGTATGACCGCTTCCGGGGTATCGTCTATAATCAGGTCAATCCCGGTAGCTGTCTCCAGCGTGCGGATATTGCGCCCTTCCCGGCCGATAATCCTGCCTTTCATCTCATCATTTGGCAGAGTAACCACTGAAACGGTAGATTCTGCAACATGATCGGCAGCAGATTTCTGTATGGCGAGAGAGATAATGTCCCGCGCTTTTTTATCGGCGCCTTCCTTCGCCCTTGCTTCGATTTCACGATACTTTACAGCTACCTCATGGGTGATATCCTTTTGCACACTGTCCAGCAATTGCGCCTTTGCCTGATCCCTTGTCAACTCTGATATTCTTTCCAGCTCGGTAAGCTGCTGTTTATGAAGCAAATCAACCTGTTCACGGACTTTTCGGATCTCTTTCTGCCTGTTGCCAAGAGACTCTTCCCTGGAATCCAGGGATTCGGACTTTTTGTCCAGATTTTCTTCTTTCTGCTGCAGCCTTCTTTCCAGCCTTTGTGCCTCGTTTCGCCTTTCACGGCTCTCCTTTTCAACTTCACTTCGCAGTTTATGGGCTTCTTCTTTCGCTTCCAATAAAGTTTCACGTTTCATTGCCTCGGATTGTTTTTTTGCTTCTTCCACAATCTTCCTGGCGGCTTCTTCGGCACTGGAGATCTTGCCTTCCGCAATCCGCTTTCGATAATAATATCCGAGGACGATACATACAATGGCTACTACCAGGACAATCAATAACTGTAGTAGCTCCTTAATAAGGTACACCTCCCCATTTCTTGTTTCGTTGTCTGCACAATCAAACCGAATAATGGATACTTTCGGTTATCCAGTGTAATTGCAATATAATCAATATCATTGGTCTTACACCTTAAAAAACTAAATAATCTTACTGAATCTTTCAGCAATTATAATTATTTTATAACCTTTTTCCAGGTATGTCAAGCGAATTGCACGCAATCCAAATGCAATCCATCTCCGTCACTGAGGCAAAAAAGGAAAGCCCCCGTAAAGGGGCTTACTTCCCGGAATTGTTCCTGTCCTTCGTGTCATCCTTCTCTTCATCCGGTGCAGCAGAGGGATCGAGATGCAGCTCCTCGCGAATGCGATCCTCAATCGTCCGGGTCAGCTCCGGATTATCCTTTAAATATTGGCGGGCATTCTCACGTCCCTGACCAATGCGGGTATCCCCATAGGAATACCATGCGCCGCTTTTGGAGATGATATCCTGTTCTGTTGCGATGTCCAATACGGATCCTTCCCTGGATATCCCTTCACCGTACATGATATCGAATTCTGCCTGTTTGAATGGCGGAGCCACCTTGTTCTTTACCACCTTTGCCCGGGTGCGGCTGCCGATCATGTTGTTGCCTTGCTTCAGGGTTTCAATCCTCCGGATATCCAGGCGGATGGATGCGTAGAACTTCAGGGCACGTCCTCCGGGTGTGGTCTCCGGATTACCGAACATCACACCAACCTTCTCCCTCAGTTGGTTGATAAAAATTGCTGCTGTCCTGGATTTATTGATGGCACCGGAAAGCTTACGGAGAGCCTGAGACATCAATCTGGCCTGAAGGCCAACGTGTGAATCTCCCATTTCCCCCTCGATCTCAGCCCGCGGAACCAGGGCGGCGACGGAATCGACGACAACCACATCCACGGCACTGCTGCGAACCAGCGCCTCCATAATTTCCAGAGCCTGCTCCCCGGTATCCGGCTGGGAAACCAGCAGGTTCTCCGTGTCCACTCCCAGCTTGCCTGCATACTGCGGATCCAGCGCATGCTCTGCATCCACAAAGGCTGCTGTGCCGCCCCTCTTTTGTGCTTCCGCAATGACATGCAGCGCCACAGTCGTCTTTCCGGAAGACTCCGGGCCAAATATTTCCGTAACCCGGCCTCTGGGAATGCCGCCTACCCCCAGTGCTATATCCAGGCCCAGGGCTCCCGTTGGAATGACATCCACATTTAAATGAGTGGATTCTCCCAGTCTCATGATGGAACCTTTCCCAAACTGTTTTTCAATCTGCAACATGGCCATATCCAAAGCCTTCTGTTTATCCATGCCTACACCCCCATATGTACAGAACATTTGTTCCTGTTCCATTGTATAATATACAGACCCATTCGTCAACAGGACATCTTACTTCAACGACAGCAGATAAAGTCTCAGCCAGTTCAGCAGTCGCATGGCAGATCCGTTTTTGATCAGCATCCGGTCTCCATCCAGATGAAGTTCCTTTGCCCTGGCACCATCTTGATCTGCAATTGCTATATGGACAAGTCCTATCGGTTTTTGGGGAGAGCCTCCCCCCGGGCCTGCAATTCCTGTTGTGGCAATCCCGATATCCGATTTCGAAGTATTCCGGATTCCTTCTGCCATTTCCAAAGCCGTCTGTGTACTGACGGCTCCATAAGCTGCCAGAGTCTTCGGGGAGACACCAAGCCGCGTGGTTTTTGCCTGATTGCTGTAAGTCACGCAGCCTTCCAATAAGACGGCGGAAGATCCGGGAACATTGGTAATTCGATTGGAAACCAGTCCGCCTGTGCAGGACTCCGCTACGGACAAGGTACGTCCCTTTTCCCGAAGCAAATTCACTATAACGGATTCCATCCGATCCTCATCAAAGCCATAGATTGCTGTTCCCAGGCGCTTTTCGATTTCCTGCTGCATGGGACGGATCAGGGCTTCGCCTTCTTCCGGAGAGGATGCCTTGGCGGTGATCCTCAATGTCACTTCACCTACTCCAATCAGAGGTGCCAGGGTGGGATTTTTCTGATTTTCAAGCAGATCCTTTACCTTTTCTTCCACTGCAGACTCTCCGATTCCATAAATCCGAAGCACTCTGGAGTAAATGCCCTGCCCGCTTTTTCTTTTCAGATACGGAAAGGCATAGTGGTCGAACATGTGCTGCAGCTCAGAAGGAGGGCCGGGAAGAACAATGTACGATTTCCCGTTGTCTTCCATGACAGCACCGGGAGCCGTTCCGATGTCATTTTGCAGGATAATGGATTCTCTGGGGAACATTGCCTGCTTTATATTGTTTTTCGTCATCGTTCTGCCGGTAGCGGCAAAGTGCTCCCGTATCCGTTTCAGACTGGGCTGATGCAGTACCAGATCCAATCCCAGAAACTCTGCCACCGTTTCCTTGCTTAAATCATCCATGGTAGGACCCAAGCCACCGGTTGTGATAATGATATCCGAACGATCCGATGCAATGCGCAATGTTTGGAGAAGCCGGTCCCGATTGTCTCCCACCACCGTATGCCAAAACACATCAATACCCAGTGAGGACAGCTGTCTGGATAAATATTGGGCATCTGTATTGGATATCTGGCCCAAAAGCAATTCACTGCCTACACCGATAATTTCTGCATTCATAAAATGCCTCCTGTTTCCTGTATCATCTCATTCATTCCAATGAAACACCGACCGATTCCTGTAGATATAATCCACTCCGGAAAAAATGGTAAACACGACAGACGCATACAGAAGAATCTGATCCATGGGAATCCCAACATATCGAAATGGGAAATTGCCCAGAATCAATGCTGTAATCGCCATAATCTGTGTAACGGTTTTCAATTTCCCCCACCAGCTGGCGGCAATGACCTTTCCTTCGTTTACAGCCAGGAGGCGAAATCCGGTAATCACCAATTCCCGGCTTATGATAATAATGGCGGCAATTGCCGACACTTTACCACTTTCCACCAGGCAAATCAATGCCGAAGTGACAAGAAGCTTATCTGCCAGAGGGTCGATAAATTTACCGAAATTCGTAATCTCATTTCTCTTTCTTGCGATATAGCCATCCAGGCTGTCTGTAGAAGCAGCAAGAAGAAAAAGGATTACAGCAAAAATATTATTGTTTGGAAAGGGCACCAGCATAAAAACTAAAAACAATGGAATCAGTAGGATCCGAAAGATTGTTATTTTATTTGCGAGATTCATAAACTTCCCCCATTAAATCATAATCATAGGCCTTTTTTATCACGACATTTACAAAGCTGCCAATCGGAAGTGGGGATTGGCTTCTGATATAAATCAATCCATCCACTTCCGGAGCCTCTCCGCAGGATCTGCCGTAATACAGGCCTTCCTTTTCCCTGCCTTCCACCAGGACCTCACAGATCTGACCTAGCCGGGCTGTCATCCATTTCCTGGATACCTGCCTTTGTGCAGACATCAGCCGGATTCTTCGCTCTTCCTTGACCGATTCTTTCACTTGATTGGGAAAATCCGCTGCCCGGGTGCCTTCCTCCCGGGAATACGCAAAGACCCCCACATGATTGAAATGTCCTTCCCTCACAAAGTTCAGAAGATCCTGAAATTCGGATTCTCCTTCCCCGGGAAAACCAACCATGAGGGATGTCCGGATGACAATCCCAGGCATTCGTTCCCGAAGGGATTTCAACAGCATCCGGATCTGTTGTTCTGTTGTATCCCGATTCATTCCGGACAAAATTTTCGAATTGACATGCTGAATCGGAATGTCCAGATAATTACAGACCTTATTCTCCCCTGCAATTTCGTCCATCAGCTCCCCGGTAATCCGATCCGGGTAACAATACATCAGGCGGATCCGCTTCAAATCCGGTATTGGGCTCAGCTCCTGCAAAAGCGTGACCAGGTTATACTTCCCTTTGGAATCCTCCCCGTATCTGGTAACATCCTGAGCGACAATGATAAATTCCCGTATTCCCTTTTCCACCATACTCTTTGCTTCTTTTACGATGGAGGACGGTTTCCTGCTTCGGAATCTGCCCCGAAGTCTGGGAATAATACAATAGGAGCAGCAGTTGTCACAGCCTTCAGCAATTTTCAGATAGGCAACCGGACCGGTGGTGCTGATGATCCGGGGCAGGCCTTCATCCGTGAAATCATTTAAATGCCCCAGGTAGGCCTGATGTTTTCCCTTCCGTACATCCTCCAGCACTTCGATGATTCTGGTGTAGTTTCCTGTCCCAACCACCGCATCAATTTCGGGGATTTCCTTCATCAGTTCCCTGCTGTAGCGTTCTCCCAGACATCCGGAAACAATCAGGGCCCTGCAACTCCCTGTCTTCTTGTATTGCCCCTGTTCCAGTATTGCATTGATGGACTCCTCCTTGGCGGGCCCGATAAATCCGCAGGTATTGACAATCAGGATATCTGCCTGGGAAGATTCATTTACAATTTTGTAACCGTTTTCCCGGAGCAGTCCCAGCATAATTTCCGCGTCCACCTGATTTTTGGCACATCCCAGGGATACCACTCCAACTTTATTCCACAAGTAAGGCTTCTCCTTCCGCTTATCCTTCTTTATACTGCTCTTCAAACTCTTCTTTGCTGATCAGAACGTTTCTCGGCTTGCTGCCATCGAAGCCGCTGATCAATCCGCGTTTTTCCATTTCGTCGATCAGACGGGCTGCACGGGCATATCCTACTCGCAGCCTGCGCTGGATCATGGAAATGGAGGCTTGTCCCGCATCTATGACCACTTCAATGGCATCCGGCAGCAGTTCGTCTTCATAATCATCATGCTTATTGTCCTCCTCTGCTGCGGTTTCTTCCATTACTTCCATGTTGTAATCCGGGCCTGCATTCTGATTCTTGATACAGTTCACCACGGACTCCACTTCTTTTTCCGTGACATAGGCACCCTGCACCCGGATGGGTTTGCTCATACCGGACGGATAAAACAGCATATCCCCTCTGCCAAGCAGCTTTTCCGCGCCACCCATATCCAGAATCGTCCGGGAATCGGTCTGTGAGGAAACGGCAAAGGCAATCCGGGAAGGAATATTGGCCTTGATGACACCGGTAATGACATCTACCGAAGGCCTCTGTGTTGCTATGACAAGGTGGATCCCTGCCGCCCGGGCCATTTGAGCCAGCCTGCATATGGCATCTTCCACATCGCCTGGTGCAACCATCATCAAATCCGACAATTCATCAATAATGACCACAATCTGGGGAAGCCTGGTTTCCTCGACAGGCAACCGGCTGTTGTAGGTTTCAATATCCCGGACTCCCTTATCGGCGAACTTCCTGTATCGGGAAACCATCTCCTGCACTGTCCAGTTCAGAGCTCCGGCTGCTTTCTTGGGATCTGTTACAACAGGGATCATCAGATGGGGAATGCCATTGTATGTATTCAATTCCACCACTTTGGGATCAATCATAATCAGCCGGACTTCATCCGGAGTTGCCTTGTACAGAATGCTGACGATCAGGGAATTGATGCAGACACTTTTCCCCGATCCCGTCGCTCCGGCAATCAGCATATGCGGCATTTTGGCAATATCCGCTATGACATTTTTCCCTGCAATATCCTTGCCAAGCGCAAAAGCCAGCCTGGAGGGATGGTTGAAAAAGCTGTCCGATTCCAATACCTCACGAAGCAGCACCGGAGCAACATCCTTGTTGGGCACTTCAATCCCGATCGCGGCTTTTCCCGGGATAGGCGCTTCGATCCGAACACCGGGTGCTGCCAGATTCAACGCAATGTCATCCGATAAGCTGACAATACGGCTGACTTTCACGCCAGGAGCCGGTTGAAGCTCGTATCGGGTGATAACCGGCCCGCGACTGACCTGGTTCACCCTGGCAGAGACTCCGAAGCTTTTCAAGGTTTCTTCCAGCAGTCTGGCATTTCCCACAACGGTTTTTTCCACCAATGCACTTCTCTTTTTCTGCACCGGTGCCTGCAGCAGAGAGACCGGGGGAGTCATATAGGGGAGGGATTCCTGCTGCGTTTTGATCTCAGGAGCAGGTTCTTCCTTCCTGCCTTCCGGTTTTTGAGAACTTTCCCCTTTATCCGGTCTGCCCCTTTCCTCCTGATCCTTTTCTTTCAGAAAATCAATGATTCTGATTTCCGGTGTCTGTGAATCCTCATTCTGTCCGCCGACTTCGGGCTCCTCCGGATGTGGAACTGATTCGGGGCCATCAGTTTTGCCGGCTGATTGGTCCGGCTCTGTCAGCAGCTTTCTTTCTTCAAAAACAACTTTTTGCTTCCTGGCAGCCGCCGACAGCATTTTACCGAACTTTGCGATGCCTTTTCCCGCGTCACCAAGATGAAGAAACCCGTAGACATGGCAGGCAACCTGCTTTAAAGAGAGGTTGGTCAACAGCAGAAGGTTGATCATCATTACCGTGATGATAAAAATGAAGGCGCCCGGCAAACCAAACAGGGAGTAAATCAGATAGCTGAACGGTGCGCAGACTGCACCGGTTCCCCTTGTTTCCTGTCCTTTCCCCTCATGGTACGAGGACAGGACAAAAGATTTCAACCCGCTGTCCGTTATAAAGTTGGGAAAATAAAACAAATGAAAAAGGCAGAGCAGAAAATAGACAGTAACCACAGACAGAATCCATTTTCTGCTGCTGCTTTTCCTGTGCTTTGAAAGAATGATCCAAATCCCCAGCATTACCGTCAGGACCGGCAGCAAATAAGCCGTCAGTCCGAATAAGCCTCTCAGGACACCGGACAGCACACGCCCCGCCGCTCCGGAATATTCCCTGAAATATACAGCCAGTCCAAAGAAAAGGCCCAATGATGCAACAAGAACCCCTGCAATTTCATGTGTTCTTCTTTTTTTTTGAGTGATGGACTTAGTCCTTTTCTTTTTCTTCACAATTATCACCTCAGTCATCCATATTCGTCAGCATCTCGGGTTTTTCCTTCCCAGGTCCTGCGGAATATGGAACGGAAGGATTCATCGATAAATTGATTATATCACTTCCTGGGCATGTAATCCATATAGATGGAAAAAAAGCAAATGAACAAAAAGATCCCGGGACTTTACGATTCTTCCCGGGGATTGAGGGTGTATTCCAGTTTTGATCCAGGCTGCAGACCCGGATCCAGATAGTCTTTCAGGTTGGTGCTGAGAATCCGGTTGATTTGAACGGTTTTTTCATCCATCGGAATCACTTCCATCCGAATTCCATGATATTTGATTTCCGTGGTCGTTTGTATTTTCTCCTTCTGCTGCCAGATAAGATTCGGATCCACTATGGTATGAAGAATCATTTGAATTCCCCTTTCCTCAGGCGGATCAGTTCCCGCAGCTTCTCCATGGCATTCCGGACTCCGCCGACTTCATGGATCAGACCGTTGGATACCGCTTCCTGTCCGATCAGAACGGTACCCACTTCATTCGCCAATTCTCCCGTTCGGTAAAGGAGTTCATTCCATCTCTCCGTCGTAATGGAGGAATGGCTTGTAATAAAGCTGGATATCCTTTGCTGCATCTTATTGAAGTATTCATAAGTCTGCGGGCCTCCGACCACAAGGCCGTTCATTCGGATCGGATGAATGGTCATGGTGGCGGTGGAAGCAATATAGGTATAATCCGTACATACGGACAGAGGAACACCGATGCTGTGGCCTCCGCCCAGGACAAGCGATACGGAAGGTTTGGACATGGTGCTGATCATTTCCGCAATGGCCAGACCGGCTTCCACATCCCCTCCCACTGTATTAAGAATCAGCAGCAGTCCGTCAATTTCATCACTTTCCTCAATCGCTGCCAACTGGGGAATCACATGTTCATATTTCGTTGTTTTATTTTGGGGCGGCAATACCATATGGCCTTCTATCTGTCCAATAATGGTTAGACAGTGGATATTGCTTCCCTTTGCCACCGGTATATTCTGTGCTCCCATTTCCCTTATATTGTTTGCTGTTCCGGCGGTGTCCGCCGGGCCGGACGGTTTCGATTGCGGGCCCGTACCCTTTGCCTGGTCTCTCATATTCATTTTTGCCTCCGTTTTTCTTTCCATTCACATTTGTTATGAATCTAGTATTTCCAGGCAGGCAAAAAAAATGAGCCTTGACAGCTCATTGTGTGGAAAGATTGAATTCTTCATGAAGGGCAAGGACAGCCGGCACCGTATCCTCTCCTCTTACCAGGCAGGAAATGGTCGAATGGGAGTCGGAAGTCTGAAGTACCTCGATCTGTCTTGCAGTCAATGCCCGGATGATCCTGGACATGACTCCGGGAATCCCGCGCATCCGATCTCCAACAACGGAAATCTTGCTGCAGTTTTCGATGAAGCGATAATGCTTTTTTTGTTTCTCCAGTATCTCCAATGCCTTTTTCGTGGCATGGCCTTCTATGGTAAAGACCATTTGATCCGGAAAAATATTGATGATATCAATGCTGATCCCATTGCCCGCCAAACATACCAGAGTATTATTCTGATCCTCCATCCCTTCCGTTTCTATGGTAAACTGCGTTCTTCCCGTCATCTGTGCGATACTTGTGATCAACTGACCGGATTTTTGATGCTTCTTTCGTCCCGGCCGGGAAGAGACCACCGTTCCGGGGGAATTGGTCATGGTGTTTTTGATAATAATCGGTATTCCACTCCTCATGGCAATCTCCACTGCTTTGGGATGTATGACCTTTGCTCCCTGATCTGCAATCTGAAGAATCTCAGAATAACTGATGGTTCTCAGTGTGGATGCATCGGATACAATTCGCGGATCCGCCGTCATAATGCCATCCACATCGGTATAGATTTCAATGGATTCCGCTTTCAGGGCTTCTCCCAGTATGGCTGCCGTTGTATCGCTTCCGCCTCTGCCAAAGGTGGTAATCTGCCCGGCTTTGGTGGATCCCTGGAAGCCGGCGACCACCGGTATTTTCCCATGTTCCAGCAGGTGAACAATAAAATCCGGCCGGACTTCCAGAATATCGGCATTTCCATGGTTTTCATCCGTCAGGATACCTGCCTGCCTGCCGGTAACCGCAACCGCATCATATCCCTTGCCCTGCAGGGTATTGGCCATGACAACACAGGACAGGATCTCTCCCACGGACATCAGAAGATCCATTTCCCTGGGATGAACATCCCGATAACTATTCCTTATAAAATCAATCAGGGTATCGGTTGCATAGGGATCGCCCCTTCTGCCCATGGCAGAAACAACTACTACGGACTGAAATCCGCTTTTCCGGGCATTGATGATTTTCCGGACTGCCATTTCCCGGTTTTTCGACTCCGCAACCGATGTCCCTCCAAATTTCTGTATCACAATTCTCATAGGCGCCCTCCCGTTCTGTCCTATTTCTCTTGTATGCATCCATTTTTACTCTATCAATTATACAACAAAATCAATGTGTTTTTCTTATGGATTTCCTTTTTTCTCAATTAAGACAGGCTGAATCTGTGATTTTTCCATTGCCCTCCCGGACGCTTCCAATATCTGAGTCATATCCGACACCAGGGAATTCGGCTTTTTTGACGGATTATCCTGAAATATGGGAACCAGAAAGACATTTTTCAGATTCAAAGCCATGCCGATATTCCTTGCATTGTTGCCAAGGCCATCGTTGGTGGCTACTGCAATCAGCAATGGCCTCTGATTCCTCAGATGCGCCTTGGATGCCATCAATACAGGCGTATCTGTTATCCCGTTTACCAGTTTTGCCAGCGTGTTTCCGGTGCAGGGCGCGATGATCATCAGATCCATTTTTCGAACGGGTCCGAAAGGCTCTGCTTCAACTATAGTATCCACCGGCTCCCGCCCGGTGATATCCACGACCTTTTCCCGAAAGGCACGGGCTGTGGTAAACCGGGTATCGGTTGTGGTTATGGCAGTGGAAAATACGGGGAAAAGCTCGGCTCCTTCTTCTTTCAGCAACTTTATCTGGGGAAGCACTGCATCCAGCGTACAAAAGGACCCGGTTACACAAAATCCAATCTTTTTTCCTTTCAACAACAATTTGATCCTCCTCCCGTTCCATCGTCCTGAAAGTGGCGTTCCAAAATATCCATGGTACTCTGACAGATCACCCATGCAGCACTTTTGGGTGCGACAAGTCCCGGCAGACCGGGATTCTGCGTGGCATGGATTCCCAGATCTGATGCCGCTTTAAAATCCACTCCTCCGGGATGGGATGCCAGATCAAGAATCCTGCACTCCGGTTTGATTTTGGAAAGCCTGGAACGATCCAGCAATACAGCCGGTACCGTGTTGAAAATAATATCCTGAGTTCCCAATACACCATCCAGTTTATCAAGAGGCACCGCCTGACATCCGCTTTCCTCGATCCAGACAATATCCCCGCTGTTGCGTGCCTCCACCGTAACATGGGATCCAATTCCCGGCAACATGCGGGAAAGGGCCTTTCCAATCCGTCCATATCCCAGAATCAGCACATTTGCCTGGTAGAGGGCCATATCGGTTTGTTCCATGGCCCTCTGAACGGCACCTTCTGCGGTCAGAATGGCATTTCGAACGGAAAAGGCTTCTTCCTTCAGAATATCATAACAGGAAAATGGATAAGCATCCAAAATCTCAGAAAATGCCCTGTCTTCTTTTCCAAAAATAATCACTGTGCCCGGCCTCAGATTTGGAAACAGGGATGTAAGCTCTACATCCGGATAAGGATCCGGAATATGGATTGTCCCCGAGTTTCCATATGGGACAGGAAGCATAAGCACATTGCAGTTCAGCAATTCCGGATCCAATGCTTCAAAAATGCAAACGTTTTTTTCATGCGCAATATCGTTCCAGCCAAAGGCATAGATAGGAAAGCCATTCTGTGCCAGTATGGAAATAGCCTGTTTCTGACGATTGTCTCCTCCAAGAAAGGTAAATCTTAATTCCTGCTTCATGCTGAAACCTCCCTTTTCTGTTACCATAGTATGACGGTTCCAAAACCGGTGTGCATGGCGTTTACGGGGACAATGATCCGTTTCCTGCTGAAAACAACGGGTTTTACTGACAGTTGGCTTCGTTCATAAAAAAAAGAGGTATTCCATACCTCTGTTGACAAGCCCTTTTATTTGGATGAATGGAGTCATCCCTGAATGGCATCGGAAACCGTTCCGATATGATAACCCAGTTCCTGAAGCTTCCCGATGATGACGGGAAGCACCGTGACGGTATCCGCGGTGGGATGCATCAGAATCAAAGCGCCGTTATGGGGATTTTTCATTACCCGTTGCAGGATCTTTTCTTTTCCGTCCCTTTTCCAGTCAATGGTATCAATACTCCACATTATGGTCCGATAGCCAAGGGAATCCGCAGCCTGCAGGGTCGTATCGTTGAATTCTCCATAAGGAGGGGCAAACAGCGTGGTTTTGATGCCTGTTTCCGCTTCAATCACCTTTTCCGTATCCAGAATTTCTTTCCGGTTCCCATCCAGGTTCAGATTATTGTGATGCTGGTGACTATAACCATGATTTCCAATCTCGTGTCCTTCCCTTGCAATCCGATTCATCAGGTCCGGGTTGCCTTTGGCCCATTCCCCTCCGATAAAGAAGGTAATGTGGATGTCCTTTTCCTTCAGGACATCAAGCATCGGCTCAATATATTCCGTGCCCCAGACCACATTGCATTCCAATGCAATATTCTGCTTGCTTTCCTTTCCCTGGTAGATCGCCGCATTCTCCGTCGGATTCAGTACAGTCCCGGCGCCTTCCGAACGGAGAAACAGCCATACAAGCAAAAGAATTACCAAAACAATAAGGACAAAAAGAATGATTTTTCTCCTGCGAAAGGAAAGAAAAAGCACCTTCATCTGTCCCACCCCCATATCTTTTCATCTACTTGTATTGATATTCATTCCATAAAAAGATATGAACAAAAAAGGAAAACATAAACTTAAAAAAGTTTATGTTTTCCTTTTACCGGTTTTCGTTTCGGTGATGATCGCCGAGCCTTTTCCCGGAACTTTCTTTCCGCGACCGATCGGATCCGGGCGGAGCCGGTATGGTATCCTTATGGGAAAGATTAATGCGTCCCTGGCTGTCAATCTCAATGACCTTGACGGTTAATTCATCCCCTACCCCGACAACATCCTCGACTTTGTCCACTCGGTTATGGGCCAGCTTGGATATGTGAACCAGGCCCTCCTTGCCCGGAAGTATCTCCACAAACGCACCAAAGTTCATGATTCGCTTGACCTTTCCGGTATAAACTTCTCCGACTTCCACGTCCTTTGTAATGTTTTCCACAATTTTCAGTGCTTTTTCCGCTGCAACTGAATCCGGAGAAGAAATATAAACATGTCCATCCTCTTCGATATCGATCTTCACCCCGGTCTCTGCAATGATCTTGTTGATGACCTTGCCGCCGGCACCAATTACATCACGGATTTTATCGATAGGAATCGTTGTCTGAATGATCTTGGGGGCATAAGGCGACAGAGACTTTCTTGGCTCGGGTAAAACCTGCAGCATGGAATTCAGAATAAACAGTCTGCCTTCCTTTGCCTGAGCCAGTGCCTGTTCCAGGATTTCACGACTTATCCCCTTGACCTTGATATCCATTTGAATGGCTGTAATGCCTTTGGCCGTTCCGGCAACCTTGAAATCCATATCCCCCATGAAATCTTCCAGACCCTGAATATCCGTCAATATGACCACTTTACCGGTTTCCTCATCCTGGATCAGCCCCATGGCAACGCCGGCAACCGGTGCCTTAATCGGTACACCAGCATCCATCAGCGCAAGGGTACTCCCGCAAACGCTTGCCTGGGAGGTGGATCCATTGGAGCTTAAGACCTCAGACACCAGTCGAATGGTATACGGAAATTCGTCTTCCGAAGGAATCATGGGCTCCAGTGCCCGTTCCGCCAAATGTCCGTGCCCAATCTCCCGTCTTCCCGGCGCTCTGGGACTTCTGGCTTCACCAACGCTGTATGGCGGAAAATTATAGTGATGGATATAACGCTTGGACTCTTCCTCCCAGAGCCCGTCCAGGATCTGTTCGTCTCCCAGGGCCCCCAACGTGCATACGGTAAGCACCTGAGTCAGTCCCCGCTTGAAAAGTCCGGATCCATGCGTCCTGGGCAGCAGCCCGACCTCAGAGGACAGGGGGCGCACTTCATTCATGGCCCGTCCGTCCGGACGGATGCCATCCTTCAAAATGCGTCTTCTTACGACTTCCTTGGAGATATCGTGGATCACATCGGCGATTTGCCCGCTGCATTCCGGATAAACATCTGCGAAATGATTCCGGACATCCTCCGTTACTGCATTCATCTTTTCATCACGCGTCTGCTTGTCCATTTCACTGATGGCAGTGGTAACTTTCTTCGTGGCGTAATCCCGTACCTCCTGATTCAGGTCTGCTGTAGGAAGAAATGAAATGTAATCCATTTTGGGCAATCCCACTTCCCGGACGATATCCTCCTGAAAGGCGACCAGCTCCCGGATGTACTTATGACCAAAGAGGATGGCTTCCAGCATTTCGGACTCCGTTACCTCGCTGGCTCCGGCTTCCACCATCATAATGGCGTCACCGGTACCGGAAACGGTAAGATCCAGCCTGCTTTTCTTTCTTTGGTCATTGTTTGGATTGATAACATATTCTCCATCCACCATCCCTACGGAAACGGACCCCGTTGGTCCGGCAAATGGAATGTCGGATATACTCAGGGCAACAGAGGAACCGATCATTGCAAAAATCTCCGGCGGATATTCCGGATCAATGGACAGTGCCGTCGCAACAACCACCACATCATTCCGGAATCCCTTAGGAAACAAGGGCCGGATCGGTCGGTCAATCAGCCTGGAAGTCAAAATGGCTTTTTCGGTTGGCCTGCCTTCCCTTTTGATAAACCCGCCTGGAATTCTGCCTACTGCATACATCTTTTCTTCAAAATTCACACTGAGCGGGAAAAAATCGATATCATCCCGGGGGGTGTCCGATGCCGTGACTGTGACCAGAACCACGGTATCACCGTATCGTACCATACATGCTCCGTTGGCCTGCTCGGCCATTTTTCCGATTTCCACCGTTAAGGACCGGCCTGCCAGATCTGTTTTGTAAATTTTATGTTCCAAATTGCGACCTCCTTTCACATCACTTCCGTATCCTGTTGATACGGTGCGGTACCTGTATTATTTCCACGGCCTGTATTATTCATCCTGAGGACAAAACACAGGTACGCCTTAATACATGCAAAATAAGAGAGCGGAAACTCCGCCCCCGCTATTTTCTCAAATTCAATTCCTCGATGATCTTTCTGTAACGATTGATATCTTTCTTTGCCAGATAATTCAAAAAGCCTCTTCTGCGCCCAACCATCATCAACAATCCTCTTCTGGAGTGATGATCCTTTTTGTGCAACTTGAGATGCTCGTTTAAATGGTTGATTCGCTCTGTCAGAAGGGCAATCTGCACTTCGGCTGAACCGGTATCCCCATCATGGAGCTGATAAGTTTCGATAATCTCTTGCTTTCTTTTCTGATCCATGAATTTCACCTCCTCATCCTTTATCCCCATAATCCCAGTAAAACGTCGGAGATGCGAAGAACCGGGAAAATGGTTTACTGGCCTGTAAGCCACAAAGTTTATTTTATCATAACCAATTGGAAATGTAAATCAACTTTTTGACATTTTTTACGTCCTGCTGCATCTGCTTTGCCAAATCCGGAATGCCCTCAAATTTCATTTCCCCCCGCAGACGGATAAGAAAGGAAATATTGAGCGTCTGCCCATATAGATCACCATCGAAATCCGGAAGGTAAGTTTCAATGCTCAGCCCCTTCGCTGAAAAGGTGGGATTTTGTCCTACATTGGTCATTCCCCAGTACATTTTCCCATTCAAACGGCATTTCGTCAGATAAACTCCGAATTTTGGAAGGACCTTTCGATTGGAAAACTGAAGGTTTGCAGTGGGAAAACCCATCTTCCTTCCCCTTCCATATCCGTGAATCACCTTTCCCTTGATGCAATATGGTCTGGTCAGCATCTTTGCAGCTTCCTCCACTCTGCCTTCTGAAAGGGAGCTTCGAATCAGGGAGCTGCTCACCACCCTATCTCCGAATCGGACAGGGGGAACACAGATCAAATCCCAGCCTTTCTCTCTCGACTCCGCCTCCAGAAAGGTTTTGTCCCCGGTTCCCTGATATCCAAAATGAAAATTAAATCCGACGACAATGGTTTTAATATGGTATCTATCATACAATTGATCCATAAAAACGCGTGGCGTTTGATGTAAAAAAGCATGATCAAAGGAATTCAGTACCAAAATATCAATTCCCAGTCTGGAAAATTCCTTTATTTTTTCGCTCAGAAGCATAATCTGGGAAGGAGCCTTTTCCGGCTCCAGAACCTGCAGTGGATGAGTTAAAAATGTATAGACAATGGTTTGGCGGCCATATCGTTGCTTTTGCTTTTTCAGTTCTGCAATCAGTTGACGATGTCCCTGGTGGATGCCATCAAAAGTGCCAAGTGCAATGGCGCAGGGCTGGCTTATTCTGTTATTTTTGTCATAATTAAAAATTACCCTCATAATCTCCTCACAAAAGTACACTCTTCATTCTTATGAACTCATTTTTGCCGGTTGACTGGCAGTATCCAATTCCCATAAAAGTCTTTCCGCAGAAGATGCAGCAAGGCTCTCCGGGGGCAATGCCAACCATGCTGCTTTGAACGGATTCCACACCAACGGAATTTCCATGAGAGATCTTTTCATGGCATTCCTCCTTCAGGACAATGGTCGGCAGAATCGGATTCAAAACCGTCTCCATTGGCTGGATCAACCGGAACAAATGCCCATGCTCCATGGCCAGCAGAATTTCATCCAGTGAGTTGGATTCCTGAACGGAAAACGATCCGGTTCCCGTACGGATCAGAAAACTCATCACCGCACCGCATCCAAGATCGTTGCCGATATCCCTGCACAATGCACGGATATAGGTGCCTTTGGAACAGGAGACTTCAAACTGTATAGAATCAGGCGGATGATAGGAAAGCAACCGTATTTGATGAATCCGTATTCTCCTTGGGGGAATCTCCAGCTCAACGCCTTGTCTGGCCAGCTGATAAAGCTTTTTTCCTCCCATTTTGATTGCGGAATGCATGGGTGGGATCTGATCCGACTCACCCAGAAAAGACATCATAGATTCCACAATTTGCTTTTCTGCGGGGAATTTATCTGTTCTTGCAGTCACCTTTCCGGTCAGATCGGAAGTATCCGTCTGAATACCCAGTTTCATACCGCAGCGATATACTTTGTCCTGGTGCATGAGATAATCAGATATTCTGGTTGCCTTTCCCAGGCATACAGGCAAAACACCGGCCGCTTCCGGGTCCAGAGTTCCGGTATGGCCGACTTTCCGGATTCCCAGTTTTCTTCTCAGGTAAACCACAACATCACTGGATGTCATTCCGGGAGGCTTCAGGACGTTGATTACACCGTTCAATCCTTATACCCACTCCTTGTATCGGGAATGAAATGCAGCAAGTATTTCATTCCTTGCCTCAGTCAGACTTGTTGCAATATTTGCCCCGGAGGCTTTATTATGACCTCCTCCGCCAAACAGCCCAGCCAGCTTATTGACATCCATATCCCCCTTGGAACGAAAACTGGCTTTTGTGGTGCCATCCGGCATCTCCCGGAGAAAGATGCCCAGCTGGACACCTACAATGTTCTTTGCATAGTTTACAATGTTTTCCGTATCAGAATCCTTTGCTCCTGCCTCATGAAGATCTTCCCTGGATATTGTCATCAGGGCAACTTTTCCATTCTCATAAAGCGTGAGGGAGTTCAAGGCCTTCGACAAAAGACGAATTCTTTCCACACGATAGGATTGATAGAGAAAATCGTTGATTTCCTCCACATTTATGCCGCAATCCACCAGTTCTGCAACAATACGGTACGTATCGGAAGTGGTATTGCTGAAGGAAAACCGGCCACTGTCCGTACTGATCGCGGTATAAAGGGCTTCTGCCGTATATCTTCCAATGGTACCGGGCATGCGGACGGCAATTCGGTAGACGATCTCACCGGTTGCCGATGCTTTTGGATCCACATAATTTGCTTGCGCAAAGTAAGTATTACCGGGATGATGATCAAGATTCATGGTATGTCTGCTGTTCCGGAAAGCGGCAGAGCATATCCCCATACGTTCCATGTCGCTGCAGTCCACTGCAATGGCAAGATCATAAGGCTGCCCCATCCTTTCTTCCCGTTTAAAATCCGTCAGGCCACGCAGAAAACCCAGTGTCGCTGACGGAGAGTCCTGGCAAAAAAGGGAAACGGATTTTCCGCCTTCCCGCAGCATATCTGCCAGGGCAAGGCAGGATCCTATGGTATCTCCATCCGGCATGATATGGGCAATTATGGCAATTCTTACGGACTCTTTCAGGAGGGAAAGGGCGGTATCAATCGTCATTTTTATTTTCTCCATTCCCCTCATTCTGATGAATCTCCTTTATTTTTTTGGAAATTTCCACACTGTATTCGATGGACTGGTCGGGTATAAACTGCAATTCCGGCGTAAATCGGATACTCAGACGTCTGGCCAGTTCGCTGCGAATAAATCCGGAAGCTTTCTTCAATCCTTTCAGGGTGTTTTCCCTGTCTTCTTCTGTGTCCATGACGCTGAAATGGATCCTGGCATAGTGCAGATCACCGGAGACCTCCGTTTTTACGATGGAAAACAGTTTTGAAATCCGAGGATCCTTGACTTCGGTACGAACAATCTCACTGACTTCCCTGGTAATTTCTTCTGAAATCCGATTGATCCGATATTGGGCCATTCTTCATCATCCTTTATCTCTTGATTTCTTCCTGAACAAAGGCTTCAAAAACATCGCCTTCCTTGATGTCATTATAGTTCTCCAGTCCGATTCCACACTCGTAATTGGAGGCTACCTCCCGGACGTCATCCTTGAATCGCTTCAGGGATTCTATCTTTGCCTCGTTTACAACAACACCATCCCGGACAATCCGAACACTGGCACTTTTGGAAATTTTCCCATCGTTTACATAGCAGCCTGCTATCGTCCCCGTACCGGATATCTTAAAGGTTGTCCGTACAGAGGCATGGCCGATGATGACTTCCCTGAATTCCGGATCCAGCATTCCTTTCATGGCAGCTTCGATATCCTCGATAGCCTGATAAATCACCCGATAGGTACGGATATCCACGCCTTCCTTCTCTGCCAGATCCAGGGAGCTCATGGACGGCCTGACATTAAAGCCGATAATGATGGCATCGGAGGCCACGGCAAGCAAGACATCGGATTCTGTAATGGCGCCGACACCGTCATGAATGGCCTGAACCCGGATCTGATCGTTGGACAATTTCTCCAGAGCCTGCTTGACCGCTTCTGCAGAGCCCTGCACATCCGCCTTGATGATCAGGTTCAGATCCTTTATCTCACCTTCCTTGAGCTGACTGAATAATTCATCCAGAGTCGCTTTTGGTGCAACTTTAACCTGCTCGGCCTTCTTTTTTGCTTTTCGTTCCTCACTGACTTGCTTTGCCAGCTTATCATCCTCCACGGCATAAATGATGTCTCCAGCATCCGGGACATCATTCAGCCCCAGTACCTCAACCGGCATGGAAGGGCCTGCCTTTTCGATCCGCTGTCCCTTGTCGTCCATCATGGCGCGGACTCTCCCATAAGTTGTCCCGGCCACTATGGAATCGCCTACACGCAAGGTTCCATTCTGTACCAGTATTGTCGCCACCGGTCCGCGGCCCTTGTCCAGCTGGGCTTCAATAATGGTGCCTTTCGCCAGCCGGTTTGGATTCGCCTTGAGGTCCTGCACTTCTGCCACCAGCAGAATCATTTCCAGTACATCCGATATGCCTTCCCCTTTCAGGGCAGAAATCGGTACGGCTATGGTATCACCGCCCCATTCCTCCACTACCAGACCATGCTCCGACAATTCTTTCTTGACCCGGTCCGGATTGGCGCCTGGTTTATCCATTTTATTGATGGCAACAATGATGGGTACCCCGGCTGCCTTCGAATGGTTGATTGCTTCAATGGTCTGAGGCATAACCCCGTCATCGGCTGCCACCACCAGGACTGCCACATCCGTAACCTGGGCTCCTCTGGCCCGCATGGAAGTAAAGGCTTCATGACCGGGTGTATCCAGGAAGGTAATCATCTTATCCTGGACGTTTACCGTATAGGCCCCGATGTGCTGTGTAATTCCTCCGGCTTCTCCTTCAATTACGTGGGAATGACGGATGGCATCCAACAGAGAGGTTTTGCCATGATCCACATGTCCCATTACCGTTACGACAGGAGGGCGCTTGATAAGATTCTCCCCCGTGTCCTGGGTGTCTTCCTCCTTCAACTGTTCTTCGTAGGTCCTTACCGCTTTTCGTTTCAGCTCAATATGAAACTCGGAGGCAATCAGATTCGCCGTTTCGTAATCCAGATCCATATTGATGGTCGCCATAATGCCAAGACTCATCAATTTCTTGATGATTTCCGCCACCTGTATTCCGATTTTTTCGGATAGTTCCTTTACGGTGATCCTGTCACCCATGGTTATGGCTTTTTTCCGTTCCGGTATCACCATGGCGGAATGGGATTTGTTTTGTTTTCCCTTTTTGGCCTTTCGGCTTCGTTTGGTTAATTTATGATAATTGGATTCTTCCCAGTAATCTTTTCTGCTTTTCTTATTTTTGCCTTTGCCTGGGCCACTATATCGGCCGGATCCCTTTCCGCTGTCGCTTTTCTCTTTTTCTGCAGTCACGGGAGGCTGTGCCAAAAACTGGCCCACGATATCCCCGCTGTGAGGATTTCCGCTTCTTTTTGTACGGCCCTCTTTACGGGGACTGTCAGATTTTGGTTTACCGGAACGATTCCCGTTCTCCTGCGTTTCACGATGTCTGCGGTCCTCTGGCTTTGTCGCCTTTTGATTTTTCCTGTTTCGATCCTGCAATGGTTTCCGGCTCACGGATTCCTTCTTTTTTTGCTCTGCCTTCTCTTGCTTTGGCTGCTCTTTTTGCTCTCTCTGCTGCTCTGAAGCCTTCTCTGCAGACTTTTGTCTGGACTCCTGCTCCTTCAGAGCGTTCGTCTGCTCTTCCCTTTGCTTTTCCTCTTCCTGCTTCTGGTCTTTCAGTCGGGATTCCTCCTCCTGACGCTTTCGCTCTGCAGCCAATGCCTGCTGCCGCTTTTTTTCTTCCAACTCGCGGGCTTCCCTCTCTGTTTTTGCTTTTGCTTCATTCAGTAAATGGATGTACTGATCCACATCGGACTTCAGTTCCTCCACCTTACCGATAAGCTCTCTGGCATTTCTGTTTACCTTTTTTGTTGTATCATACACTTTGATTTTTGCCATTTTCATCACCCCCGTGCTGGATTTCATTCTGTTCTTTCAATAGCATATCCTTAAAGGATCGGTCCAATATGACCAATACTGTTCTGTTGTATTTACCAATCGCCCTGCCGAGCTGCTCCCTGGTCCCTGCGATGATCACAGGCACCTGGCAGGCATGGCTCAGAGAGGAAAAATTTTTTATTGTCGCTTCGGAAGCCTCGCTGCTGATGATAACCAGCCGGGCTTTGCCGGATCGGATATTTTTTTCACACAGCATACTTCCGGAAATCACTTTTCCTGCTTTTTGACATAGTCCCAACAGAGAAAAAAACTTTTCACCGATAGGATTCACCTTCATTCAATTGTGTTTTCAGCTTATCATATACTTCCTGCTCCATCTTCTGATGAAAGGCCTTCTCCAGTAACCTGTTTTTTGCTGCCTTGTCAATGCAGGCTTCCTTCCGGCAAAGATAGGCTCCCCGTCCCGGGGCTTTACCCTTTGGATCCAGCTCAATGGATCCCTCCGGGCTTTTCACGACACGAATCAATTCCTTTTTCGGCATCATCTGACGACAACCAATGCACATTCTCATGGGAACTTTTCGCTTTTTCAATCGGGTTCACCGTCCTCCGGATCCACCTGCTCCTGCCCTCCCATTTGTTCATTCATCTCTTCCGGTATCGGATCTTCATAGGATGGACGGATCTGGGATTCACTTTTTATGTCAATCTTCCAGCCTGTCAACTTGGCAGCCAGTCTGGCGTTTTGTCCTTCCTTCCCAATGGCAAGTGACAATTGATTGTCCGGTACAATGACCATGGCGGATTTTTCCGATGAGGAAGGCAAAACATTCAGAACCCTGGCAGGACTCAGGGCACTGGATATATACTCCATAGGATCTTCACTCCATTTGATGATATCAATCTTTTCCCCACGGAGTTCCTCAACGACTTTCTGGACACGAATTCCTCTGTGGCCGACGCAGGATCCAACCGGATCAATGTTCGGATCTTCCGCATAAACCGAGATTTTGGTACGGGAACCTGCTTCCCGCGAAATATTTTTTATTAATACTTCTCCTTCCGCTATTTCCGGAACCTCCAGCTCAAACAATCGCTTGACCAGACCGGGATGAGAGCGGGAAACTGTAATCTGCGGCCCCTTTGTCGTTCTTTTTACCTCCGTGATATAGACCTTAAGGCGATTGTTGACCCGGTACCTCTCTCCCGGCATCTGCTCACCAGGAGGAAGGATGGCTTCCGTTTTATCCAGATCAATGAATACGTTCCGCTTCTCCACACGTTGAACCAATCCGGTTACAATTTCATTTTCCTGCTCACTGTATTTATTGAAAATCTGTTCCCTTTCCGCTTCACGGATACGTTGCACGACAACCTGCTTTGCATTCTGAGCTGCGATTCTGCCGAAGTGCCTGGGAGTTACTTCCACATCCACGATGTCATCCAGCTGGGCTCCGGGGCTTAGTTTCCTGGCTTCTGTCCCGTCAATCTCCAGCAGGGAATCCTGGACTTCCGGCACGACTTTCCTTTGGGAAAATACCCGGACATCTCCGGCCTGACGATCAATGATTACCTTCACATTGGGCGCAGAGCCAAAATTCTTTTTATATGCGGATACCAGGGCCGCTTCGATGGCCTCCAGCAGGACGTCCTTGTCAACGCCCTTTTCCCGGCATATTTGCTCAATCGCTTCTAAAAACTCCCCAGACATTTTTCTCCTCCTTGACAGCTGCTTAAAATTCTATCGACAATCTGACAACAGCAACCTCTGATCGCGGGAAGGAATAGACTTCTTTCTGATCCCGGATTATCAATTGATCGTCCTTCCATCCAATCAGTTCGCCTGTAAACTTTTTTTTGCCTTTCCTTGGCCGGTACAGGGAAACATCTACCCTGGAGCCTTTGTATCGTTCAAAATCAGAATCTTTTTTCAGAATCCGGTCCAACCCCGGAGAAGAAACCTCCAGAAAATAGCTGTGAGGAATCGGATCGTTCTCGTCCAGCAATTCCCCGAGCCGTTCACTTACTGCCTGACAATCCTCCACTGTTACCCCATCGGGTTGTTTGTCGATATAGATACGCAGGTACCATTGGCTTCCTTCCTTTTTGTACTCAATATCCACCAACTCGCAGTTCAAGTCCTCCACGACGGGAAGTGCCATCTGCTCCGTCAGGTGCTCCACTCTGCCTTTTGACATGATTCCCTCCGTAAACTCATTTTCAGGCAGGTTGAATTCCTGCCTATGCTTTATTCTTTCCCAATTTCATCTATAACATGAAAGAGTGGGTTTGACCCACTCTATCGCCGAATTCCTATTCACACCTCATAAAGTATACCATTCAATCGGAAGATGTGCAAGAGTGAAATAAAAATCCCGCCACACCACAACAGTCGCATGGACCGGCTGCAGCGTTATCCCCACGGTTCATCAGAATCGTATGATATCCTTGTAGGTTACCACAACCATCAATATCATCAGCAGGACAAAGCCGATCAGGTTAAAATAGCCTTCCCTGTTCTGATCCATGGGCTTCCCCCGCAGGCCTTCCACTACAAGCAAAAGCAGCTTTCCTCCGTCCAGTGCCGGAAAGGGGACCAGATTCATGATTCCCAGATTAATCGTAATAACAATGCCCAGATTCAGAAGCTGCTGTATCCCGGCCTGGGCTGCCTTCCCGATTTCACCGACAATACCCACCGGGCCTGTCAGGCCATTTATGCCAGTCCCGGAAAAGATCAGGTCCTTCAGTGCGGTAAGCATCACGCCGATTAACTGGAAGGTTTGCTGAAACGACATGCCAATCGCTTCAAAGAATCCTGGTTTTCTGGTCCGTACCTTGAAATAAAAGCCAAGTTGATACCGGTTGTTTTCCTTATCGTAGCTGGGAACAACATTCAGATGCTTTGTTTGCCCGCTTCGTTCAAAGGTAACCCGAAATGGATCCGATCCGTTTTCATTGATATAGGAACGGATTTTCTGCACGGCTTCCGAATCCTTCAATCTGGAAACATCCATATCCCCAACAGATAAAATGCGGTCCCCCGGATGCAAACCGGCCTTTTCGGCAGGATAACCGGAAATGACATCTTCTATGATGGGAAGGTCCGCATCATAGATGCCGAACGTAAAGGAAGAAACCGTCAGCAACACAACCGCCAGCAGGATATTCATCAGTGGACCTGCAACAACGACAGCTATCCTTTTCCATACTTTGGTGTTATTGAATGCCCTGGGATCATCACTGTCTTCGTCTTCCCCCAAAAACCGCACATAACCGCCTATGGGCAACAGACGCAGGGAATATTCCGTTTCCTTACCGGGAATCTTCAACAATCTTGGCCCCATACCAATGGATAATTCCTCGGCATAAATTCCAACACTCCTGGCAACCAAAAAATGTCCCACTTCGTGAATCATTATCATGATACTGAAAAAGGCCAAAGAGATTAAAATCTTCATCTACCATCATCCTTTATTGTAATAGATCTCTGGTTTCCTGATCCGCCCCAAGAATATCCTCCAGAGAAGGGGAAGAAACCACCCGATGGGATCCCATGGCCTTCTCCACGATTTGGGGAATATCCGGAAAGGATATGGATTCTTTCAAAAATTTCTGCACGGCGACCTCGTTGGCGGCATTCATCACTGTCGGCATGGTACCGCCGATCCGGGCAGCTTCCATTGCCAGAGCCAGGCCCGGAAACCGGGAAACATCCGGTTTTTCAAAGGTAAGACTCCCCAGCTTAAAAAAGTCGACAGAAGACAGCCGGGTGGGAAAACGTTCCGGCCATGTAAAGGCGTAGAGAATGGGCAGCCTCATATCCGGCATCCCCATCTGAGCAAGAATCGCACCGTCCGGAAACTCCACCATGGAGTGAATGATGCTTTGGGGATGGACCAGAACTTCGATCTGATCCAAATCCACTCCAAAAAGCCATCTTGCCTCAATGACTTCCAGCCCCTTGTTGATCAGTGTGGCGGAATCCACTGTAACTTTCTTTCCCATATTCCACCTGGGATGTTTCAAAGCACTGGAAACCCGGACATGGCGGAGACGTTCCCGGTCATACCCGCGGAAAGGACCACCGGAGGCAGTCAATAAGATCCTGCGGATGGGCGGAGGGTCCGATTCTCCGGGAGCCCAGAAGGGATGGGCCTTCCCCTTTCCTCCGGGATTTCCCTGAAGACATTGGAATATAGCGGAATGCTCACTGTCCACAGGCAGAATCCTGGTATCCGTTTTTTGAGCTGCATCCATGACCAACTGTCCGCCGGTCACCAGGGATTCCTTGTTCGCCAGGGCAACACAGTTCCCCGCCTCAAGGGATGCAATGGTGGCCTCCAGACCGGAAATTCCCACAACCGCCACCAGGACCATGTCGATATCCGGAAGAGAGGCAATTTCTGTCATGGCTTTTCTTCCTGACAGGACTGCCGTCTTATGGGGAAGCCGGCTTTTCAGAGCTTTGGCCCTTTCGGGAAGAACAACACCGACTTTCCCGGGATGAAACCGCAGAACCTGCTTTTCCAGTACATCGATATTTTCATAGGCGCATAAGGCCTTGATTTCAAATTCCGTCGGGTATTGTCCCAAAATGTCCAGAGCCTGGGTTCCAATGGAACCGGTGGAGCCAAGTACAGCAATTCTTTTAATGTGATTCTCCCCCTTCCTGTTTATATCAAATCAAAAATAACAGGGAATAAATATATACCACAGGCAGGGTGAACAACAAGCTGTCAATCCGATCCAGAACTCCGCCGTGCCCCGGTATGATATTCCCATAATCCTTTATCCCGCAATATCTCTTGATGGCAGAAGCCGTCAAATCCCCTATCTGGGAAACGGAACCACCCAGCAGGCCAATGGCGGCAAAATGGATCCAGGCAATATGACTATGATACACCATGTTTAAAACAATCCCGGTCAGGATAACAAAAAGGACACTGCCTGCCAGACCGCCTGCACTTCCTTCCACTGTCTTACCGGGGCTGATGGAAGGACATAACTTTTTCCTGCCGAATTTCCTTCCGACAAAATAAGCAACCGTATCTGTGGCAAAAGTGGATGCCAGAGCCAATATCAGCAGGTAATTCTCATGCGTAAAATCCCGGAGAAGGAATGCAAACACCATGGCTATGCCGGGATAGAAAAAGCCAAGCACCGTTACAGCCATATCATTGGGATGTACATCCTTTTTCCATACGCACAGGGACAATGAAAAAATTACCATGGCCATTGTAAAGACAAAATCATATTTGCCTGACCAATGCAGATGCTGCAGATAGAAAATAACAATCATCAGATAACCGGCCCGACCTTGAGGCACGTATCCCTTTTTGCCAAAAGCAGAATAAATCTCCCTGGCACCGATCAGCGCGATTGCGACCAGAAACAGATCAAATACCCATCCTCCGATCCAGAGCATCAAAATCAAAAGGAGCACGCCAATCCCGCCAAACAATATTCTGGTTTTCAGCTCACTCATCTTTTCCAACCCAAGACCTCCTCTTCTCACTTAATTCCTCCGAATTTCCGTACCCGTTTCTGATACTCGGCAAGAGCTTTTAAGTACTGATCCCGGGTGAAATCCGGCCAATAAAGATCCTTTCTTGTAAAAAGCAGTTCCGTATAGGCGGACTGAAAAAGCAGAAAATTGCTTAGACGATATTCACCGCCGGTCCGTATCAGCAAATCGGGGTCCGGTATGCCATCCGTCTCCAGGTAATGAGAGAACTGTTCCTCATCAATGTCTTTCACGGAAAGCCTGCCACGGGATACATCTTCCGCAATCGCCCTTGCAGCCAGGATAATCTCCATTCTGCTTCCATAATTGATTGCAATGTTTACCTGCAGGCCCTTGTTTCTGCGAGTTGTTTCCATGGCTTTGCGGATCTCCTTCCCCGCATCGGAAGGGAGCTCCTCCAATTGGCCCAGCATATGGATCCTTACTCCATTTTCGTTCAGCTCCTCAATCTCTTTCTGCAGGAACTCCACGATAAGAGACATCAGGTAGCGGACTTCCGACTTTGGTCTCTTCCAGTTTTCCGTGGAAAAAGCATAGAGTGTCAAATATCGGATACCCAGTTCTGAAGATGTCCGGATGACACTGCGCAGGGTTTCCACACCCCGGCGGTGCCCTGTCGTTCTTGGTAAACTCCGGAGATTGGCCCAACGGCCGTTCCCGTCCATAATGATGGCAACATGCACTGGTAACGGTTTGGAGCGGACCTTTGCATACAAATCCCGGCTATGTTTTCTATTTTTTCCCATAGCAAGACTTTTTAAACCCATTGATCATCTCATCCTTCTCTTTCGTCTCCCACACGATGAAAAAGCAGCCAGATGCTGCTTTTTCATTCCAACCCCTGAAAGGGAGAAACGGTAAATTCCAGCTGATTGTCACCTTTACTTCTCTGCCGGATGACCCGACAGATGCGGTCGGATGGTGCAACATCCATTCGATTTTTTGGAGGGCCATAATAAAGGATCTGATATTGGGCTTCCGGATATTCCGATGCAAGGACTCCCTTTACGCTTTCCAAAGTTCTGCCAATAAAATCAGGATAGGTTAAAATTCCAGTATCTCCTTTTCTTTATCCTTTACGATTTCGTCCACCTTTTTAATGTGATCATCGGTCAGATCCTGAATTTTGTTCTCCCAGCTCTTTTGTTCATCTTCTGTAATCTCAGACTGCTTTTTCTGCTTTTTTATGGTATCATTGGCCTCTCTCCGGATGGCGCGGATGGCAATCTTGGATTCTTCCGCATATTGGCTTACGGTTTTTACCAGTCCCTTTCTTCTTTCTTCTGTCAATTCCGGGAAAATAAGTCGGATGACCTTCCCATCGTTGTTGGGAGTGATGCCGATATCCGATTTCAGGATCTCCTTTTCCACCAAGGGGATCATCCTGGACTCCCAGGGAGCAATAACCAGTTGCCTCGGCTCCGGAGTGGAGATATTTCCAATCTGATTGAGCGGAGTGGGAGTGCCATAATAGTCCACCACAATGCGGTCCAACAAATGAGGATTTGCTCTGCCGGCTCTTATGGCTGCCAAATTGGATTTCAACACCTGCAATGTTTTCAACATTTTGCTGTTTGCTTCTTTGTACACTTCCTCCATGACTTATTCCTCCTTTATCACCGTTCCGATTCTTTTACCCAATACTGCAGCTTTTATATTGCCTTTCTTTTTCAGGCCAAAGACCTGTATCGGTATTCTGTTTTCCATGCACAGGGTAATGGCTGTGGTATCCATAACGGCCAGGCCGCGGTTAATGACTTCAATATAACGGATGCGGTCCAGCTTTTTCGCATTTGGATTTTTATTGGGATCATCATCGTAAACCGCATCGATGTTCTTGGCAAGCAGGATCACTTCTGCTTCGATCTCCGCAGCACGCAGAGCTGCTGTGGTATCCGTTGAAAAGAAAGGATTTCCTGTACCACCGGCAAAAATAACAACTCTTCCTTTCTCCAGATGGCGGATTGCCCTTCTCCGGATGTAGGGCTCTGCTACCTCCCGCATTTCAATGGCTGTCTGGACCCGGGTCTGCATGCCTTTGTTCTCCAGGGCATCCTGCATGGCAAGGGCATTGATGACTGTGGCAAGCATGCCCATGTAATCCGCTGTACTCCGGTCCATGCCGACGCCGCTTCGCCCTCGCCAGATATTGCCGCCTCCGACAACAATGGCAACCTGTACGCCCAGATTGTTGATTTCAATGACTTCATCGGAGATATCGTTCAGGATATCGTAATCAAAGCCGTGGCCTGCCCTGCCGGCAAGCGCCTCACCGCTCAGCTTCAGCACGACTCTGTTATAGATGGGTTTGTTGGTGTTTTCTACATTCATATGAAATCTCCTTCTTCCCTCTTAAAAAAAGAGAAACACGAAGTGTTCCTCTTCTCCTTTCAACCCTGAGCCTGGTCCATAACTTCCTTTGCAAAATCGTTCTGTCTCTTTTCCAGTCCTTCTCCCATTTCATACCGGACAAATCTTCGGATACGGATATTTTCGCCAATCCTGGCAATTTGTTCGTTTACAATATCCTGGATGGTCTTGTCCGGATCCTTGACAAATGCCTGCTCCAAAAGGCATATTTCCTTGAAATATTTTTCAAGACGGCCTTCCACCATCCGATCGACAATTTTCTCCGGCTTGCCCTCACTTAATGCCTGCGCCCTGAGAATCTCGCTTTCCCTGGCTACATCCTTTTCCGGGACGTCCTCCTTGCTGAGATACTGTGGATTGGTTGCAGCAACATGCATTGCAATATCTCTTACGAAAGACTTGAATTCCGGTGTTTTTGCAACAAAGTCGGTTTCACAGTTCACTTCAACCAGAACGCCGATCTTGCCGCCCATGTGGATATAGGACTCCACGATTCCTTCCGCCGCGATACGGTCGGCCTTTTTTGCTGCAGCCGATATTCCCTTTTCCCTCAGGATATCGATTGCCTTTTCTTTATTGCCATCTGCTTCCTGCAATGCCCTTTTACAGTCCATGATACCGGCACCGGTCATTTCTCTCAGCTCTTTCACGCTGGATGCAGAAATCATATTATTTTCCTCCTTCAAGTAAAAATAAAATACAAATATTCATTAAAAAAGGAAGAATGGAGCCCTGCCACCCCGTTCTTCCCCATGCAATCCAAACTATTCTTCGCTCATCTGCTCGCCTTGACGGCCTTCCAGAACAGCATCGGCAATCTTGGATGCAAAAAGCTTTACTGCACGAATCGCATCGTCATTGCCGGGGATAACATAATCCGCCTCATCCGGATCACAGTTGGTATCCACAATCGCTACCACAGGGATGCCCAGATTTCGAGCCTCTGCAATGGCAATATGTTCTTTTCGCGGATCCACCACAAACAATGCAGCGGGTAAATTTTTCATTTCCCGGATACCACCCAGATTCTTTTCAAGCTTTCCCCGCTCCAGACGCAGCTTGATGACTTCCTTCTTGGGAAGTACATCGAAAGCGCCATTTGTTTCCATGTCATCCAGTTCATTTAAACGGTCGATACGCATACGTATGGTCTTGAAATTTGTAAGCATACCGCCCAGCCATCTTTGGTTGACATAAAACATACCGCAGCGTTTTGCTTCGGTTTCAATGGACTCCTGAGCCTGCTTCTTGGTACCGACAAACAGAATATCCTTTCCGTCCATAACAGTATCCCGGATAAAATGATAGGCTTCCTCCAACATGCGCACGGTCTTTTGCAGATCAATGATATAAATACCATTCCGATCCGTGAAAATGTAAGGAGCCATCTTGGGATTCCATCTGCGGGTCTGATGTCCGAAATGAACACCTGCTTCCAGAAGCTGTTTCATTGTAACAACAGCCATTTGATTTCACCTCCTCGAGTTTTTCCTCCCCTGCCATCGTCTTGCCCTGTAACCTGAAACAGGCACTCACAGCACAATCCGGCAAGGTGCGTAATCACAATTCTTAGTATAACATACCTGATTTTCAGAATCAATACCCGATCTGTCAGAATTAGTTTCGCGTGAATAGAAAAAGTAACATCCAGAGTCAAGCGACCTCATTGGACCTAAGCCTTACGGTAAATTCCAGAAAGCCCTCAAACGCCGGAATCCCGTTCTTATTTCTGTGGATTTATTTCTAACCCATCTCTGCAGATGAAATGAGGCAGCTGGTCTCCCATGATAAACCTCCTCATTTTCGGTTCTGACAGTCCAAATAGGATTGCAGAATCAATACTGCTGCGACCTGATCCACCCGTTCCTTCCGTTTCTTCCGGCTCATGTCCGCTTCCAGCATTGCCTTATGAGCCGATACCGTAGTCAGCCGCTCATCCCAGAACACGATTTTCTGTTGCAATATAGATTTTAACTCTTCTGCAAATTGCTTTACTTTTTCTCCCTGAAATCCCAGAGTGCCATTCATATTCTTTGGAAGTCCCATAACAATGCAATCCGGCTGGTACTGATCCACTGTCTTTTTTATTTGCTGCAGATCATATTGAGAACTGCGCCGCATTAGAGTTGTAATCCCCTGAGCGGTATAGCCCAGATCATCGCTTACGGCCATGCCGATTCTCCTGTCACCGACATCCATGGATAGGATCTTCAAGTGAGTATCTCCCTTCTTTTGCCCTGCAGTTTCCCCCGGCATCATCGCACAATGCCCGGAAATGTCCTCAGACCACCTTAATAGCAAGCTCTTTGCATACGGATCCGCAGTACCCGCACAATATGCACTTGCTCCGATCCACATGTGCCTTGTGATCCTTTAGATACAAGGCGCCCTGCCTGCACCTTTTCACACAGGCCCCGCAGCCCTGGCACCAATACTCAATGCTGAGTTCCCTGTCATATTGACGAAGCTTTTCCGCCAGGCCGTCGGGTATGGTGTGATCTGCAAAATACTGTACGTTGGCATCCACCTCATCCGTACGCTGCATTCCAATCGCAACGGAATGATGATAGGGAAATGCAGTAATATAATCCAACGCTTTTTTGTAATCCCTGATGAGGTGTCCTCCGCCAAAGGGCTTCATGGTATAAATGCCCTTGCCCATGCGCCAGGCTTCCGCGATTGCCTGCTCCATATCCGTCCTGCTCCCGTCCACAACGCCCAATCCGCGGTAATTCAGAATGGGGAAAATGACATCAATGTTTTCCATTTCGGCAGCTGCCCGGACAGCGGCAACAAAATGCGTGGAAACGCCAACCGCCCGGATCACTCCCTTTTCTTTCTGCCGGTTGAAATATTCCAGGGCCTCTGCATGTCCCTTTAACGTAAGAGGGCCTTCCTGTTCATGAAGCAGGAACAAATCAACATAATCCCTGCCGGTCTCCTTCAGGGCCCGGTGTAATGTCTTCTCCGCGGTAGGGATATCATATGCATAGGACTTTGTCGCCACAACAAGATCCGGTTTTCTCTTCAAAGCCCTTTTGATGAAGGGATAGGTATCATATAAATCTGCCGTATCAATAAAATTGATCCCCAGATCGATTGCCCGATCCAATACCCGGGAACCTTCCTCCAATGTAAGATTCTTTTGCATCGGGCCCATCGTCAAAGATCCAAAACATATCTCGGAAACAGATATTCCGGTATTTCCCAAAATATGATACTTCATTTATCCTCCCCGACATTGTTTTCCATATAAAATCGGACAAGCTCCTCCAAAAGCTCATCCCTCTCGAATCTGCGGATCAGTGCCCTTGCATTCCGATAACTGGTAATATAGGTTGGATCCCCTGAAATAAAATAACCAACCAGCTGATTAATGGGATCATAGCCTTTTTCCTTCAAAGCCTGGAAAACTTTTTGGAAAATCTCTCTCGGCGTATCCGAAGACTCTTTTTCCAGCTTGAACTTCATGGTTTCCTGAAAATCCTTGTTCATAAGTCGTCTGCCCTCCAGTTTATCCTGACTTCATTGAGCAACTTCCCCACATATACTATACCACAAAATTTCTTCCTTTTCCATATTCCTCTTCAAATTCATGGAATCATCTGGTTCCCCGGTGTTCCTCTGCTATCTGATCCAATTTCCGCAGACGGTGATTGACTCCGGACTTTCCCATCCGGGGTGTCATCCGTTCCCCCAGCTCCCTCAGGCTGGCATCGGGATACTCCAGCCTTAATTCGGCGACTTCCCTCAGATTAGGCGGAAGACCGGAAAAACCGATCCGATCCCGGATATATTCGATATTCTCCACCTGACGGACAGAAGCATTGATCGTTTTGCCGAGATTGGCTGTTTCACAGTTAACGATTCGGTTGATATGATTGCGCATATCCTTGTAAATCCGGATATTCTCCAGATTGAGAAGCGCAGTATGGGCACCGATCAGGCTCAGCAGGGTAACGATGTGTTCTCCTTCCTTCAGATATACCACATAATTATTCTTCCGCTCAATCAGCTTTGCATGCAACCCGAATTCACGAATCAGCCTGCAAAGACTTTCCCCGTATTTTTCAGAATGAGCGATCAGTTCCAGATGATAGGCTTTTCTGGGGTCACTGACCGACCCTCCCCCCAAAAAGGCTCCCCTCAGATAGGATTTCCTGCAGCATGGCCTGCGCACCAGTCTCTTGTCAATGTCCGTATGAATCCCTATATTACCATCGGCATCCCGGGATAAAACATAAGTGTTCTCCAATATTTTTTTTGCAACGTCTGATTTTGCAACCAGGAGAACATAGTTGTTGTTTTTTCGGAAACGACGATTCCGGCGTACCAGAATTTCCGGACTTTCTCCGGTAAGATCCTTAATCAGTGTAAAAATACGACGGGCGATAAATGCGTTTTCCGTACTGATCTTCAGGCGGACCTGTTCTTTCCCTGCCAGATGGATGGTACCGCCCGTATGAATCAGGGCAGCCAGCTCGGCCAGCCTGCAACAGTTTCTTTTTGGAATGGAGCGGCAGATCTCACTCTTCGTCTTGAATGAAAATGATGTGGAGGCGTTACTTTTCATCAGATTATCCCCCCTTTCCACTGATATCCCTGTGTTCCAGGATCACATGATGACCGTTCTTACGGAGCATTTCACAGATCGAATCCGCAATGGCAACCGAACGGTGACGCCCGCCGGTGCAGCCGATTCCGATAACCAGCTGATTTTTTCCTTCCTTGATAAAGTAAGGGATCAGAAACTCCAGCATCTCATCCACCTTTCTCAGGAAAACATGCGTTTCGGGAAATTTGGACAGATAATTGCGGATGATTGCTTCCTTTCCTGTGTGATTCTTCAATTCTTCAATATAAAAGGGGTTTGGAAGGAAACGGACGTCAAATACCATATCTGCATCCGTCAACATACCGTGTTTGAAGCCGAAAGAGATAATGGATATAATAAGGCCCTCATACGCATTGTTGTCAGAAACCAACTCCCGGATGACCTCCCGGAGCTGCTTTGGCTGAAGATTGCTGGTATCGATGATATTGGTGGCTCTTTTTCGAAGATTCTTCAGCCTGTCCCGTTCCATCTGGATGCCTTCGATCAGCCGTCCTTCCTTGCTCATGGGGTGAACTCTTCTGCTCTCCTTATATCTGCGCACCAAAGCATCGTCGGAAGCTTCCAGATACAGGATCTCATAGGCATAGCCATTTTGCTTCATAACGTCCAGACATTCGGATAGATCATCGAAAAAGCCTCCGCCGCGGATATCAACCACAATGGCAATCCGATCCACTTTGCCCTGGGACTGATAACACAGCTCCGCAAATTTAGGCATGAGCTTGGGTGGTAAGTTATCAATGCAGAAATAGCCCATATCCTCCAGATAATGTATCACCAGAGTTTTTCCTGCTCCGGACAGACCGGTCACAATGATGAAACGCATGAGTGCCTCCCATTCCTATTCTTGACCCTAATCATAAAGAATAATGCCGTATGTACTCTTCCGTATTAATGATGCGCTGCGGGGGCACACCGGCTGCCTCTGCGATGGCGATGGCCCTGTCAAATACGCCGACCTTCTCCGGCACATGGGCATCGCTGCTGATTGCAAAAAAAGCCCCTCCCTTCAACGCAGTCCGGACATATTCCACTGTCATATAGCCATGGCTTGCATTGATCTCCAGGGCGGTGCCGGTTCTTGCCGCTGTCTTTGCCAGCTTTGCGGAGTCGATGGGAATCTTTGCACCGGGATGGGTCAGAATTCTTATTGGATACCGTTCCATGGCTTTTCCCATGGCTTCTGTATTTCTTTGCGTCAGTTCTTCCCTGCGAAAGGGAAACAGCTTGTCCAGCCCGTTGCGAACAAAAAGCTGCCATCCATCTCGTATGCAGGCAGGTTTTACTGCCTTGTGAAACCCCATCAGAATCATATCAAACGCATTCTGCTCACTGTCCGGTATATCGATGGTTCCATCCATGCCGGTCAGGTTTGCTTCAATCCCCATCAGGATTTCAATATCGGAAAAACGCCGGTTGAGGCTGCAGATCTCCTTTCTCATTTTGCTGATATCGGAAAGAGCCATACCAAATCCCATATGAGCAAATCCATGATCCGAAATGGCAATTTGTTTCAGCCCCTTTTTACGGGCTGCCTCCACATTGTCCAGAATGGAGCCTTTTCCATGGCTATACCGTGTGTGTGTATGATAATCCGCTATGATATGATACAAAAAGCATCCTCCTGTTTCCCTACTCCTGCCCTACGATACGAACCTCAGGCTGCAATTCCACGCCGGATTGCTCCCGGACCCGCTTTTTCACCTGATCAATCAACTCAAGGACATCACGGGCTGTTGCATTTCCCAGATTGATGATAAATCCGGAATGCAGTTCCGAGATCTGGGCATCCCCTGCCCGGAGTCCCCGTAACCCCGCATCCTGTATCAATTTGCCTGCATAGTATCCAACAGGCCGCTGAAAAGTACTCCCGGCACTGGGATACGACAGGGGCTGTTTCTCCTGCCGCCTTTTGGTAAGATCCCGAATCATTTTCCGGGATTCCTCATAATCGCCTTTCTTCAGCGATAAAAAAGTTTCCAGAATGATTTTCCGGCTGTTCTGAACAATGCTGGTCCGATAACCAAGTGCCATCTGTTCCCCCTGCAATACGGTCTGCTTCCCATTTTCATCCAGTATAGAAATTTTTTGAACCACATCCTTCATTTCTCCCCCGTATGCTCCGGCGTTCATCGCAACTGCACCACCCAGCGACCCCGGAATTCCACTGGCAAATTCCAGTCCGGTCAGGCTGGAATGCAGTGCGAGTCCGGACAGGGCAGATAACAGGATGCCGGACTGGGCCCGGATCGTCTCTCCCTTTACTTCTGCATGGCTGAACCGATCCGTCGCCAACTTGATAACGGCTCCGCGAATGCCCTTGTCCCGCACCAGAAGGTTGGTGCCGTTTCCCATTATCATGAACGGTACATCGTTTTCCCTCAGTATCGTCAGGGCATCCTGTATTTGTTTTGTTTTTTCCGGTAAAATCATAAGATCCACCGGTCCCCCGATATGGAAGGACGTGTGCCGTTTCATGCTTTCCTTTCGCAGCAGTTGATCCTGCGGAAGGATTTTACTCAGTGCTCCAAATACATTATCAAGATTCATATTCTGAAACTCCTGTTATTAAAATGATATCTGGCTGTTCCGTATTGAATTCCTTTATAAAACATCAATCGACAGGGGCAGGTTCCCTGTTTTTCTGCTTCTCCCAAAAAGCATTGATCCGATCCCGGTTTTCTCCAAAGGGACCGGCTGCAGCCTGTGACAAGGATTCCTCAAGGATCTTCATTTCCTCATCTTCTGCGTATAACTGCAGGTCTTTCCGAACAGAAAACATACCCAGATCCACCAGCTGTTTTTGCGTATCTTCTTCCAGAAGACTTCGCAGAAAAAGAATGGAAAGCTTTTGCTTTTCAGAAGAATCCTGTCGTAACACTCCATAGGCAGCAATCTGATCCTGATAGAATTTCCCGCCTTTCTCCATGGGGACAGGAAAAACCTGCATCGCCACACCTTTACCGGATTGCTGCAGGCTCCGGTTATCGCAGATGATTTTACTGCTTCCCAGCAGAACCCCTGTCTGCTGCTCAACGGCAAACAAACGAAAAGCCGTGGAATAAGAGAATTGCTCCCAATCCGGAGGCAGGATCCCTTCTTCCCGGCTCCAGCGCTCCAGCAGGGAGAAACCGTCATCCCCTTCTATTTTCCCATCTTTTCCATAAATCATACTCAGAATGGGGCGGCTGCTGTCTGCATAGGAACAGAATCCGTAACAATCCTTTTTCTTCCCGTCGGACGTTTTTGGGAAAGACATCTTCTTCACCAGAGTATTCAGGGATGAATAATCAAGGGTTTTCGACGAAGATGTTAAATCTTCGTCCGAAAAGGCCTCTTCCTTCACTGCCAGCCCATAGGATCCCATCATCCACGGAACGCCGATCATCCTGTCTCCGGACAGGACACGCTCCACGGCAATATCACGGATTCCATCCAGTTCCTTTTCCGGAAAGCCCGGAAGCAAATCCACCAAATCATCCTCCGGTATGGGCTGCTCATAAATCCCCAGTGAAATCATATCCGGCAGCAAATCATTTGATTTGCCCCCGCTCAGGTACATTGCCAGCCTTTCCGTGGAAAGAGACCGGACATCAATAAATACACCGGGATAATCCTTTTCAAAATGACGGATCGGACCTTCCAGCCATCTGGCAGTACTTCCCTTTCCAGTGGAGATATAGGGAATATCCCAAAGGGTGAGAATCCCGGTCCATTCGGGCTTTTCCGGTTCAAACGGATCCTCTGCCCTTTTATCTTTCAGTCTGCGGAACAGAAAAGGCGGAGCAGCCAGCAGAAACAATAATGAGAGACACAATAAGAGAACGGGTAACACTTTACCGTGATTCCATCGCCGCATCCAATTTCTCCCTCCCTGGCAAAATCGCTTATTTCATTTATATTAGTCGGCTTGCCAGGGTATGCCAGGTTTTCTCCCGGCGATGGATGTCTCCGGTTCAGTCCTGCTTGTCGTCGCTGTTTTGTATCAGCGAATTCAATCGATTATCCAGTTCCTGTGCGGCATTGTATCCCATATGCCGCAGTCTCCAGTTCCGGACCGCCACTTCCACAATAATGGCCAGGTTTCTTCCCGGTCGGACGGGCAGATCAATTTTTGGAAGCTTGACTCCCAGAATCTCGGTGTATTCGTCATGCAGGCCCAGGCGGTCATATTCCTTGTTGTTGTCCCAGAACTCCAAGTAAACCACGATATCGATTGCCTTGCTGTTGATGACCGCCCCGACACCATACATTGCCTTGATATCTATGATGCCAATGCCCCGGATCTCCATAAAATGCCGGATCAAATCAGGAGAATCACCAATCAGACGGTTCTCAGCTACTTTCTTGATTTCCACCGCATCGTCCGCCACCAGACGGTGTCCGCGCTTAATCAGCTCCAAAGCGGTTTCACTCTTGCCGATGCCGCTTTCGCCCATCAGCAGGATCCCCACCCCGTATACATCCACCAGAACCCCGTGGCGTGTAATTCTTGGTGCCAATTCGGAATCCAGATAGCTGATCAGTTTATGAATCAGTTTTGTGGTAACTTTTTTGGACCGGAGAACGGAACAGCCAAATTTTCTGGCAGAATCCAGCAGATATTGGGGAATGTCCATGTTCCGGGAAATAATCAGACAGGGAATGCCGGAACCGATAAAGCGGTCCAGACGTTCTGCCCGAATCGTCGGATCCATACTATCCAAGTACGTCATCTCCACCTTTCCGATGACCTGGATCCGATCCCTGGCAAAATAATCAAAAAATCCTGCAAGCTGCAGACCAGGCCGGTTTATATCACTGGTTCCGATGTCCACGGACTTGGCCTTCCCCTCGTAGATCACATTCAGGTCCAGAGCCTGGATGAGGTGATCAATCGGGATGCTGCTCATTCTAAACCCCTCCTCTTCAATACAAATCGCTCCACCACCTCAGCCACGCCATCCTCGTCATTCCCTGACGTTACATATTGCGCAGAGGCTTTTACAGGATCCGGAGCGTTTCCCATTGCTACCCCAAGACCTGCGTATTCGATCATGGACAGATCGTTGTAGCTGTCTCCGATTGCGATGATTTCTTCCCGGGGGATACCCAGCATGGAGCCAAGCTGCTTTAAGGCATTCCCTTTTGTCGCATGGATATGAGTCAGCTCCAGAAAGATCGGCTTGGAAACCGTAACCTGCAATTTTCCGCCGAACCATTCCCGAAACAGCTGGAAATAAGAGGATATTCTTTCCGACTCATCCATGATCAGTATTTTGGCGGGCTCTTCCTTCAGAAAGGTCCTCAAATCCCCCACCGCTCTGCCCTTCAATCCGCTTATCCGTCGATAGAGCTGGCTGTACGGGCATTCCTGTTCGAAGAAGTAGTTATTCTCCACATAAGCCTGTGTATAAAGATTGTCCTCTTTGCACTTCTCCAGGATTTGGTGAGCATACTCCATTGGAATCGGATATTTCATCAAAGTTTTTCCGGTCATGGTATCCTTGATGTATGCGCCCTGATAAGCGATAACCGGTACCGCTACATTCAATTCCCGTATAAAAGGCATGGCAGAATCCGGTATTCTCCCTGTCGCAACGGTTACGTGGGTTCCCATTTCCTGTGCGGCCCGGAGAGCCTGCTTATTCCTTTCACTGATCCTTTGGTGATGATCCAGAAGAGAATCATCCAGATCGACGGCAATCAACCGATATTTCAAACTTTTTTCCTCCGTGTATTCAAGTATTCTCCTGTCGTTTGGGTATGATCAGACTGGCCAGGATATAGAGGATCAATCCCCCTATTCCGAATCCGAGTACCAGGGAAATGGCAACCCAGACCAGGCGCACAAGGGTGGAATCCACCCCGAAATACTCTCCTATTCCGCCGCAAACACCACTGATCTTTTTATCCGTTTCCGACAGATACAATTTTTTCGCCATTTTTGCCTCCTGTTTCTGCAGCTGTTTCACCGCAGGTCTTTTTTGCTCTGTCACACCAAAAGGCTTTCGCCTGTTTCAGTATATACTTTCTGATTTCCCCTGTCCAGCAACATGGTCTGCCAACCTTGCCGGAAAGATGTCAGCCCCGGAAGAAGCGGATCAGAGATTCCGCAGCCTTATGGTTCATCCCATTTACCCTGGACAGTTCCTCCGGGTCAGCCTGCTTCATCCTTTCCACGGATCCAAAGGCCTTCATCAATTCTCTCATTCTTTTGGGACCAATGCCCGGAACATCCAGCAATACGGAATGAAGGTCGTTTTTATCCCGCAGACTCCTATGGAAGGTAATCGCAAATCGGTGTGCTTCATCCCTGATTCTCTGGACAAGGTGAAGGGCATTGGAACGTCTCGGCAGGATAATGGGATCCGATTCCCCCCGGGCATAAAGTTCTTCAAATTCCTTGGCCAGACCGAATGTCGGAATGCACTCCACCCCCAGCTTACTCATGGATCCCAGTGCGGCTCCCAATTGTCCCTTGCCGCCGTCGATAATAATAAGGTCCGGAAATTTGGAAAACTTACCCTCCGAAAAATTCCTGCCTTCTTCCTTCAGCTTTTTTCTTTCTTCCAGTCCCCTCCGAAATCGCCTTTCCACGACTTCAGCCATACTTGCAAAATCGTTGGGTCCCTCCACCATTTTTATCCGGAACCTCCGGTATTCTTTCCTGGCCGGCCTTCCGTTCTCAAATACCACCATGGAAGCAACGGACTGGGCGCCCTGGGTATTGGAAATATCAAAGGCCTCCATACGGACCGGCGCATGTTCCAGACTCAATGCTTCCTTCAGTTCCAATACGGCCCCTTCCGTACGTTCCTTTTCCCGTTCTTCCTTTCGCTCATAGGTCTTAAGTGTCTCCTCTGCATTCCGTTCGGCCATCTGAACCAGCTTGTGCTTTTCTCCGCGCTGTGGGCAGCGAATGGTTACCTTGCTTCCTTTTCTTTCCGAAAGCCACTCCTCGATGACTTTATGATCATCAATATCCTGCTGGATCCAGATCTCCCTGGGAAAGAAAGTGGAGTCGGCATAAAACTGTTTGAGAAAGGAACCAATGATGTCCTTCTGCTGCGTTTCCCCGGTTTCCTCAAGAATGTGGCGCTCGGATGAGATCAGCTTGCCGCCGCGTATCAGGAAGACCTGGACAGCTGTTCGATTGAAGCCCTGGAACAGGGCAATCACGTCCTGATCCTCCATGGATGTGGAGATAATCTTCTGCCCTTCCAGTATTTTTTCCACCGCTCGGATCTGGTCCCGGAGGACGGACGCCCGTTCAAACTGCAGATTTTCAGATGCTTCCGTCATCTTCCTGCGGAATTCGTCCAGAAGATCCTCCTGTCTGCCATCCAGAAAGCGGCAGACATCTTTGATCATGGCCTGATAATCCGACTTTTTCACATTCCCGCGGCAAGGGCCCCAGCATTGTCGGATATAATAGTTGAGGCAGGGGCGTTCTGCCGGCTGCCCTTCCCGGATCTTACGGTTACAGGTGCGGATTGGAAAAATTCTCCGAATGGCTTCCATGGTTTCCCGAACCGCTCTTGCACTGGTATACGGGCCGAAGTATTTGTTCCTATCCTTTTTTATCTTTCTTGTCAGGCGGATCCGGGGATATTCCTCCTCTGCAGTGACTTCGATATAGGGATAGTGCTTGTCATCTTTCAGCAGAATATTATACCTGGGCCGATGCTTTTTTATGAGATTGCATTCCAGAATCAATGCTTCCACTTCGGTATCCGTCAGAATATAGTCAAAATCGGATACATTGGCCACCATGGCTCCCACTTTCCCGGTGTGCGTGGTCCTGAAATACTGTCTGACCCGGTTCTTCAGGGAAATCGCTTTTCCGATGTATATGATTTTGCCGTTTTGGTCTTTCATAATATAGACTCCCGGGGTATCCGGGAGATTTTTCAGCTTGGTTTCCATCTCTTTGTTCATGCCAGATCATCCTTTATTTATCAGTATCCAAGCCGAATGGCTTTTCGAAGTATTTTTCCGGCCACGGTGGCAGCTTTTGCACCTCCGGTGCCTGCGTTTTCCAGGACAACGGCAATCGCCAGTGTAGGATTATCTGCAGGAGCAAATCCCATAAACCAGGAATGGGGGCTCTGATCTTCCTTTGTTTCCGCCGTTCCGGTTTTTCCGGCAATGATCATACCGGTCGTTCGTGCGTTCCGCCCCGTACCGTTTTCCACAACCTGAACCATCATATCCGTCAGCTTCTTTGCTGTTTCCGGAGATACAGGTGTCGACAGCGTGCCATGCGACGGCAGGTACCGAATGTTGCCGTTCCGTGTCTGAATTCCATGAATCAGCTTCGGATCCGGCACTTCCCCGCCGTTTGCCACGGACGACGCAATCAGGGCGACATGGAGAGGAGAAACCAGGACCTTGCCCTGGCCGACGCCGGACCATGCCAGTTCCTTCCGGCTGGTGTCCCTGGTCAGAGGCAGTTGGCTTTTGACCGTCTTGATATCCGAAAAAAGAAAATTTTTATTGAATCCGAATTTCTCACCGGTCTCCCGCAATTGCTTCCATCCCATATCCAGGGACAGGTTTGCAAAGTAGGCGTTGCAGGAAACCTCCATGGCGCGGGGAAGATCCACCATGCCGTGTGCTTCCTGGCCATAGCAGTTGATCGTGATGCCTCCAATGTCCGTAGAGCCCTTGCAGTCCAATGTATCCCTGCTGATATCTTTTCCGGACTCCAATGCTGCTGCAGCTGTGACTACTTTCATGATGGATCCGGGAGGATATCTTCCATAGGATGCCTTATTCAGCAGGCTTTCTTCCCCCGGCTCCTCTGTTTCCTGTGCAGGGTTAAAGGACGGAAGACTGACCATCGCCAGGATCTCACCACTCCGGGGATCCATAAGTACAACGCTTCCTTTGCGGGAGCCCATCACTTCATTGATGTATTTCTGAAGCTGCATGTCAATGGTCAGGATCACATTGTTGCCCACCTCCTGATCCAGAAATGCTTTCTGATAGATCCGCTCAAACAGATTATTGTTGTATCCCAGAAGATAACGGATATAAAGCGCCTCGGCACCGATGCCGTATCGTTTGGAACCGATCACATGAGCCGCATAGCGGCAATTGTCCCGGTAACTGCGATAATAGGTGGTCTTTCCATCTTTTCGGATAGTGGACTTTGTTTCCACCAGCACGTTTTGGTTCCGATCCTGAAGATTGCCCGGCAGAATGGAGGGATTATCCATATCGACCTTGATTCTCGTGTTGTTGGGATCCGAAAACCATCGGTCACTGTAGACGAATAAATTATAGAAGTAATATCCGGTTAAAATCAGAAAAAGCCCCAGCAGTGCAAACAAAGAGCTGCGAACATTGCGTTTTATATGCTTCATGTATCCTCATCCTCATCCGATTTTTCCTCGTCGGTCCCATCCCCCTGCCCTTCCTCCCGGGCAGTTCGGTCATTTCTGACGGATACCCCTTCCACGATACCGATCATGCTGAGACTGACGATCATGGAGCTTCCCCCATAGCTCACAAAAGGAAGGGTGATGCCGGTGAGAGGGATCATCTTAATCACTCCCCCGATGATAATAAAAGCCTGAATTGCCAGGGAAATTGAAGCACCGCTTGCAAGCAGCGTGTCGGAAGCCCGGTGTGCATGAAGAGCCTTCTGCATACTCCGGATCAGAATAAGAATATATAACCCAATCACCATGCCTCCAACCAGGATACCGAACTCTTCACATATGGCGGCAAAAATAAAATCCGTGCGGGACGCCGGAATAGCATACGGTTCTCCAAGATTCAAGCCCATCCCGAACCAGCCGCCGCTGCCCATGGCCATCAGGGACTGAGCGACCTGATAGCCTTTGCCTCCCACATCCGCCCATGGATTTTTCCAGGCTTCCACCCGCACCTGAACATGGGAAAAAAGGTGATACCCAATCACCGACGCAGCAATGCCGGCGCCAGCCGCAGCAGCGGTAACCAGCCAGTCGCTGGTTGCAATATAATACATAAAGAGAAACACCAGAAAATAATGCAGTGCACCTCCCAGATCCTTCTGCATTGCCACCCCAAGAATGGAAAACATCGCAAACAGCAATGCCGGGATTCGCTGCCGGAATGTTTGCATTTCCTCCAGCGAGTAAGCCAGCACGACGATAAAAATCACCTTGGCAAACTCTGCCGGCTGTATGGAAAAATCTCCGATGGGCAGTTTGCTGGTCGCGCCACCTGATTTTTCCCCAAAAAATGCCACCAGAAACACGATCGCCGGTCCCAGCACCATCAGGGGAGTAAGCAGCCAGCCAGGCTTGCGGATGTGCGGAATCACCAGCATGGCCAGAAAAAGGACAATATTGCCGGCAGCAAACCATTCCGCCTGACGCAGGGCAAGCGTCGGCGTAAGTCTCTGTAAAATGACAAAGCCCAGTATGGCAAGTGTATCCACCATCAAAAGAAGGATTTCATCCATGCCCCGGAATACATAGTACAGAAAGTAAAATTGAAACAGGATCATCGCCGAGACAAGGACACCCAGCAACGCCGTATCTTTATCAAAACCGGACGGATCCCGGAAGGCCAGCAACCCAAAGGCACTCAGAGAGAATAAAGTCAATATAAAGGGAATGTTGCCGGTGGAACGCCTGTCCGATTTTCCGGACATGACGCCCCGCAAGGTTCGGTATGTTGCCTGAATAAAAACATAAGCCAACAAAAATACAAACCAATAGCGAAGCGTCAGAGCCAATATCTCATACTGTTTACTGTTCACAAGGAAATACCCCGCTCATCCGAATGACTTAAGGAATGCTCTTAATCATTCAACATCAAGGAACCAAACACTTTCCGTTATACTTTTCCCGCTTTTCTTCCCCCAATGGAATATTTTACGGTGAAAAGCATAATAATTAAATATCCATCTTTCAACAAAGGAGGAAACCCAGGTGCGGAAACAGTTTGATTTCATACCCATTATATTACAGGGAATCGGGCAGACCCAATACCTGTACGCAACGGATATTCTGTGTCAATTATACCGTCACCGGGCTGAAATGTCCATAAAGGATCTGATGGCATTTTTTCGGCATCGGAATATGCCACAGGTATGGGAGACCATCATGACCCTTCGGGATTTGGATTATATCTGTCCCTCATCACAGGAAGATCGCTTTCAGATCACAGAACAGGGAACGGAAAAAATACAAATGATCCTGGCGTGCTTCCGCCTGGATCGCGCGGTCCGGTAAAAGCTCACAGCACTCCCATTCTGTAAAGCGTATTAAGAAAGGCAGTTGTGCATTGCCAACTGCCTTTTAAAAGTATCTTCTTACATTGGTCTCAATTTCCGCCTTTGCCCGCTTCAGAACCTGATTGATCTCTTCCGGCTTCACCGGCTTGAGAATGTAATCGTATGCCCCGACCTTCATGGCCTGCCGCAGATAGTCAAAGTTATCATAGTTGCTGACAATAACATATTTGATATCCGGCCAGCGCTTTTTTGCCGTTTCAATGAAGGTGATACCATCCATTTTCGGCATGCGGATCTCTGTAAATATAACATGCGGGGATACATGGGGCAAAAGTACCAGCGCTTCCTCGCCGTTGGAAGCTTCGCCGACCAGTTCAAAATCATTTTCCACCCATTTCACCTTGCTGTCGATATCCCTGCGCGCATTGTAACTGCTGTCCACCATAACCACACGTAAATTCAATGCATTCCTTCCTTTCCTTTGCACTTCATAAGGATTATAGCACCGAATGATTTGGTTGGAAACTGATTTCATGATATTTTGGCATATTGCTGTTTTCCCATGCCTTGAATTGGGAGAAATGGTTCTGTCATATCAGATCGGTCCGAAGAAAATGCGCACGTTATTCTTTCCACCGGAGGATAGCAGAAATCCGAACCGCTCCAATTGGAAGCAGGTTCGGATTCGCTATGAATGGTGCGTCTGACTGGATTCGAACCAGCGGCCTTTCGGGTCGGAGCCGAACGCTCTATCCCCTGAGCTACAGACGCCCAACAACATTTATTATATCATATATTTCAAAGAGCCACAACCCCGGATTTCTGCTTTTATATATCCGCGTGAATAGAAAAAGTAACATCCAGAGTCAAGCGACCTCATTGGACGTAAGTCTTACGGTAAATTCCAGAATAAGATTGCAAATCCAGGTTCCACAGTTCATAATGAAGGTGTACCGCCAAAGGAGGCCAATGATTATGAAGAGACAACTGCTTCATGACAATACTCATCTATCTTTGGAGGACAGAAAGATCATCCAGGTTGGAATTGAAAACAATTCCACCAAATCATCCATTGCACGGACCATCGGAAAAGATGCCACCACCGTCGCAAAGGAAATCAGGAAGCACCGCAGATTTAAACCCCGCAATCCGTTTAATCATCCCATTGTGTGCACCAAAATGCGCACCTGCCCAACAAAGCCCTGCGTTAAAAAATGCGCCTTCTATGAAGAGCCCATATGTAATCGCCGTGACAAATCTCCGGGAGCCTGCAACAAATGCAAGGACAGCCCCGGATGCCATCTCGATAAGTATTACTACAACGCGGTATCCGCTGATAAGAAATACCACGATGATCTTGTCGAGACCCGCGAGGGCGTCAACCTCACAACCGGAGAGTGTGACTCCATTGCCCAAATCCTTGTTCCCCTGCTTAAGAAAGGGCAGTCCATTCATCAGATCCTTTCCGCGCACCCAGAGGTAAAACAGTGTGAAAGGACATTGTATAATTACATTGAAAGCGGAATCTTCAAAGAGTATGGCGTAGACAACTTTTCCCTCAAGGAACAGGTCAATCGCAAACAGTTCCGGCAAAAATACAAAAAACGTAAGGCCCCGGCGAACTATGAAGGACGGAAATACGCCGATTATCTGCACTTCCTGTCTGAAAATCCGGAAACGCCAACAGTGGAAATGGATACCGTCTACAATAGTCAGGAAGGGCCTTACATTCAGACTTTCCTGTTCCCCAAAACTGCTTTCATGATTGGGTTCCTGCACCCGCATAAAACCAGTGAGAGCATGGCGAAAAGCATCGACTGGCTTCAGGAAAAGCTTGGAGCGGAACAATTCTCCAAACTATTTCCTGTCTTGCTCACAGACCGTGGGCCCGAATTTGAGATGCACCGACTTTTTGAGTTGAATCCATCCGGCAATTCGCGGCTTAGCATATTCTATTGCGACCCTATGCAATCATGCCAAAAGCCACATGTCGAAAACAACCACAACTACGTGCGTGATATCATCCCGAACTCTTATCCCCTCAGCGGTCTAACGCAGGAAAGCATTGATCTTATGTTTTCCCACATTAATTCGGCACCCCGAAAGTCCCTTGGTGATAAAACACCTTTTGAGGTCTTTTGCTTTCTTTACGGTAAGGACGTGCCGAAGGTTCTGAACATAAGAGAAATAGATCGTGATGATGTAGTGCTGAAACCGGAACTTATTTTCGCAAAATAGCGGAATAACTACAGTCCCAACCTTTTGCAGCATTTATTTCCGGCGGTACACAGACAACTCCAGCTCATCTTTGACTTGTGGAATTTAATCTTTCAGCTTTGAAATTTTAATTTTTTTCAGGTCTGTTTGCCATGCCCAAATTTTCTTCCAATTGATCATTTTTATCAATTTCACACTTTCCACACCTTCAATATCATCTCTTCAAGCCTCTATTCCAAGCCCTTTCCGGAACTTACCCCTTCATCTTTTATGGGGCTTTTGACTCTGGAAGGTACTTTTTCTATTCACATTTTATATATCCGGACAGATGTCCTGGTTCCCGTCTTATGGCGTTTCCGTAGGCTCCGGTGTTTCTGTCGGTTCCGGTGTTTTCGTCGGCTCCGGTGTTTTCGTCGGCTTCGGCGTTTCAGAGGATGTCGTTTCTTCAGCAACCGATGTAATCCGGACGGTTATCCTGTCTGCGGACTTGCTGACAATCTGTACTTCCTTCGGAGCCTTTAGATCCAAAGACAGATCATATTGGCCGGGACGAAAGCCTCCGTCCCCCGGGCTGATCTTTGCAAAATCAGCGGAGGCTGTCAGGCTTTGCTCATTCAGGGAGTTCATGGCGGTATACGATCCTTTCAACTGAACCGTAACCGGTGCACTGATGATTTCCGCATGAAAACCTTCCGGAATATTCTTCAGATCAATCTGATTCAGGACAATATCCTTGTTTGCCGTGGTTTCCCGAATATGAACCACAACACTGACCTGGTAGGACTGATCGGAAGATAAATATAAACCCTTTACTTTATTGACCGTCACCGTCTTTCGGACATCCTTTGCTGCGCCCTGAATATTTACTTCCTGGGTAGTCAAGGATTCCAGCTGTTCCATTATACCGGGAGAAGCGTCGACCTTTAACCTGTCCGGCCGGACTTCCACCTTATCCACCACAAACCCGCTGGCGGGAACACCGGTGATATTGACCTTCACCGGGATCTCCTGAATCGGATAAATCGGAATCCGCACCATGACGGTTTCCTGACGCAGATGCAGATATTCTGAGAAAACAACATTATTTTCGGAATCCATCAACCGAACAGGCATGGACTGTTCAATCGTACTCGCATCGCCATTCAGCTTTACTTCCACAACACCTTCCGCCACCTGTTCCACCAGGGACTGGGCACCATATATGGTAACATTCTCGGGCTCCACACTTGGCGAATGAACAGAATATCCATCTGCTGCCTTTCCAATCCCTTTCTGATTCACTTTCACCGGAATGTTCCTGGAGGTAATTCGATTCACGGTCAATGGCACTTCCGGGATCTTATCCAGCTTTACCTCCCGCGGGCGCAGCCCTTCGATCCTCAGCTCCACTTTCCGGGTCCCTGTCCAGTCTATGTGTTGCAGATCAAGGACAGCCTTCAGATTCGCCGTATTGACTTTCCGGATGTCATTCACAAGTCCCCGGATGCGGACCGTTACGGTGCCAACCGGCTTTTCCACCAAAGTCAATTGTTTGTCGTTCAATGCATCCTCATTGACAACAACAATCGGAACATCTGAAATGGGCCGGGTTGTTTCAGGATTCAGCTCACTGATGGCGTACAGCCATAGAATAACTGCTATGATAACAGAAATTATTTTCAGTACCAGATCGTTTTGCCATGGTTTTTTATTGTCCATCCTGTTCATTCCTTGACCTCCACTTTTTCACGATGAAGGAGCGTGGTTCCTTTTCCTTTACATACACCTTTTTCAATATTTCCTTTAAGCCTTTGGAATCCAGATATCTGGTAAGCTTTCCATTATTGGCTATGGATATGACACCGGTTTCTTCGGATACCACAATGGCAAGGGCGTCGGAATTCTCAGAAATGCCCAGAGCCGCCCGATGTCTGGTACCCAGCTGCTTGTTGATGTTCCCGTTGTCCGTAAGGGGAAGAAAGCATCCGGCAGCCGCAATCCGATATCCCCGCACAATAACGGCTCCGTCATGAAGAGGAGTATTGGGTACAAATATGTTTTCCAAAAGGGATCCCGAAAGTTCTCCATCAATCTTCACACCGGTATCGATGACATCGTTGATACCGGTCTTCCTTTCAATAACGATCAGGGCGCCTATTTTTGCCCTGGCCATATCCTGCACAGCTCTTGCGATCTCATTGATAAAAAAAAGAGGATCCTTTTCGTCCTGAATAAACATAAATCGGTCAAAGATACGCCCCCGCCCGATCTGCTCCAATGCCTTACGCAGCTCAGGCTGAAATACGATCAGCAAGGCAATGACACCCACCGTGGCAGTATTTTTTAAAATCCAGTATATGGTGTTCAGCTGCAGCCACTCGCTGAGCTTTGTTACAAACAGCAGAATGGTCAGTCCCTTTAATACCTGCTCTGCACGGGTTTCGCGGATTAAAAGAAGCATTTTGTATACCACATAGGACACAATGGATATGTCTATGATATGCCGGATGACCCATGGAAACTGTACATACGGTTCAATATAGGAAAACATTCTGGAAAGTCCATCCAACATGTTGGTACGCCCCTTGCTTTAAAGTATCGTTTGGTGGAAACACCTTTTAATTATATAACAACTTCCACCGGATAGGAAGGGACCAATTTGATGCTTTATCCCTTCCGTTTCATTATACCATATTCCCGGATATTATATAATCGTTGGCCGGGATATTCCCGGAAGGAATGCAGCAAAAGAAAAGGATGGGGATTCCTCCCATCCCCATCCCAATGAAATGCCTTTTCTTCTGAAAGATATTCCAGAATGCCGCTGTAAATGGACCAGGCGATCTTTTCCTGATATTCCTCCGTTTTCAGGAGAGCTTCTTCCCCGGCGTTGGACAGGAAACCGCACTCCACAAGGACCGATGGCGCAGGGCTGGCTTTTAAAATCCGGAGATTATCCACTGCTTTTGCTTCCCGGTGATTGCCCTCGATCAGATCTTCCGCCATCCGCCCCTGAATACATTTTGCCAGCCTCATTCCTTCTCCGCTGCCACTCATATAAAAAGCCTGAGCGCCGAAATACTGACTTTCCGGGAAATGATTCATATGAATGCTCAGTACGATATCTGCGTTGCTCTGCCGGATGATTTCCTCCCTTTTTTTCATATCCCCGGATTTATTGGATGCGGTTCCACGCTGGTTATCCCTTGTCAGAATCACCTTACTCTTTTTATCCGCAAGAAGTTTCTTCAGCTTCAGGGCAACTTTCAGATTCAGTTCATCTTCCCTCAGTCCGGACGGACTCAATGCGCCGGAATCAAACCCGCCATGTCCCGGATCGATAACAATCACCCGGTCCGAAGTGGATAAAATGGAAAAAGCGGGCTGCAGGGAATCCTCCCTGCTTTTCATAAAAAAAAGAACAAGCAGCAGGAGGACAAGCAGGATCCAGAATGCCGATATCCATCGCTTTGACAGATAATAAACCTTCAACGTTCCACCCCCAGTCGTATCACAGTCAGTACAAATTATTCATGGCTCCGGTGATTTATAACCCGCGGCGGCGGAAAAAGGCATCTGCAGAATCTACAGGCTGTTTCCCATGAGGATCTTGACATGATGTTCCTTCCCGTCATCGGAGAGGGGCACTTCCGAATCGGCAAGGATCTGACCGTCCAGCTTCATTTCTGCAATTCCCTGTTGTACCTTATTGGGATTTTCAACATCAATGGTGTATTTTGTTTCGCAATAATGATATTCCATGGTAAATCCGCTCCAGTCCTCCGGTATACATGGATGAACGGTGAAGGAGGAAGCCCTCCTCTGAAAGCCCAGCATTCCTCCGATCCCGGTACGGTACATCCACCCGGCCGCTCCGGTATACCAGGTCCATCCGCCTCTTCCGGTATGAGGAGGTATCGCATAGACATCCGCAGCCAGAACATAAGGTTCCGCTTTGTATCGGGAAGCTCCCAAATGGGTCCTGGTATGATTGATGGGATTGATCAGGTGGAAGAGACGCCAGGCCGTATTGCCATCTCCTGTCGCTGCGAACGCCAGAACCGACCATACGGCAGCATGGGTATACTGTCCGCCGTTTTCCCTGACGCCGGGGACATAGCCCTTGATATAACCGGGTTCCAGGTTTGACTGATCAAAAGGCGGAGTCAGAAGCCGGATTAAGCCGGCATCCTCGTCCACCAGATAATTCTGAACAGCCCGCAGGGCTTCCCGGACTCTTTCCTTTTTTCCTCCCCCGGACAGAGCTGCCCAGGACTGGGATATCAGATCAATCCGGCACTCCTCATTCTTTTCGGAACCAAGAGGCGTCCCGTCATCAAAGTAGGCACGGCGATACCATCCTCCATCCCATGCATTTTTCTCAATGGATATCCGCAGGGTTTCCGCTGTTTTCGCATAACGCTCTGCCCGTTCCGTATCCCCCCTTTTTCCGCAAATGGAAAGAAAACGATTCAAAACGTCATACAGGAACCAGCCCAGCCATACACTTTCCCCTTTGCCATCCATTCCGACCCGATCCATTCCGTCGTTCCAGTCCCCGCCCCCCATCAGCGGAAGTCCATGGCTGCCAAACTGCATGGCATGCTCCAAAGCCCGGATGCAATGATCATAGACACAGGATTGGTCATCCGAAGCCTGATAAATGGCATACCGGTCCTGCTCGCCGGGTCCAAGGGGCTCGGTTTCCGAAAGAAAAGGCACCGGCTCCTCCAACACGCTTTCATCTCCTGTCTCTTCGATATAATCTGCAGTTGCAAACGGAAGAAACAGCAGATCATCTGTGATTCTGGTCCGGACTCCCCGAAAAGGCGGATGCCACCAATGCAGTACATCCCCCTCCGGAAATTGATGGGCGGCGGATAAAAGGATCTGCTCTCGGGTCCGCTCCGGTGCACTGTAGACAAGAGCCATTGCATCCTGAAGCTGATCCCGGAAGCCGAAGGCTCCGCCGGCCTGATAAAAGCCTGTTCTCGCCATGATGCGACAGGCATAGGCCTGGTAGAGCAGCCACCGGTTCAACAAAAGATCCATGGAAGGATCCGGCGTTTTGACGCGCAGGGTCCCCAATATGTTTTCCCAGAATGCTTTCACTTCCTTCAAAGCAATTTCTGCGCTTTTTCGATCCGGATACCGGCTTTGGAGCTCCCGGACCTGATCCGGATTCTTTCCCTGTCCCAGATAAAACAGGACATCTTTTTCTTCTCCGGGAGAAAGTTCGATGGACACCTGTATGGCTGAGCAGGGATCAAACCCTTCATCGGCCCGGCTGGAAAGGTGCGCTCTGGTCATGCACGCCGGTTGGTCCGGAGAGCCGTTTCGTCCGATAAACTCCCTGCGGTCCGAAGTATAGGAATGGATATCCCGATTACAGGACAAAAATGCGGTCCGCCCTGCAAATTCTTCCTGATAGTAATTATATGCCTGCATACTGTTTGTTTCCCCATCAAATTCTGTCAGGATAAAGGGACCGCTTTCTTCCCGATTCACACCCAGGACCCATTCCACATAAAAGAACAGGGAAAGTTTTCTTGGGCGATCCGTATTGTTTTTCAGGGAAACACCAATTATTTTTACCGGATCCTTCAGGGGGACCAGCATGGTTTGCTGCATCATCATACCGTGACTGGCATGTTCAAATACTGTATATCCCTGCCCATGCCGTATCCGGTAACTTTCCGCTTCACGGACCGGCATGGGAGTAATGGTCCAGTATTCTCCTGTTTTGTCGTCCCGGACATACAGAATTTCTCCGGAAGGATCCCGGATCGGATCATTGGACCAGGGAGTCAGTTTGTTCTCCCGGCTATTCCCACACCAGGTATAGCCGGAACCGGATTCAGTGACCAAAAATCCGAACTCGGGATTGGAGATGATATTGCTCCAGGGAAGAGGCGTTACCTTCCTGTCCTTTAAATAAACGACATATTCCTTCCCGTCTTCTGAAAATCCTCCCATATCGTTGAAATAGGCAAGTCCCGCGGGCCGGGGAATTTCATTTTTGGAAACCACATGATAATCGATATCCTGCGTGTTCAGGAGAGGAATGGTTTCATTGGATTTTTTATTCAACAGCAGCTGAGAGGAAATCGATCCGTCTTCCCCGTTTAAAATCAGTCTGGATGCGCAAAACAGCAGACAAAGATCCTCCTTCGGTATATTGCTGCTTTGACGGAGGAACACGCCCCCCGGCTTATCCATAAGGTCGCGGGCATGACTGATTCCGGCCAGTTCCCTCAGGCGTTCGTTTACCGGCTGTTCATAACTGTTTCCATATTCATTCAGCAGCACCAGATCCACCTGCAGGCCTTTCAGTCTCATATATTCATGGGCTGTCAGCATTTGCTGCACCAGTTCCATATGTTCCATCCTGCTGACGCGCAGAAGGACAATGGGCAAATCCCCGGAAATTCCATATGTCCACAGAGTACTCCTGCCTTTCCGGTTTCTCCGTATCATTTCCCGCTTCCAGTCAGACGGCGGCCTGTTGTAAAGAATCTGTGAGGCCATGGCCTGATACAGATTGGCCCTTCCTGCCGAGATATTCAGATAACGGAGCTCCACCTGGGAATGTGTCCAGGCCAGCTCCATGGCACGATTTGCCACATTGCTGTTCTGACATTCCCTGGCCTGGGCAATGGCCGATTCACGGGAATCCGCAACTCCGGTTATATAGGAAATCCGAACCGTCTCTCCTGCGGAAAGATAAATTCTTCTGCGAATGCTCATAATGGGATCCAGTACGGCACCTGCAGAATCAGACAATGGGAATTCCGGATCCATTACCTGCGGATCCTTCAGAGTTCTTCCCCTTCCGATAAATCGGGCACGGTCCGTTTCATACTGTATGCTGCCCACCGTTTCTCCTTCCGTTACAACGGTATGGAACATCCACAGTGATTTCTGCGTTTTTTCCCGCGGTCTCCTGGTTGCCAGCAGAATATTCCGCTCCGGATGAAATTCCGTCTGGACAAACAGATTACTGAAGGCGGGATGGGCAAGATCGGCTGAAAAGGGAGCCAATACAATCTCAGAATAACTGGTTACCTCCATCATTCTGCCGTTTTCCCCATGATTTGTAAGGGAAATGCGACGGATTTCCCCATTATACTCCGGAGAAACCACAACCTCCATCCTGGTTTCAATATTCCCGTCTTTCCGATAAAAGGATGCACGGTCCGTTTCAAAGACGACCTTGTAATCCTCCGGCAGGATACCTGCAGGATGATAAGCGGCGGACCAGTAAGTATTGGAGTTCAGATTCGCAATATAGAACATCTCTCCCCAGTCATCCCGGGTAGCGTCCTTCCGCCATCTGGTGACAGCCTGACCGGAATACTGGCTGAACCCTCCCCCGCTGTTGGTCAGCATTACGGTGTAATTGCCATTGGACAGCAGAACGGTTTCCGGAAGAACGGTATGCGGCGTATGGATGGTTCTTTTTGCCTGGGATTCCTGATGCTTCCTTCCTTCCTCCAGATCCGGGCCCGCCATCTCTTCGTAATCCTTTATATAGATTTCCCTGCGCGGCATCCTTTCCTGAAGCAGCAATTCGGTGGCCTTTATCATGGGGGCAGAATGAAAACGTGCCTGCATGACATTATTGTTCAGGTAATTGTTGATGGCAATCAGTGCCATGCCCTGATGATGGGCCATAAAGCTTTTTACAACCATGCTTTTTCTTTTTTTTGGCAATCGCTCCGGTGTATAATCGATCGCCTCATAAAACCCGTAAGGGCCTTCCAAACCTTCCGACGCCAGGACCTCCATGTTGCGGAACGCAACAGCAGGCTCCAGGGGCAAAGCAAGGATGCCGGCATAGGGAGCCACAACCATATCGTTGATCAATCCCCTCTTCAGACCCAGGTGGGGAATGCCGAAAGCCTTGTATTGATAATTGAGATGCAGGTCAAAGGCATAAAAGCCGGATTCGGAAACTCCCCAGGGAAGATGACGCTGCTCCGAAAACTGTTTCTGTCCCCGGATTACAGCGGCATACGTTTCATCCAGCAGGGTATGGTCATAATTTCTCATGATGAGCAGGGGCATCAGATATTCAAACATGGTGCCGCTCCATGAAATGAGAACCCGAAGATCCCCGACCAGAGCCAGGGGCCTCCCCAGTTTAAACCAGTGCTTTTGGGGAATGTCCCCTTTGGCTATGGCAATAAAGCTGCTTTGCCTTGCTTCCGAAGCCAGCAGGTCATAGTAGGATTTTGTCAGGTGACCGTCTTCCACATTATATCCGATGGATAAAAGCTCCTGCTTCTCATCATAGAGAAGCCGGAAATCCATTTTGTCTATGATGTCCTTTATTTCACTGCGCAGCTGACGGCATCGACTGGCAAAATCCCGAATGGCGGAATAGGATCCGGCAAGGGAAATCTCCATATCCTTCAGCCATTTTCTGGACTCCCGGAATCCGGAGGATTGACAGGCATCCCGGTTCAGGGATACCATGATTTCAGAAAGGCTTTTTAAAATCCCCAGATAGTGATCATAAATATTCTGAAGGGATATGGGCCCGTTCAGCTGCTTCAGCAGCTTCGACATTTTCCGGGCTGTCTCCTGATAGACTCCTTTTTCGCTCAGCAGAGTGGCAGGAATCTTCTGAAGCAGCCGGCTCCAGGGGAAAAACAGTTCCTCCTCCGTCTCATATGCCGTAATCAGCTGGTCCACAGCCTTGCTCTGCCCTTTCAGGTCGTCCAGAAGTATCCGCCACTCCGATACACTGACGGTCTCGCTGTCTATCAGCGTATTCAGCAGGCTTTGATGCTCCATATCCTCCTCCCCGCTGTTCAGGGAAAGAACGTCCCGGAGTCCGGCGATGTTTTCCTTTCCGATCAAGGGGCGTTTGAACAGTTCTTCCATTCCCTGGCTCAACGTAATCAGATAGCCGATCAGATTTCCGTTATCCACGGTGGAAACATACAACGGCCGGAGCGGTTCCAGAGTCTGGGTATGATACCAGTTATAATAGTGGCCTTTCCACTGTTCCAGACGAAGCATGGTTTGGATGGTGTTCGCTGTTCTCTCCACAGCTTCCAAAGTTCCGATATAACCAAGATCCCGGGCAGTCAATATGGATAAAAGATAGAGACCGATATTGGTGGGCGAAGTCCGGTGTGCCACCCCGATGGGAGGTTCTTCCTGATAATTGTCAGGCGGCAGCCAATTGTCCTTGTTGGTAACCAATTCGTTGAAAAAATTCCATGTTTTATAGGCGATTCCCCTGATTTTAAAATCCTGTTCCGCAGAAAGCTTGGGAATGTGTTTGTTCTTTGGCTTGCTGACCAGATAGGCAATATAGGGGGAAAAGATCCAGCATACGGTGAACAGCAGGCTGTACAGCCAGAATTCCGGTCTTGCAGTGACCGTGGCGATGAAAAAGACAACGGACAGCAAAGCCGGAGCCCGCATTTTATCCCAGAAATCGGATAATTCCCCGCGAAATCTCCGATCAGAATCTGCAGCGGTAACCCATTCCAGCATGTTCCGATGGCTGACCATTACCCGCCAGATGGAACGGAAAACAGCATCCAGCATGACATAGGATTGATGCGCCAGAAAGACAAAGCCCAGGAGGATCTGAAAGAGCAGGCTTTTGGTGCCTTCCAACACACCAGGCAGTCTTTGCCCGGAATAATTGCCATTTTTACGGGACAGCAGTTTTCCTGCCAGATCCGTAATCAATGGAAAGAGAAGGGTCAGGAAAACAAGTCCGATCCACAGGGCTACTGATCCCGGCAATACAAGAAGGCTCAGGATAAGAATGACATATAAAGCAGGAGAAAGCAGACTCCGCCTCAGGTTATCTGTTATTTTCCATTTTGAGAGACGATTCAACGGGTTTCCGGCCAGCTCGCCCTTCTGATTGCGAACCTGGGATCCCAGCCAGGGGAGCAGCTGCCAGTCGCCCCGTGTCCATCTGTGAAGTCGCATGGTATACCCGATATAGTGGGCGGGATATCCATCGATCAGCTCAATATCCGTGACCAATCCGGCCCTTACGTAGCAGCCCTCCAACAGGTCATGGCTCAATACACTGTTTTCCGGAATGGCGTCCTTCATTACCCTGTTGAACACATCCGGCTGATAGATCCCTTTTCCAGTATAGATTCCTTCCTGAAACAAATCCTGATATACGTCGGATACGGCAGTGGTATAAGGATCCACGCCGGTTTGTCCGGAGAAGGTCAGGGAAAAGAACGAACGGCTTGCGCTGTCTACAGACACGCCGATTCTGGGCTGGAGCATTCCATAACCTTCCACTACTCTTGTTCCGTCTTCGCTCAGTACCGGTTTGTTCAATGGATGGGCAATTGCCCCGATTAATTTTTTTGCGGCATCCCTGGGCAGCTGGGTGTCAGCATCCAGGGTGATAACATATACAATTTTGCTCAGGACGGACAAATCCCCTGCCTGGATGAAATAACTGGTGTCCCTGCTTCCGGACAACAGGGCGTTGAATTCAACCAGTGCCCCTCTTTTTCTTTCCCAGCCCATCCAGGATTTCTGCTTTGGGTTCCACTGGCGATACCGATGAAAAAAATAGAAAATGTCTTCCCTTTCCCGTCCATAGCGCTGGTTCAGTTCGTGAATCATCCGTTTTGCCGTATCCACAATGACATTGTCGCTGTCTGTCTTTTCCTCCGGTCCATCCTTATAATCCCCCAGCAGGGCAAAATGAAGGTTTTCCTCCTGATTGGCAAGATAAAACACTTCCATCTGGTCAATGAGCTCCATGACCCGTTTTTCACTGGTCAATAAGGCAGGTATGACCACCATGGTACGGTATTCCTCCGGAATTCCTTCTTTCAGTTCCAGCTTGGGAATGTGGAATGGCCTGCATATTCTGGCAGCAGCCCAATGAACCAGACCAATGGCAATGCTGTAGACCGGCAGAAAGGACAAAACGGCAGCAAGCAGCATATTCCAGAAACCAGGGAGAACGGAAGTATGGAAGACAGCAGCCAGGAACAATACCATACCCAGCGCCGTCAGCAAACCGATGAAACCAAAATAAAGGAATGCATTCCGTTTTCCTGTTTTCCGGCGGGACAGTCTCCCATTCATCTTTGCTTCCAGCAGACTTCTGCCCTGATCGACAATATAGTATCCAATGTGCCGCATTTTCTCCAGGGAATCCTCCTGATTTTCCCTTGCACATTCCAATGCTTTTTCGGCAACCTGCAATTCATTGGCACGATGCTTTTTTGCAATCTGCTCCACCCTGTGACGGTAGCTGTTCCTGGATGCAAAGTCCATCGCAGAATATATGCCGGCGGGATCCTGACGAAGGATCCGATCCAGAATGCTGAGTTGTTCAAAGATTTCATCCCACCTCATATTGGAAACGAGGCGCAGACTGGTTACCGCATTTCCCATGGAACCCTGACTGGACGCCTGGGTCTGATGAACCTGCTGCACGATTTCATCTGCACTGGTGTGCTGAACGGCAAGCTTGCCATCCACCCATCGGATAATGGGTGCAGCTTCTCCTCCTTCCTCCCTCAGCCGCTGCAACAGCCGTTCTGCATAAACCGGTTTCAGTACTTTATTCGCTGCATCGTGTTCGGTGATCACTTTTCGGAATTCATCCCGATAGTCCGGGTCCTCTCTGGATCTGGTCAGACTGTTCATCAGTTTCACAGCCCATTCATCCGCCTGCTTTCGCAGCTTTATGGATTCGGAAATCATCACAGCGATATCCTTGATGGTTTCCAGCAGGCAAATACGAAGAAACAACGGAATCGCCCAAAGTTCCCTGCAGGTTAACGGAGCGTGAGCCTGATATTCCTCCAGAAACGAAACAATGGTCTCCTCTTCCAGCCTTCCGTTGAGAAATTCTACCAGCTCTGCAGCCATTCCGTAAATTCTTGGAAATCCTGCATGGTCTCCCTTTGTCAGAACCGGAAGATTCCGTGATAAATCACTGGTTATATGATACTGTGTCTCCTTGAACTGTTCCTCTATTACATAAAAATTATCCAGCAGCCATTCCGCAGCCGGAACGATGTTTCCTCTGGATTTGATGTCCTCACTTGTGGATTGGTAAGCCTGGATCAGAATCTGATTGGCTTCCCCCAGCCTGGGGAGCTTACATCTTCTGTTTCTGCCCGGAGCTGCGGTTATCTGCTTTACGGCCATTTCTTCAGCAAGTTGTTTCAGTTGTTCCAAGTTTGGCATAATCACAAATGCTCCTTTGCATCGACGGTATGACCTGGATTTTTCCAGTTCAAAAAAAGAATCAACAGCTTGGATCAGATAAGCCTTGATTCTTTCTCATAAAGGCAAAATATAGTATGTTCCGTATGGATTCAAATTATCCGGATTTCATGAGCAAACTACGGCATACTGTATTTACAGCAAAAGAGTATGCGAATCCTGTTGTTTTTGAAAGAAGAATGTTGAATCATGCCGTGCTTCATTTATTAGAATATTATAGACAACAGCATATCCACATTATACACAGAGTTATCCACAGGTTCGAAGCCAAATTTCAAAGGATCTCTCCCGTTATCCACATCCGGACCCCATGGGTTATTCCCAGCGTTTCTTTTGGTCCATTGAAAGGTTTATGAAAGATTCCATTCATAAACTTTCCGAACGTTCCGAATAAACCCGTCCAGGCAATGAAACATGGGGAACAGCATTCAGGGATAAATCGGAAAGATTGCCTTTTCGCAGCTGATAATAACCGGCACAGGCAATCATGGCAGCATTGTCCGTACATAAAACGGGCTGCGGATAGAGTACATGGATGTGCCTTTTTTTCGCTTCTTTTTCCATTTCCTGCCGTAAGGCAGAATTTGCCGCCACTCCGCCTGCCATGGCAATATACTTCCCATTCAGCCTGAGCGCACTGTTTATGGAATTTTCCGTGAGTACATCCACCACTGCCTGCTGAAAGCTGGCAGCTACATCCTCACGGGAGACCGTCTCGCCCCTTTGCTCCTCGTTGTGCAGATAATTGATCACGGAGGTTTTGAGACCGCTGAAGCTGAAGTCAAAAGGATGATCCTTGAAATGGGACCGCGGAAATGCCACAGCATCGGGATTTCCGCGTCTGGCCAGCCGATCCACAGCCGGACCGCCGGGGTATTCCAGTCCCAATGCCCTCGCCACCTTGTCGAACGCCTCTCCTGCAGCATCGTCCCGGGTTTGCCCGATCATTTCATAACAGCCGTAATCCGTTACGGAAACCAATTGGGTATGACCTCCGGAAACAACCAGGCAAAGGAAAGGAGGAACCAGTTCCTTGTGCTGGATATAATTTGCACTGATATGCCCTTCCAGATGATGGACACCGATCAAGGGCCTGTTCAATCCAAATGCAAACGCCTTGGCCGCGGAAACCCCTACCAGCAGGGCTCCCACCAGACCCGGGCCATAGGTCACTGCCACAGCATCCAGCCGGGATTTTGGCACACCGGATTGCCGCAGGGCCTCTCCGATGACTTCATTGATTGCCTCCACATGCTTTCGGGAAGCAATTTCAGGTACCACCCCTCCATAAATCCTGTGAGTGGCAATCTGAGAAGCAATGACATTGCTCAATACCTCCCGGCCGTTTCGGATCACAGCGGCAGAGGTTTCGTCGCAGGAACTTTCAATGCCGAGAATGAAAACTTCTTTTTGTTCCTTTATGAAACTCACTTTTTCCTTCATTTGTTGAAAATACGACATGTTTTCTCCTTCTTATTTGCAAGCTGACTTTTCCCGTCCTGCATTCTTCCGGCGCTGCCTTCTGGCCTGCCGATGCAGAAAAATCGCCGGGATCGCCAAAATAATGCTTCCCCCCGCAAAAAATACCATTACACACTGTACTGCATGACTGAAAAAGGATTCGGGAAGCATTTGTATCATAATGTCCGTTTCCGGATTCAACAGCCATAAATCATTATTGAAAAACAAATAATGAAACTGATCCCAGTAGTAAGTAAAATTGGAACGAACCAAAGGAATCAGAACGGCAAGCAGCACCAGCAAAACCACACCGGCTGCCAGGTAAGAGGAAGCAAGGAAGCGGAGAGGATGCTTTCCGCTGTTGAAATACAGAACCGCGCCGAGAAGCAGAATACCGGCAATGGAAAACTTCTGAAGCCTGTCTGCAAAATCGAACAGGTTTCGGACATCCACCATATGGGTGGTTTCCCGGTCATTGAACACCAGGCGGCGTTTTCCCCGGATTTCCGCTTCCACGTCCAGGGAATCCCGCTTTCCCCGGATGTAATCCACCAGCACTCCGGTTACACGGGACAGATCCTCCCGGGAGATCCCGATGGCCTCTGCGGTATTCAGCCGGTTATACTGTTTTTCATAAAATGCTTCGTTATAGGCAGTCCATTGAATCCCGGTAACCAGCAGAACCGGGAAAACAAGAACGGAAACCAGAAAGCCTGCCAGATAGTTTATTTTGTTTCTCATCCCGATATCCGGACCTCCCCCTGTATATGAAAATTCCACATAATCAATGCATCTTCCCGATTGTTGCTGTAATACCCCTTCCGGATTCCTCCTCTCTCAAATCCCATGGAATCGTACAGGTGAATGGCAGGATAGTTGGACACCCGGACCTCCAGGGTCATGCGCTCGATGCTCAGCCGGCAAGCTTCCTCCATCAGGGTCTGCATAATCAGGCGGCCAAACCCGCGGTTCCGGTAATCCGGATGAACAGCGATATTGGTAATGTGCGCTTCGTCCAGTATCAGCCACATTCCCCCGTATCCGACTACTTTGCCTTCCGTCCGGACGGTAAAGTATCTGGCACACTTATTTTCCTCCACCTCCAGCCGTAACGACTCCCTGGACCATGGCAGGGAGAAGCACAGCTTTTCCAGCCGGGATATGTCTTCCAGCTCTGCGGAGATCATAGGCCCGATTTGTCCATTCATGGCGTTTCCCCCATTTCTTTTCCACTGGCCCGCTGCTGCCGGGATCTTTTTTGCTCGGCCTGCGACGGTCTCAGATAAAATGGCTTTAGACTCTGGCATGGGACTGCTTTTCCTTCTGCTGCTTCCCTCATGCCAAGCCATCCGATCACCGAAGCACGTTGATAAGTGAGATAAGGGGGAGCGAACCGTGCGGACTTCCCCAGCCTTTCCGACAGCTTATCCCGATAAACCGGGATTCCATCTCCCACAAAGTATATGGGCTTTTGAGAAAGAATCAACTGATCCGTCAGCTTCCCCACAGGAAGTGCGGAATAAGGCATCAACGGGACATAGCGATTCCCTTCCCACCGATAAACGCAGGTATAAACCTGGTCCCTTCTGGCATCCATAATGGGACAAACCAATGCGTCCTCCGGGCCTGTCACGTTGTAGGCCAGAGCATCCAGGGTAGGAACGGCTGCTGCAGGCTTTTCCACTGCCTGGGCCAGCCCCTTGACGGTGGAAATGCCAATGCGCAGGCCGGTAAAGGATCCCGGCCCTCCGGACACTGCAAACAGGTCCATCTGGTCCGGCGTCATCTGACAGGAGTTCAATGCTTTCTCCACCATGGGCATCAGGATCACCGAATGATTCTTTTCAAGATGCTGATAGCCCTCATACAAAAGCCGGTCCGCCTCCAAAATGGCTACGCCGGCAACAATGGAAGAAGAATCAATGGCCAATACCTTCATACGGGCGAAGCACCTCCTCCAATTCTTCGAACCTTCTGCCAAATGGCTCCAGAGTGATTTTCCTTCGGGTCACAGAATCCATTTTAGACAGGCTTATTTTCATATATTCCCCCGGAAGCAGACTGCCCATTCTCTCCGGCCACTCCACAATGGCAATTCCGTCTCCATAAAAATACTCTTCATAATCCAGGTCGTAAAGCTCTTCCGGCTGGGTCAGCCGATAGAGATCAAAATGATAGACCGGATATTTGCCGACATACGGATTCATCAGGGTAAAAGTCGCACTGGTAACCATATCGGAAACGCCGATGCCACAGGCAATTCCCTTGGATAGAACAGTTTTGCCGCTTCCCAGGTCTCCATACAGCAAAAGGATATCCCCCGGTCTTACGTTTTCTCCAATGTGTTTGCCGAAGCCCAGGGTATCCTCTTCGGACTCTGATATCCATATCAAGATCATTCACCTCTAAATCAATTCATCTTTGAAAGGAAACTTTCGATCCTTCCGGTATGATATTCCATATTATATCATAAGCAATCTCCTGTGGAGAGTTATTTATGCAGAACAGGGGACAGCTTTTTATAGATCAGCATGGTCGCTGCGGACAGAACGATGCTCTTGAACAGGTTAAAAGGAACGATGCCAAACAAAATCAGGGTCCTTACACTGGTAACGGCATTGCCCGGCGCTGCGGCAAGAATCTGATCCAGTGGCATGAACTTCTGATACAGGGGAAGGATCAGAAAAGCATTGGAAAAGCATGCCACCACCGTCATAACCACAGTACCGATCAGCATCCCGACAACAGCATGTTTTTTATCCTTGTACCGTAAATAAAACATGGAGGCCGGGACGACAAAACAGCACCCCACGATAAAATTGGACAGCTCCCCGACTCCTCCGGTATCGGTCCCCTTAATCAGGATATTCAGGATATTCTTGATCAATTCAACCAGAACTCCTGCTGCCGGGCCAATGGCAAATCCACCCAGCAGTGCCGGAAGATCACTGAGATCCATTTTCAGAAATGCCGGAAAAACAGCGACGATGGGAAAGGAAAGCACCATCAGTACAAAGGACACAGCGGAAAGCATGGCAATCTTCACCAGATTCCTGGTGTTCCACTCCATTTTCAAAGTCCCGGCTGCCCTGACCTGACGATCGTGATTCATAGATATCTCCTCCTGAAAATAATAGAAATAACAAAGAATCAACAAATACCGTGAACGTAAAAACGCTCCCGAAAAACCTTCAGAAGCGTCAAAAAAACAAACATAACACCTTCTCCCATCCAGACTATACTGTCGGTCCCGGAATTACACCGGATCCATCCTCTGAGGACTACTCTCCAAGGATTTGCGGACTTTACCGCCGGTCGGGAATTGCACCCTGCCCTGAAAGTTTATTGATGACTCATTTATTTGATTATATCATAAATATTACAGGAAAAGCAAGACAATTTTACAGTATTTTACAGTCCTTTCATGGTCAAAGAAATCCGCTTTCTTGGAATATCCACACTCAGTACCTTTACGGTTACAATATCACCGACCTGTACAACATCCATCGGGTGTTTCACGAAATGATCCGACATCTGAGAGATATGAACCAGCCCATCCTGGTGTACGCCGATATCGATGAAAGCGCCAAAGTCAATGACATTCCGCACCGTACCGGTTAGAATCATATCCGGCTTCAGGTCCTCCAGACTCATGACGTCGGTCCGAAGAATCGGCTGTGGCAACTCATCCCTTGGATCCCGCCCAGGCTTCTGCAATTCCCGGACAATATCCTGAAGAGTGGGAAGCCCCAGACCCAGAGCATGGGAAACTTCTTTTAAGTCCCACTTTTTTGAATTCGCAGCCAGTTCCCTCAGTCCTTTTTCGTTCATGCCTTTTGGGCAATCCATCCTTTTCATCAAACCGGTCACCGCTTCATAAGACTCCGGATGGACACCGGTATTATCCAGAATATTCTCTCCGCCAGGTATCCGGAGAAAGCCGGCACATTGTTCAAAGGCTTTGGGTCCCAGCTGCTTTACACGCAGAAGCTGTTTTCTGTCTCGAAATTTCCCGTTTTCCTCCCGAAAGGAAACGATATTCTTTGCCATAACAGGGGTAATGCCGGAAACATACTGAAGCAGGGACACCGAGGCAGTGTTCAAATCAATGCCCACGCTGTTGACGCTGGACTCCACCACACCTTTCAGGGCCTCTGTCAGCCGCTTCTGATTGACATCGTGCTGGTACTGACCGACACCGATGGACCTGGGATCAATCTTTACCAGCTCCGCCAGGGGATCCTGAAGCCTCCGGGCAATGGAAACAGCACTGCGGAGGGACACATCATACTCCGGAAACTCCTCACTGCCCAGCCTGGAAGCGGAATAGACCGAAGCACCCGCTTCGTTTACCATGACATAGGAAACCTTTCTGTCCAGCTCCCTGCACAGCTCCGCGGTTCCCATTTCACTTTCCCTGGAAGCTGTCCCATTTCCAATGGCAACCACCTGCACATGGTGTTTCCGGATCAGTTTCTTAAGAATGTCCATTGCCCCGGCCTTATCGTGGTTTGGCAGCGTCATGTAAACCACTGCCGTGTCCAGTACTTTTCCGGTATCATCCACCACAGCGATTTTGTTTCCTGTCCGGAATCCCGGATCCATTCCCAGAACGGTTTTCCCTTTCACCGGTGGCTGCAGCAGCAAATTGCGCAGATTCTCCCCGAAAACCCGGATGGCCTGTTCTTCCGCCTTCTCCGTCAGTTCCCTGCGGATCTCCCGTTCAATGGAAGGGGCAATCAGCCGTTTGTAGGAATCCTCCGTTGCCTTCTGCAGAAGTTCAACGCCGATACTGGGCCGGAGGATCACTCTTTTGGACAGCCGTCCTATGATTTCTTCTTCCTCAAGCCGGATTTTTACAGAAAGATATTCCTCTGCTTCTCCCCGGTTCAAGGCCAGGATCCGATGAGGAACGATCCGTTTTACTGTCTCACTGTAATCGTAATACATTTCATAAACGGATGATTCGTCCTTTATCGCTTTTGTTTCCAATATGCCATGGTTCCAGGTGTATTCCCGGACAAGTCTGCGATGCTCTGCATCGTCTGAGATTCGTTCCGCCAGGATATCCAGGGCAAGGCGTACAGCGTCTTCGGCTGTATCGACTCCTATTTCCGGATTTATGAAGCTTTGAGCCAGTTCCTCCACTTTGCCCTCCCTTCTGTCCTGATTCCACAGAATATCGGCAAGAGGCTCCAGACCCTTTTCCTTTGCAATGGTTGCCCTGGTTCTGCGTTTGGGGCGAAAAGGACGGTAAAGATCCTCCAGTTCCGTCATGGTCCGCGCCTTTTCGATTTCCTGCCGCAGTTCCGTAGTCAGCTTGTCCTGATCCTCTATGTGACGGATAATTTCTTCCCGGCGTGCTTCCAGGCCCCTGATGTAGAGCAGTCTGTCATGCATGTCCCGGAGGACGGCATCGTCCAGGCCGCCGGTTGCTTCTTTCCGGTATCGTGCAATAAAGGGAATGGTGCACCCTTCGTCAATTAATTTCAGTGTATTCTCAACCTGGTGTTCTCGGATATGGAACTCTTTTGCCAGTTGACTTGCAATATTTATCATATACCCTCCACTTGTCCTGAAATTGGAAAACCATTCCCATCTGCGAATGAATACATGGACGGGACCACATAAGAAACGTGGTTGATCTCCCTGTTTTCCTATATGCAGTTTATCACAAAAATCCACGACAGAAAACCAAAGGTTTTACGGTTTGATAAGCTATCGTTTTATTCGTCATGTATCGTTATGCATATTCCTCGATGGGATCCTCCTGATGATCCGACACAGGGATACTCTGGAAGATCTGTTTTTCTGTACTTTTCCGGTCTGACTTCTTCTATATTATAATAATCCTTGAAATATATTTATAATTTATAGCAGTACAATCAAACAGGAGGTGATTGTATGAATCCGGTTATTCTTATTGATTCCTGCGCTGATCTTCCCTATTCTTATGTGAAAGAGCATAATATTCCCGTCATCCATTTTATGTATCGCTTCCGGGGATGGGACCATTTGGATGACTTCGGGCAAAGTATGGATTACAGGACGTTCTACAACGGGGTACGTAACGGGGAAATGTCAACCACCACCCAGGTCAATGCCGAAACCTATGCCGAATTTTTTACCCCCCATGTCAAAGAGAAAAGATCCATCATTTATCTCTGCTTCTCTTCCGCCCTGAGCGGCAGTTACAACAGTGCTGTTCTGGCCCGGAGCATGCTGCTGGAAAAGTATCCGGACGCAGATATTACGATCATTGATACCCGTTCTGCATCCATGGGAGAAGGCCTGCTGATCTGGTATGCAGTCGATCTGCTGGAAAAGGGGGCCGGCAAGGACGAAATCATCCAAAGGGTGGAAAGCAATAAGCCAAAGCTGGCCCATTGGTTTACCGTAAGCGATCTGAATCATCTGAGAAGAGGCGGACGCATTTCCGGCACCTCGGCTTTTATTGGTACCATGATGGATATTAAGCCTATCCTGCATGTGGATGAGGAAGGCAGGCTCATTCCGGTATTCAAGGTAAAAGGAAGGAAAAAGTCCGTTCGGGCCTTATTTGAAAAAATGGAGGAAACCATTGTCCATCCGGAGGATCAAATCCTGTTCATCAGCCATGGAGATGCGGAGGCAGATGCCAATCATCTGGCCGATATGATTCGATCCAAATATAAGGTAAAAGACATCTGGATTCACCCCATGGGCCCTGTTATCGGTGCCCACGCCGGTCCGGACAGCCTTTGCCTGTTCTTTCTGGCAGATAAACGATGAAAGCGGATAAAAACAAGCAGTAGTTCCAGGGAACTACTGCTATACCTTTTTATACTGTTATGCCATAGGGATGCAGATGCGCTGTCCGATCTGCAGACGGTTCGGATCCACTCCGGGGTTGGCCGCCATGATCGCTGCCACTGTGGTATTGTAACGCTGAGCCAGGACATAGAACGTATCTCCCGCACGGATCGTATAAGCCATGGTTCCTCCCGGGCATTGTCCGGGTGTCGTGCCGCCGGGAATGCAGATGCGCTGTCCGATCTGCAGACGGTTCGGATCCACTCCGGGGTTGGCCGCCATAATCGCTTCCACTGTAGTATTGTAACGTTGGGCCAGAACATAGAACGTATCTCCTGCACGGATCGTATAAGCCATGGTTCCTGCCGGGCATTGTCCGGGTGTCGTGCCGCCGGGAATGCAGATGCGCTGTCCGATCTGCAGACGGTTCGGATCCACTCCGGGGTTGGCCGCCATAATCGCTGCCACTGTAGTATTGTAACGTTGGGCCAGGATATAGAACGTATCTCCCGCACGGATCGTATAAGCCGTGGTTCCTGCCGGGCATTGTCCGGGTGTCGTACCGCCGGGGATGCAGATGCGCTGTCCGATCTGCAGACGGTTCGGATCCACTCCGGGGTTGGCCGCCATAATCGCTGCCACTGTGGTATTGTAATGCTGAGCCAGAACATAGAACGTATCTCCTGCACGGATCGTATAGGCCATGGTCCCTGCCGGGCATTGTCCGGGTGTCGTGCCGCCGGGAATGCAGATGCGCTGCCCGATCTGCAGGCGGTTCGGGTTCACTCCGGGGTTAGCTGCCATGATCGCTGCCACCGTGGTATTGTAGCGCTGGGCCAGGACATAAAACGTATCTCCCGCACGGATCGTATAGGGCGTGGTTCCTGCCGGGCATTGTCCGGGCGTTGTGCCGCCGGGAATGCAGATGCGCTGCCCGATCTGCAGACGGTTCGGATCCACTCCTGGATTCGCCGCTATAATGGCTGCCATGGTGGTATTGAACCGCTGGGCCAGGGCGTAAAACGTATCTCCCGCACGGATCGTATAAGGCTGCGTCCCTGCCGGGCAGGTCTGAAACATATCGTATTCGTCATAATACATACGGAATATCACCTCCAATTGGATATTACATTATATGCAATCCAACAGGTGATGTTCTTTCCGGAGCAGAATATTCTATTTTTCAGTCATCTGGCTATTTTTTTCTTGATTGATGTGTTCCAGTATGAAGTCCATATTCTGCACATTTTCCTGCAGCAGGAGCGGTTGAAACAGATCCCCTTTTTCCTTCAGCCGGGATGCTGCATTGAGCAGATGGAAATCCTCCGGACGGATTCCCATCCGGACTTCTTCCCAGCTGACCGGCATGGAAACCGTTCCTTTGGGTGTAGCCCGTGGGGAATAGACCATGGTTATGGTTTTTCCGTTCCACATCTGCAGATAGTCAAAATACAGTCTGTGTCCCCTTTTTTTTACCATGCGTTCTATGGTGATTTTCTGAGGGTATTTCTGACTGAAATAACGGCCAAAGAATTCATTGATTTTTCTGGCAGCATTGTAATCATAGCGCTGCCCGATGGGGATGTAAATCTGGAGTCCCGTAGCGCCGGAAGTCTTGATCCAGCTTTGAATATTCAGTCCCATCAGGGTTTCGTGGATATCCAGTGCCACTTCGATAACATCTTCAAACTCCTGTCCCTCTGAAGGATCCAGATCGAAAACCAGATCGGTCGGATAATTTTCCTTCCGGACCCGGTTAAAGCCGGTATGAAACTCCAGTGCCGCCTGATTACCGAGCCAGGCCAGTGTGGACAGGGAATTCAGAAGGGTATACCGGTGTTCCCTCCACTCCGCTTTTTCCAGCCATTCCGGTGCATAATCCGGCGTGCTTTTCTGAAAAAAGGATTTTCCGCCCTCCCCGTCCGGATAACGGATTGCAGTCAACAGGCGGTCTCTGGCATGAGGTAATATATATGGCGCCAATTCGATCAGTTTTGTAATGTAGTCTATTTTCCGAATGCCCAGTTCCGGCCACAGCATCTTTTCCGGATTTGTAATCCTCACCCTGTTGCCGTCCACCATCAAATCATTCATCCATCGACCATTCCCTCCCGTTTGCATCTTCTGCCCGAAGGTCCGTAAACCCCAGAATCCTGGGGTGCCGCAGGTAGCCTTTATCCGTCCATTCCAAAAAGCGAACCCAGCAGGTGATTTGCGGATTCAGCCAGACGATGGGCCCGGAGGAACCCTCCACAAAGGAACGGACGGCATCGGGAAATGGACAGCTTTCCTTTTTTTGTACCTGAGAAAATCTTTTCAGGTTTTTCAGATCTTTCTGGGTCAGGCCAAGAGAAACCTTTCCGACACAGATCCATTGATTCTGGGGATGAATGCCCAAAACCAGGGAATTTGGGGAATCACCTTTCCACTGAATGCCGCATACTGCACCCAGGATCCTTTTCAGGGCTTTATGCTTATACCAGTCATGGTGCTTTTTTGAAGGAAAATAAAGGCTGTTCCTTCTTTTGGATACGATTCCTTCCCAGTTTTTCTCCTTCATCAGCTGGAACAAGGCCTGTCCATCCGAGAAATCATCGGTAATAGCAATATTGGAACCTCCCGGGAACGATATTGTGTCGCGCAGGATTTCCGCTCGCTCCTTCCAGGGCAGCCCGGTAAGAAGGCGGTCATTTCGAAACAGAATATCAAACAGGACATAGGCAACCGGATAAGCCCGGGTATAATGGGCAAGCCGGTTTGAATTGCGCACCTGCTCCCGTATCAGGCTAAAATGGAAGGAAGGCTTGCCATTCTGTCCCAATACCACCATTTCTCCGTCCAGAACAGCGTTCTTTGCCCGAATTCCATCCCGGATGCCATGCAATTCCGGATAGAATTGTGTCCGGTCCCGGCCACTTTTGGTAAAAATATGCAGACCTTCGCTGTCGGAACCGGACTGATAATAGGTCATGCCCCGGATCCCATCCCATTTGATCTGATGTACCCACTCCGGCCCGGTAAGCAGGGTTCCGGTTGATATCGGCTCCATAGGGGGAATCCATTCCATGGTGTTTCCTCCTTTAACCGCTCGTTGTCTTTTTCTTTTTTGCAGTTCGTTCCGGCTTTGGTGGAGAGTCGGTAGGCTGTTTCAGCCGTCCCGTTTCCTTCACGCTTTCCTGAAGAGCCTGCATCAAATCGATTACATTCTGCCGGGGAGCCTTTTCCTGAAGGATTACCTCATCCCCTTCGATCTTTTTATGGATCAGTCCCAGAAGATCCTTCCGATACTCATCCGTATAGTTTCCCGGATCGAATGCAGTTGTCAGATTATCAATCAGCTGCATCGCCATGGATAACTCCTTTTCATCCGTCTTGCCGGCCTCCGGTATATTTGGCACCTGCACAATGTCACGTACTTCGTCCGGATAAAAGATGGTCTCCATAACCAGCAGATTCTGATAAACCCGTACTGCTGCCAGGGATTGCCTGTTCCGTATGGTGATTTTTGCGATTGCAATCCTTTCGGATTGATTCATGGCTTCTCTCAGCAGATTATATGCCTTTTCCCCGGTATCCTGGGGAGACAGATAATAGGTTTTTATAAAATAAATGGGATCAATCTCCGTCAGATTTACAAAATCAAGAATTTCTATTGCCTTGCCGGTGGATTGCTGCAAGGATTCCAGATCCTTGTCGTCGATGATCACAAATTTTCCAGGCTCATATTCGTAACCACGGACAATATCCTCCTGTTTAATCTTCTTGTTGCAGGTGGGGCATACTTTTTCATATCGAATCGGGGTTCTGCATTCCTTATGAATATATTTGAAGTGCACATCCTTGTCTTCCGTTGCCGCAAACATTTTAATGGGAATGTTCACCAATCCGAAACTGATGGATCCTTTCCACATTGTGTGCATAAAATTCCGTCTCCTTTCCTATCAAAGTCCTGCTACTATGTTTTGTAAGTATTCATTCGTTATACTTGTTCCCGGACAAAAAAACACTCTTCGTTCGAAGAGTGCAATGAAGGAAAACAGCTTCCCCACAATATTATAAGCTATCCGTTATAAACTACCCGTCATTTTTTGATTTTTTCAAGTTGGGCGAAAGGTCTGCGGAAATATTGGCCTCTTTTTGTGAGAGAAACCTTCCATATTCCTCCCAGTCATGAACCCGGTCCATGCTTTGACCAAAAAGAATGATTTCCAGACTTTTTCTTATTTTATGAATCGACTGGTATCCCGGATTATCCGGATCCTCCTTCAGCACTTCCCATGTCATTCTCAGGCTTCTCATTGCCTGCTCCCTGTTGAAGGGCTTGCGAAGAGTGCTTTTGTTTATGCCGGATGGATCCCTGTACGCTGGAGGCTTTCCGCTCAAACAGGACTGAATCAGTGTTTTGGTGGAACCGACAATACAGTGGTCTCCCTGGCACTTCCCGCACTTTCCGGTACCAGGGCAAATACGGTCGAAATCCCTGCCGATCTGATGATAATAATCATACAGTTCCCTGGATTTTCGGATCAGGGCAGATTCCCGTCCCTGCTTCTGTGCCCGTATCAATCGCCTTACCGATTCCGTCAGGGCAATCGTCAGGATAATGCCGGCCAACAGACCATTCCAAACCGTCCAGTATTTCTTTGGAACGCCTTGCATCAATTTTGAGATACCGAAAAACAGGAAAATAGCAGCGGAAGCCAGCTTCAGCGCCATTTCCGGTATTTTATCCCCCAGCTTTTTCCCAATGAAAATTCCAATTCCTCCCGCCCCGATCATTCCGGATACGGTCCCTGCCAGAATGGCGAGGGGAGCGTCAGCATCGGACGCCAGCGCAATGGCCGTCAATTGGGTCTTATCTCCAAATTCACCGATAAAATAAGCCGTTGCAACGGTCAGAACCGGTCCGAGTTGAATCTTTTGGCTGCTATTTTCCGTTTCCCCTCCTTCTTCCACCCTCAGGGACCAGAATGCGAACAAAAGGAACGCAAAACCCGCAATCATCTGAATGGTTTTCATGGGAACAAAACCGGAAACAAGTCTTCCCAGCAGCACCGCAAGACCATCATTCAGCAGGGCCCCCGCCAGCATTCCCATGAGTACTTTTTTCAAAGGATACCGGGTGGCAAAGGTGATTGCCAGCAACTGGCTTTTATCCCCCATTTCTGCCAGAAAAACAAGTGAAAAAGCCTGAATGAATTCTTTTGTCATCATTACCTCCGCCTTTATTGTCGTTTTCAAAATATATAAAGAAAGCGAAACGTTTCAGATTAAGAGCTAATATCTTAGCAGATTAATCTAAAAGTCTCGCTTCTTTAAGTCTCTTAAAGCAAATAAAACCAGGATTTCTCCAGTATGTTGATTTTATTTACGGCCATACCGTAGCTACTCCCTTTTAGAGATAAAATTATTCTAGCATACTATATCAATGAAAACAAGGGGGAAAAAAAGAAAGGAAAAGAGGACAACCGTAAATAATATCGAATATTTTGAGAGACAGTGATCAGTGCTGCAGCAGACCGCATCAGAAAAAAGTCCATAACGGACAGGGAAAAGAAAGCAACGAACGACTGGAGGAATTGTCATGGTGGCGAAATCCATAGCAGAGAAAATGTCCGGATCCTCCTGGATCCGCGCTATGTTTGAAAAGGGAGCAATGCTTCGGGAAAAATACGGTGCAGATAAGGTGTATGATTTCTCCCTCGGCAACCCGGACCTGGAACCTCCCATAGGGGTAAAGAAAGCTCTTATCCGGCTGGCCGGATCGGAGGAACCGGATCTTCATAAATATATGAACAACGCCGGATTTCCGGATGTCCGGGCAAAAATATCCGCGCAGATTCAAAGGGAAACCGGTCTTCCCCTCTCCGGAAAACATATCATCATGACATGCGGAGCGGCAGGCGGCCTCAATGTCGTGCTCCATACCATTCTGAATCCCGGGGAAGAGGTCATTGTGCTTGCCCCGTATTTTGCGGAATATCTGGGCTATATCGAGAACCACAGGGGAAAAGTTGTCCTGTCTCCCTGCAGTACCGGGTCGTTTGAACCGGATCTTTCCGATCTGGAAAGAAAAATCACCCCATCCACTAAGGCTCTGATCCTGAATTCCCCCAACAATCCTACCGGTGTCGTTTATTCTTCTGCCATTCTTGGAAAAATGGCAGAGCTGATTGAAGCAAAGGAAAGGGAATTCCATACCCAAATCCTGATTCTCTCCGATGAACCTTATACCAGATTGGTTTATGACGGCTGTACCGTACCTTCCGTGCTGCGCATCTTTCCAAACTCCGTCGTCGTCAATTCCTACAGTAAATCACTGGCCTTGCCCGGAGAACGGATTGGTTATATAGCCGCTCATCCTTTCATGAAGAATGTGGATTCCCTGATCAACGGATTTGCTTATTCCAACCGGGCCCTTGGTTTTGTCAATGCGCCCTCCATGTTTCAAAAGGTTATAGCCGAGTCTCTGGAGGAAAGCGTGGACACCGATATTTACAGGGAACGCAGGGATCTGATTTACAACCATCTGATCCAACTGGGTTATACCTGCAGGAAACCGCAGGGGGCCTTTTATCTGTTCCCCAGGGCGTTGATTGACGACGACATCGCATTTGTGGAGCATGCGGCCAAATACAATGTCCTTCTTGTCCCTGGTACGGGGTTCGGCTGCCCCGGATATTTCCGGCTTTCCTACAGTGTAAGCAGGAAAACAATCGAAAACTCCCTGCCGGCTTTTGAGAAACTGACAAGGGATTTTCAATGAGAAGTCATCCCAGTTTCACCCGGTACAGGGGAATATATTTCAGTTGCCCATGAACCCTGGTACTTTGCATTTCCGCATGGTGTTTTCCTCTGATTTCATGCTTACACAAGCTTTCTGTTAAAATCCATTCTGCAGCTTATACAGGATATTGAATCCTTTCTTTCGGATGGAGTTTTCAATCTCCTCTGTATTCAGGGAGCTGATCCCGACCACGACGGCGCTTTTCCCGTTTTCTCCGCGGTAAACGGCTACACGGGTGATGTTTGCGCCAAACTGTCCAATGATGCTGGTCAGATTGGACATAATACCCGGCTCATCATCTGCCTCCACGGTCAAACGGGTCCCCGGTTCCCGAAATCCGAGCAGTTCAATAAAGGAATCCAATATATCACTTTCTGTGATAATTCCTGCCAGCCTGTCATGATCCATCACCGGCAGAAAACTGACTTTGTTGTCTCTCATCAGGGTAGCGGCTTCTTCCAGCAGGGCATCCGGTGAAATGGTAACAAGATGTTTGCTCATGATCTGCTTGATTTTTGTCTTGGCAAGCAAGTAAGTAATTTCCCCCATGCTCAGCGTTGTTGCCCTGGACGGGGAATATCGGTCAATATCCTCTTTGGAGACGACTCCCACCAGCTTTCCGTTTTTCAGAACCGGCAGGCGTTTGACATCGTACCGGGTCATGATTTCATGAGCATCGGGAATGGTCTGTTCTGGAGAAATGGTAAATGGATGGGTCGTCATCTTTGTTTTGACAAACATACGCTAACCTCCTAAATACGCTTTTCGGATCTCATCACTTTGAATCAAATCCGTACCGGTCCCGGAAAGGGCAATGGATCCTGTTTCCAGGACATAAGCCCGGTCTGCTATCTGCAGCGCCATGCTGGCATTTTGCTCCACCAGCAGAATGGTGGTGCCTGTGCTGTTGATATCTTTAATAATACCAAATATCTCCTGAACCAACAAGGGGGCCAGACCCATGGAAGGCTCATCCAGCAGAAGAATTCTTGGCCGGCTCATCAGTGCCCGTCCAATGGCCAGCATCTGCTGCTCTCCGCCGGATAAAGTCCCTGCCGCCTGTTTCTTGCGATCGGATAAAATGGGAAAGAGATCATAAACCTTCCTCAGATCCGCCGCGATCGCTTCTTTATCTTTTCTTAGATAGGCGCCCAGCTCCAGGTTTTCCAGAACGGACATGGAAGAGAAAACCCGGCGCCCTTCCGGTGACTGCGAGATTCCCGCCCGGACCCGGCCCTGCGACGGGGTATGGGTAATATCCTGCCCGTAAAGCAGAATTTTCCCATCGGCAGGCTTCTTCAAGCCAGAGATGGTTCGCAGAATGGTGGTTTTTCCCGCACCGTTGGCTCCGATCAAGGTTACGATTTCCCCTTCCCGGACCATCAGAGATACATTTTTCAGAGCATGAATCACGCCAAAATAGACATCCAGGTTTTGAACATCAAGCATCATGAACCTCCTCTCCCAGATATGCTTTGATGACACGCGGATTGGAACGGATTTCGTCCGGAGTCCCGTTGGCAATCAACATGCCATAATCCAGCACATAAATTCGCTCGCATATTTTCATGACCAGGGACATATCATGCTCAATCAGCAGGATCGTCAGTTGGAACTGTTTCCGGATCCACTGAATCAGTTCTGTCAACGCCGCTGTTTCCGCCGGATTCATGCCGGCGGCAGGCTCATCCAGCAGCAAAAGGGCTGGCTTTGTGGCAAGGGCGCGGGCAATTTCCAAATGACGTTGTTCTCCGTATGGCAGATTCTTTGCCAGCTCATCCTTTTTGTCATCCAGCTTCATGATTCGCAGAAATTCCAGGCTTTCCTCCTTCAGCTTCTTTTCTTCCCTTTGATAGGAGGGCAGATGCAAAAAGCCGGACAGAAGCCCGTAATTTACGTTCTGATGCATGGCAATCCGGACATTGTCAAATACCGTAAGATCCCGGAACAGCCGGATATTCTGAAAGGTCCGCGCAACGCCTGCCTTGCAGATGTTGTAGGGCTTTTGTCCTTCCAGGGAAATTTCCCTGCCGGCTGTTGTAAGGGTTATGGTCCCCTTATCCGGCGCATATACGCCGGCCAGCAGGTTAAACACCGTGGTTTTACCCGCACCATTGGGCCCGATGAGACCAATCAGCTCTCCCTGTTCCAGTTTCATGCTGACATTGGAAACAGCCATCAATCCGCCAAAGGATTTTGTCAGTTTTTTTACATATAACAGTGCCATATTATTCCCTTCCTTTCCCGGGAGACAGGAATTTCCCTAATTTGCCGAAGATGGAAAGGGAAATTTCTTTGGATCCCATCAGTCCCTGGGGACGGAAAATCATGATCACAATCAGGAGCAAAGAATAAAGAATCATCCGAAGCTCCGGAAACGACTGCAAAAAAGTGGAGATCAGGGCCAGAAGAACAGCTGCCAGGATGGATCCGGACATACTGCCCATTCCTCCCAGTACAACAATCACCAATACATCTATGGATTTCAGGAAGCCAAAGGTTCCAGGCTTCAGGAAATAGAAGTAGGAAGCATACAGGCCCCCGGCAATTCCTGCACAAAAAGCTCCCACTGTAAAGGCAATCACTTTGTATCTGGTAACCGGTATGCCTACGGACTCTGCGGCAATTTCATCCTCCCGGATGGAAATGCAGGCACGCCCGTGAGAGGAATTCAAAAAGTTTACAAGAAGCAGGACCGTCCCGGCGGAAAACAAATAGAGCCAGAACCAGTTTACAAATTGTGGAATACCGCTGAGGCCTGCCGCTCCGTTGGTAATCTCAAGGTTTGTAAGGATGACCCGTATAATCTCGGACATTCCCAGGGTGGCAATCGCCAGGTAGTCTCCCTTCAGACGGAGGGTCGGCAGGCCCACCAGAATTCCGACCAGGGCAGCCAGAACGGCTCCAGCCAGCAACCCTGCGAGAAAGCCCGGAAGAGTGGGAAACCGAAGCAGAATCAATGCACAGATATACGCTCCGATGGACATAAAGCCTGCATGACCCAGAGAGAACTGTCCCGTAAAACCGGTGATCAGATTCAGGCTGACCGCCAGAATGATATTGATGCATATCGTTGCCAGGGTAGCCTGCAGATAGGAATTGATGATATTGGTGGATATCAGGATCTGAACCACCACAAAAGGGAGCACGATACCGATGAATTTTTTCAACTCTACTACACCTTCTCTCCGGAGCTTTTTCCCAAAATACCCGTTGGTTTCACGATCAGGATCAGAATCAGAATGGCAAACACCACAGCATCCCGATACATGGAACTGCCGTATCCGGAAACAAACACCTCAACGATCCCGATGAGATACCCGCCGATCAAGGCCCCCGGGATCAGGCCGATGCCTCCCAGGACAGCGGCAACGAATGCCTTCAGCCCGGGCATCATTCCCATCAGTGGATTGATGGAATTATAGTACACTCCGACCAGAACACCGGCGGCACCTGCCAGGGCAGACCCCAGAACAAACGTAAAGGATATGGTCGTATCCACATTGATGCCCATCAACTGGGCCGCATCGTTGTCCAGGGATGCGGCGCGCATGGCTTTTCCGATCTTGGTCCGTTTCACAATGAACTGGAGTACCACCATGAGAAGTATTGTGATGACAAGGATCAGAATTTGCTGCATGGTAACAACTACGCCGCCAAACTGATATCTCTCCGCCAGAAGACCAGTCATGGCAGGATAAGTCCGGACATTGGCCTTTACAAAAAACATGGTGCCGTATTCCAAAAAAAGTGAAACGCCAATGGCTGTAATCAATACCGCGATCCGGGGAGCATTCCGCAGGGGTTTGTAGGCAATTTTTTCAATTGCAAAACCTAGCACCGTGCAGCCGGCCATGGCAATCAACAGGGATGGCAGAAAGCCAAGCTTCAGGATTGTCATACAGAAATAGCCAATATAGGCCCCCAGCATATAGATGTCGCCATGTGCAAAATTGATCAGTTTGATGATACCATAGATCATGGTATATCCCAGAGCGATTAACGCATAGATACTGCCCAGGGACAACCCATTGATCACCTGTTGTAGAAATTGTTCCAATCCGCATCCCTTCTTTCCATTGCCATCGAACAATATTCATTTGAACAAAGTATACAGACGTACAATTTTCCGGTCATTTCCGATATTCTGCCGGCATCATTCTTCCGGACGGATTCTCTCGCTGGAAACCTGCTTTCCGTTTTCCAGTTTGATGACAACCGTGTCCTTTACAGCATTGTGATTTTTATCTACACGAATATTTCCGGTAACTCCTTCAAAATTTTTGGTCTCTGCCAGAGCAGACTTGATGGATTCTCCGTCCTGCTTTTCTGCATGACCGATGGCCTGCTCCGTGAGTTTGGCAAGATCATACCCCAATGCGTTGAAAGCATCGGGCTCTTTTTTGTATTTTGCCTGAAAAGCCCTGAGAAACTCCTGAACGGTGGGATTATCGTCCAGGGAAGAGTAATGATTGGAAAAATAGACATTGGAAAGGGCATCTGCACCAGCCAATTCCGCAAGTTTCGGGGAATCAAACCCATCCGCGCCCAAAATGGGAACATCGATTCCCTGAGCCCTTGCCTGCTTGATAATCAGCCCGGCTTCCTCATAATATCCAGGAATAAAGATCACATCAAAGTCCTGATTCCGGACACTGGTCAGGATGGCGTTGAAATCCGTATCCCCCTTTACGTAGGCCTCCTGTTTGACGATGGTACCGCCGGCTCCCTTGAATGTTTTGGCGAAGCTCTCTGCCAGACCTTTGGCATAATCATTGGAGCTGTCCCGGATAATAACGGCTTTTTGTTTGCCGAGATTCTCAGTGGCATATCTGGCCATGGCTTTTCCCTGGGCAGAATCCATGAAGCAAATACGGAAAGCGTATTCCTTTACCCCTCTTTTATCCACCGTCACATCATCCGCTGTGGCGGATCCCGACAGTACGGGAATTTTGTTCTGCTCCGACACCGGTATTGTGGCCTTGAAGGCTCCGGACGTGGCAGGGCCAAGAACGGCAAGTACCTTATCCTGCGTCATCAGCCGGGTTGACAGAGTCGTAGCTTCTGCTTCCTCTGATTTGTTGTCATATTTTATGGTCTGAATCTTTTTCCCGTTCAAACCACCGGCTTTGTTGATTTCCTCAATAGCCAGCTCAATTCCTTCCACGGAGCTCTGTCCATAGGTCGCAGCTGCGCCGGAAAGCTCGTAATTCAAACCGATCCGAATGGTATTGGAATCCTTTGATGTGGTTTGAGAGCAGCTTCCAAAAATTGTCATCGCGAGGATCGCAACAGCCAGGAAAGTGATTGCCTTTTTCATAATGTATACTCCTTCGCCCCGAAAAATTATTAAATTTAATATTACTATATATCAATACACGCTGTCAATAGCAAAAGTGCCTTTCCCGGCGCCTTTTCAGGCTGTTCAGAAAAGTTTTGGTCCGCTCCTGCCTTGGATGATTCAGGATCTCATTGGGTCTCTCCTGTTCCACAATGACTCCATCGTCCATAAAAACAATCTGATCCGCCACATCTCCGGCAAACTCTATTTCATGGGTAACCAGAACCATGGTGCGATGTTCTGCCGCCAGATCCCGGATAATTTCCAGTATCTCTCCCGTCAGTTCCGGATCCAATGCAGATGTCGGTTCATCAAATAACAGGATCTTGGGATTCAAAGCCAGAGCCCTGGCAATGGATACCCGCTGCTGCTGACCACCTGACAGCTGATAGGGATAAGAATCTTCCCTGTCCGACAGGCCCATCCGGGATAAAAGTTTTCTGCCTGTTTCATAAGCTTCCTCCCTGCTCTTTTTCTGTACCGTCATGGGTGCATCGACAATGTTCCGGATGACAGAATAATGAGGGAAAAGATTGAAACTTTGAAACACCAGCCCAAAAAAGCTGCGTATTTCCTTCATCTTTTTCCTACGCGCATAAACCACTTTCCCATCTGCATCCGTCACAGCCGCATGCTGACCAAGATAAAGCAGTTCTCCGGAATCCATGGGATCCAGCAGGGTTGCGCATCTCAGCAAAGTGGATTTACCGGACCCGGAAGGGCCGATTACGGCCGTTATCTGTCCTTCCTCCACTTTCAAGGAAAGATCGCGGATCACTTTCCGATTCCCAAAACTTTTCTGCATATGCTGAATTTCCATCACCATCATTTTTTCTTTGACCCCCTCATCATGTTTTGATTCGATCCATCTGTTCCATTCCGCTTCCTTATTCGACATTCGACCTGATCCGTCTGTCCCGCTGTCTTACCGGTAATAACTCAGTTTCCGTTCTGCCCATTCCATGGACAGGGCAACAAGATAATTAAACAGGTAGTAAAAAATTCCCGCTGCAAAAAGGGGCAGGATGGATGCTTCTTTCGCTGCGATGGCGCTGGCGGCAAGAAACATCTCCGATACGGATATAACCTGCGCCAGGGAAGTATCCTTTACCAGGGTAATCATTTCGTTGGTCACTGCAGGCAACGTCCGCCGGATCATCTGAGGCAGAATAATTTTTCGAAATGCCTGGGCTTTGCTGTAGCCCAAAATGGCCGCCGCTTCGTATTGTCCCGCCGGTATGGATTCCATCCCGCTTCGATCAATTTCCGCAAAGTATGCCGCATAATTGAATATGAAGCCAATCAGAACCGCGATGAACCGATACCCTCCCGGCAAGCTCACATGAAAGAGCAGAAATGGGCCATAGTAAAAAACCATTAACTGAAGCATCAGCGGAGTGCCGCGCATAACGGAAATATAAAACTTGACAAAGCCACGCAAAAAAACGTTCCTGGACATACGTCCGAAAGCAACAAGCAGCCCAAGCGGCAGGGAAGATACAAGCGTCCATGCAAAAATCTCAATGGACACCAGCATCCCTTCCCCCAATTTTGTTAAAATCATGGTCCATCCCATTTCAGATTACACCCATCCTTTTTCAACGAATTCTTCTGTCTCATATTCTGTTCCCTATTTTTCTATGACCGTAATATCCTTGCCAAACCATTTCTTCGATATCGTTTTCATGGAACCGTCTTTCGCCATATCTTCCAAGGCGTTCTGTACCTTGTCCCGCAATGCTGTATTGCCCAGCCGGAATCCGACACCATACTCCTCCTTTGTCAGCTTTTCCTTCAAAACAGTAAACTGATTCTTTTCTTTTTTCATCCGGTAATCTGCCACAATTTCGTCCATGGCGACGGCATCCACACCTCCGGCCTTCAGATCCATCAGAGCGCTGTTGTAATCGGAAGCCGTAATGACATCCTGAAAGGAATCCGTCAGTTCCGGATTGTCTTTCAATGCGGTTTCCGCACTGGAATCCACCTGTACTGCCACTGTTTTCCCCTCAAGATCCGCCAGGGATTCGATCCCGGAATCGGAATTTACCAGAAACACCTGCTGATTGGACATATAAGGGTCCGTCCATGTATACTTATTTTCCAGGCCATTGATGGTAAAACCGTTCCAGATGCAGTCAATATTTCCGGCGGAAAGCTCCATGTCCTTGGAATCCCATTTAATCGGCTGCAGCTGAAGTTCCAGATCAAGGCGGCGGGCGACTTCCGCTGCCAGGTCCAGGTCAAATCCGGTAAACTCACCGTCCTCTCCCATAAAGCCCATGGGTGGAAATTCCTGGTCAAATCCTACAGTAAATTTGCCTGGAACAACCGTCTCCGCTTTTTTGGAAGCGCATCCCCCCAGAAGAAGAATCAGCCATACTGTCAGAATCCATACAGCCTGTTTTCGTCCAATTGAATTCATGTGATAATCCCCCAATTCCACATATTTTTGCTCTTCCTGTTTATTGATTCAATATAATACCACATTAACTTACTAAAGTAAAGAAGGATTTTGAAAGAAATGCATGCGCGTGTTATACTGATTTGGGTGATAAGAATATGTATCAAATGGAAAGTTATCTGAAAAAATGTATGCTGTGCCCCCGCAGATGTGGTGCAGACAGAGAAAACGGGAAAAAAGGATATTGCGGTGCCGGCTTACAGCCCAGAGCTGCCCGGGCTGCCCTGCATTACTGGGAAGAGCCCTGCATCAGCGGCAGCAGGGGCTCCGGAGCGGTATTCTTTTCCCGATGCAATCTCTCATGCCTTTTCTGTCAGAATTATAAAATCAGCCAGGAAGGCTTCGGAAAAGACATAACCATCACGGATCTGGGAAGGATTTTTGTGCATCTGCAGGAACAGGGAGCGAACAATATCAATCTGGTTTCTGCCACCCAGTATATTCCGCAGACGGCAGAAGCCATTCGTTTCGCCAGGGCAAATGGACTCACCCTTCCCGTCGTCTATAATTCCAATGCCTATGAATGCATAGAAGCGTTAAGGCTGCTTGACGGGCTGGTCGATGTTTACCTTCCGGATCTGAAATATGCAGACAATAAATATTCCCTTAGGTACTCCAATGCGCCGGATTATTTTTACCATGCAACCCGTGCCATTCTGGAAATGTACCGGCAGACAGGAAATCCTTCCTATGACGCAAACGGGATGATCCAAAAGGGAATGATCATCCGTCATCTGCTGCTGCCGGGACTGCAGGAAGACTCGAAAAAGGTCCTGCGATGGATCAGGGAAAAGCTTCCTGTTGAAGTACCGGTCAGCCTGATGGCACAATACACTCCCCTTTTCCGTGCAAAATCCTGCAGGGAACTGAATCGGCGAATCACAAAACGGGAGTACGAAGAAATCCTCGACTACTTCTTTGAAATCGGGTTGGAAAATGGATATGTTCAGGAACGTTCCTCAGCAAAGGAAGAATATACGCCGGAGTTTGACCTGAGCGGAATCGGGTGAGAATTTCATCCGTAAGATGAATCTTAAGATGAACCTATTGTTTCATTATGCCATCGTCTTCAGCATTTCTTCCGTTATCTCATACCGGCAGGGGGCTCCGGATGTAAATGCTTCATATTCCTCTGCCATATACTGCCCCATGCGGGAGACTTCTTCTCCTATGCTGCCTGCAATATGCGGCGTCAGAAAAACATTTTCCAGAGTGAGGAAAGGATGACCCGGCTTTACCGGCTCCGGATAGGTAACATCCAGAACAGCTGTGCGGGTAGGAACTTCGGACAGGGCACGGGCCAGATCGCCCTCCACCAGCTGCGCTCCCCGTCCGGTATTGAGAAAGACCGCATTGGGCCGCATACGGCTGAACTGTTCATAGGTCATCATTCCCCTGGTCTGTTCATTGTTGGCGAGATGGTTGGAAATCACCAGGCATTCTTCAAAAATCGTATTCAGATCGCACTTCTCCACACCCAGCCGGTCTGCTTCCTCCTGCGGAAGAAAGGGATCGAATACCAGAATATGATATTTATAATTTTTCAGATGGGAAATGACCAGCTTTCCTATCGTCCCCACTCCGATAATTCCAACCTTTCCCCCATAGTTTCCGGGCATCTTCCGCATGTACTCTCTGGCTGCCGGATAACCCTTTGTCCGATACAATCTCTGCGCCAGGTAAAACCCCTTCCCTGCAAGCAAAATCTGTGCAGTGACATACTCCGCCACCGGAACCGCATTGGCGGCAAATGCGCTGAAAACATGCACTCCACAGGCCAGATAAGGCTTTGCAAAGCCCTGAACAGAGCCTGCTGCATAAAAAACGGCCTTCAGCCCGGGAAAACAGTCGCGTATCTGATCCTCCTCCAGCGGAAACATTCCCCATGTCGAAAAGATATAATCCACTTTCCGTAAATCGGCCCTGCGTGTTTTCAGCTGATCCCTGTCATATACGCCTTTCAGGAAAGAAAGGCGCTCTTTCAGGGTATTCCTGGTTTCCTTGTCATAAGCCCTGTTGATGGCTTCTTTACCGCCATGCGTCATAAATACAGCCGTTTTTTGTCCCATCTGTCCAGCCTCCGATTGTTTTTATTTTGGGTTTTTCTATTTTTTACCTTTCAAACCTGAGCCCGGACTTCCCTTGCAAGCTCATGGACCCGGTTTTCAATTTGTTTCAGCTCCTCCTCCGATGCATTTCCCCGAAACTCCACAGGCTCCAGAAAGTCCCAGTTCATATGATTTTTTGACACGATTTCATCCAGCTCTCTCTGAGCTCCTCCCGACCAGCCATAGGATCCCATGCGGAATGCTTTCCGATTCTGTACTTTTTTCTTTCCCATTTCATCCAGAATGGCTGCCATCGGCGGAAACATCTTATATTCATAAGTCGGCATGGCCAGTACAATCCCGGCAGAGGTCCAGACGGATGTCAGTATGGTTCCCCATGATGTATCTGGTACACGGTGGATATGATAAGAAATGTTTTCCTCCTCCAGCGCTTTCACAGCCCGATGAACCGCTTTCTCCGTCATGCCGTACATGGAACCCCAGAGGATCGTAATTTCCTCTTTGGCCGGTCCCTTTTGCCAGGATGCATACCGGGCATAGTCCCGGATTATTCTGGATGGATCTTTCCTCCAGACAATGCCGTGACCCGGTGCAATAATCTTTATGGGAAGTGGTGTACACTTTTCAATTGCCTTTTGTACCGATCCGGAAAATGCTGCAACGATATTGGAATAATACCGAAGAGCTTCCTTTTCATAAAATGCCAGTTTCTCTTCGCTGAGCATATCATCATAATTGGATTCTCCAACTGTTCCAAAGGATCCAAAGGCGTCGCAGGGAAACAAGGTACCGGTCAGGGTATCAAAAGTGGCCATGGTTTCCGGCCAATGCACGTTGGGAATCTCCCGGAACTGAAGAACATGACCGCCACCCAGATCAAGAGTACTGTCATCTCCGACGCAGGTCACCGATTCCGTATGCCCGTAAAAATGCTCCAGCACTCCTGCTGCCTTTTTGCTGCATATCACTTTGAAATCCGGCCGGATCTTCTGAAAATCCTCAATCCATCCGGTATGATCCGGCTCCATATGGTTGATGATCAGGTAATCAATGGACCGGGGGTCCACATCCAGTTCATCCAACAGATCATACAGATGCCGGGGAACGCCGTCCCATCCGCAGACTCCGTCCACAATCGCCGTCTTTTGTCCTTTTATGATATATGAGTTCATGGAAACTCCGTTTGGAATTTCCCAGATACCTTCAAATAAAATGTTTTCCATATTGACTGAAAGCTGATAAGTGTCTTTTGCTACTTTGGTTGCATGCATGCTGTTTTAACCTCCCAGAATGAGTTCATGTCCATTATATCATTCTTTTTTGGCTGCTTGTCAACCTTTTTGAATTCTTATCCAGTCCTTTGTCAGAAAGTACATTTTTCATTCTCTGTCCTGAAATGTCGAAAAGCAGGGTTATAAAAAAGTAAGGCCTTGGCCATAATGGCCAAGGCTCGTACATAGGGGAAATATTTTAAGGAGGCAAATGAAAAAAAGACTTTTTCCTTTGACCTACAAACAATATTCTAGAAAGGAATTATGAACTCCTTATTAGCAGAATGTAAACAAACTGTTAATAAACCATTTTCTTGACTCATCCAAAATACAAAAGACACCGCCATCCAACAGCGCCATGGAAGCAGGGCTCCACAACCAAATCACAACAATTACTGATGAGTTGGATGCGGATAGTCACAACACCACGGAAACAGGAGCACCGCAGCCCGGGCAGACCGGCTGGTCCATCCGCACTCCTGCCCGGTATCCCTGTCTTTCGATCAGCAGCCTGCCGCATTGGGGACAGCGGGTCGAGCTGTCCGGATCCTCCATATTCCCAAGATAAACATAGTTCAGGTGCTTTTTTGCCGTCCTCTTTGCCTGGATCATGACGCTTTCCTCCGTTGGCGGGCGGGTCATCCGGTTAGCCGGAAAATACCGGGACAAATGCAGCGGAATATTCCGATCCAGAGCGGCCAGCCAGGCAGCAGTCTTTTCCACTTCCCCTGCGGAATCATTGAGCCCGGTCACCAGCAATACGGTGATTTCCACATGACATTTTCCACAGGCTTCCTCTATGGTTCGCTGAACCGATCCGACGTCTCCCCCGCATACTTTCCGGTAATACTCATCGCAGAAGGATTTCAGATCAATATTCATGGCATCCACATAAGGCAAAAGTTTCACAAGAGCTTCCGGTTCCATATACCCATTGGTCACCAGGACGGCTTTCCGGTCCGGATGGGATTCCTTCAGCTTCCTTATCGTATCGTAAACATATTCAAACCAGACAGTCGGTTCGTTATAGGTGAAAGCGATACCGATATTGTCTGTCGGAATCATACTGTATGCCACCAGCCGTTCCGGAGAAAGGTACTCGCTGTGCCCTCTGGACTGGGCAATGGAAGCATTCTGGCAAAATTCACAGGTAAAATTGCAGCCAAAGCTCCCCACCGACAGGATCCGCTTTCCCGGCATAAAATGATACAATGGTTTCTTTTCAACGGGGTCCATCGCCATGGATGTGACTTCCCCATAATTTATTGTTTTTAGTTTGCCTTTCTGATTGATCCGAACGGAACACAATCCATATTCCCCGCTTCCGATCCGGCAATGATGCGGACACAGACAGCATCGGATCCGATTGCCTTCCGTTTTCCAGAGCAGCGCATCCCGGATCATGATGGGCTCCCGCTATGCCGATATACCTCAAACCGCTCCAATGTATAGGAGCTGCCGGGAGCAATACCCGCCTTCCGAAGTGCAATACGGATCTGCTCCTCCGGGGTGTCCACGCCTTCCAGATCCGGCAGCAGCAGCCCGGTCCGACATCCGCTTCTTACAATCACACCATATCTTTTCGGGTCCAGCCCGGCCTGGTTGGTCCTTTCCGGTTTATCCAGGACATCAACGGAAAAGTCCAGCTTTTTCAGCTCCCCGTCCGTTACGGGCGGGAACCGGGGATCCGAAGTGCCGGCTTCCACGGCATTCCGGATAATTTCCTGTGCAATGCAGTCCGTAACTGGTGCAATGGTGCCGATGCAACCCCGCAGCTCTCCGTTTTCATGAATGGACACAAAGACGCCGCATTCGTCTTTTCTCATTTCATTGGTTGCATAATCAGGTATCTTCATATACTTTCCATAAAGAACATAATGCGTCAGACTTTCCCGGGCAAGTCGGACATAAGCATCTTCCTGTCCGGAATCGGACGGCCCGGCACCGGGCAACCGCTCTTTTTCCTGCCGGATCAGCCGCTTCAGGTTCTTTCCTCCATTTCCCCTGCGAAGCACAAAGCCCATAACCATATACCCCACTCCCAGATTTCCCTGATAGGACAGAAGATCTCCGGTGAAATCATATTCATTCATGGCACCCAGCAGAATGTAATAGGAGCGAAGGCCGCATTCTCCGGCTTCTTCCACGGTAACCGGATCCATATGGAAAACGCCCGGAACATTTCCCTCCCGCAAAAGGGAAATAATCTCCCGGTCAAACTTTGCGCCATACGGACTGTATTCATACGGACCGCCTTCTTTTAATCTGTGGGACAAATCCCCGCTGGCGATAAAGACGGCGTTTTCATTGCTTTCCTCCACCGCTTTGGCAATGCACATACCAAAGCGATAGAGCTGCAGCTTTGGCAGAAGACCGTAGGTGATATGAACCAGGCGGTAATCCGTATATCTTTTATTGATAAAATTCATCGGGACCATGACTCCCTGGTCCAGCTCGCAGGGGATATCGTAGCGTCCGGCAGTCTTTCCGGTTATTTTAACAGTCGGGATCCCCTCCCGATCCGCCTGGCGGATAATGCCCTCCGTCAGGGGTACATCAATCTCCGCACGAAAAGCGGCCTCCGGCACTCCATACCGGCCGAAGTCTCCCCGAATCTCCCTTTCACAGGATAACGCAACCGCATCCCGGAACATCGGCCCGTGAGGTGTTATCATAATAATCACATCCGGACCTGTGTGTTTGATTTCCCCAGCGACCCTGTCCAATGCATCCGATGTTTCCTTTATGGCTGATTCCTCTCCCCTTCCTACCTCCGGCACAATAACCGGTGGATGGGGCATCGTGTAAAATGCAGATATTTTTCCCATGAAATCACCTCTCTTTTTATTATAACACAAAGGAAGACAAATCCTCTTCCCACAGTGTCACCGGTTCCCGCCGGGCAATCCGGCGTCCCGGATCCCCGTTAATCGTATAAAGGGTACCGCAGTGATATCACACAAGCGCCAGGCAATTCAAGGATATGGATTGAATCAGACTTTTCCCAATGCTTTCAGATAGGCATGAAAGGCGGAAGGAACGGAGTAAGAATGATGGATCTCCTCCTGCCTTGCCCATACAAAGCTGCAGGTTTCCTTCCTTTCCCTTACCCGGACAGCATACCCTTTCATATGCCATTCCAGATGGGAAAAGACATGCTTCGCATCCGGCAGGGGTGTAATGGTTTCGGGACAGATTCCCCATTCCGTCAGCACCTTCCCGATTTCCTCCGGGGATAAATGCCCATACCGATTGGGAAATTCCCAGAGGCCGGACAATAACCCCTGTTCCTGCCTCTTTCGAAGAGCGATCCTGTCCTGAAAGCGGATTACAAAAACGGTGCGGTTCTCCATTTTCCGTTTTGCTTTTCTGGTTTTCCGCGGAATCTGGTCCACAGCATCCTGATGACAGGCCTCGCAAAAGGACTGCACCGGACATTCCCCGCATTTGGGCCTTCCGTTGGGAATACAGAGAAGAGCGCCCAGCTCCATCATTGCCTGATTGAAGTTTCCCGGTTCTTGCCGGAACAAAAGTCTTGCTGCCAGGGCGTTCAGATCCTTTCGGACAGTTTTGTCCTTCAGATCCCCCCGGTTCCCGGATAATCTCGCCAGAACCCGGAGCACGTTGCCGTCCACGGCAGGCTCTTTTGCACCGAATGCAATGGACGCAATTGCTCCGGAAGTATACGGCCCAATGCCGGGCAGCGTTTGTAAGGATTTTCTGTCAGAAGGCAGCCGGCCATGATATTGCCCCATTACCATGCAGGCAGCTTTTTTCAGATTCCTTGCCCGGCTGTAGTACCCCAGTCCTTCCCACAGCTTCATCAGCCGGTCTTCCGGCAAAGCCGCCAGGTCCAGGATTGCCGGAACTTCCTGCAGAAACCGTTCAAAATATGGCTTGACAGCCTCCACTCTGGTTTGCTGCAGCATAATTTCCGAAATCCATACCCGGTAAGGGGACGGATCGTCCCTCCACGGCAGGATCCGGGCATTGCCTTCATACCAATTCAAAAGTGCCTGCTGAAATTTTTGTATTTTATCCATTATTTTATTATATAACGACGTGATGCCCATTTTCAAGCAAAACAGAAGAAAGCATAGAATTCCCATGCTATTCTTGCCTGAAGCGTATCCTGCAATTTTACGGAAATAGATGCCTGTGCTAAAATTGGAATGGAACTGGAAAGGAGAATCTCATCCATGAAGAAAAAAGAACCGGTCCGGAAAACCGGCGAAGTTGTTTTGCGGCAGGAAGTGTATCGTGACGATGCCAGGAAAATTGCACAATGGCTGGAAAGCAGGGAAGTCACACAGTTTCTGAATGAATATCAGAACGTGTCCGAGGGCATCCTGGAAGTACTGGAAAGAGTTCCGGTCCCGGTCGTAACACATCTCTTCAATCAAGATGGAAGCTTTTTTATGGTCGATGCAGAAAAGCAGGAACCAGTCGGCTACCTGAAACTGGTTCCCAGATGGAGTGAGACGGAGATGATCATTGTCATCGGTGACCGGCACAAATGGGGACGGGGCTTTGGTGCGGCTGCTGTTTTTCAGGGTCTCCGGCATGCTTTTTTTGAATGGAGGGCGGATAAAGTGGTAGCCATCATCCATACAGCAAACCGGCGGTCCATCCGTGTCTTTCAAAATGCCGGCTTCCGGAAAGAAAAAGAACTTACCGGGGAAATTCAATTCTGCATCACAATGAGTGATTTCCTGAAGATAGCCTAATTCTTTTCGAAATCACAGTATTTTTCTGTTATCCGGATCAAGGTCGAAACACAGCGATCCATGTCCTGCACGCAGGCATATTCCATTTTTCCATGATGATTATGGCTGCCGGTCCCCAGATTCGGACATGGCAAACCCATAAAGGACAGCCTGGAACCGTCCGTTCCTCCGCGAACCGGTTCACTGACCGGATCTCCCCCGGCGTCCCTTACTGCTTCGCAGGCCGTTTCAATCAGATGACGATGTGGCTTGATCTGCTCCGTCATATTCCGGTATTCATCCCGGATCGTAACACAAACGGTACCGGCCCCATGAATCCTGTTCAGCTTTTCCGCCGCTTCCCGGACTTCTTCCTTTTTCCGCTCCAGTTTGGCTGCATCGTGATCACGAAGGATATAATGCAGTTCGGATTCTTCCACCGTACCCTTCATATGAGTCAGATGATGAAAGCCCTGGTATTTCTCCGTCTTCTCCGGAACTTCCCCTTCCGGCAGCAGGGCATTGAATTCCATGGCAATGAGCATGGCGTTTTTCATTCTTCCCCTGGCCGTGCCCGGATGAATATTCTTGCCTGTTATGTGGATATCCGCAGATGCCGCATTAAAGGTTTCATATTCCACTTCGCCAAAGGCACCGCCATCCACAGTATAGGCAAAATGGGCACCGAATCGTTTCACATCAAATAAATCCGCTCCCCTGCCAATCTCTTCATCCGGCGTAAAACCGATTTTGATGGTACCATGCCGGATATCCGGATGATTGCAGAGCGTTTCTGCCATCGTCATGATTTCCGCTATCCCCGCCTTGTCATCCGCGCCCAGCAAAGTGGTTCCATCGGTGACAACCAGGTCACAGCCTTTATACCGGTTCAGGGAATCAAACTCTTCCGGGCGGAGAAAAATGCCTTTTTCCTGATTCAAAAGAATCGGGGCACCGTCATAATTCCGTACCACCCTGGGTTTCACATTCTGATACGGCACATCCCTTACCACATCCATATGGGAGATAAAGCCAATTACCGTCCCCTTCCATTCCGCTGTATTGGACGGAATGGTACCAAAGACATAGCCGTTTACATCCATATTCGCATCCCGGATGCCAATCCTCTTCATTTCCTCCACCAGGGCCTTGCCGAACTCCAGCTGTTCCGGAGTACTGGGACAAGCCGGATTGTTGCTGTCGGAAGCCGTCCCGAAGCCGGCATACCGAATCAATCTTTCATAAGCCTTCAATGTTGTTGCCTCCTTCTTTCTGCTACCATTGTGACAGATCTTTTCCGTCGTGTCAAACGCTAACCTCACTGCTTTTGAATGCACTTTCGTATTGCAGCCGTATTCCCGGCTCCGGCCTTTCTATGGCTGGAGTGTCCGCTTCAGGAACTCCCTGGTCCGGTTCTTTTGTGGATGGATCAGTACTTGCTCCGGGCTTCCTTCTTCTGTGATAACTCCCTGATCCATGAATACCACGCGGTCCGCCACATCCTTTGCAAACCCCATTTCATGCGTTACGACCAGCATGGTAAGCCCTGCCTCAGCCAGGCCTTTCATCACGTTCAGCACTTCCCCGACCATCTCCGGATCCAGGGCAGAAGTTGGCTCGTCAAACAGCAGGACATCCGGTTCCATGGACAATGCCCTGGCAATGGCAACACGCTGCTGCTGGCCCCCCGAGAGCTGCATGGGTCTGGCATCAATATACTGTTCCATTCCCACCACCTTCAGGTATTTCATGGCGATCTTCCTTGCCTCTTCCAGGGACCGCTTCAATACCTGCCGCTGGGCAACAATACAATTGGTCAACACGTTCAGATTATGAAACAGGTTAAACTGCTGAAACACCATCCCCAGTTTGGCGCGGTAGGAATAGATATTATTTCGTTTATCCAGGATGTTTCTGCCATCATAAAGAATCTCTCCTCCGCTGGGCTTCTCCAGCAGATTGATACACCGCAGCAAGGTGGACTTTCCGGAACCGGATGCACCGATGACACATACCACTTCCCCCCTGTTTATGGTAAAGTCAATGTCCTTCAGCACGTCATGGGTTCCAAAGGATTTGCTTAAGTGCCGCACTTCAATTACCTTCTCCATACTGCACCTCCTTTCCTTTCCGCACCTCATTCGCCAGGGTGTAATTCTTCGGCCCATCCAATCTTTTCTCAGTCATCCGGAGAATTCGGGTCACCGTAAATGTCATAATAAAATACAGGATACAGGCGATAAAAAAAGGCCCAAAAAAGCTGAAATGAATGCCTGCCACGGTACTGGTCTGAAAATAAAGCTCCGATATGGAAATGACATTCAGCACCGAGGTGTCCTTGATATTAATGACAAACTCGTTTCCGATGGCCGGCAGGATATTGCGGATCGCCTGAGGCAGCACCACTTTGGCCATAGTCTGAACAGGATTCATTCCCAATGCCTGAGCTGCTTCAAACTGCCCTGTGTCAATGGATACAATGCCACCCCGTATAATTTCCGCCATATAGGCGCCTGTATTGATGGAAACAATCAGAATTCCGGCAGCCATCCGGTCCATTTCAAATCCTGCCTGGGCTGATCCGTAATAGATCACCATAGCCTGTACAATCATGGGGGTGCCACGGAAAATTTCGATATAAACCGACAGAATGGCGTTGGCCGCCCTCAGAAGGATGCGCTTCCATCCGCCTTCCGGGACAGGTATGGTGCGTATGATTCCAGCCAGCAGCCCGATCATAAATCCAAATATGGTACCCAGAATGGACAGATAAAGTGTGACACCGGCACCCCGGAGATACATCGGCCAGTATTCTATAATGATTTTCATAATTTGTCCCATTCTATTTGCGAACCTCCTTCAACAGGAAACAGTGTTTTCCTTTTCCCGCTTATTCCGCAGACGGTTGATTTTTGATTGCGTCACCCATTATTTCCTTGCGTTCCTCTTCGGACAGGTTCTCCAGGATCTTATCGATCTCTTTCTTCAATGGACTGTTTTTAACAAGGCCCGCTGCGATTGCCGTATCATCCTCCGATGTGACAAACCCATCCTTGAATTCGACCATCTTCAGGTTGGGATCCGCCGATTGCGCACTGATTCCTTCCGGACGCTCGGAAACATATCCGTCCACGATGCCGGACTCCAGGGCCACACGCATGGTTGTAAATTTTTCCATGGCGGTCTGCTTCTGTGCCCCCTTGATTTGATCAATGACGGAATAATGGAATGTGCTCAACTGGGCGGTTATCTTTGCTCCCTTGAAATCCTGAATGGACGTTGCGTTTTCATAAGGGCCTCCCTTTTTCACCACCATCACCAGGTCCGAGTGATAATAATTGTCCGTGAAATCAATATTTTTCTTGCGCTCAGCCGTAGGCGACATGCCGGCAATAATGGCATCAATCTTGCCTGAACTCAGAGCGGGCTCCAGGCCTTCCCACTTGGTTTTGACAATTACCAGCTTCCGGCCCAGACCTTCTGCAATCCTTTTTGCAATCTCCACATCATATCCTCCGGCATATTCGGCATTGCCGTCAATTTTCACGCCGCCTCCGGACGAATCCAGCTGCGTCCAGTTGAAGGGAGGATAATCACATTCCATACCAACCCGGAAAACAGCATTTTCTCCCGAAGTACCGGCGCTCCCTGCATTTTTTTCCGTACAGCCCGGCATACAGAACAGGGCTGCCATGGACAGTACCACTAAAATGGATATTTTCTTATACATTCAACAATCCCCCTTTATTATTCCATAAAATAAAAAGCCTGAGATGAACTCAGGCAGTTAATGCATTACTTCCTTGATCCCTCCTCTTTCCCAAATGAGATAGCACACCTTAGTAAACCGGGAAGTTCACTGAGGCAGTCCTGCAGCTCTTAACTGCAGTCCCAGCATGCAATAGTCAGCCAATATTGCAGCTTCGGCGATATTTCCTTCTCCACGGCTTCCCTGCTCGGCTTACGCTCCGCCGGGGACTAATAAATACCGCGCCTCTACCTCACCTGCAAGAAGTGAGGTCATATATGAATTTTCTTAAGTTTATACGAAAAAACAGAGTCTGTCAAATATTTTTTCACGTTACTCAGTTATTTTTAGCGTTCATTATTTTCCTTTTAAAGGAAATGAAAAGCCTTGAAAACCAACATCGAATCCTATAAAATATTTTTATGTATTGGATACTGAAATCATTCTTTGGAGGAGGAAGATTCATGGAAAAGCTGGAGAGAAAATTTTACAGTTCTGGTGCCATAGAGGTGGCAAAAAATCTTTTGGGAAAATATCTGCTGCATCGGATCAACGGACAGGAACGCCTGGGGAAAATTGTGGAGACGGAAGCCTATATGGGGCCGGAGGACAAGGCTGCCCACTCCTGCAATAACCGGAGAACGAAGCGGACCGAAGTCATGTTTGGCCCTCCCGGCTATGCATATGTCTATCGGATATATGGCATGTACTCCTGTATGAATGTCGTTGCATCGGAAAGGGAAAGCCCTCAGGCGGTCCTGATCCGGGCACTGGAGCCGGTAAAGGGACTGGAAGAAATGGCAGAGGCACGATATGGAAAAAGTCTGTCGGATTGCGCCAAAAAGGATCGTCTTGACCTCACCAACGGTCCCGGCAAGCTTTGTATGGCAATGGGCATCACAGACCGGGACAGCGGGGAGAATCTATGCGGAAACCGGATTTTCCTCCTGAAAGGGGACCGGGAACCGGCATTCAACATGGTGACCACGACGCGTATCCATATTGATTATGCAGAGGAAGCCGTTCTTTACCCCTATCGGTTCTATATCGACGGGAATCCCTATGTCTCGGTGCGGGAGCGTAAGGCCGCCCGGGAGGCTTCTCCTTCCGGCCCGGTCTCAGAGCGCCGCATACCGGCCCGCAAGAAACCCTGAGGACCAGGCCCACTGAAGATTGAATCCACCGCACCGTCCGTCCACATCCATGATCTCGCCTGCAAAATACAAACCCTTCACTTTTCTGGACTCCATGGTTTCCGGGTTGATCTCCCTGGTATCGACGCCTCCTGCCGTAACCTGTGCACTGGGCCAGCTTCTTGCACCGCGGATCCGGAATCTCCAGTCCGTCAGGATTTCCGCAATTTTTTCCCGTTCTGCGGCAGAAAGACTGGAAGCAGGACGGTTTCTGTCATCCAGACCAGCCTCAAGAAGAACGACGGGAATCAAACGTTTGTTGATCAGTCCCACGAAGTTGAATTCAGCGGTCTTTTCGGGACCCGACTGAATTCTCCTGTCGATGAGATTCCTGATTTCTCCTTTGTCCATCCGATCCAGAATGCGGATCCTTAAAACCGGCTGCTTTCCCTGCTGCAGCAATTCCCCCGCCTTTCTGCTGATCTGAAGAATCGGCGGTCCGGATACTCCGTAGTTGGTGAACAGAATATCTCCCCTGTCTCCGGCAACGGATTTTCCTCTGTCCAGTATCCCGGCAGTTCCAACGAATTTTACTCCGTTCAGCCGCTTGAACCAGGGCCCATCCAGCATCAGCTGGACCAGGGCAGGAAACAGATCCGTAACATTGTGATCCAGCTTCCTCGCCAGATCCAGGCCATTTCCATCCGATCCGCTGGAAGGCATGGCTTTTCCCCCTGCTGCAAGGATTACCTTATCCGCCTCATAGATTTTCCCATCTTTTGTACGGATCAGAAATCCGCCCTTTCTTTTTTCCAGATCCTGTACATAAGAATCGCATTGAATGCGGACCCCCGATGCATTCAATTCATACAAAAGAACATCAAGCATGCTGGAAGCCTGATCAGACATGGGAAAAACTTTCCCCCTATCCTCCACCTTGTGTTGAATTCCCAGTTTCTCAAAAAATCGTATGGTCTCTTTCGGGGAAAAGGCGGACAGGGCATGGTGCACAAATTTGGGATTGCTCCCCAAATAGCAGTCGGCATCGGCAGTTATATTGGTGAAATTACAACGCCCATTTCCGGTCGCCAGGAGTTTTTTCCCCACCCTGGCATTCCGCTCCAGGATCGTTACCTCTGCACCCATTCTTTTTGCCGATATGGCAGCAATCATTCCGGCTGCCCCTCCTCCTGCCACAATTACATGATTTCTTTTCCGGTCCCGGACCTTTCTTTTCTCACTTTTTCCTGATTTCATTGTCATCCCGTTTCTTTTCCTGCTCTTTCTCCTGCTTTTTTCCCCTTTTCGGATTCGTTTCCCCCGAACCTTCCGGTCCGTCTTCTTCCTTCCGGTTTCGAATAATTTCAAGCAGCCTTTCACAAACCAGCTTCTGACAATAGCTGGAAACAGCCAGCCGCAGTGCAATGTCCGACAGGGATCCGGCATCCCAATCCGTATGAATCTGAGTGGATGTTTCTGTCAGAGCCTGGTCCAGAATGTTGCAGAATTTTTCATAAAAAGCTTCCTGGTTGTCTCCCTGCAGCTCCTGATGAAGAAGGAATCCGGTGTTTTCGACAGATAATATCTGCTTTAATATGCAGATCTCCGTCAATCCGGCCAGATGCTCCCTGGTGTACTTTTTTCCTTTCGCCCGGGGCAGCAACCTGCCCTTGATATAGTTGTTGATCATTGCCGAGGTAAGGCGGCCTTCCTCTTCAAAATGAATTAATTGTCGGTACATGTAGGAAACAACCTGATCCTTGTACAGGCCGATATCCGGAAAATCTGCCCAGTTGACCGGCCGTTCTCCATCCAGCTTTTCTTTTAACTGTATCAGTTCCTCCACTGGAACACTTCCTTCCTCTTTATCACGAACTACTTTATCATTTCCCATATAATTTCGCAAATGTTATTATCCAGCCGGATCTTATGATTTACTTTTTGAATATTGTGAGATATAATAATCAATACTATATTTGATGAGATACGGGAGGCACAAAATGGGAAGTGGGAAAAAATCAGATTTCGCATGCCTGTTCGGAGATTCCATAGGAAGAGGAGTGATTCTGGACAGCGTACGTGGCAGGTACATTCTGTTGAAAAACAGCTTTGTCAATCTTCTGAACAAAAATACAAAAATGAAGGTGGACAACTATGCAAAATTCGGATGCACCATTGAGACAGGAAAGAAAATGGTTGAAAAGCACGGGAAAGACCTTCCCCATTATCAATTTACCGCATTGGAATTTGGGGGAAACGACTGCGATTTTGACTGGGCTGCCATATCCGAGCATCCGAAGGGTTCCCATGTGCCCTTTACCCCATTGGCAAAATTTAGGGCCTTGTATTCTGAGGTAATTGAGCGCGTTTTCGACAGCGGCAGTCAACCCGTTATGCTTTCCCTGCCTCCCCTGGATGCAAAGCGATATTTTTCCTGGATTTCAAGGAACCGGAATGCAGAAAACATCCTTCATTGGCTGGGGGATGTGGAACATATCTATCGATGGCAGGAAATGTACAATCTTGCTGTCGTTGGACTGGCAGCCGCAAAGCAGGTCCCCCTCATCGATATCCGCCGGGCGTTTCTGGAAGCAAGAAACTATCCCAGCCTGTTTTGTGAGGATGGCATCCATCCCAATGAAGCGGGCCATTCCTTGATTACAGATACAATCAGGAGTTTTGTTGCTGAAACGCTTCCGACTCCAGCCGTTTTTTCGGTCTGATGCAGCCGACGGTCACAGCGGTCAGTATGATCAGCCCACCCAGGACGGAAAGAGCTCCGGGAAATTCTCCAACGGTAAGGAACACCCAGACAGGATTCAACAATGGTTCAATCAGGCAGATGAATGCGGACTGCAAAGCGGATATCTTCCGGATTGCCCTTGCGTAAAGTACATAGGAAAAGCCCAGTTGAAAGATACCCAGAAGGATTAGTCCAATCCAGCTGTTCTCATTTGGCACGGAACGGACCATGGAAGGCAACGTGATGAGGACGGTCAGGACACATCCCCAGAAGACATTTTCCAGCGGATCTGCGTCCTTTTCCCTTCTCATGAATATGGTATTCATTGCCATAGCCACTCCGCTCAAAGCGCCCATCAGGTTCCCCTTCAGGCTGCCGGTGCTCCTGTCATCCAGAAACAGCAAAACCATGCCCGCCAAAACAAACAGGATCACGAACCAATCCTTCGATTCCGCTTTTTCTTTCAGGAGCCGGCCACCAAGAATAGCAATATAAATGGGTGCCGTATACTGGAGCAGTATGGCACTGGCAGCTGTCGTCCTTTTCGTTGCAGAAACGCAGAAAATCATCATGGATGCATAGGATATCGCACCCAACAACTTATTCCATGAAAAATGAAACGTCGGTTTTTGAAGAAACAAAGACACGACGATTGCAGCGATCAGGCTTCGATAACCTGCTATGACCATGGGATTCAGGCTCAGCTGCTTGATCATCATCCCTCCGGTGCTCCAAAGAACCGCTGCGGACAACATCATGACAACAGGCAGGAATCCGGCCTGCTTTTTGACTTTTTTCTCTTGTATGTACATTCTATTTCTCCTGTTTCCATAACTTTTCAGGGCCTGTCCCATATTTCGCCGGACAGTCGGCAATTTTCTCATAGTGTTTATACAAGGAATGGAATTTCCCTCCGTAATTCTTGTTCCACGGTTTCTTTTTCCCGCAAAAATGCAAAAAAACGGTATTCCTTATGATATAATCCATGTCACACATGCCATTTGTCATTATTTTATAATAATAATAGTATCTGGCATCGTAATTGTAGCGTTTCTCATCCAGAGTCTTTATTTTACTTGCATAAAGGGCATTGATAATATCCTGGTCCGGCATAATCAGTTTAGCCCGATTCTTTTCCACAAAATCAAAAACCATCTGTTCGCTGATTTCCTTTCTTTGCAGCTCCAGATTCATCATTAATACGCCTGAATTATAGTAAGCCTTCATTTCCGGGGATTTCAGCCTTATTTTATTGATCTCCCGATTGGGAAGGACATCATGATAGGCAGCAGCAAACAGATATCCTTCCAGATCCGTTTCGTAGAGCTCCCTGACCGGATTGATAGCCAGAATATCCGGGTCCAGATACAGGATGCGGGTAATATCGGCAGGCAGAATCTTATAGGCCAGCAAACGATAATACATTTCCCTGGTATAGTGCAGAATGACAGGAGCATCCTGAAACAAATCCTGCTCTATTTTCACAATTTCAAGCTTCTGCCCGTCTTCCACAACAAAGCGGCTGAGATTTTTCAACTGCCGCTCCGGTATTGCGGATTGCATCAGATAAATACGAAAGTGCTCTCCCGGATTGTTCAAAAACAGGGATTTCAGCATAACCTTCAGCGGGTGGATATAATTGGAGTCCAACGCAACCAGTATATTCATGAATGGCTCCCTCCTTCCATATCAATCAAATTCCTGCCTGCCCCGGCATGAATGCAAATTTTACATAACACTCGTAGAAATATAATACCACGCTCCGGGGAAAAAGCAAGAAAAAACTACCTTGCAGACTGTGCTGCCACCAGGCAGGTGGCACCATATTTCGCCCGCAGGCGCATCTTCTCAATCTTTCCGGTCGGATTACGGGGAACCTTGTCAAAAATGATTTTTTTGGGCCGTTTGTAACGGGGCAGGGAACTGCAATACTCCATGATCTCCCGTTCCGTGCCATGCCAGAAAGGCTTCCGCTCAATCACGGCAGCAGCAATCTCCCCCAGTCTGGAATCCGGCAGCCCGATGACAGCCACATCCCGGATTCCCCTGTGGGAACGGAGAAAATTTTCGATCTGTATCGGATACAGGTTTTCTCCCCCGCTGATAATCACATCTTTTTTGCGGTCGACCAGATAGATAAACCCGTCTTCATCCCTCCTGGCCATATCTCCTGTCCGGAGCCATCCGTCCCGGAGAACCGCAGCAGTTGCTTCCGGGTCCTTATAATAGCATTTCATGACGCCTGGCCCTTTCACCTCCAGCTCCCCCACTGCCCCGTCTGCAGCGGAATCCCCATTTTCATCAACAATCCTTGCATTCCAACGGTATCCCGGTTTTCCGATGGCACCGACTTTTTTTATGTTTTCCACACCGAGATGAATGCATCCGGGTCCGACGGATTCGCTCAGCCCATAATTGGTATCATACTGATGATTCGGGAAATATTTTTTCCAGCGGCGAATCAGGCTGGGAGGAACCGGCTGCGCGCCGATATGCATCAAACGCCAATGGGAAAGATCATAATCCGAAAGGTTTACTTCTCCCTGCTCTATGGCATCCAGAATATCCTGTGCCCAGGGAACCAGCAGCCAGACTATCGTGACTGCTTCTTCTGAAATGGTTCTCAGAATCCATTCCGGTTTCAATCCGCGCAGCAATACCGCCCTGCTCCCTGTCAGCAGGCTTCCAAACCAGTGCATTTTGGCGCCGGTGTGATACAGTGGCGGAATGCATAAAAAGTTATCCCCATGGGTTTGCCCATGATGCTTTTGTTCCGTATAGCAAGCCGACAGCAGATTTCCATGAGTATGGAGAATCGCTTTGGGAAAACCGGTGGTGCCGGATGAAAAATAGATGGCAGCTTCCTCTTCGTCCGCAATGGGAATCCCGGGATCCTCCGAACAGCAATTGGCAGTCAGACGATCATAGCTTTCGGCAAAAAGCGGTCGCTCCTCCCCTGCAAAAAACAGCAGGCGGACCTGCGGGATCTGATCCTGTATCGCTTCCATCCGATCGGTAAACTCGCTTCCAAAAACCAAAACCGAAGCATCGGACCGCTCCAGACAATATTTGATTTCCTCTGCCGTATAACGAAAATTCAAAGGCACGGCAACGGCTCCGGCCTTTAATATTCCAAAATAAATCGGAAGCCATTCCAGACAGTTCATCAGAAGAATCGCCGCCTTGTCCTCCTTGTGGATGCCTCTCTGAAGCAGGAGATTGGCAAACCGGTTCGCTTTCTCATCAAATACCTTCCAGGTCATTTCCCTCCGGTATTCCCCCGCAGGGCTGTTTTCAATCAGTTCATAGTCCATCCAGCGGACATGATGATACTCCTGAAGATCCATATTGATCTCCGTAAGACATTTTTCCTGCCCGTATTTCCGGGCATTAAAGGACAATAATTCTGTGACAGGCATACTATTCCTCCATCCTTCCATACTACAGGATCTGATATACTTTGCACTCCATACTACATAATCCCTACAGCCTTGATTATAAAGCATAATCCGCAGACTGGCAACGAAAAAATATCAGAATTTTGGATTTTCATTCATGTTTTATTCACCTTTTATTCACAGAAAATTCATGAAGAATCCCGCTTCCCAGCCGTATCTCCGGGACTTCGTTAACATACAGTTCACAATAGCAAAGTATAATATGGCTCATATGATATACAAAAACAGGAAAACTAACGAATAGAAACGAAAGAACCAACAAGGAGAATACAAAATGGCAAAATTAATTGGTATCGATCTGGGTACCACAAATTCCTGTGTGGCAACCATGGAGGGCAATGAATCCATTATCCTTCCAAATGCAGAAGGAGAGCGTACCACTCCATCCGTTGTTGCATTTTCCAAAACCGGCGAACGACTGGTTGGACAGCTTGCAAAACGCCAGGCAGTGATCAATCATGAACGGACCATCAGCTCAATCAAGCGTAAAATGGGCAGTGATTACCATGTTGCAATAGATGGCAAAAAATATTCCCCGCAGGAAATCTCCGCGATGATCCTGCAGAAGCTGAAAATCGATGCGGAAAGTTATCTGGGCGAGAAAGTAACAGATGCCGTCATTACCGTTCCTGCTTATTTTACGGATGCACAGCGGCAGGCCACCAAGGATGCCGGAAAGATTGCAGGTCTGAACGTGCAACGTATCATCAATGAGCCTACGGCAGCCGCACTGGCATATGGCGTGGACAAGGAAACGTCTCAGAAAGTCATGGTCTATGACCTGGGCGGAGGAACTTTCGATGTCTCCATTCTGGACATCAATAATGGGGTAATTGAGGTACTCGCCACAGCAGGAAACAACCAACTGGGAGGAGATGATTTTGACAATTGCATAGTGGATTATCTGATCAACGAGTTCAAAAGGGAACACCGTTTCAATCTTTCCAAGGATCCCACCGCACTGCAGCGTGTCCGGGAAGCGGCAGAAAAGGCCAAGATTGAATTAAGCGGCGTGACATCCACAACAATCAACCTTCCCTTCCTCGTTGCCAGGGGGAAGGAGCCGCTCCATATGAACATGACGCTGACCCGGGCAAAGTTTGACGAATTAACTTCCCATCTCGTTGATGCGACCATGAATCCGGTCCGTCAGGCCATGGAGGATTCGGGCCTTTCCAGGGATGCTGTCAGCAAGGTTCTGCTGGTAGGCGGATCCAGCCGGATTCCCGCTGTTCAGAAGGCAGTGCGGAATTTCACGGGGAAGGAGCCGTTCAAGGGAATCAATCCGGATGAGTGCGTTGCAATGGGTGCCGCATTGCAGGCCGGTGTTCTGGCAGGAGATGTAAAGAGCCTGCTGCTTCTGGACATCACGCCACTTTCCCTGGGGATTGAAACACTTGGCGGGGTCTATACAAAAATCATTGACCGCAACACCACTCTTCCGATCAAAAAAAGTCAGGTCTTCACCACTGCCGCCAACTTTCAAACCTCCGTGGACATCCACGTTTTGCAGGGCGAAAGGGAAATGGCAAAATATAACAAGACCCTGGGCCGGTTCAAGCTGAAGGGAATCCGTCGTGCTCCAAGAGGGGTGCCTCAGATTGAAGTAACCTTCAGCATTGATGCCAATGGGATTGTAAATGTATCTGCCAGGGACCTGGGAACCGGAAAGGCACAGGATATTACCATTACCGCTTCTTCCAACCTGAGCCAGGCGGAGATTGATCAGGCAGTACGCGATGCTCAGGAATACGCCGCCGAAGATACAAGGCACAAAGAAGAAGTCAACGCCCTGAATGAAGCAGAGCAATTGATCTACAGGGCGTCTGCCATTATGAAAAAGTTGGATAAAAATGACCGGGCGCAGCTGAAAGATGCTGTGAAGCGTACCCAAAAGTCAATGAAGAGCAAGGATAATTCGCAGGTCCTGGCTGCCTGTCAGGAGTTGTCCTCCGTTCTGGAGACCATGGAGCAGAAAGTCCCCCATGATACGAAAGAAAAGTGATCCCTGAGCCAGGATGGGAACAATATAGAAAAATGATGGAGTGGGTGATAACGTGTTCGGCTATATTGTTGCCAATATTGACAAACTGACTCCGGAGGAAAAAAAACGATATCGCGGTTGTTACTGTGGTTTGTGCAAGGCATTGGGAGATCGGCATGGTTTGATCAGCCGCATGACCCTGAATTATGATATGACCTTTCTGGTTCTGTTTTTGTCCTCCCTGTATGAGCCGAAGACCACCGTGAAAACCGAAAGATGCATGATACATCCCCTGAAGCCGCATGAATATTGGCAAAACGATGTGGCAGCCTATGCAGCCGATATGAACATCGTTTTATCCTATTACGATCTTCTCGATGACTGGAAGGACGATAAGAAAGTATTGTCCCTGCTGGAGTCCGGACTGCTGGAACAGGAATTTCAAAAGACGGTATCCCGGTATCCGGATAAATCCGCAGTGATCCAGGAAAACCTCAGGAAACTTTCCGACATGGAAATTTCCGGAGAAATCAATCCGGATCTCCCTGCAAATTGTTTTGGTGATATAATGGGAGAAGTATTTGTCCCGAAGCAGGATGAATTCTCTGAAAAACTACGGGCATTCGGAAAATCTCTCGGCAGGTTTATTTATATTATGGATGCCTGTCTGGATCTGGAATCCGATATCCGGAAAGAACGCTATAATCCCATGACAATGCATTCTTCAGAGGATTTTTCGTCCGTTCTCAATCTGATGATGGCAGACTGTACGGAACGATACAAAAGTCTTCCCCTGGACCGGGATCAAAATCTAATTGAAAATATCCTTTATTCCGGAGTGTGGACAAGACTGGTATTCAAAAACAAGAAGAGAAATGAGAGATTGAAAACATGATATCCGATCCTTACAAGGTGCTTGGTGTTTCGCCAAATGCTTCGGATGAAGAAATTACAAAAGCCTATCGTAAATTGGCAAAAAAGTACCATCCGGATTTAAATCAGGGGGACAAGGAAGCTGCCCAAAAAATGAGTGAGGTCAATGCTGCCTACGAACAAATCAAGGAAATGAAAAAATCCGGCAACAGCAGCTATGGAGGACAGAGCTCATATGGCAACAACGGATCCAATCCTTCCGGAAGCCAGCAGGATCCATTCGGCGGGTTCGACCCATTTGGAGGATTTGATCCGTTCGGCGGATTCGGTCCGTTTGGCGGATTCGGTCCGTTTGGGGAAGGCGGATCCTATAACAGAAACAGGCAGCGCAGACAGCAATCTGCATTTGATCCGGTCATCAGTTATCTGAACGCGGGTTATTATGAGGAAGCATTGAATGTACTGGCAGGAATGTCAGACAGGACTGCGGAATGGTATTATTATAGTGCGCTTGCAAATTCCGGTACAGGCAATCGCATCACAGCCCTTGATCATGCAAGAACCGCTGTCCGGATGGATCCGGACAACAGGGAATACCGGAGACTTCTGAATCAAATCGAGCATGGCGGAAGGGTTTATCAGCAGCAAAGCCGGGGGTTTGGCATGCCGGAAGGCACCATCAACCAGATATGTTGCGGGCTTTGCCTGGCAAGAATGTGTTGTCCCATTTATATCGGGCCATGCTAATCATGAGGATAAGGAGCTATAAAATTGGGAAAATTTACTGACAAATTATCGCGTTTCATGTACGGAAGATATGGTGCAGATCAGCTGTATATTGCTTTGTTTGTACTTTATTTTGTAGTATTGGTCATCAATATGTTCACCCGTTCCTGGATTGTTGATGTCCTGATGTGGGCAATTCTGGTCTGGCTGATCTTCCGGACCTTTTCACGCAACATTTACAAAAGACAAAGGGAAAATGAGATATTCCTGAAATTCTGGAACCCCATCCAATCGGAGTTTTCTCTGTTTTTCCGCAGGATACGTGAAATCCGGACCCATCGTTTCCGCAAATGCCCTCATTGCAAAGCGGTGCTTCGCCTTCCCCGCAAACGGGGAAAAAACACGGTAAGATGTCCTCGCTGCCAGACCAGATTTCAGGTGCGGGTTTTCTTTTGATCCTCCTCTTTCCCCGCTGATCAAAGGTCTTTGCACCGGCCTTCTTGCGGGGGGATTATTCTCTCCCCACCAGTGTCCTGCGCCGTTCAGCGGAACAGGAGAAAGTAACCGATCACCAGAATCCCCAGCACAATCCGATACCATCCAAAAGCCTTGAAATCATTGTTCTTGATATAACTCAGCAGAAACTTAATGGCTGCAATGGAAACGACAAAGGCAACGATCATGCCGGTAATCAGAAGGGCAGCTTCCATGCCGGTAAAATGGAGTCCGAATTTGACCAGCTTCAGGGCACTGGCTCCAAACATAACGGGAATGGAGAGAAAGAAGGAATATTCCGCTGCCAATGGACGGGAAGTGCCAAGCAGAATTCCGCCGAGAATGGTTGCTCCGGACCGGGATGTTCCCGGGATCAGGGACAGAACCTGAAACAGCCCGATTTGAAAAGCAGTCTGATACGACAAATTGTGAAAGGACTGCATCGTTGGTCTCCGGGTTTTATTCCGGTTTTCCACAAGGATAAACAAAATACCGTATAGAATCAGGGTAACGGCAACCGTTATGTAGTTATACAGGTGTTCATCCAGCCAGTCATCGAAAAGAACGCCGAGAACCGCTGCCGGTAAAACACCGACGATTACCTTGCCCCAGATTGCCAGGGTATCCTTCTTCTGACGACTGGTTTTCCTCCGGGAAAAAGGATTCAGCTTGTTGAAATAAAGCAAAACGACAGCCAATATGGCTCCCAACTGGATGACAACCAGAAACATCTCCTTAAATGCAGGGGATGTCTTTAATTGAATGAATTCGTCCAGTAAAATCATATGTCCGGTACTGCTGATCGGCAGCCACTCCGTAATTCCTTCCACAATTCCCAGGAGTACTGCTTTCAGCAACTCAATGATTGGCATATTCTTTTCCTCCAGTAACAGTATTTCCTACATTACTTCTTTTCTCTTTTTAAAAATCAATTGCAGGACAGGTATATTCTACATCATAAAAAGAAACCTTTCAACGTACAAAAATATATTGACATTCTCTTCTTTTTGGCTATACTTAAGCTGAACAAAATACTTATCTTTCAGGAAAGGTTGGTAATTGAACATGGAACAAATGGATTCCGAAGTTCCCCTCCCCAGACGTACCCTAACAGTGGGTATCGTGTACAACCTGAAAAAGGGATTGAAGAGGGATACCCCGGATGCTGAAGCGGAATATGACAGAATCGATACGGTATATGCGATCCGGTCCGCTCTGGAAGAAAAGGGTCACAGAACGGTATTGCTGGAGGCAGATGAAGCATTGCCGGAAAAACTGCGTCATGAGCAAATGGATATTGCTTTCAATATTGCCGAAGGCCTGTATGGAAGAGGCCGCGAGGCGCAGGTTCCGGCTATGCTTCATTTTTTTGGAATACCGTTTACCGGATCGGACGAAACGACGTTGTGCATTGCACTGGACAAGGCGCTGACAAAGCGGATCGTATCCTCCTACAAGGTTCGGACACCCAAAAGTATCGTTTTATCCGCCAAAACATCGCTTTCCACCGGTTCCCTTCATTATCCGGTCATCATCAAGCCCAATGCAGAAGGATCCAGCAAAGGAATCTCGGATGTCAGTATCGTAAAAAATAAAAAGGAACTTCAGGAGCTGGCAGGCAGAAATATCCACCTTTACCAACAGGATATGCTGGCTGAAGAGTACATCGATGGACGGGAGTTTACGGTTGGAATCCTTGGAAACGGCCGGGACGCCAGAGTGTTCCCGCCTATGGAGATCCGATACCGGAAACCCACCCAGGAAAACTATCATGTCTATAATTATAAACTGAAACAAAGCTTTACGGAATATCTGGAATACCAATGCCCTGCCGATCTGACAAAAGGCCAGGAAAAGGAAATGACGGGGATGGCAAGGAAAGTCTACGATGTCCTTGGCTGTATGGATCTTGCCCGGGTGGATTTCCGGATGTCGCCCGACGGGAGAATCCATTTCATTGAGGTTAATCCCCTTCCCGGACTGGCTCCCGGTTACAGTGACTACCCAATGCTTGCCGAATTCTGCGGTGTCTCCTATTCTGATCTGATCAACGGAATCCTGGAAGCTGCTCTGAAAAGACAGGAAACCAAGAGACGGGGTGAGATTGCATGACCAGTTGGAAGGATTCCATTCCGGTACAATCCTGGAATAATTGGAAATGGCAGCTTGCCCACAGGATTACAAATACTGAAATGCTGTCGGAAGTACTTAACTTGTCCGAACAGGAAAAAACAGATATCACCACATGCCTGAAACAGTTCCGAATGGCGATCACCCCCTACTATGCATCTTTGATACATCCGGAGGACAGAAACGATCCCATCCGTATGCAGAGTGTCCCATCGATTCAGGAAACGTTTTACTGCAGCGATGACCTGGACGATCCCCTGAATGAAGTGGAAAGCAGCCCGGTTCCCAATATTGTTCACCGCTATCCGGACCGCGTGCTGCTCCTGGCAACCTATGTCTGTTCCATGTATTGCCGCCATTGCACCCGCCGCAGAGTTGTCGGGGAGGAAGACGGAATGATCACAGAGAGCGAATTGGAAATGGCTTTGGACTACATCCGGTCTCATGAGGAAATCCGGGATGTCCTGATCTCCGGAGGCGATCCTCTGACAATGAATACAAAAAAGCTGGAATCCATTATTGCCGGACTTCGTGCGATCCCTCATGTGGATATTATCCGCATCGGCACGCGGGTTCCTGTGGTTCTGCCCATGCGGATCACCGAAGAACTCCTTGCCATGCTGAAAAAATATCAGCCGATCTGGATCAACACGCATTTCAATCATCCCCGGGAAATCACCCCGGATGCGGAACGGGCGTGCACTGCCATAGTAGATGCCGGCATCCCCCTTGGTAACCAGAGTGTACTGCTGCGGGGAATCAATGACAACGCGGAGGTAATGAAGGATCTCCTGCTGAAACTGGTCCATATGCGGGTGCGCCCCTATTATCTGTATCAGTGTGACCTGTCCAGGGGTATCTCCCACTTCCGGACCGATGTGGATACCGGAATCAACATCATGCATCAGCTCACCGGCTATATTTCCGGCTTTGCCGTACCGAAATATGTAATTGATGCCCCCCACGGCGGCGGAAAAATTCCCATCAATTATAACTATGTTCTCCGCAAGGATGACCGCGAGGTCCTGCTTGAGAACTACAAAGGCGAAAGATACTGCTATCCGGTTCCCCGGAGGTCAAAAATACAAACGGCTCCCGAATGCCACCCTGTCAGGGCTTCCACAAGATAGACCTATATATAATGACATTTTGGGAGAAAAGCAAAACAGCACCTTCCCCATCATCGGGAGGTGCTGTTTTGATCCCTGCTCTTTGCTCCGTCGTTCTGCCTGCTTTTACCTCTTTACTCTCGCATTTCCTTCCCAAATGCTCCAGACCTGCTCCTCATCCGCAGGCTGTGCATAATCCGTCAGGAAGGTGGTGGCCATGGCACCGGTGGCCCAACCGAACTGAAGCCATTTTTCCGGCTCCCAGCCCTTCAGGATTCCATACAGCAGACCGCCGACAAAAGCGTCTCCCCCGCCGATCCGGTCCAGTACGGTAATCTTGCGGGGTTCCGCTGCATGCCAGTTCTCCCCTTCCAGCATGATGGCACCCCACATATGATAGTTGGTGCTGATCACCTGACGCAGTGTGGTGGCAAATACCGAAGCGTTGGGGAACATCTTCCGGACGCTGCCAATCATAGCCCTGAAGCTGTCTGTCTCTGCCGCAACGTTCCTGCCGCCTGCTTCCGGTCCTTTCATTCCGAAACACAGCTGAAAGTCTTCCTCGTTGCCTACCAGAATATCGGAAAGACCGGCAATCTCCATAAAGATATCCCTCAGCTCCTTTTCCCTGTCCTTCCAGAAAGAAGCACGGTAGTTGAGATCAAAAGAAATCCGCGTGCCATACTTCTTGGCTGCTTTGGCAAGATCCAGACAGAAAATACTGGTTTCATGGGACAGAGCAGCAATCAAACCGGACAAATGCAGAATTTGAACTCCTTCCTGACCAAAAAGACGATCCAGGTCAAAGTCCTTGCTGTTCAGCGTCAGTCCGACTTCCCCGGCACGATCGTTGTGAACCCTGGGGCCGCGGGATCCAAAGCCGCTGTCCGCAATATTGAACTGATGCCGGTAACCCCATGGCCCGCCCTGCGGAACATCGATTCCTTCGTAGGACATATGTCTGCCTGCAAGATTGTTTTTGATGAACGCAGCAATGGGACTATCCTTTACAAAAGTCGTCAGGACCTTTACGGGAAGCCCCAGATAAGACGAAATGCTGGCCACATTGGTCTCGGCACTGGTCGCCTGCATGGTAAACGTGTCGCTGCAGTGCACCGGCTGTCCCCCGGCAGGGGTAATCCGAACTCCCATACTCGTCGGTACTACAAGGGAATAGGTAAAATCTTTTCGTAACTCCATGGAAATCCACACTCCTCATTGATAGATTCATAGTGTATCTGTTGTACAGTTTTGCATATTATTGATAAAAATGCATAGCACGGCTCAAAGATCCGTATGCCTTCCCTTGTATTATGGCATGGGGGGAATATTCTGTCAACGATTCCTCCCGGCCAACATGGGAATTCAGATATATTTTTGTGATAAAAATGGGGGAAACTGCTTGATTTCTTAAATAATAAGGTGTAGCTTATATGGGTAGCTTATATAAGGAAGAACTGTACGGATTCCTGAAAATATCGTAACAAATAATTGCGGAAGCAAAGAGGAGTTGTTTGATCTTGATTCAGTTTGAGAATGTATATAAGTCCTACAAAAATAAGTCCGTATTGCAGAATATCAGCCTGACAGTCCGGACCGGTGAGTTTATGGTATTGATCGGTGCCAGCGGCTGCGGAAAGACAACATTGCTGAAAATGATCAATAAGCTCAATACCATTGATCAGGGAGACATTCTTCTGGACGACGTTTCCGTCACCAAAATGAACGATACAAAAATGCGGCGGAAAATCGGCTATGTGGTACAGGACGGCGGCTTATTTCCCCATATGACGGTCGCCGAGAACATCAGCATTATATTGAAGGTACTGAACGTGCCGAAAAAAAAGCAGGAAGCACGTATTAATGAATTGTTGGAGATGGTGGATCTGGATCCGGATTACCGGAATTTATATCCCAGCCAGTTGTCCGGCGGACAGCAGCACAGGGTTGGAGTCGCACGTGCCTTTGCAGCGGATCCCGGCATTATTCTGATGGATGAGCCTTTTTCCGCACTGGACCCCGTTGTACGTGCGGAGCTGCAGGATGAGATCGTTCGGCTGCAGAAAAAGCTCAACAAAACCATCCTGTTTGTCACGCATGACATGGATGAAGCCATCCTGCTGGCGGACCGCATCTGTATTATTCAGAACGGGCATATTGCCCAATGTGACACCCCGGAAAATATACTGAAGCATCCCGCCAACAGTGAGGTGGCAGATTTTGTCGGTCCCCGCCGGTTGTGGAGCAATCCGGAGTTCATTGAAGCACGGGATATCATGAAAACGGATCCCTGCCGTATTTCAGGGGACCGTACGGTGTTGCAGGCCCTGCAGGTCATGAACCATTATGCCGTGGACAGCCTGCTGGTCACCGATAAACACGAGATTGCAGGAATCGTATGGCTGAGCGACCTTCAGAATTTCAAGCAATATACTTCTTCCCTGAAGGATTTTATCTCCACCGATTTTGTTTCGGTATACGAGGATACTACCCTGAAAAAAATCGTCAACACGATTGACTATAATATCTCGGGCATAATTCCTGTAATCAATCATAAAAAACAGTTGGTGGGATATCTTACCAAAAGCATCCTCTTGTCTTCTCTCAGTAAACAGTATGAAACAACAAGTGTCTCAAATTCAAGGAGTGGAATCATATGAATGCTTTTTTTTCAATGTTTCTGGAACGAAAGGAAGAATTGCTGAACCTCTTTATCGACCATCTGAATATGACTACCATAGCCGTTTTGATTTCCCTGGCCATTGGAATTCCCCTTGCACTGATTATTACAAAGAACAAGCCTCTGGCTGCCATTGTCATCGGAATTGCCAATCTTCTTCAATCCATACCCAGCATCGCATTGCTTGCCTTTATGGTCCCCTTTGTGGGAATCGGCCAGAAGCCGGCGATTATTATGGTTGTCCTGTATTCCCTGCTTCCGATCATTAAAAACACCTATACCGGGATTACGGAAATCGATCCCGAAAAAGTGGAGGTGGCAAACGGCATCGGACTTTCTCCCATGCAGCGGTTGTTCCAGGTTCAGCTTCCCATGGCGGCTCCCTTTATTATGGCCGGCATCCGGATTTCTGCCGTTACCGCCGTTGGTACGGTCACCATTGCTGCTTTTGCCGGAGCAGGCGGACTGGGCTGGTTCATCAACCTGGGACTGAATGCCAACGATCCCAATCTGGTGCTGCTGGGTGCGATCCCCGCTTCCCTCCTGGCCCTGCTGGTAGATTACATCCTGTCCAAAATGGAAGAAGTTGTTACGCCGGAAGGATTAAAGCCTTCCGATCAGATTGTTCTGCAGACACCAAAAAAAATTCTGACAAAGAAGATTGTCGCTTTCGGACTATGCGCCCTTTTGCTGGTGATCCCCATTTATTCCGGGGTTTCTGCTGTGGTACAGCAAGAGAATCGTACCATTGTCGTCGGCAGTGAAAATTTTACGGAAGCCATCATTCTCGGATATTTATATAAGGATCTGATTGAAACGGACACGGGTATCAAAGTCGAAGAACGGTTCAATCTGAACGGCTCTCCCCTGGCTTTTGCTGCATTGAAGCGCGGAGACATTGATATGTTTACGGATTATACGGGCATTGCTTCCACGATACTGTTGAAGCTGCCGCTGGAAACGGACACGAAAAAGGTATATCAGGACGTAACAACACAGATGAAAAGCAAATACAATGTCCTGGTCTCGAAGCCGTTGGGATTCAGCAACGAATATGTCATCAGTGCCAGTCCGAAGTCAGCGGAAACCTATCATCTGGAGAAGCTGTCGGATTTGGTCGAACAGGCGCCTCAGCTGCGTTTTGGCTGTACCACTGCCTTTTCCCAACGGGAAGACTGTCTGCCGAAAATGGAAAAACAATTTGGAATCCGTTTCAAGGATGTTCTGGGCCTGGAGGGAAACATCCGTTATCAGGCAATCAATTCTGACAAAGTCGATGTAACCGATGCCTATTCCACCGACGCCATGACGGTAAAGGTAAAACTGGTGCCGCTGAAAGACGATCTTGGTTTCTTCCCGCCTTACGAAGCCATCAATCTGACAAGAAAAGATTTATACAGCAGATATCCGGAAGTTCGTCCGGTCCTTAAGAAATTGGAGCATGCCATCACCACAAAAGAAATGGCAGAGATGAACTACGAAGTGGATGTGGAAGGCAAAAAGGCCAATATTGTCGCTCATGAATTCTTGGAGAAAAAAGGTTTGCTGAAAAAATCAGAATAAATGCTTCCCTATCCTTTGTATATTCCTTGACTTATCGTAAAATGTTGAGTTGATAGGAAAGAATGATTTCTCATTGATTGCAGGAATCATTGATTACAGGAATCAATGAAAGGAAGGAACATTCCAAAGGGGGATTTTTTTGTTACATCAGATGCTGTCATACTTCAAAGGTTATGCAAAGGAAAGCATATTGGCGCCTTTGTTCAAGATGCTGGAGGCTTTCTTTGATTTGCTGGTGCCGTTTGTCATGGCCTCCATCATCAATATCGGCATTTCCAATCAGGATACCGATTTTATTCTGCGGCGATGCGCCGTATTGGTCCTACTGGGAATCGTAGGGCTGATCAGTAGCATTACCGCACAATATTTTGCTTCCAAAGCTGCAGTTGGATATGCCGCTGCCTTACGCCACTCTCTTTTTCATCACATACAGACCCTTGGATTTTCGGAAATGGATTGTCTTGGCACAAATACGCTGATTACCCGCATGACCAGCGACGTCAATCAGATGCAGAACGGTCTCAACCTCTTTCTGCGCCTGTTCCTGCGCAGCCCGTTTATCGTGTTTGGCAGCCTGGTCATGGCATTCCGGATCAACCGGGACGCTGCCATGATATTCGTCGTGGCCATTCCCCTGCTGGCGGTTGCCGTTTTTGGCATCATGCTGGTTACCATACCCCTTTATAAAAAAGTCCAGGAACAGCTGGATCAGGTCCTGGGAATCACACGGGAAAATCTGACGGGAGTCCGGGTCATACGAGCCTTTACCAAAGAGCAAAGTGAAGTTAACCGCTTTGAAACGGCAAATTCCATCCTGACCGCCCTGCAAAAGAAGGTCGGCCGCATTTCCGGATTCATGAATCCCATCACCTATGTGATCATTAACCTGGCGATTCTTGCCGTACTGCACACCGGCGCCGTTCATGTGGGCATCGGCGACCTCAGGCAGGGAGATGTCATCGCCCTGGTCAGTTATATGGGGCAGATTCTCATTGAACTCATAAAACTGGCCGATCTGATTATTCAGATGACAAAAGCAGCTGCCTGTGCAGGAAGGGTTTCTTCTGTGCTGCATACAAAGCCCGGCATGGAATTTGCTGTTGCGGGAAAGTCCGGACATATGGAGCGAAAAGCAAAGGATACTGCCCATCCGGCAAATGCGGCAAATCAAAAAAATAGCGCTGCAGATGCGTCAGATCAGAAAAGTATACCAACGGATAAGGAAAGATGGAATAACGCGGTACGCTTTGAACAGGTATCCCTCACCTATCCTCTGGCAGCCGGAAAAAGTCTGAAGGATATCAGCTTCTGCGCAAAGAGCGGACAAACAATCGGCATCATTGGCGGGACAGGAAGCGGGAAATCCAGTCTGGTGCATCTGATTCCCAGATTTTATGACGCGACATCCGGGGATGTCCTGCTCTTTGGCAGATCCGTAAGAAACTATTCAAAAGAAGAATTGCGCCGGCTGACAGGCATTGCCCTGCAGAAGTCCATACTGTTTCAGGGAACCATCCGATCCAATCTCCTGTGGGGAAAGGAAAATGCAACAGAGGAGGAGCTGTGGCAGGCACTGCATGTGGCACAGGCGGAGGAATTTGTCAGGGAAAAAAGCAAAGGACTGGACGAACCTGTGGAACAGGGCGGGCGCAACTTATCCGGAGGACAAAAGCAGCGTCTCACCATAGCCCGTGCCCTTGTGAAAAATCCGAAAATTCTCATTCTTGACGACAGCACCAGTGCACTGGATTATACGACCGATGCCGCTTTACGCAGGGCCCTTCGCAATCTGCCTGTGGAAATGACCACTTTTATCGTGAGTCAGAGGGCTTCCAGTGTCCGGTATGCCGATCAGATTCTGGTCCTGGAAGATGGTTCCCTGGCGGGCATCGGGACCCATGAGAAGTTGCTGCGGTCCTGCAGGGTTTACCAGGAAATATACGAAAGTCAATACAAAAAAGGCGGGAAGCAGGAATGCCGTTAAGACCCATAAAAGATAAAAGAAAAGCCGGAAAGAGCAGAAATGCAGAGGACAGTGAAAATACCTTGAGTCCATTGAAACAAATCCGCAATTTGCTCTCTCCCTACAATGGATTTGTGATTCTCAGCATCCTTTTTGCGATGGGGAGCGTTGCTACCCAGCTTTATATCCCTATTCTCACTGGCCGGACAATTGATTTCATGCTGGGACCGGATCATGTCGATTTTGATGCGATCGTTCCCATTCTGTTACAGATTGCTGTTACCGCTTTCGTATCCGCCGTCTCCCAATGGATCCTCAGCATTTGCAACAATCATATTACATACTGCCTGTCCCGGGACCTGAGAAACCAGGTGATGGCAAAAATCCAGTCGCTGCCGCTTTCCTATCTGGACTCCCATTCCACCGGGGATTTGCTGAGCCGCATGATTGCAGACATCGAAACATTTTCCGATGGCATCCTGATGTTGTTTACGCAATTGTTCACAGGAGTCCTTACCATCCTGGGGATCATCGGTTTTATGCTGTCCATCCAGGTAACCATTACGCTTGTTGTGATACTTTTAACTCCGCTCAGTCTGATTGTCGCAGCATTCATTGCCAAACACAGCCATCGGTATTTTCAGGGTCAGAGTCGGATGAGGGGAAAGCAGACTGCATTGATCAATGAAATGGTGGAAGGCCAGAAGGTGGTGCAGGCCTTTGGCTATGAAGACAGAAGTCAGAAAAGCTTTGACAACATCAATAAGAAGCTGCAGAAGGTTACTTTGAAGTCCGTATTTTACAGTAGTATCACCAATCCCGCCACCCGTTTTGTCAATAATATCGTTTACGCCGGGGTTGGATTGATTGGCGCGCTGTCTGCAATCCACGGAGGTTTATCCATCGGACAGCTGAGCATCTTCCTGAACTATGCCAATCAGTATACCAAACCATTCAATGAGATATCCGGGGTGGTCACCGAACTGCAAAATGCGCTTGCCTGCGCAGCCCGTGTTTTCGAATTCCTTGATGAAAAAGACCAGATTCCGGAAGTCCGGCATGCAGCAGCGCTGAAAAGTGACGGCCATGTCACGGCAGAAAATGTCTCCTTCCGCTACCAACCCGATCAGGAACTGATCCGGGACTTCACTCTGGACGTACAGCCAGGGCAGCGCATTGCCATTGTCGGTCCGACAGGAAGCGGGAAAACGACCCTGATCAATCTTCTGATGCGTTTTTATGATGTGGATACCGGCCGCATCATCGTTTCCGGAAAGAATATCCAGGAGGTTACGAGAGCTTCCCTGCGAAACAGCTATGGTATGGTTCTGCAGGATACCTGGCTGAAAACCGGAACCATAAAAGAAAATATAGCCTACGGAAAACCGGATGCGACGGAGGAGGAAATTGTGGAGGCAGCCAAAACAGCCTATGCCCACAGCTTCATTCAACGGCTTCCGGACAGATATGATACCGTGATTTCAGAAGATGGTGCCAGCATCAGTCAGGGACAGAAACAATTGCTTTGTATCGCCAGAGTCCTGCTCTGCCTTCCTCCCATGCTGATTCTCGATGAAGCGACAAGCAGCATCGATACACGGACGGAAATGAAAATTCAGTCTGCCTTTGCCTATATGATGCACGATCGGACCAGTTTCATTGTTGCCCACCGACTGTCCACCATCCGGGAAGCGGATGTGATCCTGGTCATGAATCACGGACGCATCATTGAGCAGGGAAAACATGAGGAACTCCTCAGGAAAAACGGCTTTTACGCCAATATGTACAACAGCCAGTTTGAGGGATCCGAAAATTAGAAACGCCTGAAAAAAATCCCGCCTCTGTGAACTGCAGGGACGGGATGACATGTATCTGTATCATTAGGTTATTTCATTGGATTGTTATATTTTTTTGAAATTGCGTTGGCTTTTTATCACTTTCCAGGTTTTTTGGGCTTGAGCGGATTCAGCTTTTCCTTGCCGGATTCCACCACATGGATCCTGCCCGGCGCTGTGGCGGTTGCCTTCTTTCCATCCGCATCGGTATAAGTCACTTCAACCATCAGCCCATTGGCTTTTGTATTCTGCGGGGCTGTCCATGCTCCTTCATAATACCCCGGAGTGACTTCTCTCATGTTGGATGCGGCAGGTTTCAACGCGCTGAGTCCCGGGAATACCATCCGAAAAGATGCGGAACCGCCTTTCCCGCTGCGGAAGCTCACGGTAAGCTGTTCTCCTCCCTTCAGGGTAACATCCTCAGAAGGCTTCAGATCCCGTATCGCATTTTCGTCCACACCAACCTGTATCTTTCCTGCTGCCTCAGCGGTTACGGTATTTCCGGCCACGTCCATAAACTCTGCTTCCACGACCAGACCGCTAATGCGGGCATCCGGTGCGGTCCATTTTCCGACATAGTACCCGGCTTCCACTTCTTCCATGGCAAGCGAACGATTTGACTGCGTGGCAGCACTGCCGGGAATCAAAATACGAAATCTTCCCTGTCCGCCCGGCTCACTGTGAAAGCTTACCGTCAATTCCCCTCCTCCAGGCAGATACATATCTTCTGAAGGCTCCAGATCGGTTATCACCGGCGCATCCTTTTTCACAACAACACGGACCGTGGATTCCGTCTGATTTCCTGCCAGATCATACGCCCGGATATGAAACAGATTTTCGCCTTGCTGAACGATTTTTTCCGCATGAAAGGCTCCATTCGTAACTTCAACGGCCTCGTCATTTATTTCCAGTTTTCCGAAATGGTCATCCGAAACCGTTCCGGTAACATCGACCACTCTATCCTTTGTAACCAGGCCATCTTTTGGGCTGATAACCATAAGCTCCGGAGCGATCTTATCCTTTATGACGGTCTTGCCGGCAGAGGGCTCTGTTTCCTTTCCGCTTAATTCGGCGGTTGCCGTGATCAATGTTTCGTCTTCCGGCAGGACAACTTCTTTATGAAACTTCTTTCCTTCGGAATTCACTTCTCCGATCCGGGCCCCATTGCCATAGATGTTTACCTTGCTGTCTGCTGTTACGGTTCCTTCCACCACAACGGAATCCTCATTGGTATAGCTGGTATCCTCAAGGTTGCTGATTTCAGGAGTTCCAACCGAGTATTCCATTCTTGCCCGTATCATCAGACCTCCGGTTACATCTTCCTCTTTGATGGGGGTAAAGGTGTCACCGGAATACAGATAGGATCTTTCCGCGTATGGGCTGGATTCATCGATACCCGTCCCCGGAGAGAGAGTCCCCACATCCGTCTGACAGGTCGCAATGAAGAAATCCCGGTCCGTTGAAAATCCAAATTCCGACAAATCGATATTATTCCATTCGCCCCGTACAACATCCACGATCTTCGGTTGGACATCCAGCTTAACGGGGTTTCCGTCCGCATCCGAATCGTACAGGGTGATACCGATCTTTGAACCGCCCGGAGTCGGCCAGTCATTTCCCCAGAAGAAAATATTGGCTCCCTTTACCAGGCCAAATTGTGCCGGGGTAACCCGAATGGCCAGTCCGTTTCCGGCTGCATTCAATACCAGTGCGTTTTCCCCTGTTCCGTCATCATACGCGATTTCTTCTTCATAGCCTATAAACCGCTTCAGAGGTATTTCCGTTTCGACGGTTTCCTTCCCCACCACGGCAACATGAATCTCTCCGGGTTCAAAACCATCTGCCACCGCCTTGAGCGTATATTCCCCTTCATAAATATCCGGGATGGTAAACTCTCCGTTTTCATCCGCAGTGGCAACCGGTACTCTGGGATCCTCCAGCACCCGTACGGTCGCATTTGCTGCGGGATCGCCGGAATATCGGTCCACAACCCTTCCGGTTATGGTTCCTTTCGGAATTGCCTCCAGGACAAAGTTTGTTTTAACCGTCTGGTTTTCGTTTAAATGAATCTTTGTTTCCGCCGGATAAAATCCATAAGCCTCCGCCTTCAGGGTCCAGCTCTCATTTCCCTTGCCGGCGGCATGTTTCATCTGAAATCTTCCGTCTGCCGGATTCGTTTTTACGCTTCTTCCCGTCTCCAGGACCGTCACGGAAGCGTCCACAGGCAATCCCGCTGTTACGGAAGAAGGGGAGGATACCTTCTGATCCGGTATGGTTTTATATTTGTCTGCTTTTGTCTTTTGCATTGCCTTCAGATCAAGCTGGAATGGCTTCACTTCGGATTCTTTTTTCGCAGAAATTGAATCCGCATTCAGTCCGGCCCTGATCTTTCCTTTTGGTTTGTCTGTTTTGGCTGCCTTTCCCGCCTCTCCCGATGCATCAATCAGAACATAATCGAGATACCAGCCGGCTTTGGATACGGAGCTGTCACTGGTCAGCAGGAACCGGACTTTCACTGTTTTCCCTGCATAAGAGGAATCCAACGGAATTTCCAGGTCTGCCCATGCCTTTCCGTCTCCTGTCAGGTAGTCCCCGGGGGCGATGTCTGCCCACTCCGACCAGTTCTCTCCATCCTGTTGGGCGATCTGGATGTAACCCTTATCATATCGATTCTCCAGTTCATACCACTGCCCAATGGCTAAAAAGCAGTTTTCTTCCGGCAGTTGGATTTCCGGAGACTTTATCCAGCAATTGCTGTTGCCGACATAATTGCCGGAAAGGCCGGTGGCCCAGACTTTTTCCCCATAAAATCCGGCTTCCGGACCGGATGTGGGAACGCCCCATTCCCAGGTGTTATTCTCGCCGCCTGTCGTGAAGTCTCCGTTATCCTCCTTAAAATCGGCCAGGAAGATATGGTCTCCAAAGGCCGGCACTTCTACTGCCAACGAAGATGACAATTCGCTTTCGTTCCCCGCAAAGTCGCAGGCCGAGACTTTGTAATAATAAGCCGTTTCCGGAGCAACATCCCGATCCCCATAGGAGGTGCCGTCTGTTTCTCCCAACAGGTCATAATCGCCGGCTTCCGCATCGGAGCGGTAAACCCGATAGTTCTGAACATCGGCATCCAATACCGCATCCCAGTTCAGGGTTACCCCGTTCAGGCGGAATTTGCCGTTCACGTTTGCCGGTGTGGCGGGCGATATGTTGTCCGTCGCGATCAGTTTCGCATCGTCCAGATACCAACCTGCTCTTTGATCGCTGGCATCCGTAGTCATCCGAAATGCCAGGAATACTGGGTCCTTTGATCCGATATAGGGATTCAGATCAATCAGGATTTCCTTCCATTCGGTCTGGGTGCCGGTATAGACTGGCCCTGCCTGGGTCCACGTCTCACCGTAGTCATTTGTTACATAGACAAATCCTTTGTCAAAATTATTTTCCATGTCGTACCACTGACTCACCCGAAATTGTGCAAAGGTCAAATCAGGATTTCTCAAATCCAGTGGTACCGACAGCAAAACACTGTCTCCGCTGTTGGAATAATTTCCGCCAAGATTGGTGCCGATCAGCTTCGTTCCGCTCAGCGGGGCCGGTCCCACGCTTTCCGCAGGTTCTCCCCATTGCCAGTCTCCATCCATCACCCATCCTGTCGGATAAACTTCAAAATCCGTCTCATACTGATCCGGGACGACACCGAATTTCACTTTTACCTGATATCCTTCCGTAGCCACCACATTGCCGTCATAATCCCTTGCCTTGATTTTATAGGTAAACCCGGGCTGTTCGATGACATCAGCAGGAACCGTACCGGTATAGGTTCCCGACTTATGATCTCCTGCTGTTCTCGTCATCGGTAATGTGATCCAATAGAATTTTTCGGTTCCCTTTACCAGCAGCTCCGTATCCACAATCGAAACATCGTCGGAAATTTCTGCCTGGATTTCGATATCAGAACCCAAATAAGCATCAAATACCTCCTGCTCATGGACGATAACGGGATTCTCCAGATCCTGCCCTTCCGCCAATACCTTTCCTTCTATTGTTCCGGCCCCGCCTGCCACACTGGATACTGCTTCAAATGCATCGACCAGGCCATAACCATATCCGTTGTTCGGATGGCCGGAATCGTTGGCATCTTCCAGAGGAGTTGCCGTATCCTTCAACAGGTCTTCCACGTCTTCCACGGAAAGGGAATGGTTGGCGGACAAGACCAATGCTGCTGTTCCCGTAACTGCCGGTGCGGACATGCTTGTTCCGCTCCATCCACTTTCATACCCTCCCGGTACGGAGGAACGGATATTCACCCCGGGAGCAGAAACTTCCGGTTTCAGATTGTCATAAGGCCCCGGCCCTCTTTGTGAAAAATCTGCCTTTTTATTGTTGTTGTCCAAAGCTCCTGCGGCAAAGCTTTCCGGATAGTTTGCCGGCGAACTCACGGAAGCCGGAGGTGCCTGCTTTCCCGGTTCTTCATTCCCGGCTGAAAAGACCGGCAGGATTCCGGCGGCTCTCCAGTTTACAACAACAGAGCGGAACCATTCGTCCATGCCCGGTCCGCCGCCCCAGGAATTGTTGATAATATCCGGCGCCGCTTCGGGGTCCCCGCCTGGCGCCATCATCCATTCTGCCGCTTCCAAAATATCATCGTCATAACCGCCGATTGGCGAGAAAGCCTTTGCAGCGATCCACTTTGCTCCCGGCGCTGCTCCCACCTTATTGCTCCCATCCGGCTCCTGGCCAAGGATGGTCCCCAAAACATGGGTCCCATGAGGACTGCTTGCATCGTCATTGGGCAGAGCAGATCCGTTAACCGCGTCAAACCAGTTCCCGTCCGGATTCGGACTGCCGGGATCATCCGGAAGATATCCCCTCCATTTTCCCCTGAAGAGCCGGATGCTGCCATGTCGCACCGGAATCGATGGTACCCACTACAACTCCTGTTCCATCCACTCCAAGATCCCATGCCGCATCCGCCTTGATTCTTTCTATATTCCATTCTACCCCGTTTGCATTTGCCTGAATTTTGGATTTGTTGATCTCAGGCTTGTCCAGCTTGACGATTTTATTTTCGTATATCTTTTCCACTTCACTGAAATACGAAATATCTTCCAGGACATCCTTCGCTGCCTTTACATAAACCACATTGACAATATAGTACGCTTTATACTCCTTTACTTTTCCTTTGCCTTTCTGCTGTGACAGATACTTCACCAGATTGCGCTGCGTATCTTCCGCATTATCCTTCAGCGCATTGATGACTGCTTTTCTTACTTCGGTTTTCGCTTTATTCGGAGTCAGTGCCGAAGAGAGTTTGGTCCTGGCTTCCCTGGCCGCCTCTTCCCCGTTTGTCTGACTTTTCAAATAAACAATCGCCTCTCCATACTCCCCATCCGGAAGGGAATCCACCCAGTTCCGATCCATCTTTTTGGCAGATTCCTTACGGAGCTGGTCCTTCGCTGTGGACAACGGCGCAGACCGGACACTGCCTGCCGCAAAAGCGGGGAAGGAACTGATCAGCATCAGCAGAAACAATCCGACTGCAATTGCTTTTCGTGCCTTTCTTTTGAGAACCATCTTTCTATCACTCCTATTTTTATTTAAAAGACATCCGCCAGTTGTTGATGCGTCCCCCTCCCCCTCTTATTTGGCGATTATCCTTTATTGCAGATTTCTGCGGATATAGGGATTGCTGTTTTATTTATGCATATATTGTTATATATATTAGCATCAGTAAATTTATAAGTCAACATATATTCCTAGTTATGTATTGTTTTTCTTTACTGTATATATTTTATATATATTGTATTTTAATGTATTAAAATGGGCTTTTGTGTCGAATAGTAAGATATGAGAATTCCCCATGCGCCGAATACTTACCATTTAAAATCGCATCCAGAAATTCCTTTCCACCCGGTTCCAAGAAAGGAATCTCAATCGTGGATCAAAAAGTATTGGAAGATACAGTTAGGTCTTTGGAGCGGACACCGCCAGGAATATGGCAGATCACGCAAAGGAGATACGGTCTGCCGGAGCGAAATATTGTGATTGTCCGGCTTGTTCCGCTGCTAAAGCGATTCTTGAAAAGAAGGATCTCCTTCTCAAATAGGAATCTTTTGTAAGGAAGGCGAAAAGCATATCACCAAAATGCTGAAACGGGCGTCTGTCATAAAAAAACAGGCGCCTGTTCCTTTCATCACAATTTTATAGCACCTGCGGCGACACCCTTTATAATGTACTTCTGTGCAGCCAGGTAGAACAAGATTACCGGGATTATCGTTAACAGTAAACCAGCCATTGCCAGGTTCCATTCAATGGTAAACTGACCAAAGAAGGAAGCCGTTGACAATGGAATCGTGCGCAGTCCTTTATTGGAAAGTACCAAAGACGGCAGTAGATAATCATTCCAAATCCATATCACATCCAGGATTGCAATTGTTACTGTGGTAGGCTTTAGAATTGGGAACACGATCAGCCAAAACACCTTAAATTTATTACAACCGTCAATAGTAGCCGCCTCCTCCAGGGAAACCGGAACGGATTTTATGAATCCATGATATAGGAAAACTGCCATACTGGCACCAAATCCTACATTCATATAAATGAGACCGCCCAACGAATTCAACATTGGCAAATGCAGTGTATCCCTTATCCAACCCATCACTTGCATTAATGGCATCATAATGGTCTGAAATGGTATGATCATCGTAGCGACAAATATGATAAACATGGTTTTACTCAATCTGTTGTTGTTCCTGACCAACATCCAGGCGGTCATTGATGCCAAAATAATTATGATTCCAATAGAAATCACAGTAACCATCAATGAATTGCCAAAGGCTACTGACAGGTTCATCTTTCTCATGGCAGTTGCAAAGTATTCAAAAGAAAAACTCCGTGCAGGCGCCAACATATTTTCATAAAGCTGCTGACGGTTTTTAAATGAATTCACGATAACGATATAAAGTGGAAAAAGCCAGATACAGCAAAAAGCAATGGCAAGTATTTCGCCGATCATTCCAATAGCTTTTTTCATTTACATCTCCACCTCTCTTTTCTTGGTAAAGGAGACTTGCATCAAGGTAATAATGGCAACTGAGATAAAGAACACAATAGCTTTCGCCTGCCCATAACCAAAATGATTGAGAGAAAAAATCTCATTATAGATATTCATCGCCATCATCTCTGTTGCATTGTTGGGCCCGCCGCCAGTCAGGGAAAAGTTAATATCAAATATTTTAAAGCAATTCGACAGCGTCATAAACAGACAAATAGTGAAGGAAGGCATCAGCAAGGGAAACTTGATATGAAACAATGCCTGCCAATAACCTGCTCCGTCTACTTTTGCAGCTTCAATCACATCCTCCGGCAAGGATTGAATTCCGTTTATATAGATGATCATAATATATCCGGCCATTTGCCAGGTCGCTACAACAATCATGGCTGCAAGGGCATATTTCGGGTGAAGCAGCCAGCTGAAGAAAAAGTGATTCAAACCGGTCAGATTGCCAATGGACTGAAAGACATCGGTGAAAATGAACTTCCATATATATCCGAGAATTAATCCACCAATCAGATAGGGAGTAAACAGCATGGATCTCGCCGCATTTTTCACCCTGAGCTTTCCCGTGACCGACAAGGCAAAAGCAAGGCCGATCACATTAATAAGGAGTACCGAGATCAAGGAAAAAGTCAATGTATGTCGGGCGGATTCCATAAATCTCTTATCAGAAAACAGGTTCATAAAATTTTCAAAGCCCACAAATGTTTTTTCATTTAATGGCATCCCATCCCAGGATATAAAAGAATAGCCGATGCCAATCAGAAAGGGTATGATAACCACTGTTGTAAATACAAATACCAAAGGCAGTACAAACAAGGCATACCATGCCTTGTCGCTTTTCCTTTTCATTTTTATTGTGGCAGGAAGACTCCAACTTCTGCAAGCGCAAACGGGAAGGAGTTGCCACTTTTCACCTCCTATAGCATGTTTCCTCTTCAGGCTTATTACAATTCGTTTTGGCAAGGTACATTCATCCATAAAGCGGGAAAAGCCGCAGAAATTCAGCATTGATTTATCCATCATACAAAATGCTGAATTTCTGTACAATTTTTTAAACTCCAGTGTGTTTTCTGAAATTATCTATTTACCTGCCTGCACAAACGCATCGGTCAGTGCCTCAAGGAACTCTTCCCCTGTCATTTTCGTAGTAAAAAACTTCTGTGTTGCTGGTACCAGATATACGTCAACAATACCGGCAGGCCAGTGATTCATAGGCCAGGAAAGAATTTCCCCGGAATCAGCATAGTCGGATACGGACTGAGACAGAGGGTCCAGATGCGGATTTTCCATACCGGTTACCACAGGAATAAATCCGAATTCCTCCATCAGATATTTCTCACCTGTTTTACTTGTATACAGCCAATTTAAAAGATCTTTTCCCGCTTGTATTTCTTCCGGAGATGCCTGTGAATTCACATACCAACAAGTGGGCACGCTGACCGCAATCTTATCATTTCCGGCTATTGGAAGTGGCATAATACCCATCTCAAAATCCGGATTATAATCCTTGAACATGTTATAGCACCAGTTCCCCTGATGAATGGATGCAGCCTTTCCGGTCGCAAAGTCACCGGTTTCCTGATCGTAATTCACTTCCAGAGGATTCCTGGTATATTCCCGTATCGCCTCCATGAATTCAGCAAATTCCACAAACTCAGGAGTATCCTTCATCCGGACTTTTCCTGCGACCAGTTCATCGATATATGCTTTAGGATCTTTCTGTAAAGCAAAAGGAGTATTCAGGATATGTCCTATCAAAAAATAACTTTCCTGGGATAAACTAAAGCCATTGATTCCAGCCTTCTTTTGTTCCTGTAGCATTTCCACAAACGTATTGTAATCTGTAACTTTGGAAGCGTCCACAAGAGATTTGTTATAAACCATACCGAAACCTTCCATTGTGTAGGGAATACCTACTACCTTACCGTCTTTTTCATCTGCCATGTTTTCTGTAATTTTCTCAATAAAGGATAAATCACTCAAATCCGTCAAATACGCTTTTAATTCTTCTGATTCTGCTCCCGGAGCAAGAGAAAACACAGTAGGTCCCTGTTTATTGCCCAGTTTTATCTTCAGCTGCTGCAGATAATCATCACCTGTTGTCCCCCATACCTCGGCCTGAACACCCGTCTCTGACTCGTAATCCTTTGCCATAGCTTCCAGTTGATCCGTTATTTCCACCTTTGACTGGAATACGACGATTTTTTTGGCCGCCTTCAAGTCTTTATCGGTTTCATTTGATTTTTTTGTTGCTTCCGGGATAGTCTCTGAAGAACTGTTTCTTGAATTATTGTTAGCCCTGGATTGTCCGCCGGAAGATCCACAGCCCGTCAGGATCATACTGAGCATCAGAGCAAGAACCAGTAAAGTCCTAATTTTTTTTACCTTCAATTTCATGAGGCACCCTCCCAAAATAAAATTATATGTAACGTTACACCTACATAATAGTATGTATTGCTCAACTTGTCAATATTTTCTTTGATTAAATTGCTAACCTTTTTACTCGTCTCTTGCAGTGCGGATACTTCCGCGAAGTATAATATTTGCCGGAATTTTAACAGGTTTTGTATCGCGCTGTTCTCTAATGTTTTCAATCAGATATCGTGCAGCCAGATACCCCCGTTCATAATTGGGTATGGATACAGTGGTCAAATCCATTGCTTCTGCCAAATCACAGTTATCAAAACCTGTTATGGCAATATCCTCCGGGACATGGATCCCATTTTCCCGAAATGCTTTCATTGCCCCAATCGCCATATTGTCATTGGCACAAACCAGGCAATCCGGAAGTTCCCTGCTGAACATCAGGATTCTGGCCGCATTGTAACCGCTCTTTTCACGATAATCACCATGAAAATAGCTTTTTTGCTGAAACAATATATGATTTGCACAAAGTACATCCGAAAAGGCCTGATATCTCTCCTTATTGTCTGCTGTATCCTCCGGCCCACCGATGTATCCAAAACTACGATAGCCTCTGTCAACAACCTCTTGAATCAACTCATACATGGGTTCATAATTGTTTACTACTACACTTTTGATATAGGGATAATCTATAATGCGATCCAATACCACAATAGGATAATCCGCATTGGCGAAATGGAGCAGATCTTCGTTTCGCATTTTTCTGTTTAAAATGATGCTGCCACCGGTTAATGATTTGTTCATGAACTTATCACAGGCTTTTTCCGTACAGATGATAAGATCAAAATCATTTGCATTGGCATAATCACTGATTCCGTGAATGATTTTAAGATAAAAGCTTCTGTCAAAATCACTGAAATCAAAGAGAATTGTGTTTGATTTACCGGATTTTAATCCCTTTCCTGCTGCATTTGGGTGATAAGACAGTTCTTCGCAGATCTTCAAAACCTTTTCTCTGGTTTCCTTCCCTACATTCTTTTTATGATTCAATACATTTGAAACGGTGGAGGCAGACACTCCCGCCCGCCTTGCCACATCCTTTATTCCGACCATCTTATGCCCTCCTGCTCTGTTTTATATCTATAAATATTCTATGATATTTTTACTCGTTTTACAAGATAATTTATATAAAACTTATTTTATTTTACTTATCCAGAACAGACGGCAGCACTCCACTGCTGAAGATACATTAATTGGGATTTTTCTCCACGCTGCTTGTCATGCCTTATGGCTATTTTTTACCTTTCCGGTATGCCTGAATATAAGCTGAATCTTCATTGCCGTTATCCCCATGCGCCGGATACTTCCCATTCAGAATTGCATCCACAAACTCCTTTCCCTCGGGTGCCAATGCAATTACCTTCATTCCCAGCTCTTTTTCCACATTACTGACTGTAAGATCGTCCAGAAATGTCTGCTCCCCTGTCCTCAGCATATTGGAGGGGATCAGCAATACCTTTCCGAGAGATTCCCCGCTTTCCTTCCTTTCCCGCAACTGCCCGATGAGATCCTGTCCGGTAATCAGGCCAGACACCGTGATGGTCTCCCCAAAAAACTTATTCCGGATACAGCACACATGAATGGTTATCCCCGGGAAAAGTCTCATGATCTGATCCGCAAAACCTTGTATGGTCGGATAGGCAAGCTTTCCCGTGGCAATGGTGAGAGCCCTGAAAAGATTATCCGGTATCTTCCCTTCCTCCCGATCTTCCTGAGCCTGTTTCAGTGCTTCATGAAATTCATTTATAAAAAGCCTCATCATACCGACACCGTTTTCCAGTTGGATATAACCGTCATATCGCTCTTCTTCCGGAAAATCCTTTTCTGCGGCAATATACCATTCGTCACTGGCATGAATAAAATGGAGTCCATATTGTTCATAAAATTCCTTTTGTCTGCTTTCGATCTGATCAATCACCGCTGCTGACTCCTGTATATTATACATTTCAAGCGGATATAAATTCTGTCGATACTTTGTAATCCCTGCCGGAACCACAGAAACACTCCGCATAAAGGGAAGATATTTGGAAAGATCATCTATTGTTCTGTCCAGCTCTCCGCCATCATTGATATTCCTGCACAACACAATTTGTCCATTCATCTCAATATGAGCCTCATAAAGTTCATCCAGATACCGGAGCTTTTCTCCTGCAAACCGATTATGAAGCATTTTACAGCGTAATTCCGGATTGGTGGTCTGTACCGATATATTGATCGGAGCAAGATGCATCCGGATAATCCTTTCGATGTCTTTGTCCTGCATATTCGTCAAAGTGATATAGTTTCCCTGCAAAAAGGACAGCCTGGAATCATCGTCCTTGAAATAAAGTGTCTTCCTCATACCAGGAGGCATCTGATCAATGAAGCAAAATATGCATTGATTGCGGCAGGAACGGTACTCACTCATCAGACTGTTGTCAAATTCGATTCCCAGATCATCATCGTAATCTTTTTCAATCTCCAGCAGCCATTCTTCGCCGTTCTGCTTTCTTATTACCACTTCAATGTATTCATCTTTGATCAGATATCGATAATCAAATACATCCTCTATCGCTTCACTGTTTATGGTCAGCAGAACATCTCCCGCTTCTATGCCCATTTCCTCCGCGATCGAATTTGGATCAACTTTTTTAATCCGATGTTCCGGATTGTCTCTTTTCGCCAAACCTATCACCTTTCAAAAGAAAACTTTTTCTATCCTAATCTTCATACTCCTTCAATTCCATGCGAGGTAGGAACCTGTAATAAATCTACCCACCATCTTATCAAAAACCAAGGAAAATGAACAGGTACAAAAAAGCATCCTGTGTGAAATGCAGAATGCTTTATCGTTTCTAATCCATTGAAATTTTCATTCCCTTGCAAACGTTATTCTCCATTTATCACATTTTTCAGGACTGCATGGATTGTCCGGCATCCACATGAAGAACCTGACCTGTAACGTAAGAAGAGTCTTCACTTGCCAGGTATACATAGGTCGGCGCCAGTTCCACCGGCTGTCCCGCTCTTTTCATCGGGGTGTCCGAACCAAATGTCGGCATGACACAGGCAGGCCAGCTGGCAGGCTGAAGCGGGGTCCAGATCGGACCCGGTGCGACTGCATTGACCCGAATGCCTTTTGATACGAGGGAACGGGCCATGGCACGGGTAAAGCTGACAATGGCACCTTTGGTGCTGGAATAATCAATCAACTGATCATCCCCGAGATAAGCGGTGATGGATGTCGTGTTAATGATGGAGCTGCCGCATTTCAGATAAGGCAAAGCTGTCTTCGTCATAATGAACAGGCCAAAAAAATTCACTTCAAAAGTAAGTATCATCTGATTTACGGGAATATCCTCAATACTTGCCTGTGGAAACTGTACTCCGGCATTGTTCACCAGAATGTCAGGACCTCCAAAAGTGGAAACCGTACAGGCTACCGCTTCCCGGCAAAACATTTCATCCCGGATATCCCCTGCCATTAAAAGGCATCTTCTCCCCTGTGCTTCGATACAGGACTTTGTGATTTGTGCATCTTCATGCTCATTGTAGTAAGCGATGCAGATATCTGCACCTTCTTTGGCAAACGCAACTGCAGTAGCTCTTCCGATCCCGCTGTCCCCTCCGGTAATCAATGCCACCTTGTCCTTAAGCTTGCCAGTCCCGATGTAGCTCGGCCGGTCAAAGACAGGTTTCGGTTCCATCAGGGTTTCCAGACCCGGCTGTACGAGCTGACTCTGCGGCGGAAACTGAATGGGAACCTGTTGACATTCTTCCTGATAGCCTAAATATGGATACCAATAATAACCCACAATCATTCTCCTTTCTGTTATTGATATTTCCAATACAATGTATGAAAGGCGGTAAATATCTGTGCGACACCCATCATAGATCTCACCGTCATTTACAACAAAGCAAATCCCGTTCCTATAGCGGGCGGTGGCTTTGCCACCCAGTCCTTAGGCTATCTTTACGTAATGAGGGATCATCTCGTCATCATTCAGACGGCGCCCATTGATCACACGAACATGGACACCGGGCTGCTCTGAATAAACTCTCCCTTCGTGTCACTACCTTCTATAATCCTTTCGGATGAAAGGCTCTTCAATCCTCTCCGAAACGAGCAGCTTATATTTTTGCGGATGACGATAGGCATTGCCATGTACTTCATGCTGTCTGTATTTCCGGATCTCATCAACAGGAAAATCTGCGATATAGATTCCTTCCTTTTCACCGGCTTCCATGAACAGCGTATCCCTTGAACCGGATTCAGAAGGCCGATATGCAATCCCGTCAAAAGCAGTGGAATGGCCGTTGCAATCGGGATTGCCCGTTGGATAATTGACTGTCGCAATGCCAAGCATATTTTCAAAGGCTCTTGCCCGCAGTTGGGAAATGCGGTTAATCTCCATCGGGCAAGCGTTCGGCACTAAAATTATTTCGGCTCCCTTCAGCATCAGAATCCTGGCGCTTTCGGGAAATTCGCGGTCATAACAGATCATTGCACCGATCTTTACGTTCCCCTGTGCCGTGTCCAGATCCGTGACATAAAAATCATCACCAGCTGTTAAATTGCTTTCCACATCAAAATCACAGGTATGTACCTTTGCGTAAGTAAGTATCTTGTTGCCGAAACGGTCGAACAGGCATAGGGTATTTCTCGGCAACGGATCATACTTTTCAAGAAAAGTGATACCGATTGCCATACCAAGTTCTTTCGCGAGCCGGCCAAATGATTTGACAAACTCATCATTGGCTGATACGGCGTTTGCCTTCCATTCCTCAGGATCTTCCGACATGTGGTAGCCGATGCTCCACATTTCAGGGAACAATACTATGTCTGCACCTTTTTCCCTTGCTTTTCTGCAATATTCCATTCCCTTTTGCAGATTGCCTTTCAGGGTGCCTTCCGGCAAAAGCTGTAACAATGCAACTTTCAAACTTTTCATGATAACCCGCTCTCTTCTTCAGATGATTGATCCCATGATCCCATAGTCATACTTTCATATGCCTGACTTTTTCAATAGGAAAAAGCAACTACCCGATTCTCGAAAAAGGTCCGAAGAGTTTGTTCAAAACGACTTGTGAATCCTCGTCTGTCAGTGCAAGAATCTTGTCATTGGCGCAGACGATGGTATCTCCCCGCGGTATGATTACGTCATTTCCACGCAGTATCGCAATCAGCAGCGAATCCTGCGGTATGATCATATCCTTCACCGGCCTGCCCACAGCCTCTGAAGCAGCATCGACAGCCAGTTGCACGATTGAACAATCTCCAGTGCTTATTTTCATCAAAGTCAGCATATTCTTCAGGTCCATCTGTTCCACAACGATGTGGGCCATCAAATCTGCCTGACTGATCCTTACGTCGACTCCCATTCCGGAATCAAAAAGCCACGAATTTTTAGGATTATTCACTCTGGCAATCACGCGCGGAACGGCAAACTCAAACTTTGCGATCGTGGACGCAACCAGATTTGTCTCATCCGCGCCCGTAACGGCCGCAACCACATCGGCATCGACGATACCTGAGGATTCGAGTACATTCGGTTCCGTCCCGCTGCCGCGTATGATCACATCGTGAGGAAGTTCCCCCTTCAGTTTAGCCAATACATTTTCCCTGTTCTCAATCACTTTTACCAGGCAGTCGCTCTTTAACAGCAAATCGGCGATGTAAGCTCCAACCTGGCCTCCACCTATTACGATCACCTTCATCTGTATTCCCCACCTTTCTGCCCCAGCCCAAGCAGTTTTTTCAGCTTTCCCAGAGAGGATGAATAAGCAGCGATATACAGTATATCATGGCTTTGAAATATCGTCCCTCTTGTTGGCATGAACGCCTTGTTGCCCCTCATAATGGAAACAACCTGTATCTCACCGTACACTATAAGCTCGTTTACGGATCTTCCGACAAGCAGTTCCGGAATCTCAACCCTGACAATCTCCATATCCCCCATTTGCAAAAGGCTGTCAAACTGATCGTAGCTCAGCATCTCGGTCGCTTGCTGCACGCCCCATGTCGTCGTGGAAATCGTCTGAATGCCGAGACTGCGGTAGATCTCCGCGCTGCGCGGGTCATACAATCTTGAAATGACGCGCGGTACCCTGTATATATTCCTCGCGACCCTTCCTACCAAAGCATTCACATCATCGCTTTTGCTGCATGCGATAAGCGCATCCGCCATCCGGATCCGGGCTTTCTCGAGTATGTCCTTGTCAAATCCAACACCCAAAATCGTCTTGCCCTTAAAATTTTCACCGAGCAATTTAAAGGTTTCAGCATTGACGTCGATAACGGTTATGCTGTGTCCCTTCTTCGAAAGATTCAGGGCCAGCCCCGAACCCAGCTTTCCGCAACCAACTATGATGACCTTCATAGTGTCCAACACCTCACTTCTATTTTATTTTAACACATTTCCTCATAAAATACTTTCTGAGCTCCTCAACCAGCACAACGATCAGAGGCAGCATTATCAAAAACAGCCAATCCCTTGCGCCAATCGAAGCGGTCTGGAAAATATCCTGCAAAAACGGTACATAGATTATCGCACTGATCAACAATATTTCAAACACGATCCCTCTGACCACCTGTTTATTGCTGAACAGCCCCACCTCCAGGAGGGATCCCGATTGCGTACGGCAGTTCAGCACCATACCGGCCTGGCAGAAGACAATGGACGCAAGCGCCATAGTCGTAGCCTGTGCGTAGACTGTTCCTGAGCCTGCAAGCGGTACGGCAGGCCAACCGTTGAGCTTGTTCACATAGAAATATGCCAGCATCGAGAAAGCAGATTCCATCATTCCATACCATAGAAAGCCCTTAATGGCAACATGTTTGTTCAATAACGGCTCGCTCTGCCGACGGGGCGGTCTGTCCATAACACCCTTTTCAGGCAATTCCATGCCCAATCCGAGTGCAGGCATCATATCGGTTCCCAGATCAACCAATAATATCTGCATCACAGTCAGAGGCAGCGGTATTCTGCCCCGCGAAAAAAGGAAAAAAGCAGAAGGCACTGCTTCCGGCATATTGCTGCAGAGAATGTAGAGAAGAAACTTCCTGATGTTGCTGTAAACAGCACGCCCCTCCCCTATTGCCTTCACGATTGAGGCAAAATTATCATCCGTCAGGATCATGTCGGCGGCTTCCTTCGCGACATCGGTACCTGTCATCCCCATTGCGATACCTATGTCAGCCTTCTTAAGTGCGGGAGAATCGTTTACACCGTCGCCCGTTACCGCGACGATATGACCCATCTCCTGAAGGTTGGACACCACCCTGAATTTTTGCTCGGGCGCCACTCTGGCAAAGATGACTTCATCCTGCAAAGCCTTCTTAAGCTCATCATCCTGCATGTTTTGCAGCTCTATTCCCGATATAATCCGCGGATGATCACCATTTACAATGCCAATATGTTTTGCAATGCTCTCGGCAGTCAAGCCATAGTCGCCGGTTATCATTATGATTCGAATATCAGCCTTGTGGCATAGGTCAACAGCCTTTGCAACTTCCGGTCTCGGCGGATCCATCATTACGGTTAACCCGACAAAGGTAAGATCCTGCTCAACCATCTCCGACGTATACGCACTCAGCGCCGATGGCAGATTATCGTTCTTCTTTAAAAGCCTGTATGCAACTGCAAGCACCCTCAATCCCCTGCGCGCATAGCCATCATTGGCGGCCATTATCCGCTTTCTCTGCTCATCCGTGATCTCATGCCGCCCTCCGTCTGTAAATACGCCGCTGCAGAGCTCCAGAACCTCTTTCGGTGATCCCTTCACATATGCGATCCTCCAAGTTCCATCAACGGGCTGTTTTAGCTGATTGATGGTCGTCATCCTCTTGCGCCTTGAATCAAACGGCAGTTCTCTCAGCCTCGGAGTGGATGTAAACATATCCTCGGGATTAAGCCCTGCCTTCTTTGCTGCTACCCCAAGGCAGGCCTCGGTCGGGTCGCCGAGCACGGTATATTTATCACTTCCCCCGTCGGGAGGAACCACGCGTGCGTTGCTGCAAAGACTTGCCCCCTTAAGGAGAAGCTTTAATCCCTTATTGTCGGCTGCGGTCACTTTCCTGTCCCCAGCCATGATATCCCCGACGGGAGCATATCCGAGTCCCGTAACCTTGTATTCCGCCTCCGGAGTCCATAAATTGGTAACTGTCATCTCATTCTGGGTCAGAGTGCCTGTTTTATCCGAACATATTACAGTGGTACAGCCAAGCGTCTCCACAGCTGAAAGCCGCTTCACAAGCGCGTGTTCCTTTGCCATCCGCTGAACCGCCATCGCAAGAGACAGCGTAACAGTCGGCAAAAGTCCTTCCGGTATAAACGCGACAATCATCCCCAGCGAAAAGATGAAAGCCTGCGCAAAAGGCTGGTGCACGATAAATATCGCCGCAGTGAAGAAAGCTACTCCAAAGCCGACTGCGATGAATGAAACCTGCTTTGTCAATCTGTCCAGTTCCTTCTCCAGAGGGCTCTGCTCCTCCTGAACCGTTTGCGTCAAATTGGCAATCTTTCCGAACTCGGTATCCATCCCTGTCGAAACTACGACGGCCCGGCCGGTACCGCTTGACACACTCGTGCCGGCGAATATCAGATTCGGGATCTCGTATATCGACATGTCCTCCCTCAGAACAGAGTCATGTGTCCTGCGGACCGGATTGGATTCTCCTGTCAGCGTGGACTGGTTTACCTGAAGGTCGTTACTCGAAATCAATCGCGCATCGGCAGATATCTTATCGCCTTCGGAAAAAACCATTATATCTCCCGGAACCAAATCCTCAGCCAGTATCTGCTGTTCCCTGTTATCCCGTATAACATTCGTATAAGAGGGAAGCATCTTTTTCAACGCATTGGTGGCTTTCCCGGCGCGGTATTCCTGCCAGAAGCTGAAAACTCCGTTTATGATATTCACCAGCCAGATCGCAAAGCCAAGCTCCGGTATTTTGGCAACGAACGCGATGATGCCACCTGCCCAGAGCAAAATAGCCATCAAGCTTATGAAGCTCGACAGGAAAACCAGGATCACAGGCTTGCCTTTGGCCTCCTTTATTACATTCTTCCCATACCTGCGCTGCCTTGCCGCCGCCTCTTCCGGTGTCAATCCACCATTTGCACTGCCCGTCTCCCGGCACACATCTTCCGGCGACAACTTACATATCTCCCTCATTTCATGATCATTCCGTTTCATTTTCTTCTCGCCCATATCAAGTACCTTCATTCATAAAAAATAGATTGAACAGTTCAATCAAATGTTTACATTTTACCACAACATAATCACGACTACAATCATTAAATTTATGGAGGGCCTGACATAACGAAGAACGGTTCACCGGGGATGTCATCACCGAAATGCCAACAAATCTCACCGTCGGTTACGACAAAGTAAATCCCATTCCTATAGCGGGAAATGTCTTTGCCTGCCTCAGCCAAAAAACCGCATCTGTGTATCACGACATGATTTCACTTCGCGGTTGCTTATTCTGTCATCCCTGCCGACCTCGCCTGAAATCAGCGGTGATTTCGGGTTGTGTCTGGTAACGTTGCCATCCACAGCCCTTTTGTTATAATTGGCATAGCAATAGCGGCAGCCGTTTTTACAGGTGTTGTACATACCAATGTCCATACTGGTTACGCAGTCGCATTCGGGGCGCTGGTTCCTGTCCTTGCTGACATTCAAATGAAAACCAAGCAGCTTTGTGAACAACCGGTCATCAATGCAGCGTGCATGCCCTATTCCATACTGCCGTAAGTCAATTGATTCTGCACAGGCGTCCATCTCCAGATCATAGCTATGGGCAATTTCAGCGAGTTTGGCACTCAGTCCCATCTGATCTGCAGGTGGAAAGTCCAGCAATGCCATCTCCTTTAAATTGCCCTGGACCCCCCGGTAATCCTTATCAATAAAACTGAAAATCACCTTTTTTGTATAGCCCTTCAATTCTTTTACAATCCTGTCAAACGCATGAATGTGATAATCCATCGGATATCGTTTGCTGATGAGAATGGGATCATATCGCCAGATAACCCTGTCTGCACCAATCGTATCGGAAAGCCGCCTGAAAGAAGAAATAATCGTATCCGGCTTGTCCGGCAGATTCGGCTCGATATCCCTGCCATAAGGCGTGATGGTGAATTGGAAGCAGTACATGTAATCCCTGAGCTCGGCAAGCCGGTCCAGCATCGGTACTGGATTTTTTGTCCAGAATACAATGCCGTCCACAACATCCGGTGCAAGCCGGATTCTGCTTATCTGGTGAAAGTTCATTGGATTACGCACCAAAACATACCCTTCCCTGATCCGGTTATAGAACCAGTCCGAGTAGTACGCCGGTATATCAGTCCGCCGGCTTGCACTTACGATCATTTCCCCACCTTCCTTTCCATATACCTGTACATCCAAGTAGCGGTATACTGGTACGCTATCCGCGGCGATCCATCCTTCTCATATATAATGCCGCATCTTTCAAAGCCATCCTTTTCCACGACATGCTGCATGGTCAGATTATCCGAATGGGTATCCATACGGATATTACAGGCCCTTTTTCGGCAAAAATCGAAGCAGCATCGGAACACACCCCGTAGTATCCCGTCGCAGCGTATGGTTTCCTTCCAGATGCTGCTTTCCGCTGCGACACATCTGCAGCATCCATCATCTTGCCATTCTGTAAATCTCTTCAATTTCTTTTGCTCCCAGCGGAATGAGCCTTGAGAATTTCAGCGTATCACCCTGTGTGGCATTGAGGGCAAGTGCTTTTATATCATCTTCCGTGGCGGACAGCCCCAGCTCATGCAAAGATACCGGCATACCTACCTCGCTGAAGAATTTTTCTGTGGCTTCAATCCCGGAAAAGGCCGCTTTTTCATCGTCGGTCTCCGTCATGCCCCATACCTTGCGCGCATACCTGGCGAAGCGGTCCACTGCCTGTTTGTACTGGAAGCGTGCCCAGGAAGCCCATACTGCCGTCAGCGTCGCGCCATGGGTATAGTCATAAAAGGCACTGAGTGGCATTCCAATCTTGTGCACTGAAAAATCCTTGCCACGTCCGCATCCGGTCAGATCATTATGAGAAAGGCTCGAGCACCACATGATTTCCGCCATGGCATCATAATCCCTGCGGTCCTTCAGAGCCGCCTTCGCATTTTTTACAACTGTCCTCAGCAGCCCTTCTGCGATCTCATCAGTAAGGTCGCACTGAATGCCGGGAATAAAATATCGTTCCATCGTGTGCATCATAATATCCGCAATGCCTGCTGCCAGCTGGTAATCCGGCAGTGTAAAGGTTAGCTCAGGATTCATAACCGCAAATTTGCAGCGGTTGAACTCGGTACTGAGACCGGTTTTAATATCCGTTTCCTCATTGGTCAACACTGCGGAGTCGCTCATCTCGCTTCCTGCTGCCGCAATGGTAAGCACTACACCTACCGGCATCGACTTGGTAAGCGGAGCCTTCTGCGTCCATATATCCCAGAGCTGAATGCCGGGATTCGCAGCTCCATGAGCAATCCCCTTGGCTGTATCTATGGCACTGCCACCCCCAACAGCGAGGACGAAATCACAATGCTTCTTTGCTGCCAGTGCCGCACCTTCCTCGGCGTGTGCAAGCGTCGGATTCGGTCTCGCTCCGCCGAATTCCACAGAATCGACGCCTTCCGCCTTCAGTGATTTTTCAACACGCCCAAGCAGCCCACTTCTTACCACACTGCCTTTGCCGTAAACCAGGATAACCCTGGAACCACCCCACTTCTTCACTTCCTTACCTGTTTCATTTTCCGTTCCTTTTCCGAACACGACTTCCGTTGGTGCATACTGCGTAAAATTGTCCATACCATGCTCTCCTTTTTTTGTTATGAATTCACTTTCCAATCCGCTCTGCTCCATGTACTTTGTTTCACGCTATGAACTCTCTGAATTCCCATTTTCAGAAGGCCATCATTCTTCTTATCCCCTATTATAGCATAGATTATGGGTATCCTTCCAACGTCCCTCTGTTGAAAGAGCCTGCCTTTCCTCCTTCGATATGGCATCCAGATAACAAAAGCCCAACAACAGATGCTTTCCATTTTTGAGATTTCAGCCTTTATTTGTTTTTTACAATGAGTTTGGACAAACATTCGGACATGACGAGCATGAGTACGGCAAAGAACAATAAATAGAACGGATACACTCCAATGCTGATATGATCGGCGATCACACCAAAAAGCGGCGGCATGAAAGTACTTCCCACATATGCACTTGCCATCTGAATACCAATGATTGCCTGTGAATTTTCCTTGCCAAAATTCGAAGGGGTTGCATGAATAATGGAAGGATAAACAGGAGCGCATCCCAGACCTGTCAGCACCAATCCAATCAATGCCAATGTACTGGCCTTTACAGGAAGTCCGATCAGAACAATGCCGGTTGCAGCTAAAAGGATTCCATAGCGAATGAGCCGTTTGTCACCGATCTTTTCCGAAACAAAGCCACACAGAAAACGTCCAAAGGTGATGCCAAGATAAAAAAACGAAGCAAAACTCGCCGCAGTCCCGGTTTCGATCCTACGGGATTGTACAAGATAACTGCTGGCCCATAGCCCCGCTGTCGTTTCAAGGGCGCAATAGCTGAAAAAGGTGATCAGAACGAATGAAACTCCGGGAATCTTCAAAGCCTGCAGCAAAGGCAAAGCCTTCACAGGAGAATCGCTGTTGTTGTCATCAGGTGATTTTCTTTTCCAAAGCGGAAGACTCATGAAAAACATCACAGTCAGAACAATTTGTATGATCGCTACTGAGCGATAGCCATAATGCCATCTGTATCCCCTTTTCAGGCAATAGCTCATGATATAGGGACTTACTGCCGCACCAACGCCCCAAAAGCAATGAAGCCAGCTCATATGCCTTGCCGCATAATGAAGTGCAACATAGTTGTTCAAGGCTGCATCCACCGCACCTGCTCCAAGTCCGTATGGAATCGCCCACAAGCAGAGGGAGATCATTGATCCGGAAACAGAAAATCCGAAAAGTGCGACTGCTGTCATCATTACGCTGACTGCGGTGATCCACCCTGCCCCAAACCTTTTTGTCAGCCTGTCTGACATAAGGCTGGATACAATCGTTCCACCGGCTATTATCATGGTTATGATTCCGGCATAGGACAACGGTACGCCAAATTGCCTGTACATAACAGGCCACGCAGAACCGAGAAGGGAATCGGGCAGGCCAAGACTGATAAAAGCAATATAGATGATTGGTAAAAGTAAATGCATGTGTCCTCCATAGATTACATTTTCAGCGAATCGTCAGCCTGTTCCTCATCGAACTGGCTGTTATAAAGCTTCCCGTACGCACCCTTTTTAGCCAGCAGTTCCCTATGGGTTCCCTGCTCCACAATGTCTCCGTTTTCCATTACCAGAATGAGGTCTGCATCCCGGATGGTGGACAGCCGGTGTGCGATTACAAAACTGGTCCTTCCTTTCATAGCCCGTTTCATAGCTGTCTGAATCAGCACTTCCAGCCGGGTATCCACACTGCTGGTCGCCTCATCCAGAATGAGAATCCGGGGATTTTTCAGAATAGCCCGGGCAATGGTAAGAAGCTGTTTCTGCCCCAGTGAAACATTGCTGCCCTCTTCGTTGATCATCATGTCATATCCGCCCGGCATTGTCTGAATAAAGTGGTGCACATTGGCAGCCCTGGCAGCCTGTACAACTTCCTCATCGGTAGCGTCCGGTTTTCCAAAGCGGATATTGTCCCGGATCGTGTCGTGATACAGCCAGGCGTCCTGCAGTACCATGCCAAACAGCTTTCGTTCCGAGCTCCTCCGCATATCATAAATGCTTTCCCCGTCAATCCTGATATCTCCTGCGTCCACATCGTAAAAGCGCATCAGCAGATTGATCATCGTGGTCTTCCCCGCTCCGGTGGCTCCAACAATGGCAATGGTCTGCCCCGGCTTTGCCTCCAGGGAAAAATCCCTGATCAGCGGCTTCTTCTTTGTATAGGAAAATTGCACATGTTCAAACTGCACATGGCCACTGCATTTTTCCGGTTCCAACCGAGTATCGCTTACTTTCCCGGCGCTTTCCTCTGCCTCATCCAGAAAATTCATAATCCGCTCCATGGAAGCAACGGCGCTTTGAAGTGCCGGGAAAAGCTGGGTAATTTGTCCCAGCGGATCATAGAGAATCCAGATGTATTGAACGAAGGCCTGCATGTTTCCCAGCGTCATCCCGGAAAACAGCACCGAATACCCCGTCAGCACTGCCATGACGATATAGGTGAAATTCACCATAAACTCCATGACAGGTGATATCAGTGAGGATTTGAAGTTGGCCCTGAAACCGACCCGGTTGATTTTTTCATTGATCTTCCAGAACCCCCTGATCGTTTCCTCTTCATTGTTATACAGTTTAATGACCGTAAAACCGGTATATCTCTCCTGCACATAACCGTTTAGATCCGCCAGGGCATTCTGCATGGTAAGAAAATCCCCCTGGGAACGTTTCATGAAATAGCGTGACAGGAAGAAGGATGCCGGTATCATGATCATGGAGGCCAACCCCAGGGGGACAGAGATATAGAGCATCATGACAAAGGTAATGATGACGCTGATAACCGAATACGTCATGGCCAAGAGGGATTGAAGAACCGCATTGCTTACCACATCCACATCATTTGTCACCGTATTCAGTACGGTTCCCTGTTGGTGCCTGTCAAAATAGGATACCGGCAGGCGATTCATCTTTGCATAAATGCGGGTCCGCAAATCCTTGAACGCATCCTGTACGCCGCCGCCCATCATAAAGCTGGAAATATAGGTGAGAGACTGTCTCACCACATTAAAAATGATAAGCACAAGGACAACCTTCCATATATAGGGGAAATTAACCCCCGCACCCGGTGTGCCTGCCTTCATATCCTTTACGTTTTTTCCAAGCTCTGTAATTCCAAGCCCTATGATAAAGGGATTCAACCCTCCCAAAATACTGCCCAGAGACGTAAATACAATGGGCAGTATGATTTGTAATTTATAAGGCGAAAAACACAGATGGACAAGCTTTTTCGCCCTGGATAACTGAATCTGTGTCAAGCCAATTCCTCCTCTGTCAGCTGGGAAGCTGCGATGTCGTGGTAAATTCTGCTAGTCTTCAACAGTTCCTCATGTGTGCCTTCTGCAGCCATCTCCCCTTCATTCAGCACGATAATCTTATCCGCATAGCGGATTGTGCTGATTCTCTGGGCTACAATCAGAACCGTTGCATCCGTGATTTCCTGCTTCAGACGCTTCCGCAGCTTTTTGTCCGTAGCATAATCCAGGGCGGAGAAGGAATCATCAAAGATATAAATTTCCGGATTCTTCACAATGGCGCGGGCAATGGCAAGCCGCTGCTTCTGTCCGCCGGATAGATTGCTTCCGCCTTCGGAAAGTATTTCGTTCAGGCCGCTTTCCTTTCGTGCAATAAATTCAGACGCCTGGGCAATTTCTGCTGCCCTCTCCATTTCCTCTGTAGTCGCCTCTTTTTTGCCAATACGTAAATTATCTGCAATGGTTCCGGTAAACAGTTGGGCCTTTTGAGGGATGTAGCCGATCCGGTCGCGGAGAACCTGGATATTGTAATCCCGTACATCCACCCCATCAATCCGAATTCTGCCCTCGGTCACATCATACATCCTCGGAATAAGCTGCACCAACGTGGATTTCCCGCTTCCCGTACTTCCGATAAAGGCCACAGTCTGTCCGGGAGATGCGGTAAAACTGATATTTTTCAGAATGGGTTCTTCAGAATCAGGATAGGAAAAGGTTACGTTTTCAAAACGCACTGTACCCTTTTCCCTCGTTTTGGTAACACCATTTTTCAGGTTTTCATCGATACCCGGAGTACTTTCCAGAACACGCTGAATCCGGCGGGCCGATACCGACGCACGGGGATACATGAGGAACAGAACAGCCAGCATCATGAAGGAAAACAAAATGTGAAACACATATTCGATGGATGCGCTCAGGGTTCCCACATCCAGCGCTCCAAGCCCGATGGATTTGCTGCCTTTCCACAGGATAACAGCGATCATGGTATTGAACAGCAGATAAAAACCCGGCTGGGAAATAGATACGATCCGGTACACCGTTTTGGATACGCCGCAGTATTCCCGGCTTACATCCCCAAAACGTTCGGACTGAAAGCCCTCATTTCCGAAAGCACGGATGACACGAAGTCCGGAAATACCTTCCCTCATATTTAAGTTGATTTTGTCCAGTCCCTGCTGCTGGGCGCGGGAATAGGGAATGGATTTACGGCTGATAAAGAACACTCCGAAAAGCAGTATGGGAATGACCAGCACAACCACCCAGATCAACTGGGGATTGGTTTTGACAATCAGGACGAACCCACTGACCGTCATCACCGGAGTAATCAGGGCACTGCGCAGCATATTCTGAACGAAAAGCATAATCTGGTAGGCGTCGCTGGTAATGCTGGTAAGCAGCGAAGACACGCTGAATTGATTAAACTCCGCGTGGGAAAAGCTCTGGGTCTTCCGAAAAGTGTCATTCCGAACGTCGCGGATGACATTGGAAGCTATGCGGCTGTTGGCGTAGGACATACAGACTTCCCCGAGGCCTCCTGCCAGAATGACAGCCAGCATCAGCAGTGCCAGGGATAAAAGACGGGAGGAATTGCCCGTCATCAGGGAATCATTAATAATATATTTCAACAGGGTGGGAACCCCCATCTGAATAAGCACAAAGCCCGCCACTCCCAAAAGACTGAGCAATAAGTATTTCCTGTAACGCCAGGTATATTTTAAAATAAGTTTCATAAAAGCACCTCGAAAATAATAAAAGCAGTGCCATGGCTGGAAAATGGTACTGACTGAGTATTATTATAAGGAAAATAGAGAATGCCGTCAAGTTTCAGTTTCTTCAAGCGCCTTCTTCGGCCATGCGGAATCCCGAAGAATCGCTCTGCCGACTCCCACAAGATCCGCCTTATTCTCTCTGATAATCCGGTCGGCAGCATGTGGATCGTTGATGCCGCCTGTTACGAGTACCGGGACGGAAACGGCCTGCTTTACCGCTTCCGACACATCAGAGAAATACCCCTGCACCTGTTCCATATTGTGTCGTACATAACCGGTTATGCCGCCGGATATATCAATGAGACTGATACCCGCCTGTTCAAAAGCTTTTGATGCCTCTACAGCATCCTGAATACCATTGCCGCCCGGTGTGTCATCAATGCCTCCCAAACGGATCAATACAGGATAATCCTTTCCCACGGCCTCTTTTACAGCCCTTATTGTTTCCAAATGGATTCGGATTCTCCAGGAAAGATTGCCGCCGTACTCATCTGTCCTGTTATTTATCAAAGGGGAATAGAACTCATTCAGGAGATATCCGTGTGCAGAATGGATCTCTACCGCATCAAATCCCGCTTTCTTTGCCCGGCGGGCCGCATCGGCAAACTCCTGTACAACAGTCCGGATGTCAGTATGTGTCATACTGCGGTCGGCAAATTTTGCACCGTCTGAAAGAACAACAGATGGGGCCATTGTCGGATATCCGGTGATACTGCTTCGCGTATTTCCACCTGCATGATTGATCTGGCAGGCAACCCGGACTCCATTTTCATGAATCACATCTGTCAGTTCCTTAAGTCCGGTCAACTTGTCATCGGAAGCGATCGAAACCTGCCTGTCACTTGCTTTTCCATCCGCAGCAATAAAGCTATGCTCTGTAATGATCATTCCGAGATAACCGCCGCGGGATTTCTCGTCATAATAACGCAGCAACTTTTCTGATATATTCCCGTCCTCATCTGAGCTCTCTGTTGCCATCGGCGGCATGACCAATCGATTTTTCAATTTCAGTTCGCTGATCTGGATTGCACTTCCCAGCGTTTTCATCTGATCCCCTTCTTTCATAAATTTTTAACCGGGCAGGAGCATAAAAACTCTGTCTGCCCTACCGAGATAGCCTTTTCCCTGTCACAGGCATTCTATCATAAGCTGAGGTAAAAAAGCAGCCTCTGATTTGTTTTTCTCATAATAACGAAAATCAGGCGCTCCGTACTCCAGATAAAATACATTGCTAAATATAAAATGAAAGTGCTAATCCCCGGTTATGCTGGAAATTAGCACTTTCATTCCGTAATAGAATGCCGAACTCGTTTCCTTTTCCATTCATCAACAATATACTTTAAATATTAAATCAGACTATTTCCGATATCCACATTTTGGGCATACACCGTTTTCGTCCAACGCAACGCCACATAATGGGCGACGCTCTATATTCTTTTGCGGCTCGTATTCCTGGGTAGCACCATTGTCTCCGCTGGTAAATGTAATTCTGGCTAGATCCTTGACGGATGCCGGATCCAGATTTAACGGTGTCAAAGCTTTTTTTCCGGTTTTCCGAAATATTTCTCTGCAATACCGTCCAGCTGTGCGGAGATGATTTTGAAATCCTTATTCAGGTCAAGAGTTCTTGCTCCTATCTGATTACCGCCAATATTGAAGGAACAATCCGGGGCAATATCCTCATCTGTCCTGGCATACAGCAGTAATCCGGACACTTTCCCGGTATGATTTTTATCCTGATTTTTGACATAAGTAAAAATCTGATAAATGTTTCCTGAGATAAGAGTGGGTTTATCAAATCGCTTCTGTAGCGTATTGCCGTAATATTTTGCATCGATGATCAAAACAACATCGTCCTTCCGAAGAAAGATATCTGTCTGCATGACCGGAAGGAAGCGAATTGCCGTGTTTTCCCCGTTTTCATCCCTTACATCCCATTTTATCTGAGCTGCTCTTACCTCCGAAAGGCAGGTGCAGTTCTGACGATAATATTCAAGAATAAACTTTTCATACAGTCTGGCCATATGCTCATCCGCGAAGGCGGCCATACGATATTTGCCTTTCTCCGTCGTCTGAAGCATTCCGTCAAGAACGAACCAGCAAATATTCAGGAGCATCTCATAGCTTCGGTTATTCCTCTGGTAATGGAGCTTGTTCCACTGTATTTTCGATGGCATCAGAAGATCTATGTCACCAAAAAACACAAGGACTTTTTTCAACCCGGCTTTTTGTTTCGCAGCTACACCGGCATCCCGCACAAGACAGAACATAGTTGTCTTCAATACCTGATTGAAGATATTATTTTCTGAAAGCTCATCATATTCACAGGCCAGCTTTTGATTTCGCTGAACTCTGTTCCGGATTGTTCCCGACATATCAATTTTGCCGCGCATTGCAGCCAAAGTTTCGTTCCTGGGAACGTACTCCCGGTAAAGTCCCTGCTTCAGCTGCTGTGCTACGCCCCTATTAAGAATCGCCGCGAATAAGTCCTGAACATTTTCAAAATCCTCTGCTGCTATACTCTCGTAATTGGATTGTTTCAAAACCTGAAAAGCATAGGACAGCATATAATAAATATTCTTGATGAAGATCCCTTTATCTTCAGTCATCGAATACACCACGCAGGTTCTGTTCCCAGCGTTGCACCTTTGCCGGTTCGTCAAACCAATATTCCGACAACAACGGAAGGATATCAAATTCAACGATGGAGTGCAGCTGGTCTATGATACACGTCTCAGGTTTCAATCCGCAAAAATAGCTGTGGCCGATTCGGAATCCATTGCCCAGAGATTCATCCTCTGCAATTTCTTTATTCAGAGCTTTGATCTGTTCCATAAGGGTATCAAATGTTTCACTGGCTAGTCCAGCCTGGTAGCTTCTGAAGCCTTCAGAACTGAATCCCGGTTCCATTTCAAAGAAACTGAAACGTCTGCGAAGAGCATAGTCCATCATGGCAAGACTTCGGTCTGCCGTATTCATCATTCCAATAATGTATAAATTTTCCGGAACATAAAAAGGCAATTCATTATATACAAGCGTAATTTTATTCTTCGGGCCTCGCTTATCGTTTTCAATAAGCATTAGCACCTCACCAAAGATCTTACTCATATTGCCTCGGTTGATTTCGTCAATGATAAAGAAATAATCTTTATTAGGATCGTTGGCAGCTTTTTGACAGAACCTGAAGAAAACCCCTTTCGTCAGTTTAAAATCAGTGCCTTCAGGCCGGTACCCGAGCATAAAATCCTCGTACGAATAATTTTGGTGAAACTGCACCATCTCAATATGGGAATCATCCATTTCACCCATCATGGCATAGGCCAGCTTCTTTGCCGTGAAAGTCTTACCCACGCCCGGTGCGCCCTGCAGAATGATATTCATCTTATTGCTGAGTAAAGCTTTCAGTACATCAAAATGTTCCTCCGTCATATAAACTTTACCGAGGAAGTCTTTTTTTGTGTATTTTGGAACAACTCCACCCGGTATCGTATCAGCATACAATGGTATACCCGTCAAATCCACCTGATCCAGAGCGCTTGAAAGTTCATCCCGAATTCTCCATATGAATATGCCATCCGTGTGGCTGTCAGCATATTTGCCAATATAGAGAATTGGCCACCATTTGGAGTTCTCTGTGTCTTTTGTCATAACCGGGCAACCGGACTTTTTGGCGACTCTTCGCGCAAGCGCAGAGGAACCGACATTGTAGAAATTACTGCTCTCACCGTATTTAATGGAGAGTTGCTTGCAGGTGGCCTGTCCCCCGTAATCTTTCATTCGCTTTAATATCTGGAGGCTGCTCAATGTAAAGACAGTATTGTTGTTCAGAAGTTCTACCCAATCCTTTACAGAAAGCCTGGGCGAATAATCTTTCGGAAACCATCTGCCCATATCATCAAGATAAAATCTACTCAGATAAAATCCCACATCGACTGTAAGGGTCTTGAACTTCGGATCCGGATAGCAACTTTCCGTCAACGCACTCTGCACCATCGCAACAACCCCTGCATCTTCGGCGATTGCTTTACAGATCTCATCATACATCTGAAATCCACCAGTCATATTGTCGGCAGAGCCATTTCGCTTCGGCTTATAATCTGCGGCAAGCTCTGTCGCTGCATTCTTGTATAGTTCATACTTGTAGATGTAATATTTATCCGGAAATCGAAGCCATAGATAAGTGCTGACAGCATTTATACTCTGATAATGATTCTTCCACGTTCCGTCATCGTATTTCGCACGGAGAGTTTCGGCGACGGACTGGAAATCGTCAACCCGCTCACCAAGATCACGGGATTTATCATAAAGATTGCGGAACATCTGCCTTGTTGCTTCATCATCGACTTTCGCAAAGTTCAGAATCATGCCCCGGGGATAGACATATCCGGAAGTCAGCAGGTTATCGGTCTTATCCGTAGCGATCCTAAACATGTCTCCAAAGTTTGGAGCGTCTATATTCCAATTATCCTGAAAACACTTTACCGCCTCCCACTTGTACTTCTCGTCATTGAAATGGCCCGGAAAATACGTCTTGTATCCCTCAAGAATATCTTTTAATTTTTCGATGTCAATCATTTCTGCGCCTCCAGCTGTTTACTCATCTGGTACCCGGAAAGTTTGTTCAAATGCACTGGAATAATATGATATCAAATCTTCTGTTTCAATCATCTTCATCCTCCTCGTCCCCGACGGATCCAGTCAACAGGTTCGATACGGACGGCTCCTCTTTGTCGCTCACCAGGCAGATAATCTCTTTTGTCTTTTCAAGCGGGTATGGCGTATCGTCCCAATGGCAGAACTCAATGGTCCTGACCGTTGCTTCCCGCTCGTAATTGCTTTCTCCGACGGGCACGACGACCTCATCGCCGATATCAATTCGCAAATCAGCGGTGCGATAGTGATAGATCTTTCCGCCATCCGGGAACTCAACGCCGCAGTATTTGACCTCGCCCTTTTTCAGCGCGGACATAAAGCCGGAAAGACCGACAATGCCGCCAAACCCAAACGACCGGATAATGGCATGAATGGCATCGATGAACACGATAAATTGCTTTTCCGGCATGTGGGCACGGTCGAAAATACCCTTGTGAACGACAGTCTTGCCGCCTTCGTACTCAGCTTTCAATTCATAAACGTTGAACACAGAGCTTGTTCCGCTAAAGGACCGGGCATCATCTTGCCAACCTTCCGCGTCAAGGCAGTCCTCCATTATGCTCAGGGAATCTTCCCCGATCCCCAAAGCCGCTTCAATTTCATACTGATGGGTGACGCTGCCGCCCTCAGGTATGCTGTTCTTAATGACCACCTGCTCATTGGTTACGAGTAATTCACTTGTGCTGCCCCCACGGATAGGCTGCAGACTGACCCTGACCTGCTTCAGGACAGGCCTGTCCGGCTCGGGTTTACGCTTGTCGTCAATCGTTTTCAAACGACGGAGCCATTTTGTAATATATCCCTCGCAGATAAACGTTTCCAGCACGCCCTCCGTAAAGTGTTCAGCACGGTGTGCGCCAAGGATCAGAGCAAGAACCGTTTGCTCGTCAAGTATATCAACATCGGCGGTTTTCATGGATTCTTCAGTCCACTTCAAGCCTTGCTTTTCGAGAATAGCTTGATAATCCTTCAATCCATATTCGGGATTCAATTGAGCAAAGATATAGAATTCCCTATAAAAGTCCTGCCAATTGTCCCTGTCATCCAGCTTACCAATATATTTCGTAATGAAATCAAATTTTCGGTTGGGTTTACCTCTACGGGTCGCTTGTTCCCATTCGCGACAGATGCCGCGCAGCTCGTCATCAAGATAGGTGAGTGCCTTGCGCTTCAGCGGGAATGGTATACCATAATATGCTTCGGCGATGGCACCGGTTATCGCAGCAAGTGTGTTGCTGTCGCCGCCAATGCTGATCGCATTTCGTATGGCATCTTCAAAGGTTATGGATTCAAGGAACGCCACGATCGCCCGCGGCACGGTTTCCTGGCAGGTTTCGCTGAATTGGCAGGTGTCACGGATACCGTCAAGGGTGAAGTCCAATTTGTAATAATCGCGTTCGATCCGCTCACGGATTTCCTTTTTCGTCGCACCGCTGCGAGCCAGAAAGATTGCGATGGTGACCGCCTCGGCACCCTTGATGCCTTCTGCATGATTGTGTGTTACTTCCGCGACCTTTCTGGAGAGCAGTTTTGCCTCTTCCTCGGTCCTGGCGATGAACCCGCACGGCGAAACATGCATGGCGACGCCGCTCCCGAAGCTATAGTACGACTTCGAGTCGTCGCTGAAAATCCAGCGATTGAACATACTGCTAAAGCCGCAATCCGGATGTTTGTGTCCGATTTCCTGCATAAACCCTGCAGCCCGTTCACCAAAGCTTTCCCAATCGCCTTCACAGGCAAGGATCGCCTTTGCAATGGCAAGGGTCATGATGCTGTCATCCGTGACGAAGCAACCTGCGGCCAACAGGTCGAAGTTCTTGCTCCTATAGTTATTGAATTTAAAACGCGACCTTACAATGTCGCCGATGATTGCTCCGAGCATAACAGTCCTCCTGTATCAATGCCTGAATACTTGCAGCCGGCTGTAACAAGTCAATAAATGACACCTTATTCAATGCACAATCCCACTTTCTTATTTGTAAAATCAAGCACTGAATTCCACAGCAATCCCATCGGGATCAATTCATCCCTTACAGGTCAAACAGTTTTTTCATTACTCCCTCAAGTGTTCCGCTCTTTGCATACTCCAATGTGTCGCATAGCTTAATGTTGTACTTATCAATATGGATCTCATCACTGAATCCAAGAATATACCTTAGGCAAATCCGGTAGATGATTTCCGTCGGTGCACAACCATATACCTGTTTTGCAAAGATATGATTCAATCTTTCCGCATTATCAGGGTATAAAGCTTTCATACACTTGCTCTGGTACAGGCGGGTGACAATCTCTGTGATGTACATGCCTGACTTCATGTAAAGGTCAGCAAACGTATTGTTCGGATCATCGAAGCATCTGGGATTCTCCTGCTCCAGGCGATCAACCATGTCCTTGACTACGTGCTTTGGCGTGAAGATCTGGTTTGTTTTCTGTGGCGGAATATAATCGAAGATGTCACCTTTGCTGTCGCCGCTGAAATAATCGGCAAGTTCCGTGCGCTTCTTCATGAACTCCTGGATGGCATCATTGAACACGACCTCATCGAACAGATGTCCGTTGAAACGCTTCTTGTGCTCCTCGTCTCGGATCTCATTCCCATTTTCGTCCTTCTGGTAGTAATCACCGCCATCACGCAGCAAGCGGAACTGAGCCAAGGTCACGCCTTCTCCGCTCTGTGGATTAACAGTCACTTCCCAGAATACGGCAGCCGGCACGAGCGTGTTGAAATTGGCGAGCGTCGTGTTCTCATCCCCATAAGCCATAAGAAATGCGGGTATGGTACGGGAGAATCCGCGTAGATGATCCCTCACGCTTCCCTCAATGGAGTCCTTCTGCGTGTTGAGCTTTTCCGTCTCGACTGTCTCCACGATGGTTTCAGCGGCTTTCTTGACAGCCTCATCATCATGAAGCTTCTTCTGCATGTTCTCCACCGTGTCCTTATAGCCCTGAAGCCTCTTCTTCGTGTACTCATTGTCGAGTCTTGAAATTTCCGACATGGAAGCACCGGACTTCTGTGCCTCGGAGATCTTGTCGTCACGTTCTTTGACGAGCTGGTGATCGCGGATGGTGTAATCACCGTATTCCTGGTTGACTACAGTGTCCGTGGTTTCCTGAATTTTCCGCTCCAGCTGGTTTTGCGTGGATTTCTTCAAGTCACGCCCATACTGCTGACGCGCAGTCTCGATGAGCGTGCTCGCTATCGGCTTGCTGAATTTCTCTCTGAGTTCCTTCAGCTCATCTTTCTTCGGATTCTTCGCATGCTGCTCCGTAATATCAGTAACCGCCTGCGTAAGTTCTTTATCCACATCACTATAGACCTTGTCTCCGAAAAGTTCACGTGCTGTGCCAATAACCTGCTCTTTCGGAATCTCAACTTCACCTTTATCATTCAGATTCAGCCCGTCCGCCGTATTTTCATCCATGTCAACAGGCGTAAGCGTCTTAGGCTCCTCAATTGCCTGCATTCCATTGATAAGGTCGATGATCTCCTTTGGTGCACTAAAAATACCGGAAATGTTGGTGAAAAGGAAGTTTGACATGAAACCGCGCTCCACGACTTCTTTAGCATGGATGTGTCGAGGAATCGTGAGAACGGACTCGGCATCCAGTTCGATCATAGAGCCCTGATCATCCTCACCATAGACAGGGAAGAAATTCAAAAGCTCGCGCACATGCTGCTTACGCTGGTCGAAGTCTCCCTTGTCCCCTGATGTTTCCGGAATCAGATCATTGGCAAACTGCTCGAATATAGTCAGTGTACGCGCCGGATCAAAGTCAAAGACATAAGCGTTCTGCTTCCTGTAGAAACCCTGCGCGTCGTGGAACAGGCATGGATTCTGTGCGCGGAAAGCGGCTTGCATGTACAGTGCCGGACTCGCCATGTTAGAAAGCATAAGAACTGCCGTCCACTCCGGGATCGTGATCCCGGTCGTCAACTGGCCAACAGACAGGGTAATGGTCTTATCATCTTCTTTGATGGCCTCGGTGACGCGATCGAATGCCTTCTCATTTTCGTCATCGTCATCCAGCTTGCCGTCACCGGCAGCGAGGATAATCTTATAATCCTTGAACACCGGATGCAGTTCAAGCTTCTTTGCCAGAGCCTTTGCGCTCGCCACACGGTTCAATAGCCAGAACGTGTGCTTCAGTTCATTTCGCAGTTCCGATGTAGAGAACGGGAACTTCTCCTGACATGTCAGTGCATCGAGAAACCTGTCCACATCCGTGTCATGTATAAACTTGCCGGATTCGTTCGTCTTGAAGAATTCGTTCAGGTCAAACGCGTATTCCTCAACATCATTGTCTGCAAGCTCAATGCCTTGCTTCACCTTATTGCGGACAATATCCGACATCTGGTATGTAAACAGACTGAGCCGTGGAAGGTTTTCATACGGATTCTCTATCTCGCTGGAATCATCCCAATCACGCTTTTTCTTCTGCTCGTCCGCATATGTCCAGTTGAAAATCGCATCATCCGCAAATTTGTCGCTTGCCAATGCCTTAAACGGTGTTCCAGAAAGATGAAGCGTCCACTTGCGATGAATATGACTGAAGGCTGTATCCGTCTTGTAGGTATCCACGCCTTCATGAGCCTCATCAACAATGAGAATGTCCCAGTTTAGGCCTTTTTCTGCGCTTACTTCTGATAACTTGTCATACTGCCCGCCGAAATAGATGGAACCTTTCAGATCCTGCAAGCTCACAAACTCAATGCATCCTTTGATTTGGTGGTGTTCATCCATCAGCCTATCAAGATACTCCTGACGGCTCATCACATATTTTTTATCCTTGATGCCGTCCACACTGCTGACAAACAGATAGCCGGACTGCGGACCGAAAAACGTCTCATAGTCCGAATACCATGAGTTCGCAATCACCGGGCGGTTCGTAACGATGAGAATGTTCGTTGCATCAAGTCTCTTGCACAGATCATAAGCTGAAAGTGTTTTCCCAAAACGCGGCTTCGCATTCCATAAAAATTCACCATTGCTGTGAGACTTGAAATAATCAAGTGTCATCTCAGCAGCTTTGTTCTGCTCGTCGCGGAGCTGATACGGAATGACAGCGTCCGCGTCATCATCGGAAACAACGCCGTGATTCTGGGTAAAATCGAAAAAATTACCCTTTGCGGTGTTTGGCTCAATGCGGAACCACTCCGTACCTTCTTCTCTGGAAACGCTAAGCTTCTTAAGATAGGCATGAAAGTCCTTATCTGTAAATGTTCCGAACGGTTCCGTCATGTATGCAGCGCGCAGGTGCCACCACGTTTTATGCAGCACACCAACTGTATGTGTCTGCTCTTTAATGCGAGTCTCAACCTCCCGCTCTGTAAATCCGATCTTTGTCCAGCCGTCATGCGCTGGCACTCCCGGCGTCGTGTACGCATAGCATTGAGGAGTGACTTTTGTGGCTGCTTTAATCTTGATTGCTGCCATCACGCCATCTCCTTTACATGTGATTCTATGAAATTGATCTCCTTTTCATCAAGCCCGTACTTGCGGTAAAGCTGCAAGTCAACCTCGTGAACGGATTTCAACCAATCGATGTCGGAGGATGAGGTAAAGTCTTGAAGCGGGACATATGACCATTTATCTTTTGTATTATCTTGTGTAATTTTCAAAATACCAAGCATTACTCTGGCAAATTTACTCTGCACATACTTAAGGCAATGCTCCGCTTCTCCTGAAGTATCAAAAGATCCTATGGATAAAAATGTTTCAGTAGCCCCGATTATGGGCTCCCCGATTATGGGTGTAGAAAGTACTTCACCGAGTGCACCACTTCCATTGGCTTTTGGTATAAACACTTTATATTTGTAAAAACTCTCTGGAACATCCTGATAGTCTTTTCTTCCCCAACAATAAATTCTTTTTCCTGATACAAGGCCTAAGAATTTCACGTATTCATAATCATCCGAGGGCTTATCCTCAAAAAAGACAATATTTATAAGTTTCTTAAAAGCTCCAGCGCCTACGTCCTTTTTGTGTCCCTTAGACTGAATTTCAATTATTTCTGGGTGTTCTTCCAGAGCCTTATCTGAAAGTTTGTATACACCTCTGCCAGAAATGATGGTACTTAAAAAAGCATCGGACAATGGCTTTACCTTTTTTAGAATGGAATTAAGCTCAGGAAATGATGTAAAGATTTCAATTGGAGCATATTTCACATCACAGTCATGATATGTTATCGCAACTCCTCCTTTAATATCCGTATTAGGAAACACAGCAGTACTGTTTGCTTCATATTCAAGAACTTTAAAATGCTCATCATTAAGCATTTTCTCGTTCCATGCTTTAGGTGTACTGCCAGCATTAAAAAGGAAACGTGCTGGATGAATAAGTTCTACTTTATCAGCGACTTCATATGCCGCATTCATAAACTGGTTATATACAGGTTTTGCAAAATTCTTGTTGCTGCCGGAATTTTCAAAGTCCTCGTTATACGGTGGATTGCCAATAACGAAATTAAAAAGTTTTTTGCCCATGACTTTCATCTCCTTAAGCTTTTTGAAGAGAATGGAGTTGTTCTTTCTCCAGTTGTATATCTTACAGGGTATGGCCTCGGGTTCTTCATCTGCCATATCCGTCATTTCAGAGTACATATCGAAAAACGTCATCTGCCGGAATTCCTCGTACAGCTTTCCAAGGGGTACTGTGTCCTTAAGGCCATCCATCTGCCAGATATTCCATACAATTTTGTTCACGATCGTTTGCAGAAGCTTTTCGTCCGGTTCTTTATCCCAACGCTCCCTGTAATAATCGATGAACGTCAGCAGCAGGTTGATTCGCGCTATCAGAAGATTGTCCCCTTGGTACTCATACCCATAGGATGCTTCGAATGCCCGGATCGTCCACTTCACCCATTCATCATAGTCCCTGGCATTTTCATTCACGATTCGGAGTTTCCGATCCATCTGTCCGATTCTCCGTTTCGGTGGAACGATGAGTTCTCCGGTCGAGACATCATACCGGGAAACAAGGTAAGGTGCTTCACCGCAAGTAATTTCCAGCCGTCTGGAGTCCACGTAGTGTTTCCATGTTTTGCGCTTCGGAAACTCAATCGGTTCTTCGATAACCGTCCATGTATGGTCATCGTTCTCTACATTGAATACGTCTTTCCTGCCGAACCATTCTTCATCACAATAATTGTTCATCAGGTTGCACAGCCATGCCGGGGTGAAAACCTCGGCCTTTTTTCGTGTGCGCTCCTGCTGCGCTTCCTGTGACTTCTGGATTCTCGGCTTGATGATGTCCGCGTGCTGCAAGAGAAAGCTGCGGCTTATCTGTTCCTTATCTGTGAAGTCGTCTCCCAGCTTATCATAGGTTTCGGTCGCCCAGATGATGTTTTTCTTTGTCGATTTATTCTTAAGAAGCAAGTCCAAAAGAGGGGCTACCGGACTGCTCTGAATATCTATCAGCTTTTTCACAAACGGAGCTTCCCTCCTTTAAGCCTGTTCTTTATCTTCCGTGTCGTTCTCGTCTGATGCGCCGCCGGATCTGATCCATCCGTCAACTTCGGACAGCTTGAATTTCCAAAACCTGCCGGCCTTATAGTCAGGCATATTACGCTTATTGATCCATTGCAGGATGCTTTCGCGTCCGACTCCGAGATATTCCTGTACTTCTTTAAGTGTCGACCATTTTTCTATGTTCTCATCCACGGGTCTCTCCTCCATCGCTCGTATGGAATATAACATTAATTCTTATATTGAACTCCAATCTATGGTTAGGGAAGCAGTTCTCGCCATCAGTGTCCTGCATTTCCCACTTGTTTCCGCCCATGCCATTCTTTATCCCCGTAATTCTGAATGAACCAGATATGACGGACGATCTCATAACAGGGCTGCATCATGGCTTCTTCCGCTCATATCTACTATGATATCATCGCCAGAATATCGTGGACCGCGCAAGTCTTCCGTCTTTATCTGCTCGTCTCATAGGAACGTCTGACAGACCGGCCATACCGAATCGTTCACATCGTCCGCCGGACTCGTCACAAACAGGCTGAACTGCACAGCTTCTTAAGAAACTCGTAGCTTTTGATGCCGAGCTCCTCCCGGTACCTGATTCTGAGCGTTTCATCTGTTCCCCGGTACCTGATGCTTCCCCGATACTAAAGGCAGTTGCTTGGAAGAGCCCTGATGAAAACAAAAGCAGACTTCTAATTTCATTATAAGCATTTGACAGATAACCGTCAACTACATAGAGGTTAAAGATAGCGTCAATTTACTGTAGGGAAAGAAAGAATAGAGACATCCTGAAATATTCTTACTAGCAACAGTGGTCTTGATTGATTTCATTAATTTTAACAGCAATCAATCTTGTCAGCTGCATTTATTCCACGATCTGCTTGACAACGAGCCTCTGCCGGTGTGGCTTACGGCAGATGTCGGCAGCAGCCATCTCTAACAGCGGGATAGGCTTTGGAGCGGTTGCTGCCGTACCTCAATGCTACCACACCGACTTCTCGTTATCAAGCAGCTTTCGCGGCATAAACGCTTGATCTATGTCGTCCCGGCTATTAAAAACGCCATAACGAGCTTTATGAAGGGCCTAATAGCGTATTCCGGCCATACTCCTCATCTCATTAAACAGCCCTGTCTTTTTCCCCATGGTAATTACAGTTGGGCTGCTACTCCATGAACCAGCATATCTGCTTTCTGATGATTTCCTTACTTCCTTGATTAATTCATCCTGCAATTCATGTTTCCTGTTCTCCTTCTCCTTAAGCTTCTGTGCCATAACCAGGTCATAGATCCTGCCGCCATTTTTCTTATATACGATAAGTTTGGACATCCTGGCAACACCTTTTTCAGACCATCCCTTAGGCCTGCTGCTTAGCCTGCTTGAAAACACATGGCTTATATGACCTTCGGCACTGCATCCTATCAGTTCATGGCCCTTATCAGCCTTTATCTCTATTCCATGCCAGTTATTCAATATGTACCGTCTGGCATCCTTAACTGCCTTCCTCTTCGTTTTGGAAACCGTTCGTTTGAGGATCTTCTTGAAAACATCCTTGACCATGTCCTTGTCCGGCCAATCCAATGCATCCTTCAACTCCTGATAGATGTCTCCATCGTTTAAGTGTGCAGTCGCAGTTATCATATATTTCTTAAGATGAAAATTGTCCAGCACAAACTTGCTTTTGGGAATCCAGTCAAGCCCGGCCTTAATCCATGATGCCCCATCCCCGGAAAGGTATATGGTTTCAATGAAATCCATGTTGTACTGCTTGTCTATATATTCTATGACCTCCAGCCACAGATCCTCACTCTCATCATACATGCCGCCAAAATATTTAACGTTTTTAAGTCTGGTCCTCGTTTGGCTGCTTTTTTCGGGATCTACGCCTTCATGAACATAAACCAGCCTGGGCATAGCTATCTTGCTTTTATCGTCTTCTCCCTGCAGGGAAACATGATCTTCATCTGCTTCAACATACAGTATCCTGACATCCCTCTTCTTGTCCACCTTATGCTCATGTTCGCTGATCTCAAGGTTATGTATTTTATCCATAACAGCCTGCTTGCTTATTTCATCCATATATCCGGCTCTTTCTCCACCTTTCCTGTAGCTGCTGTCTATGGCCTCTTCCACCACATTGATCACCACATCTGCACTCACTCTGTCATGTGGCTTAAGACCAACAAGCTCATCAACGAGATATTTCCTTTTGCCACCACTCTTTGGCTTAAAATACGTTCTATTATACTTGATCGTTCCAAAGGTCGTTAAGATCCCTGTCTCATCTTTCCTGACAATCTCCCAATTGTTTTTCCTGACCCCGGACTTTCGAAGCTGTTCATCCATCCCCTCAAGAGTCTCCACCAGTATATTCCGACCAAGTTCAAACAGATCCTCCTGCAGCCCCAGAGTCAGTTCCGCCAGATCCTTACCTTCCCTTAAAAATTTTCTTACCTTATTTTCTGTTTTTCTTGCAAACTCGTTAAAATCTTGTATACTGTACATGGAAGGTGGCACCCTTTCTTGATATTTTTGTTGATGATCAATATTTTAGCAGGATGCCACCTTCTTTTCAATCCTTATGGTAATTTATTACTCTTAATCCCTACGGTAACTTTACGCTAACAATTAAAAAAAAGCCACGGACAGTACAACAAACATATACATCCCAGGAAGATAATATTGATTTCATTATAGATTACCTGAATATATCGATAAGCCATGCTTAATACAATAAACAAACAGTTTGCCACCGGTAGTTATAGGAAACCTACAAGTTGGACTTTGTTCTGGGTACAAGCGATTTAGAAATACTCTGTCACTTTTAACATAGGCCACAAAAGAAAGATAATGATCTTTGGTCATTGGATGGTCAAAAGTGATGAAGTAATCAGTATCTATTTCCTCTACCGTGATTTTTGGTACAATAGTTGCAACAGTAGGCAAGATACGTTCTAATTTTCTTCCGCAGCAGAAGATAGAGGCACTTCCTGTGCTCACCAAAATATTTCCACAGGAAGGACAGACGTAAAAACGTACTTTACCAATATTGCCGCTATCCGGCTTATTTGATGTGATTTCACCCTCCATCATCTGTTTCATATCAACACCCAAAATAGTAGATAGTTCTGGCCATAGCGATAGGTCAGGACATCCTAAACCACATTCCCATTTTGAAACCGTTTTATTTTGAATACCCAACGCATCTGCAATATTTCTCTGGGTAAGGTTTTTTTCCTTTCGCAGTTTGGCGATTAAATTGCCTATTTTCACACAATCCATGCCACCACCTCCATTTCTGCTTAGTATATCATACTACATGAACCTTGCGATTACTTGTACCAATCTTGCTGGAAGCTGCTTCAAATCAGTTATATCCAGTGTGTTTTCAGCACCGTAAAGTTCTTGGATAGCTTCCTTATCCTGTCCAATAGCTGCAGCTAGGAACTGGATGCCTTTTCGCCTAAATTCCTGCAAAGTATCTTTCATATCATGCGCTGCCTTTTCACCTGAATAATCAGGCATAGCCTTAGGCTGCCCGTCACTGATGCTGATTATTAATTTGGATTTTTGGGGCGCATTAAGCAATCTATCAGAAATAATGCGCAATGCCATACCATCCCGATTGTTGCTGCGAGCCTGAATGTTCATAAGAGCATATTTTTCATCTGCATCTTTGCTTTCAAAGTCTACATAGGCATAGACAGACATTTGCTCCAGCTTGGAGCGGTCTGCTGTATCCCCGTAAACCATTATCGGAATGCCACACCCGGTGCAGAATTCATATAAAGCAACTGCTGCCTGTTTTGCTGCCTCTAAACGGCCGAAGGCTGACATAGAAGCCGATTCATCAATCCTGAGAGCAACCGCAATAGAGGGTTCTTCCTCAGGCGGACGCTTGCGGGCAAATGTGCGAAAATCCATAGAGGCAACCTGATCCGCGCAAAATTTTGTGCCATACAACTGCGATTTCGCGAATTCAGCTGATACTTCATGCTCTAAAAGCGGGTTTGCTTTTCTGATTAGTTCCCGAATAACTGGCATCAAGGTTGCAATCATGCTGTTATACTCTTCCCTGTTCTGGTCGGTAACTTCCGGACGATGGACAATAAGCCTGATTTCTTCATGGCAGCTGCCTTGAACACTTTGCCTTGCTTCCCTGTTCAACTGTTTACGAAATTCTTTTTTTTCTATTTCGTTTGTATCGGATTTATTAAGCTCATGATAAAACGGAGTGCCGTTTTCTCCATTATCATTGCTTGAAATATCAGTATTTTCATCACTGCTCGTATCAGAATGCCCTTCACTGTCTTCTGATTTTCTCAGACGCACTGTATTTTTATCAGCTTGATCTGTCTTGGCAGAGAATTCTCCGTTTTCGGAAATATTAAGTTCCATTACTTCAGGTACTTCAGGATTTTCTCCGTCTTTTTGTGACTGACATATGTGTTCCAATTCCTCAAGCTTTTCTGTCAAGCCTTGACTAGCCAGTGCCTGCTCTAAAATAACAAGCTCCTGCGGATCGGTCGTGATTTTGTATAACGCCTTATAATACAAACTTTTTTGGATTGAGGCACCACTTTGAACGGCATCCACCCAAAAGATATAAGAACGCATACCGGCCACACCTTTAATGGCATTAGCCCGGGCTGTCTCATCCAGCACCATAATCGTTTCAGCTAATAGAGATAGTACAGGTTCAGATTGATAACCAGTCTTAGCCTTTGCCCGTTCCATCATAACCTCTTTGGGTGGTAAATCCAGTTTTTCTGCATGCTGCACTCGATCTCGCAAAGCTTCATTTAAAGGCCGGAAGCCATTGTAACCGCGGTTTGTTGTGATAACCGCAATAAAATCAGGGTGACGATGCGCGATACGAGTTGGCAAGTTTAGACTGCCATCTAGTTCTAATGCGGAATTTAGCGCCATTAAAACAGCAGCATCCCGAATCACTGTCGGTTCCTGAATCTCCAAGAGCCATCCATTTTCATATGCACGAACAATTTCAGAAGGATAATAGCGATATTCAACCTTATCAGAATGACCATCTTCTTCTGACAGCACCGGAAGAATCGAACCCAGGACATCGGATTTATCCATATCTGCAAAACAGGTTACTTTCGTATAAGGCAGGTTAAAATCAGCAGATAAAGCTTTGGCAATCTGGGTTTTCCCCGAACCAGCATCCCCCTCCAGCAAAATGGTGCTAATTTTCATTTCACCGCGATTCCAATTTCGTATGATCTCTTCATATATTCGTTTTTCTGCTTCACTTTCAATATGTGAAGGCGGCTTTTTCCAGACAAGCGACTGTTCCTCTTCAGTCAGCTGCCTGTCCGGTGACAAAATACAAGTCTGTTTCATTGTTAGTAACACTCCAACTCTTCTAGTATGCGGCTAAGCACCCGCCTGCGTTCTCCAATTATTTCTCCTAAATCATTTAAACTTTGGGCAAATGCTTTGATGTCCTCATTGATGTTTTGATTGTCTACACACACTTCTACTGGTAATACCCCGCCTTGTACTCCAACTCGCTCCACTGTGGGTTTTTCCGGGTCATATAAAAGGGGGAGCCGGTAAGCCTCCTTGAAGTAAAGCAATGTCCTGGACAAAAAAATCATCAAATCAAATATTTGATGGATGGGCAGCTCCTGGGCCAAAATCAATTCACCATCTTTATCATTTTCCCAGATCTGTGCGGCAATCTGCATTTTTTTATTTTCTTCCAACCTAGGCGCACCTAGCGTTAAACGTTTGATGTCAGATTGATAAGCATTTCTGCCATCTATACGGTCATAATCATTTGACACCATAACAACTTTTTCATTCATCGCCATATCCTCCTTGCATTTGGATCAGCAGCGAGACACTGTTCTCTCAAACTTTCTAATTTTGCTGTATGATCTTCATGTGGGTCATCATACTTTAACACTTTAATAACTGATAGTTCAAAGCCTTCAGAGCTATATTTGTTCCAGAGTTCCTGTAATCGTTTATTAGGATGCCAGTTGGCTGCCAATTTCATATTAGTGCTGTTAAAGTCTGATTTTGTATCTTTGGAGATACCCAAAAATACCTCGCCAGTTTCTTTACAACGGTAAGATATTACGCCCATTTCAGGATGTCTGCTTTTATAGGCTTCTAAGAGCTCTTTTTTCCTTTTTATATCCATTGTTTTCACCTCGACTCTAGTATAAAACAATGTATCTCAAAATATAATCCACGCTCCGTAGACCATACGAATGTAGAATTATCCAATAGACAGTATTTTATAAAAATAGTAGCTTGTGCAACTTGCCGTTAAGTTTTTTCAATTTCCTGTATGACATAAGCATTATAAAAACGAAAAGCCGCCAATCAAGAGCTGTTTCCCTTAATCAGCGGCAAGTCTTATATCTAATTTTCTATATCTATTGTAATACTTGACTTAAATTCCACCTCAATTCTGTCACCATGCACCGTAACCCTGTTTCCTCGTTTATGGTAGGTGCCGTACATTCAGAGCCTTTTCCTCTAAACGACTGACACATCTCCAAGCAATAGCCGATATGAGCACATTCCTGCAGAAACAGCCCACCGACATTACCGAATACGATGCGGCGCTTATACGGCGGCTCATTGAAAAGGTTACCGTCTTCGAGGGAAAATTCACCGTAGAATTCAAGTCCGGCGTGACGGTGGATGTGGTAGAATAAGGGCAAAATAAACAAGGCGCTCCATGTGAATTTGGCATAGGTCGCCTTGTTTTTTGGTTTTTAATCTGCGGTTATTTGTGTAATATCTGGCGGGCTCTTTGTAAGCTGCTCAACAACGCCGCCGATTTCATCGCAGAGGACCTCGCTGTCAGATTCGGCACCACCCCGTTCAACGTAGATGGTCGCGCCGGGAACGTCAAAATCAGCAAAGCAAATGATATTTTTAATGTCTTTGCTATTTGCATCAGTTACAAAGTAGCCCGCCTTGACGGGTATGCCGTTGATTTCGGATACTTCCTCATTGCCTTTGACTACTGTGTCGGTCACGGGTGTGTCGGTCGCGGAGAGGATTATTTTCGTTTCTCCAGTCTTGCCCTCAAAGTGTACAAGGGCGTTATCTGTCGAACGGAATGTCGCATAACCGGTTGCGTTCAGTTCTCCAAACAATACCTTGCTTTTATCTGCGGTAAGGTCACGGTCAATATGGTCGCCCCAATCAGCGTTCCAAGAGAAACTTGCCGCTCCGCCTACGCTGTCGGCTTTGTAGAAGTTCAGCGTTCCGCTGTCACCCAAATCAGAAACAAGCGTTTTACCGCCGAACCACCCGGCATTATTGCCAAAAACGCCGACTATCGCAACAACCACCACGAAACAAGCCGCTATGGGTGCGAGCCGCTTCAATGTTTTATTCATATGATACACCTTTTTCCTTTCAGATTTGCCCGAATGGTTACGGGCGAGGATTGCGGAAAGCATTCGCTCATCGGCGGTGCTGTCCGGTTCAATCTTGTTCCAAGAGTCAATGATTCGTCTATTCTTCATAGAAGTTACCACCTAACCTTTCCCGGAGGATGCGGCGCGCCTCGCTGAGGTAATTGCGGATTGTGGATTGCGGTTTTTCGAGAATCTTGGCAATCTCGACGCTGTCGTAGCCTTCATAATAATAGAGATAGATAACCATCTTGTATTTATCAGGCAAGCCCATGACTACGCTGAAAACCTCGTCGATTTCAACATTCCCTTTGCCTTGGAGGAATTCGTAATCCTCCAAGTTCCCCCGTTTGCGCCACCAGTTCCGCAGGATGTTCTCAATACGGTATGTAACTACGGCTCCATTTTCAAAGGAGATCAGCCAGCGGCCATATATTGCATGCTTTTTCCAATCAGGATCTTTTGTATCGCACCATGGGCAGCTGTGTTCCCCGGGATTGAATTCAGACATATATTTGTTGAATAGGTCCTCAGCAGATAGATTTTTTAAATTTAGCTTGTGAAACAGTCCAAAACCTCTTATCATAGTAGTGTACCTCAATCTCAAGTTTGACAGTAAAAAAGAGAAAAAGGAGCCGTAAGCCTTAGGTATGAGCAAGGTTGCGGCTTTTATCATATGAGAAGAAGTTGTAGTGAAAATTATCTTTTTTTGCTTGTCCTAAACTTTTTTTAATTTCGGATCGGGTAAGTCTCTTCTTTGTAAAATCGAAGCCCATTGCCTTACCGATTGCATCCGTTACATCTGACCTGTAATCAAAAAGATAGATATTTTGGGATTCAGGTGAGCAGGTAATGTTCTTCAGGGCATTGATGATAGCTTCGGGGTAGTACGCGCCACCAAGACGTTTTTGGATCAGTCTGAGGATTACCAGCGATATATAACAAATGAGGAAGTGCGCATGAATCCTGTCTTTACGGGAAACGTACACAGGCCGCGTTTCAAGATCACTTTTTGTAACACGGAAATTATCCTCAATTCGCCAGAGCCCGCGGTACATATCGATGATCCTGTCATCAGAGAATGTGTCGGATCCATCTTCATCGAACAGGTTTGTCACGATGCAGTAATAACCGTCATACTTTTCATCTTCCCTGAATTTCTCCATGTCGATACATGGCCGGCCTTTGGGAGCTTTTTTGATTTCACCTGTTTTCTTATCCACCTTGATATTCTTAACATATCTGAGAGCCCCATAGGACGTGGCCCTTGTGTATGCAGACGGTGTTGAGGCGATACACTGGGCCTTTTTGAGCACAGCTTCCCGTTTCGCTTTGGAGCGGTCCGCATACTTCTTGTTATAGAAAACGATTTGCCGCTGATCCACAAGTACCTTCTTTTTATATGTTCTTCCGCCTTCCTTTAACATATCGACTTCTATCTCCCGCCTGATTACCCGGGACTTGCGCTTGTACTGATCACTGAACTGCTTGTAACCGGATTGATTATTAACATAATCCTTGAATTCTTTGCTTCCTCCCCGGATCGTCTGGCTGAATACGTAGGAGCATTTGCCGCTTTCCAGGTAATAGATGTTGTTCCCGGTATTTTGGGCCGCATCAGCCACTGCGACAACTCTGCCGGATTCATAGGCTCGTACAAGCTCTCCAATCATAGGCCTCAGGTGCAGCTTTTCCGAATTGTTACCAGGGAACAATTCGTAAGAAATCGGAATGCCATCCGCATCCATGGCAAGGCCCAGCTGTACAATGGGATCGGGCCGGTGTTCCTTGGAAGGACCTTTTGCCCTCAGTTCGTCTTCCATATCAATCTCAAAGTAGTAATTCGTCGCATCATAATATACCAGGCTGGTGTCCCGGCTGTATTGCTCTGTAATCCGCTTATGGATTTGAAGCTGTATGGCAGAATCGATCCCTGCATAAAAGCTCAGTGACCGGTATATGTCAATAAGGGAGAAATCATCTTTCTTCTCGAAATCAAAATAGGTGCTCCGATGCTCAAAGGTGCGTTTCTTTGATGCAGGTTCAAGAATCCGCGATATGACAAGCAGTTTCAATATGGTGCTTGTGTTGTAGTCGAAATTCCTGCCTCTCTGCCTGTTGAGAAGGAGCCGGTCCAATCCCAGCTCATAGTAGATCTTTAGAATGGCAATATATCCAAAATTTTTACGGCCGGCTGTATTTTCAGGGAGAACAGTGTCCTTACGTTCTTTTACGATATATTCCGCATCGTTTAAAGCCTTTTCTTTGTTCTTCTCCTCTACATAGGCCTTAAAGTGGGCAATGGGATCATCGTAAACTTTTTGAAGATCATCCAGATACCCGAAGGACTCGACAGTAGTACTGCCTGGATATTTCTTTCCTTTTTTCCGATAGCTTTGCGCCATGCTTAAGTATGTACGTCCAGTTTTTTTGTTTGTTACAGTTTTTAGATACATGACAAAACCTCTCCAAACGGTGTAATATATATCTATTATACCATATATCTCTACGATTGTCTACTATTATTTATCATAATTTTGGTTTAAAAAAAGCCCTGTAGCCTATCGGCTGCAAGGGGTTCAGGAATCGTTGTTCTGTTTTCTACTGTCAAAGAAGCGAGGATCTTTTGTATCGCACCATGGGCAGCTGTGTTCCCCGGGATTGAATTCAGACATATATTTGTTGAATAGGTCCTCAGCAGATAGATTTTTTAAATTTAGCTTGTGAAACAGTCCAAAACCTCTTATCATAGTAGTGTACCTCAATGTACATCGGGGGGTTATCCCCCCGGTTGATCCATGCTCCTTAAGGCTGCATGGTGCAAAAGAGAGAAAGAGGCAGCTGTTGTGGGCGTATACTCTTTCTCTCTTTTTATATACCCATTAACTATATGGTATATTATGTACATCGGTCAATACTTACTGATAAAAAAGTGCCGTATATTACGGCATACAAATATCTGTTATGTACTAAGCAAACAGAACACAATTTGCTGTTTGTTTGCTGATTTAGAAGAATTTAAAATGAAGCACTACAACAAGAGGACCCCCGCCGTGGAAGAGATCCAGGATGCCGTGGAAAAGATACTTATCGAGTCCGGCCATGCCCGGACGACCAAGGAATTTATCCTCTACCGGGCGGAGCGGACCCGCGTCCGGGAAATGAATACCCGGCTGATGAAAATATATGAGGGACTGACCTTTCAGGATGCCAGGGACAACGATCTGAAACGGGAGAACGCAAACATCAACGGGATACCGCCATGGGGACCATGCTGAAATACGGCTCGGAGGGGGCAAAGCAGTTCAACAGCCTGTACATATTGAAGCCGGAGCATTCCGAGGCCCACAGGAACGGCGACATCCATATCCACGATATGGACTTTCTGACCCTGACCACCACCTGCTGCCAGATCGACATCGAAAAACTGTTCCGGCATGGTTTTTCCACCGGCCACGGGCATCTCCGGGAACCACAGGATATCCAGAGCTATGCGACCCTTGCCTGCATCGCCATCCAGTCCAACCAGAACGACCAGCACGGGGGGCAGAGTATTCCCAATTTCGATTACGGAATGGCTTCCGGCGTTGCCAAAACCTATACAAAACTTTACCGGCAGAATCTGGCCAAGGCCCTGGAACTCCTTGCGGATCGGGAAGACGCGGCGGAACAGGCCCTCCGGATCATCGGGACCGTTCGGGAGGAACATCGCCTTGTGCCCTCCCTGAAGAATACCAATCACTATCAGGAAGCGGAAAAGGAGCTGTTGAACCGTATTCTTCCCGACGAACAGACGGGTAACAGGATTCAGGCATTCGCGGAAAAAAGCGTCAAAAAGGAAACGACCGAAATACCTTTCAGACCATGGAAGCCTTGGTTCATAACCTCAATACCATGCACAGCAGGGCAGGCACCCAGATTCCTTTCAGCTCCCTCAATTACGGGACGGATACCTCCCCTGAAGGGAGAATGGTGGTCAAAAACCTGCTGCTGGCAACGGAAGCGGGTCTGGGAAACGGAGAAACCCCCATATTCCCCATCCATATCTTCAAAGTGAAGGAAGGGGTCAATTATCATCCGGGTGAGCCCAATTACGATTTGTTCCGGCTGGCCTGCAAAGTCAGCGCGAAAAGGCTCTTCCCCAACTTCTCTTTCCTGGACGCTCCCTATAACCTGAAATACTATAAGCCCGGCGATCCCGATACGGAAGTCGCCTATATAGGCTGCCGGACCCGGGTCATCGGCAATGTTTACAATCCTTCCCGGAAAGTAGTTTCCGGAAGGGGAAACTTAAGCTTTACGTCTGTGAATCTTCCGAGGCTGGGATTGAAAAACGCGAAGGACACCGCCGGGTTTTGAGAAGAGTTGGACCGGGTCATCGATCTGGTGATCGATCAGCTTTGGGAACGCTATGAGATCCAGGCGAGGTAAAAGGTAAAGAACTATCCGTTCCTGATGGAGCAGGGCATTTGGCTGGATTCGGACAAGCTGGGGCAGGAAGACGAAGTCCGGGAAGTCCTCCGGCACGGCACGCTCTCCATGGGATTCATCGGTCTGGCCGAATGCCTGAAGGCTCTGACGGGCGCGCACCACGGGGAAACGGAGGAGGCGCAGGAGCTGGGCCTCCGAATCATCGGGCATATGCGCCGGCGCATGGATGAGGCAAGCAAAGCCCGCCGGATGAACTACACGCTGCTGGCGACCCCCGCGGAGGGACTGTCGGGCCGGTTTGTCAAAATGGACCGGGAGATTTTCGGCTCCATACCGGGCGTCACGGATCGGGAATATTACACAAACAGCTTTCATATCCCGGTCTATTATGAAATCAGCGCGTTTGACAAGATTCGGCTGGAAGCCCCGTATCACGAGCTTACCAACGCCGGGCACATTACTTATGTGGAGCTGGACGGGGATCCGCTGAAAAACCTCACGGCATTTGAAAAGATCATCCGGGCAATGAAGGAAGCCGGGATCGGCTACGGATCCATAAACCATCCGGTGGATCGGGATACGGTCTGCGGGTATACGGGGATTATCGATGATACCTGCCCCGCCTGCGGCCGGGAGGAAGGCGATGTGCCATTCGAGCGGATCCGGAGGATCACCGGATATCTGGTGGGGACCCTGGACCGCTTCAACGACGCCAAAAAAGCGGAGGTAAGGGGCCGGGTCCGGCATTCCACCGGCAGCTTGCATATGCCGCAAGCAAAGGAAAGGGTACAGGTTTAATCGAGCTTTTGCCGCAAAAACTTATCCGCTGCAGCCACGAAAGCAAATAGCAGCGACAGAACTTGTTGCAGGTGAATCAATAAACAGCCTTTCTATAAATGAAAAAGGAGTAAAAGCAATATGCCGGTAGAGACCATAGTAAATGACAAAAAAGGCATCCGAAAAACTTCATCGCCGACTAAATTACGAATCGCAGGGGTAATCGGGGAATCCATTGTGGACGGGCCCGGGATCCGGTATGTGGTATTCGCCCAGGGCTGCGGGCATCACTGCCCGGGATGCCATAATCCCCAGACCCACTCCTTTGACGGGGGAAACCTGATGAAGATCGGCGATATCCTTCAGGAAATAGAAAAAAAACCGCTGCTGGACGGCATAACCTTCAGCGGCGGAGAACCCTTTGAGCAGGCGTCCGCCTTCGCGGGGCTTGCCCGGAGGGTGAAAGCGTTGCATCAGGATCGAAACGTCTTCGTCTATACCGGTTATACCTATGAGGAAATCCTCCGATATGCCGATATCCGCCCCGAATGGGGTGAGCTGCTGGATGTGGCGGATATTCTGATCGACGGACCCTTTATGCAGGAAAAAAAGAGCTACCAGTTGCTGTTCCGGGGCTCTTCCAATCAGCGGATCATCGATATGAGGCAAACCGGGCGTTCCGGAAGGGTGGTTCTGGCAGAGGTTTAGGTCTCTCCGCCAGAGTAAACATTAATTGTATGGCTGACTAATACACCAAAAACTCAATACCGGTGGCTTATCGGACCTTTTCAGCCCGGTAAACTACCTGCTCTTTTGCAGTCACCCCTTAATTGATCCAATCATAATTCCCTTTACAAAGTACTTCTGAAGGAACGGATAGGCACAAATAATAGGCACGGTCACAACAACCATAGTAGACATACGGATCGTTTCAGCCGTAAATGTCTGTGCGGCATACGTAGCGCTTCTTTCAACACTGGCAGTTGAGGCGCCTGCCTGGACAGCCGTCAGATTAGCCTGATTAATTAGCTCCATAAGCATAAATGCTACCGTCTTTAATTTTTTGTCCGTTACATAATAAGCCGCGTCGAACCAATTATTCCAATGTCCTACTCCAATGAATAAAGCTATCGTCGCAAAAACCGGCAACGATATCGGAAATATTATTCTAAAAAAGATCACCAAATCGTTTGCTCCATCAATTTTAGCGGATTCCTCAAGAGATGCCGGAATGTCTCGAAAGAAGCTCATCATGATCATCGTATTAAAAGAGCTTAATAAATTCGGTATAATATATACCCAAAAAGAGTTAAACAATCCAAGATTCTTGATCAATATAAAAAAAGGTATCAGCCCTCCCGAAAAATACATAGAGAAAATCATTAAGGCAATATAAACCCGCTTATACATTAAGTCTTTATGTGCCAAGCTATAAGCAAACAATCCGGTAAAAAACAAACCGGTAACCGTACCGATCAGAGTTCTCGCGATTGTGACGGCAAACCCTCCTAAAAGATCTTCATTGGAAAACACAGCTTTATAATTCTCCAATGTGAATTTACGCGGCCAGAAAAAAATCCCTCCTCTGGACGCATCGATTCCCTCATTGAATGAGATAATGACAGAATAATAAAAAGGGTATAGCGTAGCAATAAATACGATAATCAATACAAAGTATAGTAACCGTCAAGCCAAGGGTGACACCTTCCATGGCATAAGGGTTTTAGGATCGACGCCGTTCGGGGCTTGAGTGAAAATCTTCGTGAGATATTCAAACGGCACAAGCCCGTTTTCTCTGGCGGAAACGATCAGGCTGTAATAAACCGCGCTGGCTCTCGCGCCGTTAGGGGTGTTGGAAAACAGCCAGTTTTTGCGTCCCATCACAAAGGGACGGATCGAATTTTCAGCACGGTTGTTGCTGATTTCAAGCCTGCCGTCCAATAAATAAGCTCTGAGATATTTGCGCTGGCTCTGCGCATAATAGACCGCCTTGCCCAGCAGGGACTTTGGCAGCGCGCGAAGCGAATCGGCCCATGTGAAAAAAGCCTCCATCATCGGTTTGGAGAGTTGTTCACGCTTTTCCCGGCGTTCTTCCGGGGACAGCAAAGCAAACTGTTTCTCAAAATGAAACAGCCTGTCACAGTAGGCGATCCCTTTTTGGGCATCGGACGAGTCACGTTTTTCTTTCGGCAGCGTTTGCAGCGCCTCGTCGAACTTTCGGCGCAGATGTGCCCAACAGCCCACAACGGTAATCCGGTCAGGGAGTTTGTGATAGCCGTCATAACCGTCCGTATGGAGAAAACCCGAAAAATCTTTCAAAAAGGTTTCCGGGTGGGTATACTTTCGGTCCCTTTGGTAGTCATACAGCACAATTTGGTGTTCCGCCTCGCCGCTTGTCCGGTAAAGCCACATATAGCTCTTGCTCCGGGCGGGCTTGCCGTCCTCATGCAGCACTTGGAGGGTGGTTTCGTCTGCGTGAAGGACCTGATGCTCGCATAGCTGCCGTTTCATCTCTTTGTATATCGGCTCCAGCCAACCTTCACTGGCTTTTACGAGCCAATTCGACATCGTCTGACGGGAAAGCAGAATGCCGTTTTGTGCCCATTCCCGCTCCTGCCGGTAAAGCGGGCTGCCCATCACAAATTTCTGCACAGCGATGTGGGCGACCGATTCGGGCGATGCGAAACCGCCTTTGATGACGGGTTCCGGCATGCTCGCCTTGACGATCGGCACACGGTCGGAAGATTCCTCGCAGTGCCGGCAGGCGTAAATATGCCGTACATGGCGGACAAGCACGGCTTTTGCCGGGATGATTTTCAGTTCCTCGCGCACCTCTTCGCCCATCTTGTGCAGAGGACAGCCGCAGTCAGGACAGACACGTTTTTCTTCCGGCAGCTCATGCAGGATGACCTCGACGGGCAAATCTTCCGGCAGCTTGTCGGTGGTCAGACGGGTCTTCCGGCGATAATGCGCTTTGACTTTAGTGATCTCCGGCTCCGGTGCGGTCAAATCGGCGGTTTCCTCCGCTTCGTTGAATAAGCACAACTGTCCGTTGTCCGTCTGCTCACTGGACGTGCCAAATCGTTTGTGACTGGCAAGTCGAAATTGTTCCGTCAGCCACTCTACCTGCTGTTTCAGCTCGGCAATCTGCTCCGCCTGCTTGAGAAAATTCTCATAAACATGCAGCGGAATTTCAACTGTTTTCTCTCGCTTTTCCATACTCTAATTATACCGTAAAAACCGCATGGAATCAAGAAATATCGGCTTTTTTGCACCCGATATTTTACGAAATTTTACGTTCGGAAACCTCGCTTCGGCTGAGCTTCTTTGCAAGCCTTGCACTGTCAATCAGACAGGATAATTCTTCGCTGTTCAGCGCCATTGTCGCTTCTCCATCCGACGACGGCCAACGGAAATGTCCGCGTTCCAGCCGCTTGAAATACAGCCAGAAGCCGTCGCCGTCCCATTCAAGTATTTTTATGCGGTCACGGTTTCGGTTGCAGAAAACGAACAGCGCATCGGCGAAAGGGTCCAGAGAAAAGCTCTGCTGCACAAGCGTCATCAGCCCATTGATGGATTTCCTCATGTCCGTGCATCCGCAGCACAGATACACGGGCTTTTCGCCGAAGCGCATCACAGCGACCTCAGTACGCAGCAGACCTTCGCCAGCAGTTCCGAATCCGTCGAAGCAGTTACCTTGATATGACAGCCGCCGATTTCGATGGTCAGCATACTTTCGGCACCGGCGGCAAGTTTAGGCTCCTCAAGCTGCGTCCATCCGTTCGGCACAAGCCCACCCTCGCCGCCTTGTTTCTCCAACAGCCCCCTACAGGCAGCTTCCCGTACTTTCTTCTGTCTGTAGTAATAGGTGGCTTTGCTGATTCCCTTTTCTTCGCAGAATGCGTTTACGGTCTGCCCGCTGGCTATCCGTTCTTTTACCTCTTCACCCCAGCCCGACAGCCGGAACCTCGTCACAATTTTTTGTGTATCCACTCAATTCACTCCAATTTGCTTCAAAACACTTCTTAGAGCGTTTTGAACTCTTTTGAAGTAAATTGTACCCTTTCTGACGCCTTTCCTGCAATGTGACGGCCGGGTTGACGGTTACGCACATTTCGATAATATAATACTATAACGCCAACTACTATATTTGTAATTGGCGTTATAAATATTATGACTTTAGTCTGCCTTTTAGCTCGTTGATTTTTGTTTCTATTGTAGAGATTATTTTTTTAAATTCCTCATCGCTCTTTCCAGTTGGATCATCAAGTCCCCAATCTTCTCTGTGTTTACATGGAAGGTAAGGGCACTCCACATTGCATCCCATTGTAATAACGATATCTACTGAAGGGATTTCTTCAAGCAACTTTGAATGTTGAGTTTTCTCCATATCTATACCATAAAGTTCTTTCATTAGGCGAACAGCATCTTGATTAATTTGTGGTTTTGTTTCTGTGCCAGCAGAGTAGCTTTCAAATATATCTCCCGCAAAATGTTTACCAAGTGCCTCAGCTATTTGGCTTCGACATGAATTATGAACACATATAAATGCGACCTTTGGTTTATTTTCTCTCATAATCGTATCTCCATTATTTTATCAATTCTAATAATTTACTTCCTGTTATATCCTCTGCACTCCAACTGATAACAGCAAAGTTACCCTCCGTATGAGTATCGACCTTGTTTATCCACTCAATTTCATGACTGGCCTTTGCTTTTAGTAAGCGGTTAGTGGTTTCGGTAGCGTACATTGATGAATTAATTACCCACCACTTTGTGGAAATCTCTGCACGTTTTAAATCCTCTTCCAAACGCATAGCTTCATATACAGGAGTGGTTTCTGCAAGCGTCACGATAATAACTTCGGTTTCTTTTTCGTTGCGCAAGCGAGGCAGCAACTTTTTAACATTCTCAGGAATATCTCCCTGCGTCCGTTTCACCTCACGATGATAGCTCTGCGTGGAATCAAGCAATAAAAGCGTGTGCCCTGTGGGTGCGGTATCTATGACAACAACCTCATTATCGGCCCTTTCTACCACCTCAGCGAAGGCGCGGAATACGGCAATTTCCTGTGTACAGGGTGAACGTAGATCCTCTTCAACATAAGCAACATCATCTTCTGACATTGTCTCACGCGCTTTGGAAAGCACCTCGTCCTGATAGCGCTTCAATTCCGCTTCTTCGTCGATATGGCTCATGGTGATGTTTTCTGTTTCTTTGGCAACATACTTCAGATGCGCTGCTGGATCGGTAGTTGTAAGGTGTACTTTTTTGCCTTTAGAAGCCAAAGCAAATGCAATTGCTGCAGCAATAGAGGTTTTACCGACTCCGCCTTTTCCCATTGTAAAAATGACCTTTTTGTCATTCTGATACAAATCATCAATCACATTTTTCAAAGAAGGTACTGTAGTTGCATTTATAGTTTCTTCGCTGATTTCAAAACTATCCTTAGACAGAAGTGCGCGAACATTATCCATTCCTGTGATGTTATATGCCCGTAGCGGAACAGAGTACAAGTCAAGCTTTTTAATATTATTGGGTATCTCGGCCAATGCTGCTTGCTGTTTATTATAAAGGCTTTCAGATACGCTATCATCAAAGGAAGGCATAACACCGTTTATGACAAGTATTTGATTGTTCACACCCAAATCTGCAAGCTCACCGGAAGCACGTTCTGCTTCTTTTAGTGGTGTTTTATCGGGTCGAGATACCAATACAAGCGTAGTAGCATTACCGTCTGCAAGCGTATTGACTGCCTGTTTGTATATATCTTTTCGTTCCTCTAACCCTGAAAGTTGACCTAAGCAAGATGCACCATGTGTGCTTTCGCTAATAAAATTAGTCCAAGCAGACGGAAGTTGCAACATTCTAAGCGTATGTCCTGTAGGTGCTGTATCAAATATGATATGGTCATATTCTCTCTCGGCTGTTTTGTCAGTTATAAAATTAGAAAACTCGTTAAATGCAGCAATCTCAACTGTACAGGAACCAGAAAGTTGTTCCTCCATATTGTCAAGGACAGCATCAGGTAGCTTACCTCGATAAGGGGCAATTACGCTTTCTCTATACTCAGCTGCGGCTTGAATTGGATCAAGGTTCGCAACAATAAGACCGGGGACTTCATTAATCGGAACTCCCTTACTTGTTAGATCAGTAGAAAATACATCCTGAAGATTGGAAGCCGGATCGGTACTAATGAGTAGTACCTTTTTACCGTTATCAGCAAGGGTAACCGCAGTAGCACAGGCAATTGATGTTTTTCCAACGCCACCTTTGCCGGTAAAAAACATATATTTGGTTAGGGGAATATTCTTTACATCAAAGTCTTTCATTAACAACAACCTCCACCGTTACAGCAGCCACCGCCACTTGGTTTTTTTTCTTCACCAAGATAAGACTTCGGAACACCAAGCAATTCTGCAATCTCAGCATTACTCGGGTATTTCTTTGTCATAACGATTTTTCCGTCCACTACCGTTGCAGGCAGTGACTCAACACCATCACCCATAATAAGTTTATTGATTTCAACGTTCTTTATAAATTCCTGTGGAGCATTGCTCAAGTTATAGCGGTTGACCACTACACCGTATTTCTTCAAGTTACTGAATGCAGTTGAAATGCGAAGCAGTTCAGGGTCAACGCCGACTCCGCAAACTCCGGTTTCACAGCACATAGCTGGCTCATAAATAGATATTTTTTTCATAGTAAATTCTCCATTCTTATTATTATTATTTTTACTTGCATAGAACTCTTTAAGATTTTCTGGCATGATATAATCTGTTTTGGTAATGTCAATATTGTCGGAAAACAGGGTTTTCAAAATGGCATATGCGAGCAATTCTTTCGGAGGAATTTCGTAGACTTCATCTTCATATCGAAAAACGCGGCATTCCACGTCGCATCCGGCTATATCACTGCAACACCCGCAATCATTTTCTTCTACGGTAAGGCAGATATCCTTACCGTTTACACGAATAGTCGGGGATGATAGAAACTGATATTCAGCCGCTATCTCCGCTGTAGACATTTCTATTTTACGTCGAACGACTATATATCCAGCCAGTTGCAATGCCGGTTCTAAAACATCTAAGACCTCGTCTAAAACTTCATCTGTTCCGACACAGCGGTCGCAGGTATTTAAATCGAGATAAAGGTAATCAATAGTTATTTCTTTCATAGAAAACAACTCCTTTATGATTGATGGGGTAATTTGCTATCGGTCGTTGCTTGAGGGAACCAACGCTTCGTTTTATTGACAAACTTGACAAGCAGAAGCATTACGGGAACCTCGGTTAATACCCCGACAGTACAAACAAGAACCACCGGTGAATCCACACCAAAGAGTGCTATTGCGACTGCCACTGATAATTCAAAGAAATCAGAAGCAGCAATCAGAGAAGCGGGTGCTGCAATATCACGAGGTAATTTTGCTGCTTTACTTACGGCATATGTCAAGGCAAATGAAATGGTATTCTGAAGAACAAGCGGTACAGCAATTAACAGTACATAAAGAGGATTTTTTACAATAATATCTCCTTGGAATATAAAGATAATAACAAGTGTCAATAGCAAACCGATAGTTGTTACACCATCAAACTTAGTCACAAACTTTTTATTGAAATAATCTTCACCCTTATGCTTTGTAATTAAAACTCGGGACAGAACACCTGCGACCAAAGGTATTACCACAAATAAGACAATTGACATAATAAGGATACCAATTGGTAGCACCACATTATTAATGCCAAGCAAGAACTGAACGATTGGTACAAACAATACTAAAATAAGCAAATCATTGACAGAAACCTGAACGAGCGTTTGTGCGGGATTGCCTTTTGTCAACGTACTCCAAACAAACACCATAGCGGTACAAGGTGCTGCTCCTAACAACACAGCTCCCGTTACAAAATCTGTTGCTAAATTTGCCGGAATGATGGAACTAAATATATACTGAAAAAATACCGTAGCCAATCCAAACATCAGAAAGGGCTTAATACCCCAACTTGCAAGGGTAGATATGATGACGCCTTGCGGATTCTTTCCTACATTTTTTACAGACTTAAAATCAACTTTTAACATCATTGGATAAATCATAATCCACATAAGTATTGCAAGAGGAATGTTCTGACCACCTATTTGCATACTTTCTAAAATCGAACGAACCCCCGGTAAAAACCTGCCAATTAAAATCCCCACAGCCATACATAGTAAGACCCAAACTGTAAGATACTTCTCAAAGAAACTAATACCTTGTGTTTTTTCATTGCTCATAATAATATCTCCTCAAATGCCTATATAGGCCATTAAACTTATTTTTTACTTTTTGTTACTTTGTTGCTTCGGTGTGAACTTAATATTCTTAAAGCCAAATACCTCCTTAACAACATTGATTATCTGATTTTTTATTTTTACACTTTTTGCAAATGCAATCTTCTTCCTCGGAAGTTATGCCAGTAAAAAAAGCTATGATATCATTTGTTTTTTCCTTGTTTAACGTATACCTCATCCATGCCCCGTCGCGTGCTCCATTTACAAGTCCGCTTTCTGTTAAAATTTTCATATGATAACTAAGAGTGGATTGGGAAATACTGAATTCTTCTAATATATCACATGCGCACATTTCTCCACATGATAGCATATCAATAATCTTTAACCGTGTTTCATCTGACATAGCCTTAATTGCAGGTACATATTCAGAATATAATCGCTCCATAAAATTACCTCCCTATATATTTATATGTATCAATGACATCGAAGGTTCTCGATATCCTAAAATAATAATATCAAGCATATCGATAGTTGTCAATATGTATTAATTAAAATTCGCAAAAAAGTTACAGACAAAAAGCACACCCCCAAAACATTATTGTTTAAAGGGTGTGCCGCATTTTTCGGTTTTAATCAGATTTCTACTTCAATTCCTGACTTAAACCTAACAACTACGTTGTTTTCAAATATAGTTGCTTTCTCAACTAAGAGCCTTACCAATTCTTCATCATAATTGAGGCTCTGGTCGACGTGTTTTTCTATAAACTCCATCATCTCTGTAATTCGTTCTTTCTCACCTTGGCTTTCCGCCTCCGCCGTAAGGATGGCTTGCTTTCTTTCGCTAAGAGCCTGTATTTCATCAGCAAGTTTTTCATAGTCCTTGCCGGAATTAGCATAGCTGATGAGTTCCATCTGTTTCTCTTCCATTTGCTTGTCAATGTTGGCAATGGCTTGTTCATTGCTCTCGCGGACCAACGACTCAATATTCTCTCGTAAAATCGCAATCATCGATTCGCCACCGCTAAGAACCTGGTTAAATGCATCTGTTACTGCAGCATGGAGGTCTTCCTCAGAAATAGTCCTTGATGTGCAACCTTTCGGCCCATCTTCCAATCGTGTAACGCATCTCCATACAGTAGACTTCTTGCCACGGTTGTTCCAATAAGTCCGTCTATAAATGTCTCCACAATCACTACAAAAGGTGATGGAGGATAATGCATACTTACTACTATATATCCTTCTCCTTCCTTCTTTGCCTTTGAATAAAAGGCTCCTGCGTTTCATTTCTTCTTGCACTTGCAGATATAACTCTCTTGGAATGATATAGCCTCGTGATTATTCTCAACATAATATTGTGGAACGATGCCTTCATTTTTGACACGCTTTTTTGTTAGGAAATCCACCGTGTAAGTTTTCTGTAACAGTGCATCTCCCATGTACTTTTCGTTCTGCAGTATCTTTTGGACTGTTTCTGGTCTCCATTTTGAATTGCCCGCCGCTGTGTAAATTCCGTCTTTCATCAAACCCTTACAAATTCCTGCGAGGCTCTCGCCCTCAAGGTACTCTCTGAAAATTCGCTTTACAACCTCAGCACCTTTTGGCTCAATGATAAGGTTTCCATCCTCGTCCTTTGTATATCCAAGAAATCGGTTATGGTTGACCTGCACTTTGCCTTGTTGGTATCTATATTGAAGGCCAAGTTTAACATTCTGTGAAAGTGACTGACTTTCCTGTTGTGCTAAGGACGCCATAATGGTAAGGAGCACCTCACCCTTGGCATCCATTGTATTAATATTTTCCTTTTCAAAATATACCGGAATGTTCTTTGCCTTTAGCTCACGAATGTACTTTAGACAATCCAAGGTGTTACGAGCAAATCGGCTAATGGATTTGGTAATAATCATGTCAATGTTGCCCGCCATGCATTCATCTATCATACGGTTAAACTCATCACGCTTTTTCGTGTTTGTGCCTGAGATACCATCATCAGCAAAGATGCCTGCGAATTCCCATTCAGTATTTTTCCTAATGAAATCTGTGTAATGCTCCACCTGTGCCTCGTAACTTGTAGCCTGTTCATCTGTATCCGTAGAAACACGACAGTAGGCTGCAACTCTGAGTTTCGGTATATTTTCTGTTGATACTGTATTGCCAACCCGTTTTCGAGCCGGAATGACAGTAACATTTTTGCCTACATTTATATTGGCCATCACTCCACCTCGCTTTCTATCAGGCCGTACATATATTCAGCTTGTACAAAAGGATCATCAAAAAACTTCGTCTGCCTGCTCATTTTAAATCTTGTTTGTGGAGTGGGCGGTAATGGCTCTCTATATTCCTTTATTCTTCCAAGAGCCAGTGCCCGTCTCCGTATTTCATTGTTTGCCTTATTAAAAACTTCGCTATCAACAATGGAAGGGTAATAATCATCCCCAACATAACGCTCATTTTGTAGCATTCTCTTTGCTGAAGCGTGGTATAATTTAAGTCCTGCTTTTTCGGCAGCCACTGTAAGAGCCAACCCAGAGTTATAACTTTCAAAGAGTTCTTTTACTTGACCTGCTGCCGTTTCATCTATAACTGCCTTACCGCCTTCAATGCGGTAACCATATGGTGTATGTGTCATTAATCCACCAGCCTTTCTTTTAAGGAAAGACCGCATTTCACTTTAAATACAATCTCCTCCCTGGAATTTACAACTATCTCATCTACAAAATCCTCAAAAACATTATCGTTAAATTTCAATGCCATTCTGTTTCTGCTACAGAACCTTATGAGCCTTTGGGTTTCATCTATCTTTGATGCATTACCGCTTACCGCATAATATATATGTTTTAAAATCCCCTAATGCATAGTGTTGCTTTTCTGTTGTTCGTATGATATGCTTTCGTCATACGGAAATGCAGGAGGGATAGAATGGAACGGGCGAAATCACGCAGGAAAACGCCATGGGAAGGGACTGAAAACATGACTGCGACACAGAAATTTTTGCAGGGACGCTACATTGCCAGCTACGAAAGCCGCCATCAGAAGGTTGCCGATAGTTGCGAAGCCGAGATGATTAATTCCCACATCCCCGCTAAATGCCCATACTGCGGGGCGGAAGGCTTTAAGAAGAGCGGCCATACGCGCAGCGGGGTGCAACGCTATATGTGCATCTGCGGCAAAACCTTCCTGCCCACTACGGGCACGATTTTCGATGAACACCGGATCCCAATCAGCGAATGGACTGACTACTGCTTAAATTTATTCCACCACGTAAGCATCACCGCTGACTCCTGGAACAACAAAAACGCATTCAGAACGTCCAGATACTGGCTTCAGAAGCTCTTCTTGACGCTCGAAGGGGTGCAGGACGGGGTCGTCCTGTCGGGCGACATCTGGCTCGACGAAACCTTCTATTCCGTCCGGGCGGAAGACATGGTGCGGAAGGACAACGGCGACAAGCTGAGAGGGCTGTCTGTGAACCAGCTCTGCATTGGCGTTGCCACAGACAAGAAAAACAGTGTGGTTCTGCTGGAGGGCACGGGCAAACCTTCGCAAAAGAGGACATTTGAGGCATTCGGGGAACATATCAGACAAGGGTCGCTCTTAATCCATGACGGCGACACCTCGCACAGCCGCCTGATTAAGAAGCTTTCGCTGAAAAGCGTAGTGCATCCTTCTAAATCCTTAAAAGGGATGCCTGACAATGTGAACCCTATGAATCCGGTCAACCGCGTTCACGCCATACTTAAAAACTTCCTGAATTCTCACAGCGGCTTCAAACGCGAGGACATCACGGGCTTTTCGTCGAAGCGCATCACAGCGACCTCAGTACGCGGCAGACCTTCGCCAGCAGTTCCAAATCCGTCGAAGCAGTTACCTTGATATGACAGCCGCCGATTTCGATGGTCAGCATACTTTCGGCACCGGCGGCAAGTTTAGGCTCCTCAAGCTGCGTCCATCCGTTCGGCACAAGCCCACCCTCGCCGCCTTGTTTCTCCAACAGCCCCCTACAGGCAGCTTCCCGTACTTTCTTCTGTCTGTAGTAATAGGTGGCTTTGCTGATTCCCTTTTCTTCGCAGAATGCGTTTACGGTCTGCCCGCTGGTTATCCGTTCTTTTACCTCTTCACCCCAGCCCGACAGCCGGAACCTCGTCACAATTTTTTGTGTATCCACTCAATTCACTCCAATTTGCTTCAAAACACTTCTTAGAGCGTTTTGAACTCTTTTGAAGTAAATTGTACCCTTTCTGACGCCTTTCCTGCAATGTGACGGCCGGGTTGACGGTTACGGATATACAATCCCTATTACCAGAAGGTATATTTTAGGGGCATATACGATGGAAATCGGTATCCATGAAGTATCATCAATTGGTACAAAATAAAACACTATATGAAGTATAGCCATTATTAAGGCATAGATACCTATAAACCAACATGTGCTCTTAGCCTGTATTGAAAGTAGAAGTTTCAAAGCTTTTTTCGTCATTACTCTTTCCCTCCTTTTTCGGTCATATAGATGAATAAATCCTGCAGCGAGGGGTGAGAGAATTCAAGACCTGCTTTTTCAGCAGCAAGGCGATCATTTTCTGACAGCTCCCCAAAAAATACAACCTCTTTCTGCCGTCCCAAGGCTCGCTGGGACAGGATTTCACGACCGTTTGTGAAGTTGTCTACAACTTCGCTAAATCCTGTTACGGCTGTTCCTTTTGAGCGTAAGGTATCACAGTCGTCGTGGGCTATTATTTGGCCTTTGTTAATAATTATAGCTTCACTTGAATATTCTGGTGCGGTGAAACCGCAGTTCCGGAAAATTGGAAACCGAGAGTCCGGAACTGGGAAACCGCATGCGAGTTTACTCGCTTAAGGACTTGTCCAGTCCATATACCTCACGCATGGATCTGTAGTTGTTCGGATCCGTGCTGGTTATGCTGATTTTATAGGCATCATATTTGATGCGGTCAAGGATTGCTTCTGCGAGAGGGCTGGACTCCCCGCCAAGTTGATCAAACCAACCATTATCATGGTACTGGGAGCAGAAGATGGTTGATGATCTTTTCCGCCTCCTGTGAAGCAACTCCAGGATGTCGTGCTGCTCTGTCTCAGTCGGTTTCAACAGCAGCCATTCATCAATGATGAGAAGAATGGGATTGGCATATTTGGCCTGAACCTTCTTGTAAGTGCCTTCATTCCTGGCCATCTCCAGTTCTATTAGAAGGTCGGGAAGTCTGACATACCTGGTCGTAAAATAGTGTTTACACGCCTCTATGCCAAAAGCACAAGCCATGTATGTCTTACCGCTGCCTGTTGCACCGGTAATAAAAAGATTTCGGTGTTCAATGATATATTCGCAAGTCGCCAGTCTGCTGATAAGAGACCGGTTCAGCTTGCGGCCGGATTTGTAATCGATATCTCCGATGTACGCTTCCGGTTGGTCGAATCCAGCATTCTTGATCAACCTTTTTAAGCGGTTGTTCTTTCGATTGCTGTATTCAATGTCTACCAGCATGGAGAAACGGTCTTCGAAAGGGATATCCTTCATCCTGGAGTCGTTTAGCTGGTTGATGAATGCATTTGACATGGATGTCAGACGCATTTCAATTAATTTATCAATCGTACTTTGATTGGTCATGGTCATTTACCTCCTGTAATAATCAGCGCCTCTGGTGATGGCGTATCTGTTCTGTGTGGTTTCGGACTCCGTCGTTTTGTCGACGGACGTATCAGCTGTTTTATCCCGCCCGGCAGAGAGTATGTTCTTTATGCTCTTATAGCTGGGCGAGGCCGTGTAACTAAGGGCCTTTTTGCAGGAGGCTTCAAGTCTGTCAGCTGAATATTTGTCTGCCAGCTTCAGTAGCCCCATACAGCTGCGATAAGATTGCTGTTCCACACATTTGGAGGTAAGGATGGCATCCACGACCTGGTACGTATTGGCACCAATCCGCTCAGCCCATCTGCGGAATCGATTGCCGTTCCATTCCAGGTATTTCTGATGGTCTTCCGGCATGTGCTCCACAATGGTGGCATACTGCCCCTTACGGCCATACAGACGGCGGTGGGAGGCAATGCGGTTATGGTTATAGAAAATCTCAATAGTCTTATCGGTTATCCGTACATCAACCTTGCGTTTTATGTATTCATACGGAACTGAATATAGCATTCCGTTGCAAGATATGTGATAATTGAACTGAACGGTGGCTTGTTTCCATTCCGCCAGTTCGTAAGGGGACGCAGGTAAGGGAGCCAGCAATGGCAGTTCTTCGTTGCGGAAGATTTCAAACCGGCTGCCCTCTTTCTTTTGAAAAGGGCGATGGCTGAATTCTTCCAGTTTTTCATGGATAGCACGATTTAATTCGACCACTGAGAAGAACTGTTCGTTGCGTAATGCGGCGGTAATCCAGGTGGAAATGACATTCACACTGCCTTCCGCATTCGGCTTGTCCTTGGGTGCCCTGACCCGGGCTGGGATGATGGCTGTGCCATAGTGCTCAGCCATTTCATGGTAAACTGTGTTGACCTGCTGGTTATACCAGTCCTTATTGTGTATAACGGCTGTTTTGCAGTTGTCCGGTACAAGAATCTTAGCGACACCGCCAAAGTATTCGTACATATGGACATGGGCAGAAATCCATGCGTTTTGCTTCTCGTTAATAAAAGCCTCCACATAAGGATACATGCTGTAGGTCATAACACCAACAAACAGCCATGCGTCGATGATTTCACCGGTATCCGGATCAATGATGTGCGCCGGATCTCCGGCCCAGTCTACTTCGATCTGTTCGCCGGGTTTACGGTCGATATGCATTGTTGCACGGCGTTTCTGCTCATCCTGCTGGATGTAATAGCAAAACTGGGAATACATAAGCGGGTTCTCGCCTGCTAAACGGCACTCTTCCATGTATTCCGTCCACAGGAGCTTTTTATTGACCCCATTGCGGAGCAACTCCTTGCGGATGTAGTTGAAATCCGGCATACGCTTTTGCGAAGATGCCGAATGCTTATTGGCAGACGGAAACAATATATCTGCCAATACCTGATCAGTCTGGTTCGCTTCAAGCGGCCAGGAAAGCTGAATATCCTTTGCCCGCTTAAGAACCCGATTGACCGTTTTCTTTGAGACACTGCAGCTGTCTGCAATGCTCTGCTGGCTGAGCCCCAGATGAGATAATCTAAGAATCTCTCGGTATTTGGTCATGGTGTGACTTCCTTTAAAATGTATTTACACCAACGGTGCATGGATACATTATAAAGGATATTTATAAACGGTTTCCACTACCGGAATCGTGGTTTCCGTTATTCCGGAATGACGGTTTCCTAATACCGGACAGGTGGTGTCACCGGAACCGGAATACTCATCACTGAAAAGCCCCTCCATCTCATTAACAAAATGTGTTGAAAACAAAATAAGCTTTGGTCTCTGCGTATAGTCTGATAAAAGCTCGCTGATAAACAGTTTGCGCATGGCGGCATCCATGCCGAGATATGCCTCGTCATATATGGTAATCGGCGTCTGTCCTGCTAGCCCGATAATCACACGTACTGCCGAACGCATACCGTGACTTAAGTCTCCCATTGTCTTTTTTTGCAGGTATTTCAAACAGCTTTATAAGTTTTTCTGCATAAGCGGTATCCCAGTTAGGACGGAGTGCAGCTGCTATTTTAAAAAGGTCTTTTACCTTAAAGGCATTTTCTATTTCACCCTGATCGTCATAGATAAAGGCAACTCGTGGCATTATATTCCTGTTTTCATAAGGATTTTCGCCAGATATAGTTATTGTTCCTGAGGTTGCCCTGCGATAGGCGCAGAGCAACGACAAAAGTGAGGTCTTTCCTGCTCCGTTCCTGCCAAGCACCCCGCATATTCCCTGCTCGGGAAGTTTTAAACTTACATTATTGAGCGCAACGGTATTTCCGTATTTAAGTGATACATTTTCGAGATTAATCATTTTTTTCTCCTTTCCATGCACTATCGATCATTTCATGAATCTCCTTGAGGGAAAAACCCAGGGGTTTTGCCAGAGCTGTCAGAGGCTCTATCTGCTCCTGAAAAAAAGCCTGTGAAAATCGTTTTTTAAGCTTTTCTGGGGCATCGGGGCTCACATACATTCCAAGCCCGCGTTTCTTATAAATTATGCCCTCATCTACCAGAAGATTAATTCCTTTCAGTACGGTGACAGGATTTATGTTGTAATGGCTGACAAGCTGGCTGTTTGAGGGTATTTGTTCATCAGGTTCCAGCCGCCCGTTGAGAATATCCTCTTCAATCGTCTCTTTGATTTGTAGATAAATGGGACGGTTACTGTCCAGAGCTGACTTCATGGCGTCCTCCTTTCACTTGTAGTGTTATTGTATAATAGTGTTATATATGAGTATAACACCACATGCAAAATATGTCAAGCGAAATTAAAAATATAAAAATTAATGCAAACTTATTATACATCTTCGAGATGCTTTATGATGGAAAATCTCAGTATGCTATAGCCGAGCTTATTGGTAAGCCACAAACAACTGTAAATTATATGATTAAGCGTATGCGTACAATACTCCAGCAGCAAGTAAATCGCGAAGATCTCGCAAGATAAAAACGAGGTGGCAGTTCTATAAAAGGGCTGCCGCCTTTTCTTTACCCACTTGACAACAGTTCTCTAGTTTCAACCTATCCTAAAAACAACAGTTCTCTAAACTCGCAAAGCAAAAAGTAGTTCCCTAGTCTCAACACTACCTTTTTTTAGGTTCCGACCTAGCTAAACGAGCAAAAAATAAGGCTTCCAGCAATCGGCGATTGTTACCGAAAGTCTGAAAACCTTTGACTAAGCCATTTCTGGGCCTATTTATTTATCTCTGCGTGACATCAACACGACACACTCAACATGGCACGAGGCAAGCACCTGAATGTCTGGATTCCGTACACATTTCCGTCCGTTCGCGGGAACTGCTCTAAGCCGAAAATCGGCGCTTTTACAGGTGCTCTCCGTTTGCGGGAACTTGTCCACATGCTTTTTCTACCTATAATACGGCGGGCAGGAGGGAAGCCATCGTCTCGACCTGCTCTCCTCTGCTCAATCGGTTTATGATCAAGGCCTCAACCCAGTATGCCGTTAACTTGGTCGGCATCTTGGTCGCTTATCTTGGTCGGTCACCGATCAAGTTGCTTTTTCCTGTACCTCTGATTTCGGCTGTTAGGCTTGTCTATCAAGACCTCATCTTCGGATACAATGCCCATATGTGCTTTTAGCCCGGAAACCATGCTGTTTCTGGGCTTTTCTTCGTCTCAGAGTATAGAGCAGGATTACGTCTGTGGTCCTGTATGTATATGCTGCCGTGGCTTCTGTAGTCAAAAGCGACACCCTCCCCCCAATCTGCAATCGTTAAAAGGTATGGCTATCGTTGAAAGGTTACTCGGCGTCACCATGCTTTCTCAAGCTCTGACGCCTCGTAGGAATCCACATGTTTTCCGTCATCAAGGGAAACCATTATCAGGTTCCCATTGATGTCAATTATCGTTCCTTCTTGGCCGCGATACTTCACTCGCACATGATCACCAACTCTAAAGCCAGACGACGACTTGGCTCGGTTTGAATCTCCGAGCACACCGAGAAAAGCAAACCATCCTGATTTTTTCTTTCGTTTCTGCTTTTCGAGATTCTTGTTAATCCGGTTCAGGTTGTCCGCAAGCTGTCCCGCACTTTCCGCGAGGTCGTCGATCTGTTTCTGAAGAACTCCCGGCTGCCAGATAGCACCTTCATTCGGATCTTGCAGATTGTATCGCTTAGCGATATTTGTTATCACATCGTCCCGAATCTCGTTATTATTGAGTTCTTCCAGAACCTCCTGCGTACAAGGACCCGTTGCCGCTATCGCGAGAGTATTCAAAAGCTCCTCGTCGCCGATAAATGCAGCAAGCTCCGCAACCTGAGCATAGGTGAAGGAAAGCTGTACCTTCTCTGCCTTGCGAAGAAGGCGGCGGGCAAGAGCCTCATCTATACATTGGCAGCAATCTACAATCTCGGTGGTATCCGCATTTTGAAGGTCGGATATCTGTGAAAGTCTGGAAGAGACAGTGCTATCAGACCAGCAAAGATAACCATCGTAGAATTGTTTCCAGGTCATCATAAGCTCGCCGTCAGGCTCACTATCATTTCGCCAGCGATGTTCGTGATGGTAAACGTGTCATTCATCATAAGCATTTCCCTCTCAATTTGGTATTGGAACGGGAACATATAGCCCATTTCGCGTAAGTCCTGAAGGGTAAAGTTTCCTTTATCTTCGACAGTCATACCGGCACTTGCCAGAAGTGCATTTACTTTATCGTCTCGCACTTCATGCTTTACGATAGTGTAGCGACCCGGCTTCTCAGCTTTTAAAGCACCAATTGCTTTCATTGTTGCGATGATCTTGTCGATGGAGTGGAACAGCGTAGCGCGTTCACCCCATTCATCAAAGATCTTCTGCTTTAGTTGCTGGAGTGTAAACTCCTTTTCGAATTCGGAGAGCTTACCAATGATCCTCGATACATCTACAAATATCGGATAAGTGGCGAGGATAATACACCAGTGTGCTGCAAGCGAATTATCAGAATCCTTTTCGATAAGAGCCCGTGCCTGTGTACGTAGAGATTTCGTCTCCGGATTCTCGTAATACCATAAGTTCATCAGAATCTCTCTGGTTTTACGTAAGTTTGTAGGACTCTTGATTTCAAAGCTGAGGTATTCATTCAGCCTGTCCTTATATTCTTGTTCTGGCAGATTCTCGGATAACAGCTCGACGGCCTTATTAAGCCATGTCATCTTCAAATTTCTCGAAAGTCCGACCATCTTACCCATTGTTATCCACCGCCTTTATTTTAATAAATGGCACGATCACCTCGTCCACCGTTATGCCTCCGTGTGTCATCACCTTGTCACCTTTCGCATCAAAGGATTTCCCAATGTTGCAGATCAAGTAATCGTACTGCTTGTCAAGAAAGTACTTCGGATACTCGATCATGTCATATTGTTCCTTCATTTTCTCTTTGTCTGCAAACTTCTCCAGAACCAACATACGATGGCTCTTTGTTTCTGTCTCGACGCCAAGCTTCATCAGTCTCCCCTGACCGACGCATGGAGTATTACCGTGATCAGCTGATATATAGATATCAAAGCCTTTACTGAGTAGTTTCCGGACAAGTGTCGCGAGCTTTCCGGTACTGGACAGGTATTCCACATCACGATACATGCCAGAGCGCCCCTGCTGTTGACCATGAACCATATCATCTATGTCATTGATGATGACGCAACCACACCGAATCGTCGGCCCAAAGTCGGCATCGTATCCTCGATGATATTCAACCTGCTCTTTACGCAGGCCAAAGCTTATGGCGCAATCGGTGAATTCCTTACCCTCCTTGCTGGTACTCCACGGGCTCAAAAGCTGAAGTGGATATTTGCCGGAAACAAGGCTCTGCCGGGAAAGTGATGTGATCGTCGGAATCATGGCAAAAGCCGCAGATCGTTCGTACTTTATGTCTCCGAAGCTTCGCGACAATATGGTCCAATCAAATTCTGACATTCCGTCCATGACAATAATCACGAACTTGTCACTGTGATTATGTATGTAATCCATCGCGCCCTTGACGAGCACCGGTGTTTCCCGATCTGAAGTAATCTTTCCTGAAAGCTTGCCGAAGCCTTCAAGTATAAATTTCAAGAATGGTTCCTGTACGAACTCGGCATTCGCGTCGATCTCATAAGCTGCACAGAAGACATCAATCTCGGATTTTGTCTCCGCGACCTTGATCCAATCCCTATAGTTTTGAGCCTTTTCTGCCATAACAGAGACATCTTTGATACGCTGCTTCACGTATTTGCGAACATTGTCTCTGCCGTATACAACATTGTCTATGAATTCTTTCGTCTTTTCATACGTGCAGCAATCGTCATAGAGGCCTTTATACGCCATGCAGAGAAGATCAAAGTTCAGGTCTGCCTTTTCCCGGATGCACTGTGTCTGCAGACGCGGGAAGAGATTCATCAAAGAAATACGAAATATGTAAGAGCCACAAGCCTTCAGAACGTCATATGGTATATAAACCTTTGGCGCTGCGAGAATCAGGTACTTATCCTGGCCGCCTTTGAACTCGTCTTCCCACTCAATTCTAAAGCTCAGGTCATCTTTGTAGCGAATGATCTGGAAACCTCTGTGCTCAAACTCATCTGTATAGTGCGTCTTTTTTTCAAGGCCGTCCTCATCAATGAAGAGCATGCGTGAAGTGTGGGAAGCATAAGTTTTTTCATATACATATTGTCCGAACATTGTCACGCCTCCAATCTGACAAGGAGGCACAACCTGAATTCTGGATAGACCTCTTGTCCTTTTCTATATCGCTCCTCTACCGTTTCTTTTTCTTTTTCCAGTCGCTGCAGCCGGGATTTTCTGATGTTATCTATGCCCACATGCTCCGTAGCTTCTGTCCGCAGTTTCAGAGCATACATGTACTTGTCGTAGCTTTCCTTATTTCTTTTTAACTGCTGATCCTTTAATTCAAGAAACGAATCGTACGCAAATTCTGTGCTCAGCTTTTCGAGCTGTTGATACTCGTCTCCAGTTAGGTTCGGTACGGAACGGATAGAAAGTCGTGACGTTCCATCGAGGAATACATCCATAATCCGCTGCCCGGCCATTGGCCGCAGCACAAAATCTTTATTGACAAATACGGGAAGTATTCTCTGATCCATTTTTTCATCGGTTACAGACAGATCCCAGAGCATGAAGTAACCTTCCTCGTTCGGAAAATCCTGAATCGAAACCGACAATATCGGGGAGAATCGATCCTGAATCACGTCTGCATTGAGATGCCGCGTAATGCTCTCGTCATTGATACTGATATCCATAATGAGCCGCGGGTCCAATCCCTGCCATGCATCATAATAGGTGAGCATCTGGCGCAGAGCGGAATCCACATCAAAGTTCGATTCCTTCCCGACGAGCTTCGTCAGGTCTTTGTCTTCATGAAGCAGGCTCTTGTATTTCTGCGCGTTTTTCAGCTCCTGCCGCAGCTCCGATTCTACCGGATATAGATTCTCATCGGATTTTCTATGTGGCCTGCTGATCGAGCGCATATAGACATCAGTAAAATCAACTTCCGCGACTTCGCTATCAAGGACATCCGAATACTTATCGACGCCCATTTCTTTGAGGATCACAGAGAGCTTTTCTTCCAGCACTTCCCGTACACGGTTTTCAATCGTCTCTGTTACGATGAAATTGAAAATCTGCACATCTCGCGTCTGACCGATACGATCTACACGACCACAGCGCTGCTCGATCTTCATCGGATTCCACGGCAAATCGTAGTTGATGATGATATTCGAGAACTGTAAGTTCAGGCCTTCGCCACCGGCATCGGTAGAAATAAAGACGTTCGTATTGTCGCGGAATTCCCGAAGTGCCTCGTTACGCTCTTCGATACTCATCCGTCCATTCAGGATTGTCGCTGTATATCCCATAGTCGTTAGCAGTCGCTGGAGATATTCCTGCGTAGCCACAAATTCCGTAAAGATGATAATTTTCTGGTTTCTATCTGCGTTTAGGAGAGCGTCTATCGTATTCTCCAGCGTTTCGATTTTTACATCCGGGTGCTGGAACTCCGCCTGCTTTGCAACCGCGATAATATTCTCCAGCTCGCTGATTTCTTCTTCCATATCGAGAGACATGGCTTGAAGTGCATCCTCAACGTCATCTTCAATATCTAGCTCCGCCAGATCTTCTTCGGTAAGAGAGCCAATCTTGGTATTCTGGGTTTTCAAGATTTCAAGCCGCCGTTCGAGGCTCTGACAGATTGCTGCTGTGCTGCTTGTCACCATGCGCTGCATTATGATAAGCAGGAAAATCAGGCACATATTTTTCTTGCGGTTCCGGAGTGCCTTGTTATAGGTCTTCGAAACGTAGGACGTGACCATCTCATAGAGCTGTCTTTGATAGGTATGCCGTTCGTCCCAGGTCAGCTCGACCAGATGTGTGACACGGTTCTTAAACAGCAGATTTCCGTTATTGTCTATAGCCTCGCGCTTCTCTGTACGGATCAGGAACGGAGCAACCTGTTCCTTGACTACGGATTTTGCGTTCGGAAAGGCATCCTCGTCAAGCAGGCGGACCAGCCGTAGGAAAGGTTCGGTCTTGCCGTTGTGCGGCGTGGCTGTCAGGAGCAGCAGATATGGGCTTGCCTGCGAAAGTAGATACCCGAGCTTATATCTTGCCACTTCACCGGAAGAACCAGCAACACGATGCGCCTCATCGATGATGATCAGGTCCCAGCCGCTGTTAATGATGGAATAAATGCGCTCCTGGTTATATTGCTCGACGCGCTCCTCTGTCCACCCGGCATGTTTTTCGAGAGGCTTGATGGAATCCATCGGCGAGATGACTTGATCGTACTGCCCATAGACATCATCGCTGTCCGTAAGCCTGCGAATCGTATCGTAGTCCGACGGCAGAATCACCTGAAACTTCTCGTGGAATTTCTCCTGCATTTCCGCAGACCACTGCGTTACAAGGCCGGTCGGGCAGACCACAAGCGTCCGCCTGACCAGTCCTCTTGCTTTCAGTTCCTTGATGACCATGCCAGCCTCGATCGTTTTCCCGAGGCCGACCTCATCCGCCAGAATATAGCGGATGTTGTTTGTGGACATCACACGATTCAACACATGCAGCTGATGCGGCAGCGGAATGACACCGCTGGCAAGAGAAGTCAGGAGTCCTCCTGCAGTTTCGTTTTTAATCTTTGACAACAACGTGACATAGCGCAGATAATTCTCGTCGTAAGTATTCGAACCGGACGAATCGCTCAAGCTGTCCGCCATCACCTTATAAACAGTTCCAGTGGACGAATCAAAGACGCGATAGGATACATATCCCCACACTTCGAGGCGTTCAAGAACCTGTACACTTTTTCCCGTATTCCTGTCAAAGGCGAATTCACCTGCCTTCAGCATGCATTGCCACCTCCAAAAATATGCAGTTCAAAGCTTCACTGCACGCGGCTCAAACTGATGTCGTAGTACATCAGCAGCTTATCGTCTTCCTGAATGGTCTGCTCCGGCAGCCGCTCAGCCATGTCGACAATGGCCTGATAGTTCTTATCCTTCCAGAGCCTTGAGAAACCTACTCGGATCGCCTCGGAACGGAACAGCTTCAGTTTTCCTTTGCTGTTCATATAGCTCTCGAATTCCTTCCAGAGGTTCTTTTCACGTAGCTTAGCAACATCGCCTTCCTTTGTGCGATCTGGAATATACCAGCGGCCTTTATCATCCTGAATGAAGTTCTCGTCCAGCATGACGGACAGCTCCGGCATGTCTTCATAGCGGTCGACAGACTTCACTTCCTGCATAAACTTCGGCTGGAGTTCTGCGTACGTCTGCGGTGTATCGAGCTGCTGATAAAGCCATGCGATAGCAGATTTCTCATTCGAAACAAACAGCTCGAACTGAATCGGCTCAACATCCATCTTGATGCGGGCAATATCATATTCGTTCACCTGATCTGGCAGGAAATACATGCCGTCGCGCTTCAGGAACTTCTCATCCAGTCCCTTATAGAAATCCGTCGCATCAATCGGAACCGGAATGCCGTTCATGATGTGGTATGCAACCATGCGGTCAAAAAGCAGGTACGCCTGACGCTCTGCAATAATGTCGATCTTGCCATCGTGGTCGGAATCCACAACGACAGGAAGATTAGCAAGATGCTGCCGGACAAACGCCCACGCGGTTTCTTCGGTTCCGGCCTTTGACTCAAATTCCTTGCGGAACTTTTCCTTGGGCTTGTAAGCCGAAATAACAAGATCCTGCTTCACTGCAGAAGTGTTATTGACCTGCTTGAAGCTGCCTTGCTTTTTATCAAGAGTACGGACATCAGCAATTATAAAACCGGCTCTCCCAAGGCTCTCTTGAATCGCATTCCACACTGCATTCTTCGAGTTATGAAATTCAACAGTCATCCACCTGTTCGGTTTCAGAACTCTGTAGAACTCCAGAAAACAGTTCGTCATTAGACTCTGATATTCAGCAATACCTTTCCCTTGGACATCATTTACAATAGCCTCTGCTTTATTACGGGTTAACACATTAAGCCAAGACTCCCAAATAAAGCTAAGCTCTGAATAATTTAAATTGTCCCCAAATGGCGGATCGGTAAAAATGTAATCCACAGTGTTATTGGGAATCGTTTTAAGCTGTGTAGAAGAAGATGTCTCACATAGAGCTCCTCGAAACGTATGGGTCATCTGAAAGACTTTTTGAAAATCTTTAAATTTCCCTTCTACAGCTTTTATTACATCGCCTTCAGCAGAAAGGGAAGGTAAATAAAGCGTTCCGCTAAGAACTCCATTCCCGCGCTTTCCCATGTTATAACGAACAAGTTTGGAAACCAGGCCAGGATTTACTGATTCGACTACAATTCTGAATCTTGATGTTTTTGACTTCTCATACAATGCTGAGAGCACATAAAGATTTCGTTTTGTATAGAATTGGTCCACATTTGTAATTCCGTATTTGTCATTGCGCCGGGATTCTCCCCCCTCGCACATCCTGTTATGTGGGTAGGGATAGGGTATTGTTAAGGCATCAATCTTTTTTAGTAACTCTAAATCTGCCTCATCAGGTTTTTTCTCATATCGCTTCCCTGCGTAAAGATAATTGATTAACACGGGAACCTGCCTGCTCATTGTATGCGTAGTCTTCAGATTCTCGTCAAAAACGGTCATTACTGCGTTTTGACAGTCTCTTTTTGTTAGACGAACGCCGCATGAAGGACAAGTGAACTCGTTGTTTACTTTTTTGTTTTTTGCATCGACAGCAACATCCCAAAATACGAATTCATTTCCACAATGTGGGCAAACAAATACATCAGACCACACTGTATAGTTAATTCTCCCCTTAGGTTTCATTTCCGCGGATAAGAACGATACAGAGGAATCTGAGGAATGTGCGGTTTCGTACATCCAACCACACTCCTTTTCGACTTCTTGTAGTATTTTTTGACCTTCTTCAACAAAAGCTGTTATATCTACGAGGCTGTTATAATTGTATGTAATATAAGTAGCTACAGGTGACAGGTCATTCAGAATGGCATTCCTACGTCCCCAATTGTTCTCGTCAGCTTTCAACTCTTGTTGCAGCATGTAATTATCGGTACCACACATCTGAGCAGCGACACCAGTCATTCCTGTTCCGCAAAATCCATCAAAAACAATATCGCCTGGCTTGGTGTAATGGAGAATGTATCTCATTATTGCTTTGTAAGGCACCTTAGTATGGTAAGTATGTGCCATATAAATAGGATCGTTCTTTCCCTCGCTGACATCAGACGCAAACGGCTCGCGATGATAATCATCCGTCTCCTCGTCGTAAGGAGTCCCGTTCTCCGCGATGAATTCCTTAATAAACGGATTCGGGCATGCGGTGTAATATGGCGCATCGGAGAGCGCAATGATGTCCTCGTCCGTGCCGATCGGGAAGCCTTCTATATCGCGGACCTTGTCGAGATCCTCCTTGGTCAGTTTTCTCTTCTCCATAGTTTTAATTCTCCTTACGCTTTACGACGATACGCAGCTTGCTTTCATCCTTGCCTCTAGTGTAGGAAGCGATGATATCGTTCAGCTTCTTACGGAAGTTATCTTCACTGAGCGGCTGTAGCTGTTCGAGCTTTTCCACCAGCGTTTCCGCGTCGATGACCACAGGCTCGAATCCCTTCAGAAGCGCGGTGATGCTCTCTACGAAGAAATCATCTACTCGTTTCGGCAGCTCCTTGGAAGAAACGAAGTCGTCGATTACTTTCTGCTGGTCATTACTCAAGTACTGCTTCTGCGCGAGCACGAGCGGATCAGTGACGGTTTCCAGCAGCTTCTTTGTCCATTCCTTCGTCAGCTCATCAATGCCGTCATCGATCTGATCCAGCAGTCCATGAACATTTCTCTCATGGCTGCTCATATCGAAATGGCAATGCGGGCAGATCGGATTCTTTTTCAGTTCGTTCGGTGTCAGCTCATAGCAGACTTTAATATTCGCCATTGAGGTTTCAAGGTCGGAAAGCTTCGCGCCGGGCAGGATTGTGATGCTATGCAGTTTCCGGAGATTCTTGAGTGCAAGACTCTCCTGAATCTTGCCTTTGCGCTGTGCGTCCTCTATGCCGAGACGTTTCTTCAAATGCGCATCGTAGTAGAGATTGATGTACTGCTGCTGAACCGGCTCCAGCGCATCCTTCACCGCACGGGCTGCGTCCGTACCAGCGGTACCCTCCGCGATGCTGTCTCTGGCCGTACGGAAAGCTGCACGCGCATCTTCGATGGAAGCTTTCAGCTCCTCAATGTCGAAGTTCTGGATACTGGCGATATAGCCAACGAGATCTCCGCATTCGTTCTTGAAATCGAGGTACTCAGGAATACGGCGCAAAGTCCAGATCTGCTTCTCGATTTCCTGAATCTCATCCATCGTGTGGCGGAAATTATTCAGCTTCGCAAAAGTGTTGAACTTCGCTGAGTAGTTGCTGAATTCCTCCTTGACCTTGTCGCAGGCGCTCTGCATCCTCGCCTTCATCTGCGAATCGGCGAGCGGCTCTCCCCACAACTCGAAACCGTCAGAAAGTTTTCTCGTTCCGAGAACTGCATCACTGCAGAGATTCTGTGCGGCCTGAATAAGCTGCTTGACACCATTATCTCTGTCCTTCGGAAGATCCAGGAGCGCAGGATTGAGGCCAAGCACCTCGAACATCTTCTTGAGCTCAGCAAGAGCCATCTTTGCCGGGCGGGAGATATACTTAAACTCATAGAGATCAAGCGCATTTGTGCTCGGGATCTCGTCCAGATTAGATGCCGTGATTGTCTTGCCGTTGTTCAGTGTAATGACTGCGTATCCCGCGTAGACAAGCGACAGGAAGATGATTGGCGTAAACAAGAAGCTGATCTTAAATTGCTTGTCGATATACACACCCATGAATTGTTCTTCAAACAGGTCTGTATAGTTCAGCACGCCCTGCGGTGGCAGCTCCTGCAGGCGATCGATATAATATCTGGCGTACTTTGAGTTTTCCGGTTTTATCTTGTCATCCTCGAGTACACCAAAACTCTCAAGCATCATCCGCGCCTGCTGCGTCTTCCGGCCTGCAAAATAGTCAAAGGAATCCCGTGCCAGCCCCGCCATGTTCTTGCGGGTGACTCTGGTCTTCATGACCGGGAAATCCTTATATTTGTTATTGAAGTACTCGTCAAGGCAGATCGAAGCCGCAAGGTCGATCGTGTCCTTAAATGTCAGATCTGGTCTGTACTTACCCTTGAGGACTTCGATCAGCTGCCGCATCTGAGCCTTGTAGGTCACATTGAAGCAGGTGTTCTTGTTGTCGCTCAGATATTTTACAAGCTGGCGGTTGAACATCTTCGCCTTGTTCAAATATGCTTCCTTATCTTTTCCTTCGCTGATTTCAGCCAGCTGATTTGCAGCAGCATAAAGTTCAAGATTCTTCTTGAACTCATCCGCAGAGCGGAAGAAGAAGTATACCTCGTCCGGGAGATTAGCAATATCCACATTATCGTTGTCATAAGGCGGCATGATGTGAATATAGAAATCGCGCTCCGGCTGGGCAGTGCTGCGCTCTCCCGGAAGTCCCATAAAGAGATAGCCTTCCCGGAAGATATTGTGGCTGTTCCAGTTCAAGTCGTATTCGTAAATCTTAAAATTCGTGACGTATTCCTTCGCGTCCCATTCAAGGCAGTTATAGACAACCGTGTAGAAGTATCGGTTCAGTTCTGCTGGAGCCAGCAGTGATGCCTTCTGGTTGATCTTTTCATCGTAGTCAACGATTTTGTCGACATCGATATAGTACTGATTGTTGGCATCATTATGGATAATGAACTGTCCAGAGACCGTTGTCATGATGTCCTTGAGTGTTGTATTGACAACGCCAAGGAGAAAGTCTGCATCGTTTTCCGGCATGGAGTCCAGATAGAGGCAGAGGTCATCTTTCAGGTTTTCTGCCGTCAGTCCGAACTGCACATCGAGGCCGTTTGTCGTTAGTCTGTGCACGCTAAGTGCGTAGATGATCTGAATCGCCAATGGTTTATAGACCTTGTGTGGGAATGACCGGTTGATAATCTCCTCCAGCTGTGTGCTGGCATTCACGACCTTGCTGATTGTGACGTCACTTTTCAGAAGCCCATTTCCCTTGATCGCAGGCCAATAGGTGTCGAAGGAATAGATTCCCGGTGCATCTTCCGGTACGTCTTTATCGAAGATGTCACGGATGACCCTGGAGATGTTTTTCAGGATATGGCGGTTCTCCACAAGATAGACCTTATTGAACACATCTATATAGGCCGGGTGAATGGGGAACAGATCCACAAACTCATCCATGCGAGTAGACATGCCGCTGTAAAGGCTGGAAAACTTCTCGAGGTGATTCCGAATCAGAGCCTTCTGTTCCGGATTCTTCTTCAGGATTCTTTCTGAAACAACATATTCCGTATCCTCTTTTGTAATTTCCATCTGTGTGAAACGGTCACTGACGTGCTTCAACGTTTCAGAGACAAAGCTGAATTTCGGATTGTCGAAGATCTTTTCCTGAATGCCAAGAATGATACGGAGATTGCTCTTGGAGCACATTTCTCCGAATGCACGCAGCACTTCCAGGTCAAGAACCAGCTGACGTTCGTCTCTGGATGTCAGGTAGGCAAGGAACTCATCGACGACAATCAAATACCCCTTGTCCGGATACTTTGCATTGAAGGCTTCCATCATCTGCCGGATGACCTTCTTGTTGTCGCGGACCGTCGAATAGTCTGGTTTCTTGAAGTCAATGCCACGACGCTGGAAATCCTCTTCAATGTAGTCAAAGAGAATATCGTAGAGCGTCATGGTAACGCCACCGATTTCCAAACGGAGGATCTCAAACTTACCCGCGACCGGCTCCATGCGTTTAGCAAAATTCTGGTTCTGTAGATATTGAAGATTGCCTGCGTCATTGGCCACAGCAGAAATCACACTCATCAGGTGAGATTTACCTGTACCATAGTTACCTACGATGAAAACGCCTTTGTTGTCGACCACCTCATCCATCTGGAGCTGGTCGATCACCGGAGCCTGCAGACTTTCCGCCATGCTGTCCGACATGACATAGGTCTGCACGAGTTCCTTGACTCCGCTTTGTGTTTTTGTGCCCTCAACAAGCTGTATCGTCGATTCGATTGGCTTGAAGCTGATTAGCTCTGAATACTTCATATTGGCGTTTCCTCCTTAAATGACACAGGTGATGTCATAGTTCTTTACTTCATATGCTTTATAGTCCTGGTACCCCTGCTCGCTGTAATAAAGCGTTCCATTTTCATATCGTCCCGGCCAGATTACGCTGTACGGTTTGCTCTTCCGAGCCTCGGTCAGTATTTTCAAAACGTCGACCTGATAGGCCGGGTTGAACATCACGTCGATATCTTTGATGACCACGTTGTCCGGATACTGTGCGAGCACGCTTTGAAAACAAGATGCAAGCCTCATTGTCCGGCTCCTCGGCGATACGTCCTGCAGTTTTTCCGAAAGCGGTTTGCTGACAGATATCGGCTTTGAAGACAGCTCTCGTATTCGTGTCCAGTAAATGAGAAGCCGGGAAATGGTGTTTTTTTGTCTTTGGAGATTTCCATATTTAATAATCTCGCCCATTTCAATCCGCCTTCCTCATTTTGCCTCTTCGTTCGTCATTTCCATTATGTCACTGACATCACAATCCAAGGCAACGCATATCTTTTCTATGATCTCTGTATTCACATTTTCATTTTTTCCAAGTTTTGTTATTGACGCCGAGCTAATACCGGCAGCCTTCTGTAAATCCTTCTTTTTCATATCGCGATCTATCAGTAGTTTCCACAATTTCTTATAGCTAATGGCCATGACGCTTACCTCGCTTTCCGCCAAAATCAGACTTGTAAACCCATTATACACATTCTGCGATGCAAAATCAAGATTTAATCAAGCGTTCGCGCGAAATTTTCCGCCGAATTATTGATTTATGCACAAACTTTTGATATACTGTACATAATCTATTTTTTAGCTACGCTGAACAACTTAGGAGGTGGTCCTATGATCTTTATCAGTGGCATTCATGCGGTCGGCAAAGGCTACTTCTGTGGCCTTGTAAAAAAGGAACTGGGTATCGAGGCGTATTCGGCAAGTGATCTGATTGCAAAGGCACGTAATGCCAGTTTCAGTAGTGACAAGCTGGTCGCCGAAATAGAGGAAAACCAGCAGTATTTACTCGCCGCCGTGCAAGAGCTGCGCGAAAGCGGTAGCGATTTCATTCTTGACGGGCATTTCTGCCTCATCAACAGGAGCACTGGCGAACCGGAACGGATCTCGCTTGAGACGTTCACCACGCTCAAGCCGGAAGCCATCGTATTATTGACTGAGAAGCCGAAGGTCATCGTCGAACGCCGCAAGACACGCGACGGGATCGATGAGACACCTGAGTATGTAGAACAGTTTCAAAACATGGAAAAACAATACGCCAATGAGGTCGCCGAGTTACTGAATGCGAAGCTGTTCATCTCGACCGGCGCAGCTGATCTCGAGTCGGCGATTGACTTCCTGAGATCCCTATAAGGAGGAAATCATATGGCAGGTAAATTCATTCACAAGCGATTTGCTGACATAGATATCAACGATCCCTTCTTCGACTCATTAAAGAGAGACTATCCGGGCAGCGCAAACAGTACTGAATTCACAAAGTGGTTCGCCAAGAAAGCAGCAGAAGGAAAGGAAGCCCTCGTCTTCGAAGATGAGCAAGGTGTCGGCGCTTTCGTTAATCTGAAGCCAGGTGAAACGGAAGAGATCAAACTTTCAAATGGACACGTTCTTCCGTACGACTCTCGCTTAAAGATTACGACGATCAAGATCGACGAACGGTTCCAACATCAGCGGATTGGCGAAGGCGCACTGGGATTGACATTATGGGACTGGAGAGATCAATGCGCTAACGAGATCTATGTTACAGTCTTCGAGAAGCATACCAGCTTAATCTTCCTGCTTGAAAAATACGGATTCAATTACGTTGGAGATAATCTTAACGGTGAACGCGTCTATATCAAGGACCGCAGAAATTTGGACATTAGCGATCCATGCAAGGCGTTTCCATTCATCAGTGGCAGGATGAGCCATGCCGGATGCCTTGCTATTAATATGGAATATCACGATACCATGTTTGCCTATTCAGAACTGGCAAATACGCTGCAGGAGCGCGTCGATATCAATGTTGCAAATGGTCTGAAGAAGGTCTATATTGGAAGTCCTTATAGTCTCGCTTTCAAAGCTGGTGATCCCGTCCTTATTTATCGAAAGTATACCGGTAATGATGGCAGACCCGGCTATAAGTCTGTTATAACCTCATACTGCATTGCTACCCGAGTTGAGAAAATAAAAACTCAGGGACAGTTCTTACATTCGTTTGATGAGTTTCTTCACATCGTTGGAAACAAGTCGGTCTATACCAAGTTTGAACTAAAGAATCGGTATGATAATGAAAAGAATCTTACTGTAATCGAACTTCTTTACTGCGGTTATTTTGGCGCAGGCAATAATGTCAATTGGAGATGGCTCAAGGATAATGACCTCTGGCCGGGAACCCACCCGATGAATTTCCGATACACAAGAAGTCAATTCGAGAAAATTCTACGGGAGGGAAATGTTGATGTCGACAATGTTATTATCGATTAAGCCAGAATACGCTAAAGTCATTCTTGATGGACAAAAGGAATACGAATTTCGAAAACGCCGATGTAAAACCGGCGTCAATAAAATTGTTTTCTACTCCACGGCTCCCGAAAGCAAGGTCGTCGGAGAAGCTGAGATTGAGGACATCATAGAAGGAAGCCCTTCTAAAATCTGGGAGCTGGCTAAAAAAGCTGCCGGAATTACGCGGGCAAAGTACCGCGCCTACTATCACGGCTATCACAACGCCGTGGCTTACAAACTGAAAAACGTAGTCGTCTACGACCCTCCAAAAGAACTGTCGGACTACGGGATAGATCATGTTCCACAATCTTTCATCTACTTGGACTAAACTTATTGTCGCGCTGTATGAAAATGCAGCGCGATTTTTCAGCCTCCTTGACATCGGTTTTTCTTTTTGATACACTAATAAACAGATTAGCGAATCTGCTAATCAGCTATTGAAAGGAGAATTGCTATGGCTGGTGAATTTGGAAAGTTTATCGACGAAAAACGCCGAGGGCGTGGTCCGGACGGAGGAGACATCCTGCTTAAGGACATTGCCAAGGCTATGGGTGCGACGCCCACCTATTTATCCGACATCGTTAAAGGACGCCGGAACCCACCCGAAATGTCCATGCTCCTGAAGATCTCCGATGTGCTTCACCTCTCTCCCGAGGAGCAGGCCCAGATGTTCGACCTTGCCGGACGGGACAGAAATGAAGCTGCCCCTGATCTTCCTGAATACATCATGGATGAGAACCTGCCGCATGTCCGCGCTGCTCTTCGGAAAGCCAACGACAAAGGTCTCAGGGATGATTTCTGGAAGCAGGTCTATGACGCAATCGACAAGAAGGAGTGATCCTATCGTATGGTAAATGACGTATTTCTCAGCAACCTTGTCCCTCACATGTACAAGTCTGAATTTGATGACCGGGCTGCTGATTTTCTCTCGCATTACTGCAAAGAGGCGCTGGAAAAGCCGATGCCCGTCCCTATCGAGGATATCGCCAGGCATCAGCTTCACATGGCCATTCTGGAAGTTCATCTCAGCGAAGATCTGAGCATTCTCGGTCAAACCTGCTTTACAGACGGTCTCGCAGAAATCTACGATCCCGAAAACGACGAATACAGAGAGATTCCGATAAAAGGCGGAACCATGCTCATCGATCCGGACACGTTTCTGAAGCGAAACTTCGGAACCAAGAGGAATACCATCGCCCACGAATGCGTCCACTGGGTATACCACAGAAGATACTATATCGCCGCCAACCGGCTCGGCAATAAGCAGAGCATTGCCTACAGGGAGCCTGCCGGAATCGGTTATGACACCCTTCCCAAGAAATGGTCTGACGAAGACTGGATGGAATGGCAAGCCAACAACATCGCTCCTCGCATTCTCATGCCTAAGCAGACTGTCGGTAAAGCCTTCCAGATGGTACTGGATCGGAGCAAGGAGAATTCATTTGTTTCTGCCGGACTTGTCTCCAAGGGAAAATGGGTGATCGAGCAGTTCGCTGGCTTCTATCAGGTCTCAAAACAGTCCGCTGCAATACCCTTACAGGAGCTGGGCTACCTTTCCTAATATGCATCAGGTAGTTCCGCTCTTTATTTTTTGCAAAGTAACTTCGCTAATCAGCGGAGCCGCTTATTTAGGAATTTTAGAAAGGAGGGATTCAATGGAAGATATCCGAGACTGTTCAGGTCATCTCATGTGTCGCGGAGATGCCAGAACCGGCTTCGTGTCCTCTCTCTACAAAGGACATCGCACCACTGCTCACCTTGCAGTCGGCGAAACGTTCACCGTCGAGAGAAACGATACCAAGACCGAAATCACACGGATTGATGACTCGACCTTCAAGGTCAAGAGTTTTCAGAAAGCCGTGTAAGCGACAAACAAGTGAATAACACGTAAATCAACGATCCGCAGAGCTGCACAGACGGCCGAGATAGTGACTTCAAAAACACTGTCCCGGCCGTCTTTCTGTCTCTACGGACGGTTCGGCTTCTGCGGATTCAAGCAAATCCAAAGGAGTCGAACATGGGAAACAAATCTAAAACCTATCGCATCTACGACAAGACCACCAAGCAGTGGTACGAGATCCCGGAGGACCAGTATCGCGAGTACGACCGCTGGCGCACTGCTCTTCGCAAGAGAATGCAGTACCGCGGCGAGTGCTTCTGCCCGCGCAGCAAATGGTGGCTGTGCGACGGCAATTGCCTCGACTGCGAATTCCACAACAACACGACCGTCTCTCTTGATGATCCACTGCCTGACGGCGAAGGAACGCTCGCCGATTACGTTCCGGACGACGCTCCTCTTATTGAAGAGGTGCTTTCCGAGAAGGCGGAGCTGGACCAGCTGTTCAAGCGTCTGCAGGAGCTCATGCCGGAGGCCAAGCGTATCGGAGAGCTCCGCGAGGAAGGCCTCTCCGACGAGGCCATCGCCGACATCGTCGGCATCAAGCGCACGACGTTCCTGTCCCGCCTGAAGAAGGCCGAGGGGAAGCTGTCTCAGGAGTTCCCCGACTGGTTCTAATCATGCGGCTCCGGCTGCCCATCGTGGTGGCCGGAGCTTTTTTCTGAAATTCTTCTTTTCCCTTCGTCAAAACGGCCCGCCCGCCTCCAGTGGGAAGTGTAAGGAGCACGAAAACAGATGCTCCGGATTGGAGGAAACGTGATGAACAAGACACGCAACAGAAGTCCTGCGGACACCGAGGTTATCGCCGTTCTTATCGCGATAAGCCATGTATCCGCAAGACTGGCAAGGAACCTCTCGATCCTTGCCGCAGACAGACAACCATTGGAAGGAGGCAAAGAGAATGTCAAAAATGGCAGAAATGGATCAGACCATCAAGGAACTGCGCGATGCCGCCGCTGCTATTAACAGCGCGGCCGACTGGCTCTACCAGCAGTTCTCCGGCAACGACGAGGAACCCGCTCCGCAGCCTGAAGAGACGCAGGCCGAGCCTGAGCCGAAGAAGGAGCTGAAGCTGGAGGATGTGAGGAAGGTTCTCGCCGAACGGTCGCGCGCAGGCTATACGACGCAGATCCGCGAGCTGCTCCACAAGTACGGTGCGAGCAAGCTGTCGGCTGTCGATCCGAAGGACTACGAGGCCCTGCTCTTCGATGTGGAGGGACTCAATGAATTCTGAAAGACAGCATGCGGTCCTCTCCGCGTCAAGCTCCGACCGGTGGATTCACTGCCCGCCGTCAGTCAGGCTTAGCGAGGGATTCGAGGACAAGGAAAGCGACTACGCACTGGAAGGCACCTGCGCTCACGCGCTCGCCGAATACAAGCTCCGCAAGGCGCTCGGCTACCCGGCACAGGACCCGACCGAGGCCCTTGCCTTCTACAACGAGGAGATGGAGGAAGCAACAGATGGCTATGTCAGCTACGTACTGGAAAAGGTCGAGGCCGCAAAAGAGGCCTGCTCTGATCCGGTTGTTCTGGTCGAACAGCGCGTGGACTACTCCCGCTGGGTGAGACAGGGCTTCGGCACATCCGATGCGCTGATCATCGCGGACGGCACGCTCCGGATCATCGATCTGAAGTACGGCACCGGCATCGCCGTGTCGGCGGAGGACAATCCGCAGCTCAAATGCTACTCGCTTGGAGCCTTGGATCTGTTCGACGGCATCTACGACATCGACACCGTCAGCATGACGATTTACCAGCCGAGACGGCAGAACGTCAGCGAATGGCAGATCAGCAAGAAGGACCTGCTCGCATGGGCGGACGAGGTTCTGAAGCCTACGGCGGAGCTGGCCTGGGACGGCAAGGGGGAATTCTCCTGCGGCCCGTGGTGCCGGTTCTGCAAGGCGAAGACCATCTGCCGGAAACGGGCCGAGGAGAACCTGAAGCTCGCGCAGCATGAGTTCAGGCTGCCGCCGGAGCTCTCCGACGCGGAAATCGAGGTCATCCTTTCCCAGGTGGACGAGCTGGTCTCGTGGGCGTCCGACATCAAGGAGTACGCGCTCCAGCAGGCGCTTTCCGGCAAGGAGTGGCACGGCTTCAAGCTCGTAGAGGGCAGGTCCGTCCGCAAGTACGCCAATGAAACCGCCGTCGCCAAGACGGTCGAAGACGCCGGATTCGACCCGTATGAGAAGAAGCTGCTCGGCATTACTGCCATGCAGAAGCTCCTCGGAAAGAACCGGTTCAATGAACTCCTGTCAGGCTTCATCGAGAAGCCGCAGGGCAAACCAACACTCGTCCCGGACTCCGACAAGCGTCCGGCGATGAATACAGCAAAAAACGACTTCAAGGAGGTCAAAAATCATGAGTAAGACAACTATGCACAATCCGATGAAGGTTATCACTGGCCCGAACACCCGCTGGTCCTACGCGAACGTCTGGGAGCCGAAGTCCATCAACGGCGGAACGCCGAAATACAGCGTAAGCCTCATCATCCCGAAGTCCGACACCGTGACGGTCGCCAAGGTCAAGGCCGCCATCGAGGCTGCCTACAAGGAGGGCGAAGCCAAGCTCAAGGGCAACAGCAAGTCCGTTCCCCCACTGTCCGCGATCAAGACGCCGCTTCGTGACGGCGACGCGGAGCGTCCGGACGACGAGGCCTACCGCGGCTCCTACTTCGTGAATGCGAACGCAACGACCGCTCCGGGCATCGTGGACGCGGACCTGAATCCGATTCTTTCCCGCAGCGAGGTGTACTCCGGCGTGTACGGCAGAGCCAGCATCACGTTCTACGCGTTCAACTCCTCCGGGAACCGCGGCATCGCCTGCGGCCTGAACAACCTGCAGAAGATCCGTGATGGCGAGCCGCTCGGCAGCAAGGCCAGCGCAGAATCCGACTTCGCGGATTTCACAACCGACAACGACGACGATTTCCTGAACTAAGGAGGCAAGACAATGGAAACCATCATGAACATGATTCTCTGCATCATCTACGACCTGCTCGGCCTCAGCGGCATCGCGCTCCTGATCATCATCTCGGTCACGAGCGCCCGCTCCTACCGGGAGGACAAGGAACTCAGGCTCCATCAGGAGGAGCGCGACAAGGAGTACCACGAGCGCCGCATGAAGGAACTCGAAGCGCATCGCAGCTAATCCACAGAACATAAAGCTGTTGGCGGGCGGCAGGGACCAATCTCCCTGCCGCCTTATTCGTGAATTGAGGTGAAAATTGTGAAGACAATCAGCATAGATATCGAGACGTTCAGCGACGTCGATCTTGGCAAATGCGGCGTTTATCGCTATTGCAGTTCGCCTGCCTTCGAGATTCTCCTGTTCGGCTACAGCGTGGACGGAGGTCCGGTGAAAGTCGTCGACCTTGCCTGCGGTGAAAAGATCCCGGAGGACATCCTCGACGCGCTGACCGATGACACGGTTCTCAAATGGGCATTTAACGCAAACTTCGAACGCGTCTGCCTGTCACGCTACCTGCGGGACATGGGGCGGAGCCTTGACCCGTTCCACGACAATCATCCGCTGTCATTGGAGCATGCCCGGTTCCTGAATCCGGAGGGCTGGCGCTGCTCGATGGTCTGGGCGGCGACAATGGGACTCCCGCTCAGCTTAAAAGGCGTCGGCGCAGTCCTGCAGCTTGCCGACCAGAAGATGGATGAAGGCAAGGCCCTCATCAAATACTTCTCCGTCCCCTGCGCACCCACCAAGGCGAACGGCGGACGCACTCGGAACCTGCCATCGGATGATCCCGGCAAATGGGCGACATTCAAAAAGTACAACCAGCGCGACGTCGAGGTCGAGATGATGATCCAAAGGAAACTGCGGAACTTCCCGGTGCCGGACTTCGTGTGGGACGAGTACCACATCGACCAGGAGATCAACGACCGAGGCGTGCGCATCGACATGGATCTCGTGGAGAAGGCCATCGACATGGACACCCGCTCCCGCAGCAAGCTGACAGAGAAGATGCAGGCGATTACGAATCTGGAGAATCCGAACAGCGTCCAGCAGATGAAGCAGTGGCTCTCCGACAACGGCATGGAGGTCGACAGCCTCGGCAAAAAAGCAGTGACAGCCCTGCTCAAAACCGCGCCACCTGAACTCACTGAAGTGCTGGAGCTCCGGCAGCAGCTTGCGAAATCCAGCGTGAAGAAATACCAGACCATGCAGCGCGCCGTATGCTCCGATAGCCGTGCTCGCGGCATGTTCATGTTCTACGGCGCGAATCGCACAGGCCGCTGGGCCGGACGGCTCATCCAGCTTCAGAATCTGCCGCAGAACCATCTGCCTGACCTGGATGCTGCGAGGGCGCTTGTGAAGTCCGGCGACTATGAGGCCGTGAAGATGATCTACGAGGATGTCCCGGACACACTCAGCCAGCTTATCCGCACTGCCTTCATTCCGAAGGACGGCTGCCGGTTCTACGTGGCTGACTTCTCCGCCATCGAGGCACGCGTCATCGCATGGTACGCAGGCGAGAAATGGAAGTCCGATGCGTTCGCGAACGGCGAGGACATCTACTGCTCGACGGCAAGCCGCATGTTCCACAAGCCGGTCGTCAAGCACGGCGTAAACGGCGAGCTTCGCGCCAAGGGCAAGATCGCGGAACTGGCGTGCGGCTACGGCGGCTCGACCGGCGCTTTGAAGGCGATGGGCGCACTCGAAATGGGCCTGTCTGAGGATGAGCTTCCGGACATCGTCTCCTCATGGCGTGACGCGAACCAGCAGATCGTGAAGTTCTGGTGGGACGTCGACAAGGCCGTCATGGCTGCCGTGAAGAACCACAAAACCACCCGGCTCGGCAGGCTCGCCTTCTTCTGGCAGGCGGGCATGCTGTTCATCACATTGCCTTCCGGCAGGAGTCTTGCGTATGTGAAGCCGAAGGTCGGCATGAACCGTTTCGGCGGCGAGTGCATCACCTACGAGGGCGTGGGCGGCACGAAGAAATGGGAACGCCTCGAATCGTACGGCCCGAAGTTCGTGGAGAACATCGTGCAAGCCACAAGCCGCGACATTCTGTGCAATTCGATGAAGATGCTCCGTCATTGCGACATCTGCATGCATATCCACGACGAGCTGGTTATCGAAGCCGATCCGCGCGTATCGCTTGACACCTTGTGCGTGCAGATGGGACGCGTCCCTGCGTGGGCGGACGGTCTGGTGCTCCGCGCGGACGGTTACGTCTGCGATTTCTATAAGAAAGACTGAATCTGTTTCGTCAAAAGCGGTCTGTCCCCTCCAGTGGGAAGTAGAGGCAGGCCGCTTTTTCTATTGCCCGCCGGAAAGGAGGATACCGGTTTGGATTACAGGAATGTTGAGGGCTATCCGGACCCGACATGCTACGAGGCGCTGAGCCTTATCGAACTTGAAGAGAAGAAGGCGCTCCGCGCTTTCCGCCCCATCATCTACGTCTGCTCGCCGTACGCGGGAGACATTCAGAGGAACGTGGCGGACGCCCGGCGCTACTGCCGGTTCGCAGTCGAACAGGGATACATCCCCATCGCGCCGCATCTGCTGTTTCCGCAGTTCCTTGACGACACCGACCCTACTGAGCGCGAGCTCGGACTCTTCTTCGGAAACGCGCTCATGAGCAAGTGCGCCGAGGTCTGGGTGTTCGGAGACAGGATCTCGAACGGCATGGCAGCGGAAATACGAAGAGCCCGCTGGAAGGGCTACCGGCTGCGCTATTTCACAGAGGATTTGAAGGAGGTCTAACACTTATGCATGCAATCGAAGAAAACCAGCGGACGCTCTATGACGGAACCAGAATCACCACATACAGCCGCGAGATCACCAGTGCGAACGTACTCGAGGCCGAGGCCGGGACGACCGGATACATGGGCGGAGACACTGGTCACGGAGGCCGCACCTATCTGCGCATCACGGATCTTGGAGGCACGGACATCCGCGTGAACCCGATCCAGGACCGCTACGGGAACGGCGGCTTTGAGGTCACCCTCGGCGGCGACTGCGAGCTTGCCACCATGATCACGGCACTCAAGTTCATCACGCAGGTGCTGGAGGAGGAATCCAAGGAGGTGTACGACTGATGTTCACCATCTACACGTCCGACGCCTACCAGCAGGAATCTAACTGTGTCTACTCGCACCCGGTCGAAGTCGTCGATGAGGCAAGCTTCAAGAGAGCCGTCTCGCACGACCACGTGTGCGCCAAGTACAGGAACAACTACCGTGGCAATGACAACTTCATCTCCTCGGACTGCCTTCCCGTCGACTGCGACAACGACCACTCGGATGATCCGGCGGGCTGGAAGACGCCAGCGGATATCCGGAAGGCGCTGCCCGGCGTTTTCTTCGCCGTCCACTACAGCCGCCACAACAATCGTCCCAAGGACGGGAAGTCCGCAAGGCCGCGCTTCCATTTGTTCTTCCAGATCGACCCGATGACCGGCTACGAGGCTTATGCCGCGTTGAAGCAGCTCCTGCACGAGATCTTCCCCTACCTGGATGCGAACGCGCTCGACGCGGCGCGATTCCTCTACGGGACACGCGACCCCAAGGTCGAGTTCCATCCGGGCGGCAAGACGCTCACGGACTTCCTCTACGGGGACGAGTTCGACAAGGACATGCCGGGAGGCTACGAAAAGCAGGCGACCATTCCGGAGGGCAGCCGCAACACCACGATGTTCCGGTGGGCAGTACGCTCCATGAAACGCTATGGGGATACAGAAGAATCCAAGAACGCGTATTTCACGGAAGCGGAGAAATGCCAGCCGCCGCTCTCCACGGACGAGCTGAACCACATCTGGAAAAGCGCACAGAAATACTATGCGAAGATCGCAAGCCAGCCCGGCTACGTGAGCCCGCAGGAGTACAACAATCCGAATCCCGGCTGGGACGAGCCGCTGCCGTTCTCACGGTACACGATGGCACCCTTCCCGGTCGACGCCCTCCCGGAGCCCATCGCCAATTATGTGAAGGCCGTCGCGGAAAGCACGCAGACCTCTGTCGACATGGCAGGCTCGATCGCCATATCCGTTCTCTCGACCTGCCTTCAGAAGAAGTACCGGATTCAGGGCAAATCCGACTGGGTGGAACCGCTCAACACCTATGTGATCGTCATCGCCCCTCCGTCCGAGAGAAAGTCATCGGTCCTGCATCTCATGCTGCAGCCAGTCAACGACTACGAGGTCGAATACAACAAGACCAACGCTGCTGCGGTCGAGGCCGGACGCATGCAGAAGCGCGTGCTGGAGCGCAGGCAGAAGGCCCTCGAGGAGAAGGTCGCAAAAGGCACCGCCGACCCGGAGGAACTGGAGCGCATCGCACAGGAGGTCGCCGACTTCGAGGAGACAAACCCGCTGCAGCTCTACGTGGACGACATCACAACCGAGAAGCTCGTCTCCGTCATCGCAAGCAACCACGGACACGCCTCCCTGATCTCCAGTGAGGGCGGGATCTTCGACACCCTGTCCGGCATCTACACGCGGAACGTGAATATCGACGTCATGCTGAAAGGCTACTCGGGAGACACGATCCGCGTCGACCGAATCGGCAGGGACAGCGAAAGCATCATGGACCCGGCGCTCACCATCCTCCTGATGGCGCAGCCGAACGTCGTCTCCGCGGTCCTCAGCAACACGACCTTCCGCGGACGAGGCCTCACCGCAAGGTTCCTCTACAGCATGCCGGTCTCCAGCGTGGGAAGCAGACGATACCGGAGCGAGGCCGTGACCGACGGCATCTACCGCGCCTACGAGCGTCTGGTCGTAAACCTCCTGGACGACGAGTATCCGGAGAAGCCGCAAATCATAACACTCTCTCAGGAAGCGGACCAGGAGCTCGAGTCATTCGCGAACTGGCTGGAGCCGAAGCTCACGACCGACTATGCGGAGATGGCCGACTGGGCGGGAAAGCTCGTCGGCAACGTGCTGCGCATGTCCGGTCTCCTGTGCCGGGCTGGCATCTACCAGAGCCACGACTTCCTTGGCACCCACGGAGCGCTGACGGTCTCCGGCAAGACGATAGCCGACGCTATCCGGCTGGGCCGCTACTTCCTGAACCACGCGCAGGCCGCCTACTCCGTACTGCCGGAGGATGCGATGTACCGAAACGCGGACATGATCCTGCAGCGGATCAAGGAGCAAAAGCTCACCGCTTTTGACCGGCGTGCCGCGATGCGCATGTGCCGCACCTTCAAGACGGTCGACTCCATCCAGCCGGTGCTGGACTTCCTCGAGGACTACGGGTACATCGCACAGAAGCCCCAGAAGTATTCAGGCACGGGCAGACCGCCGCTTCCGAAGTATGCCGTCAATCCGAAGTTCCATGAGAAGTAGGATTTTTGTCATTCCGTCCTATGCCTGTCCTGCCCTTCAGGACAGTTCTTGGGACAGGAAAACATCAGGAAACACACGGGTTTCAGGGTTCTGTCCCTTTTGTCCGAGCCCCTATAAAAAGCCAAAAAGAATTATTTATTCTCAATTCTTCTACCAAACCATTTTTGTTTACGGATTAAGGGACAAAAGCGACAGAAGGGACAAAACCCCAGAAACTCCCAAAACACGGAGGTTTTTACACCATGAAAGATACAGGACAAAGCTTAGGCCATGACGGACAGCCGGACAAAAGCTATCTCGCCCGCTGCCAGAAAACACTACGCGGCTGGGGAGCACCTCGGCGTGAAATACCGCGGACAATGCGTCTGGACCTACAAGGGCAAACCGAACACGAACTTCCTCTCGGCAGCCTACGCCGCATTCAATCTCGTGGACCCGGTTCCGGAGGTCGCCCGAGCCCGAGGCGGGACGCTGTCCGAGGGCGAGAGTGCGCCGACACAGGATTTGAGGAGGTGATGCCATGAAGAGCGAGAAGCAGATCGAAGCGGCCCTCGCCAGCGAGGTCAAGAAGCAAGGCGGCATCGCGCCGAAAATCGCGTCACCCGGCTTTGCCGGAATGCCGGACCGGATCATCCTGCTGCCCGGCGGGCGCATGGCATTCGCAGAGCTCAAGGCTCCTGGAAAGAAGCCAAGGAGACTGCAGCTCGCCCGGCACCGGCTCCTGCGGCGGCTGGGATTCCGGGTTTACGTCATAGACAGTACAGAACAGATCGGAGGTGTGATAGATGAGATTCTCACCGCATGACTACCAGAAATACGCCATCGATTACATCGAGTCGCATCCCGTCGCCGCGGTCCTCCTCGACATGGGACTTGGGAAGACGGTGATCAGCCTGACTGCGATCTTCGACCTTCTGTTCGACAGCTTCGAGGTCCATCGGATTCTTGTGGTCGCGCCTCTCAGAGTCGCCCGTGACACATGGCCCGCGGAGATACGGAAATGGGAGCACCTGTCCGGCCTCACCTACGCCGTCGCAGTCGGAAACGCCCGCGAGCGGAAAGCAGCTCTCCTGCAGGGCGCGGATGTCACGATCATCAACCGGGAGAACCTCGGATGGCTGATCGACGACTCCGGCATCCCTTTCGCCTATGACATGGTGGTGATTGACGAGCTCTCCTCCTTCAAGAACCACAAGTCAAAGCGGTTCCGCGCCCTGATGAAGATCAGGCCGAAGGTGAAGCGGATCATCGGACTCACCGGAACGCCATCGAGCAACGGGCTTATGGACCTGTGGGCTGAGTTCAAGGTGCTGGACAAGGGAGAACGCCTCGGACGCTTCATCACCCAGTACCGGAACCAGTACTTCATGCCCGACAAGCGTAACGGCGAGATCGTCTATTCCTACAAGCCTTTGCCGCACGCAGAGGACTCCATCTACCGGAGAATCGGCGATATCACGATCAGCATGAAGTCCGCCGACCACCTCAAGATGCCGGAGCTCGTCTCCTTGCAGTACGAGGTCCAGCTATCCGCCGATGAGCGGAAACGCTACGAGGCGCTCAAGCAGGATCTGGTGCTGAACCTCCACGGCGACGAAATCACAGCCGCAAACGCCGCAACCCTGACCGGGAAGCTCTCCCAGCTCGCCAATGGAGCCATCTATTCCGATGACGGCAAGATCATCGAATTCCACGACCGGAAGCTCGACGCATTGGAGGACATCATCGAAGCCGCAAACGGCAAGCCGCTCCTCGTCGCCTACTGGTTCCGACACGACCTCGAGAGAATCCGCCGACGCTTCAACGTCCGGGAGATCGAGACATCCGCAGACATCGCGGACTGGAATGCCGGGAATATCCCCGTTGCGGTCATCCATCCTGCTTCTGCCGGGCATGGCCTCAACCTGCAGGCTGGCGGTTCGACACTTGTCTGGTTCGGACTCACATGGAGCCTCGAGCTCTACCAGCAGACGAACGCAAGGCTGTGGCGTCAGGGACAGGAAAGCCGGACCGTCGTCATCCAGCACATCATTGCGGCGAACACCATCGACGGGCAGATCCTCGACGCGCTGAAGCGCAAGGACAAGACGCAGGCGGCACTGATTGCTGCAGTGAAGGCGGTGATGTGATGGACGAACCCTACGAGAGACTGGCCAACGCCATCATCATGCAGGCCGTTCGCGACTACCGGACAGCACTCAAGGCCGTGCGCATGAATCCACGGAACAAGGCTGCTCAATCCGACAAGGACGAGATCGAGCGGTTCTTCCGCTCCCCGTGGCATCAGGCGCTGACCGCGGTCGACGGCGAAATGCTGATAAGGAAACTCAACGAGGAGGTGAAGTCATGACTCCAAAACAATATCTGAATCAGGCCAAGCATCTGGATGCGCTGATCCGCGCGCGGCTCCGGGAGATCGACTACTGGAAGGAAATGAGCGCCAGCGTCAGCGGCATGCGCTACGACGGCATGCCGCGAAACCCAAACACACCAACGGACGCGCACTTCGTCACCTGCCTCCACAAGATCGATGAGATACAGGCCGACGTGGAGAAGAAGGTGGCGCGGCTCATTACGCTGCGGGACGAGATGAACGCGCGGATCGATCTGCTGGCTGACCCGGAGGAGCAGCTGGTGCTCCGCTACCGGTACATCGACAACTGCACATGGGATGAGATCGCCTGCATGCTGAACGTCAGCCTCCGCACGGTCCACCGCATCCACGGTTCGGCGCTTCAGAACTTTGTCGTGCCGGATTAGAAAAACTGGCACGGTTTGGCACGGTTTGGCACAGAATGGCAGACGCCTCCTATGTTATCCTTACAATAGCGAAAACCATAAGAAGAACCAGAAGCCTTGCGAGCACCATGCCCGCAGGGCTTTTCTTATGCCCGAAGGGAGGCGGCAGGCCATGCCAATGAAACCGAAGCGGCCCTGCCGCTATCCCGGATGCCCGAACCTCTGCGAGGACGGCGAACAGTACTGCCCGGAGCACAAGGCCCTGATGGAGAAGCACTACGAGACGTTCACGCGCGGCTACTCGACCGGCAAACGATACGGCAGGTCTTGGCAGCGCGTCCGCACCCGCTACGTCCGCAAGCACCCGCTCTGCGAGATGTGCTTGAAGCAGGGACGCTACGTTGCGGTCGAGGAAGTCCACCACATCGTTCCCCTGTCGGAAGGCGGGACGAACGACGAGAGCAACCTCATGAGCCTCTGCAGGAGCTGCCATGAGAAGATCCACCGCGAACGCGGAGACAGAGGCACACGACACGACCGGTAGGGGCGGTCGGAATCTCTACGAGGCGGCCTCCCGGAAAACGGCGCGGGGTCTTCTGTGCGAAAAAAGCGAAATCAAACGGGTAATAACCCGGTCCTTATATCTATTACGCGCGTGAGCGTATGAAAGGCGGTGACGAAATGCCGACAAAATCGAATAACACAGGCGGTCGCGGCGGCAGACGTCCCGGAGCTGGCCGGAAGAAAACCGCCGTCAAGGAGAAGTTCGAGGCCGGGAATCCGGGCGGCAGAAAGCTCGAAGTCCTGGACATCCCGGACACCGAGGGCGAGGACATGCCGGAACCGCACGAGTTCCTATCGGCGCGTCAGCATGACGGCTCCACTCTGGAGGCCGCTGACATCTACCGCGAGACATGGGAATGGCTCGACAAGCTCCGCGTCGCGAAAGCCGTATCGCCGCAGCTCTTGGAGCGCTATGCGATGTGCTCGGCGCGATGGATTCAGTGCGAGGAAATGACGACCAGGCTCGGCTACCTCAGCAAGCATCCGACGACCGGCAAGCCGATCCCGTCGCCGTTCATCAATATCGGAATCAACTACATGAATCAGGCGAACCGCCTGTGGGACGAGATCTTCCAGATCGTAAAGGAGAACTGCTCCGCCGAGTACGGCGGCGCGAATCCGCAGGACGACGTGATGGAACGCCTTCTCCGCGCCAGAAAGGGAATGTAAATGAACACACAAAGACTTGAACAGGTGCCGATCGACAAGCTGGTGCCCTACGCCCGGAACGCACGGACGCATTCAAAAGAACAGATCGCGCAGCTCCGCTCCTCCCTCCGGGAGTTCGGATTCGTATCGCCCGCGGTCATCGATCAGGATTACAACATCCTCGTCGGCCACGGCAGGATTCAGGCTGCCCGTGAGGAAGGATACAAGACCGTCCCGTGCGTCTTCGCCGAGGATCTGACCGACGCGCAGAAACGCGCCTACATCCTCGCGGACAACCAGCTCGCCCTCAACGCCGGATGGGATGAGCAGATGCTGTCTGTCGAACTGGCCGATCTGCAGGAGAACGCCTTTGACCTCTCCCTGCTCGGCTTTGACGACAAGGAGCTGGAGAAGCTGCTGAACGGAGAATCCGACAAAGACATCGAGGATGACGACTTCGACCTGTCCGCGGCACTCGAGAAAGCATCCTTCGTGGAGCGCGGCGACATCTGGACAGTCGGACGGCACAAGCTTATGTGCGGCGACGCCACCAGCGCCGAAGATGTAGATGCACTCATGGACGGCAAGCGCGCGAACCTCGTGCTGACGGACCCGCCATACGGCGTCTCCTTCAAGGCATCCGACGGGCTGACCATCCAGAACGACAGCCTCAAGGGCGAGGAATTCTACAACTTCCTGCTCTCCGCATTCAAGAACATGGCGGACCATCTGGAGAAAGGCGGCGCGGCCTACTGCTTCCATGCCGACACCGAGGGCCTGACCTTCCGGCGGGCATTCGTCGACGCCGGATTCCATCTCGCGGGCGTGTGCATCTGGGTGAAGAACTCCCTCGTGCTCGGACGTTCCGACTACCAGTGGCAGCATGAGCCCGTGCTCTACGGATTCCTCCAGAACGGCACGCATCCATGGTACGCAGGACGCGCAGAAACCACCATATGGAACTTCGACAAGCCGAAGCGCAACAAGGATCATCCGACCAGCAAGCCTCTCGACCTGCTCGGCTATCCGATCCAGAACTCCACGCAGGAGAACGCCATCGTAATCGATACGTTCGGCGGCTCCGGCTCCACGCTCATGGCCTGCGAGCAGCTCAACCGCACCTGCATGATGATGGAGCTCGACCCGAAATACGCCTCCGTCATCCTCCGCCGCTATGTGGAGGACACCGGCGATTCCGGGAACGTGTATGTCATCCGGGGCGGCAAGAAGCTCATGTACTCCGACCTCGTTAAAGAAGTCGGGCTGCCGGACGGCGAGTGATTCATTTGTGTACTAAGCACAGTTCCAGGGTCGGATAATCGGCTCATTTTCTACCGGAGAAGTATCGCGGATTCGCTTGCTATTACAGGCCTTCAGAGTGATGTATAGACATGCCGAAAGGCACATGGCCTTCCGGACAGACGCATACCAAGGAGGTAGACACAATGCGAATCAACTACAACGTAACCGGAGCGCGGAGAAAAGAACTGGTCAAGATCATCTCCGACACCACCGGAGCCAAGGCAGAATACAAATTCATGCCGACCTGCAACTACGAGATCGGCTTCTTCACCGTCACCAAGGACGGCGCGCTCGAGTTCGACGACATGGCGGATTCCGAGGAGGTCGAGAAGGTTCTCGAAGCCATCGCAGCCGCAGGATTCGAGCCCGAGCCGCGGGAGCCCGCGGAACCGGAAGCCGCAGCCGAGTCGGAGGAAGACGCCGAGGAAGCGCCGGAAACCGAGGAGATGGGCCTGACGGTTGAGCTTCCGCTCGACAAGGTCGCGGTCGGAACGCTGACCAACATCCTCGAAGCCAAGGGAACGCTCATCAAGAAGGCGCTCGGCATCGACGACCCGCGGTTCGAGACCAGAGACGACAAGATCTCCTTCCCCTGGTTCCCGGAACTGCCCACACCGGAGGAAACCAGAGCCTACACGATGTTCATCGCCCAGCTCTGCAAGCTCTCCAAGGATCTGAAAAGAGCAAGCTCAACCGAGACACCGGTCACCAACGAGAAGTACGCATTCCGCTGCTTCCTTCTGAGACTGGGATTCATCGGCGCGGATTACAAGCAGGAACGCAAGATCCTGCTCCGGAATCTCGAAGGCAACTCCAGCTGGAAGAACGGCACTCCCAAGAAGGAAGCCACCGAAGAAGCCGCGGATACCGAGGAGGTGCAGGCATGAGGATAATCAGACCAGAACAGCTTGAACAACTGAAGAAAGCCTACCCGAACGGCACGCTCGTGGAGCTGGTCCGGATGGACGACGTGCAGGCACCACCTGACGGAACCCGCGGCACGGTTTACGGCGTCGACGACACAGGAAGCCTGCTTGTCCACTGGGACAACGGCGGCGGACTCAACGTGATCTACGGCGAAGACATCGTGCGGAAGGTGGCGGACTGACATGGACGAGAAAGTCAAAGAGCAGATCCTCGCGATCCGCGACACCGGGCTGGCGAACATGTTCGACCTGCCCTACGTGCAGCGCCTCGCCTTCGACCGGAACTACTACGAGCTGGTGATCTTCATCGAGGAGCACAAGAAGGAATACGTGCATTTCATCATGACCGGCGAAACGCAGGAATCCTGATTCTCAGACACAGAAAGTCATCAATTAATCTGGCCGAATTGACTTGCTATATACCCCCGAAAGAGTGATGTATATACATGCCGAAAGGCACAGAAAGCCAAGCAGACAAGCGAAAATCGGGAGGAACGCACGATGGAAAAGAACACATGCTTTGAAGCAATGAGAGACACGGCGATCGCCTACAACGAGGCGCAGACCATCCGCGAAAAGGAACGCGACGCGATGATCGCCGCGGACGACTGGGACGGCGTGAAAGCCTTCGACAAGCGCGAAAAGGAGGAATTCCCGTCCCCCTTCACCGCCGGTCAGAACAAGGCGCTGGTCCTTTACGACCGGAGCCTTAGGAACGGCGCGGATGCCTTCGAGGTCGACGATCTGCCTTGGGACCACGAGATGGCCGACTTCGTTGACACTCTCCGCAAGGCAGGCATCACAGCGATTGTGGTGACCGACCAGAGCACCGGCCTGATGGACGGCATCTACGAACTGACGGCGCTCGGCTACCAGATGCGCGGACTCAAGACCGTCACCAGAGCCGACGACCACCGCTTCGGCAGCAAGGAGCCGGAACGCAAGAACGGCATTGAATTCGAGCTGTAAACCACACGATCCGCCGAGGCAATACCGCCGCAGGATCGTCACATATATTACCCGGAAACGACTTGCTATTACAGGCGCCCGGAGTGATATATGCACACACCGAAAGAGAAAAGCACAGCAGACGGAGGGTACGACAATGTGGGACGAAGGAACACTTCTGATCGACGGAACAAACGTGAAATACTGGGTGAAGCACTACGCGGATCCTTCCAAGGAATACGGGATCGACGGAGGCCGCATCTCGAAGATGGAGCTCCGGGTCGGTGGCAGAACCACCCTGAACTACGACCGCGGATGGGACATCGAACCCGAGGACGAGGCAAGCCAGCTTGCCTGCACGGTACTCATGAAGCAGTTCAACTAAGCATTAACCTGAATTTGAACATTCCGAAAGCAGAGCCGTTCAAGGCTCTTGCTCTCGTACCGATAGAAGCCGCAGCGATGCGGTTATTTTTATGCCATGAAGGGAGTGATTTTCCATTGGCAGTACGGAAACTGAAGAAATACAAGGTCACACGGTTCATGGAGAAGACCTCCCACTACGACGAGAACCTCGCCGACTACGCCTGCCTGTTCATCGAGCAGCTCTGCCATACCAAAGGCACCTGGGCCGGGAAGCCCTTCGAGCTCATCGACTGGCAGGAGCAGATCGTCCGCGACCTGTTCGGCGTGATCAAGGAGAACGGCTACCGGCAGTTCAACACCGCCTACGTGGAGATACCCAAGAAACAGGGCAAGTCGGAGCTTGCCGCGGCGATCGCGCTGCTCCTGACCTGCGGGGACAATGAAGAGCGCGCCGAGGTGTATGGCTGCGCCGCCGACCGGAACCAGGCCAAGATCGTGTTCGACGTCGCGGTCGACATGGTCCGCTTCTGCCCCGCTCTTTCAAAGCGCGTGAAGATCCTCGAATCGCAGAAGCGGCTCGAATACCTGCCGACGCACAGCTTCTACCAGGTGCTGTCCGCGGATGTCGCGAACAAGCACGGGTTCAACACGCACGGCATCATCTTCGACGAGCTTCACACGCAGCCGAACCGCAAGCTCTTCGACGTCATGACCAAAGGATCCGGCGACGCGAGGATGCAGCCCTTGTTCTTCCTCATCACCACCGCCGGGAACGACACGCACTCCATCTGCTACGAGCAGCATGAGAAGGCACTCGACATCATGAACGGCAGGAAGCACGATCCGACCTTCTACCCGGTCATCTTCGGAGCGGACGAGTCCGAGGACTGGACGGACCCGAAGGTCTGGAAGAAAGCGAACCCGAGCCTCGGCATCACGGTCGGCATCGACAAGGTCAAGGCGGCCTGCGAGAGCGCGAAGCAGAACCCCGGCGAGGAGAACGCCTTCCGGCAGCTCCGCCTCAACCAGTGGGTGAAGCAGTCCGTCCGCTGGATGCCGATGGACAAATGGGACGCCTGCGACTTCCCGGTGAACGAGGACGACCTCGAGGGCCGCGTCTGCTACGGCGGGCTCGACCTTTCCAGCACGACCGACATCACCGCCTTCGTCCTCGTGTTCCCGCCGCAGGACGATGGCGGCAGGTATGCGATCCTCCCGTACTTCTGGGTGCCCGAGGACACGCTCGACCTCCGGGTCCGCCGCGACCACGTCCCCTACGACCTCTGGGAGAAACAGGGCGTCATCCAGACCACGGAGGGGAACGTCATCCACTACGGCTATATCGAGAAGTTCATCGAACGCCTCGGCGAGCGGTTCAACATCCGCGAGATCGCCTTCGACCGATGGGGAGCCGTCCAGATGGTGCAGAACCTCGAAGGCATGGGCTTCACCGTCGTCCCGTTCGGACAGGGCTTCAAGGACATGAGCCCTCCCACCAAGGAGCTCATGAAGCTCGTCCTCGAGAAGCGCATCGCGCACGGCGGGCATCCGGTCCTCCGCTGGATGATGGACAACATCTACATTCGCACCGACCCCGCCGGGAACATCAAGGCCGACAAGGAGAAATCCACGGAGAAGATCGACGGCGCGATCGCCACCATCATGGCCCTCGACCGCGCGATCCGCATGGGAAACGACAATGCCGAGTCCGTCTATGACAGCCGCGGCATTCTTTTTATCTGAAACACACGGAGGACAAGCCTATGAGCATATTCAAGGGAATATTCAAAAGCCGCGACAAGCCAAAGGACTCCACCGCCGGAAGCAGCTACCGCTTCTTCTTCGGAGGCACCACCTCCGGCAAGACGGTGACGGAACACTCCGCCATGCAGATGACAGCGGTCTACTCCTGCGTGAGGATCTTGTCCGAGGCGATCGCGGGACTCCCGCTGCACCTGTACCGCTACACGGAAAACGGCAGCAAGGAGAAAGCCATCGGCCACCCGCTCTACGAGCTTTTGCATGACGAGCCGAACCCCGAGATGACGAGCTTCGTCTTGAGGGAAACGCTCATGACGCACCTGCTCCTGTGGGGCAATGCCTACGCGCAGATCATCCGAAACGGCAAGGGCGAGGTCGTCGCGCTCTACCCGCTCATGCCAAACCGCATGACCGTCGACCGGGACGAGAACGGGCAGCTCTACTACGAATACCAGACCTCGCAGGACGAGGCTCACACGATGAACGGGAGCCTCGTCAGGCTCTCGCCCTGCGACGTGCTCCACATCCCCGGTCTCGGCTTCGACGGGCTCGTCGGATACTCGCCCATCGCGATGGCCAAAAACTCGATCGGCATGTCGATCGCCTGCGAGGAGTACGGCGCGAAGTTCTTCGCAAACGGCGCGACGCCCGGCGGAATCCTCGAACACCCCGGCGTGGTGAAGGACCCGGAAAGGGTCCGGGAAAGCTGGAACACGGCCTTCGGCGGCTCCGCCAACTCCAACAAGGTGGCGGTCCTCGAGGAAGGCATGAAATACACACCGATCAGCATCAGCCCGGAGCAGGCACAGTTCCTCGAGACACGGAAATTCCAGATCGACGAGATCGCGAGGATCTTCCGCATCCCGCCCCACATGATCGGCGACCTTGAGAAAAGCTCGTTCAGCAACATCGAGCAGCAGTCCCTGGAATTCGTGAAATACACGCTCGACCCGTGGGTCTCCCGCTGGGAGCAGTCCATGCGGAGAGCGCTCCTCCGCCCCGAGGAGAAGAAGGAATACTTCTTCAAATTCAACGTGGACGGGCTTCTCAGAGGCGACTACCAGAGCCGCATGAACGGATACGCGACTGCACGCCAGAACGGCTGGATGAGCGCGAACGACATCCGCGAGCTCGAGAACCTCGACCGCATCCCCGCCGAGGAAGGCGGGGACCTGTACCTCGTCAACGGCAACATGACCAAGCTCGAGGACGCCGGGATCTTCGCCGCCACGGCACCGCAGGAAACCGAGGAACCCGACGGAACACAGGAAGAACAGACAGAAGAACCACAGGAACAATCGGAGTCCGATAACCGGCTCCGGGAAAGGAGGAAACCCCTATGACAAGAAAATTCTGGCGATGGGCGCGAAACGAGACCCCGGACGGCTTCGGATCCGACCGCACGCTCTACCTCGACGGGGAGATCTCCGATGAGACCTGGTACGGCGACGAGATCACCCCACGGGCCTTCAAGGACGAGCTCAACTCCGGCAAGGGCGGCATCACCCTCTGGATCAACTCGCCCGGCGGGGACGTCTTCGCAGCCGCGCAGATCTACAACATGCTCATGGACTACCCGTACGACGTGACCGTCAAGATCGACGCGCTCGCGGCATCCGCGGCATCCGTCATCGCGATGGCCGGTACAAGGGTCTGCATGAGCCCCGTCGCGATGCTCATGGTGCACAACCCCGCGACCATCGCGATCGGCGACAGCGAGGAGATGCAGAAAGCCATCGACATGCTTTCCGAGGTCAAGGAAAGCATCATGAACGCCTACGAGCTCAAGTCCGGGCTGTCCCGGAACAAGATCTCGAAGCTCATGGACGCCGAGACCTGGATGAACGCCAGGGAAGCGAAGAAGCTCGGATTCGCGGACGAGATCCTCTTCTCGGACGGCACCGAGCCAGCCGAGGAGGACGGCACGGAGATCGGGATGCTCTTCTCACGGAAGGCCGTCACCGACTCGCTTCTCTCCAGGCTCATCCCGAAACGCGCACCCGCGCAGAAAGATACGAAACCGGCCGTCAAGGCCGCCGACCTCAGGAAGCGCCTGTCGCTTCTCAGCCACTGAAACGAAATGGAGGAATACGAAATGACCAAGATCATGGACCTTATGGAAAAAAGAGCCAAGGCGTGGGACGCCGCGAAGAACTTCCTCGACACCCACTCCACGGACGGCGGCAACGTGTCCGCGGAGGACGCCGCCACCTATGACAGGATGGAGAAGGAGGTCACCGACCTCACGCACGACATCGAGCGCCTGCAGCGTCAGGAGCAGATCGACAAGATGCTCTCCCAGCCGACCTCTGCGCCGCTCACCGGGAAACCGGGCGCAAAGGACGAGCCGGACGACAAGCCGGGCATCGCGTCCAAGGCGTACAAGACCGCGTTCTGGGACAGCATCCGCAAGCGCAACTGGTACGACGTCAAGAACGTCCTCGAGGCCGGGACCGACGCGAACGGCGGATACCTCGTCCCGGACGAGTACGAGAGGCAGCTTGTGCAGGCGCTGACCGACGAGAACTTCTTCCGCTCCCTCGCCCATGTCATCCAGACCGACAGTGGGACGCACACCATCCCAATCGTCGCATCCCACGGGACGGCGAGCTGGATGGAGGAGAACGGCCTGTACCCGGAATCCGACGAGACCTTCGACCAGATCACGCTCTCCGCGTACAAGCTCGGCACCGCCATCAAGGTGTCCGAGGAGCTGATGAACGACTCCGTCTTCGACCTCGAGAGCTACATCTCCACCGAGTTCGCACGGCGCATCGGTGCCGCCGAGGAGGAGGCGTTCCTCGTCGGCGACGGCCAGAAGAAGCCTGAGGGCGTCTTCACCAAGGTCAAGGCGACCGATGGCGCGACCACGGAGATCGCGAACACGAACCTCACCTTCGACCAGATCATGGACGTGTTCCACTCCCTGAGAAGCGTGTACCGCAACCGCGCGGTCTGGATCCTGAACGACTCCACCGTCAAGGCGCTGCGCAAGATCAAGGACGGCAACGGGAACTACATCTGGCAGCCGAGCGTGGTCGCAGGCCAGCCGGACACCATCCTCAACCGCCCGTACAGGACGAGCATCTACGCGCCGGAACTGGCGGCCGGGAACGTGCCGATCCTGTTCGGCGACTTCTCCTACTACTGGATCGCCGACCGCCAGGGACGCTCCTTCAAGCGCCTGTCCGAACTGTACGCGGCGAACGGGCAGATCGGCTTCCTCGCCTCCGAAAGGGTCGACGGCAAGCTCATCCTGCCTGAAGCCGTGCGCGGCCTTTCCGTCAAGGCATCCGCCTGATCCGCGCATTGAACACACGGGCATCCCCGGTTCTCCCGGAGATGCCCTTCCCCTTTATGGAGGTGCCTTATGGAAGTGACGCTTGACGAAGCGAAAACCTATCTCAGGGTCAGTTCCTCCGACGAGGACGAGCTGATCAAGAGCCTCATCGCGACCGCGACGGAGATGGTGCAGGACATCGCCCGTTTCTCCGACGAGGAACAGGAGGCGAGCGAGGAAAGGATCCTCATCCGCATGCGCATCGCCATCCTCTACACCGTGGCGTACCTCTACGAGCACCGGGAGGAGGCGGACCACAGCCAGCTGAACCTCACGCTCCGCGCGCTGCTCTTCGGCGTCAGGAAGGAGGGCTTCTGATGAACATCGCCGCGCTCCGCGTCCCCGTGACCTTCCAGAAGAACGCGGTCACGGTCGACAAGTACGGGAACCACATCTCGGCATGGACGGACTACTTCACGTGCCATGCCACCATCGGCACGCAGACCGGCACCGAGTCGAGCGGCGAGATCATCAGCCCCGAGGAGTCCCTCGACTTCACCTGCCGCTGGTGCTCCGAGCTCGCCGTGGTCGAATCCACGAAATACCGGATCCTCGCGGAAGGCAAGACCTACAACATCACCTACGTGAACCCGATGGGATACAAACGCAACTCGATCAAATTCAACTGCAGGCTGGAGAAAGGCACATGAGCAGGAACACGTCGATCGACGACATGGACTCCGCCATCATGACGGAGCTTGAGAAATACGCGGACCTCGCGGCGGACGACCTGAAGGACGCCGTGAAGGAAACGGCGAAATCCGTCCGCAAGGACATCCAAGACAACGCCCCGGTGGACACGGGGAAATACAAGAAATCCTGGTCCGTGAAGAACGTCCACGAGGACTCCGAATCCATCGACCTCGTCGTGCACTCGAGGAACCGCTACCAGATCGCCCACCTGCTCGAACACGGGCACGCCAAGCGCGGCGGCGGAAGGGTCGCCGCACGGCCCCACATCGCAAGCGCCGAGCAGCGCGGCAGCGAGAAGCTCGTCGAGGCCATCGAAAGCAAGCTGAAAGGATGACATCCCATGACATTCGAGGAAACGAAATCGATGATCGAGGAGACCGGGCTCCCCGTCGCCTACGACCACTTCGCGGAAGGCGAGTCCCCGGACCCGCCCTTCATCTGCTTCCTTTTCCCAGGAAGCGACAACCTGTTTGCGGACAACACGGTCTTCCAGAAGATCGACGAACTCAATGTCGAGCTCTACACGGACAGGAAGGACCCCGATATGGAAACCCGGATCGAGGACATCCTCAACTCGCATGAGCTCCCCTTCGAAAAATCGGAGGTGTGGATCGTGGAGGAACGGATGTACGAGGTCCTGTACCAGACACAGATCATAGGAGGTTAACAGATATGGCTAACAAGAAAAACAAGGTCAAGTTCGGCCTCAAGAACTGCCACTACGCGATCGCGACGCTCGCCGAGGACGGCACGGTCACGTTCGGCACACCCGTCGCCATGCCCGGCGCGGTATCGCTCTCCCTTGACGCGGAGGGCGACAATGACCCGTTCTACGCGGATGACTCCGTGTATTACATGGTCTCGAACAACAACGGATACTCCGGCGACTTCGAGCTTGCCCTCATCCCGGAGAGCTTCCTCACGGACGTGATGCACGAGACGGAGGACGCAAACGGTGTCATCGCCGAGAACAAGGACGTGGAGCCGGAGCATTTCGCGCTCCTTTTCGAGTTCTCCGGCGACCAGCGGAAGATCCGCCACTGCATGTACTACTGCTCGGCGATCCGCCCGTCTGTGTCCAGCTCCACGAAGGAGGACTCCACGGAGGTGCAGACGGAGACCCTCTCCCTCACCGTGTCCCCGCTTCCGTCCGGGCTCGTGAAGGTCAAGACCGGCACGAACACCACCGACGCCGTGTACAACGCATGGTACGACAAGGTCTACGAGCCTTCGGCAAGTGCAACGGCACCCTCGTCCACGAGTGGCGCAAGCGAGTGAGGTGAACGGTTATGGCAGTGACAAAGACCATCGGCCTTGACGGCAGACAGGTGACGTTCCGCGCGTCCGCCGCGATCCCGAGGCTCTACAGGAACAAGTTCCACCGGGACATCTACCGTGACCTGAACGAACTGCAGCAAGGCATCGACGAAAACGACGCCGAGAACTCCGGCCTCGACACGTTCAGTCTCGAACTGTTCGAGAACATCGCGTGGCTCATGGCTAAGCACGCGGACAAGACCGTGCCGGACACCCCGGAGGAATGGCTGGACGAATTTAATACATTCTCGATCTACGAGATTCTCCCGCAGATCATCGAGCTGTGGGGACTCAATACCGAGCAGCAGGTGGCCGTTAAAAAAAACAGCATGCGACAGAGCGGGAAATGACGACCCCGCTCTTCCTGCTCCGCTGCGTGCAGATCGGGCTTTCCATCTCGGAACTCGACCTTCTGACGATCGGAACCGTCAACGACATGTATGCCGAGATGAGCAACGACGACCATGACTATGCCGAGATCGCAACGCAGGAGCAGATGGACAGATTCTAAGGAAGGAGGCAGCGTATGGCTGACAGAATCAAAGGCATCACAGTCGAGATCGGCGGCGATACGACCGGCCTCTCGAAGGCGCTGTCCGGCGTCAACAAGGAAATCCGAAGCACCCAGTCGCAGCTCAAGGACGTGAACAAGCTCCTCAAGCTCGACCCGACCAACTCCGAGCTCATCGCCCAGAAGCAGAAACTCCTCTCACAGGCGGTGATGGAGACCACGGACAAGCTCACACAGCTCAAGTCCGTGCAGGACCAGATGGACGAGGGCCTCAAGAACGGCAGCGTCACACAGGAGCAGTACGACGCTTGGCAGCGTGAGATCATCGCGACCGAACAGGAACTCAAGAACCTCGAAAAGGAAGCGAAGAACACCGACTCCTCCATCTCCGCCACCCTGAAGGAGACCGGCTCCACGATGCAGGAGGTCGGAGGCAGGATCAGCGGAGTCGGAGAATCCCTCTCCAAGGGTGTGACCGCGCCCATCGCCGCCATAGGAGCCGCCTCCCTTGCCGCGTTCAGCGAGGTGGATTCCGGCCTTGATATCGTGACGCAGAAGACCGGCGCGTCCGGACAGGCGCTCGAAGAGATGCAGCAGAGCGTCAAGAACCTCGCGACGCGGATCCCTACGGACTTTGAAACTGCGGGCGCCGCCGTCGGCGAGGTCAACACGAGGTTCGGGCTGACCGGGCAGGCGCTGGAGGATCTGTCCGGCAAGTTCATCAAGTTCGCGCAGCTCAACGACACGGACGTGTCCACCTCCGTCGACAACGTCTCCTCCGTCCTGAACGCCTTCGGGCAGTCCACGGACGACGCGGGCGATCTCCTTGACGCGCTCAACGCCACCGGGCAGGCGACCGGGATCTCCATGGACACGCTGGCGAACGACCTGTCCCAGAACGCCGCGCAGTTCAAGGAGATGGGCCTTACCGCCCAGCAGGCCGCAGGATTCATGGGCATGGTCGAGATGTCCGGCCTTGACACTTCCACCGCGATGGCCGGTCTCAAGAAGGCCATGAAGAACGCTGCGGACGACGGCATGGCCCTCGACGACGCGCTCAAGGGCTTCTCCGACACGATGAGCTCCAACAAATCGGACACCGAGAAGCTGCAGGCAGCCTACGACCTGTTCGGAAGCAAGGCAGGCGCGGCCTTCTACAACGCCGTGCAAAGCGGGAAACTCAACCTCGGCGACCTGTCCGGCACGCTCGGAGACTTCTCCGGCAGCGTGGAGAACACCTTCAGCGAGACGCTAGACCCGATCGACCAGTTCCAGATGACCCTGAACTCCCTGAAGGAAGTCGGGGCCGACATCGGGAACAGCCTCGCGACCGTCCTCCAGCCCGTCCTGCAGGACATATCCGCCGCGCTCCAGAAGTTCGCGGACGTCTGGAAGTCCATCCCCGGGCCCGTGCAGGAGACCATCGTGAAGATCGCCCTCGTCGCCGCAGCCGTAGGACCCGTGCTCATCGTCATCGGAAAACTGATCACATCGGTGGGGACGATCCTCACCGTCATCCCGAAGGTCACGACGGCGATCACCGCGATGAAAACCGTCATGACGGGACTCAACGCGACCATGGCCGCGAACCCGATCGGACTTATCATCACAGCCATCGGTCTTCTCGTCGCCGCGTTCCTCTACCTGTGGAATAACTGCGAGAGCTTCCGGGACTTCTGGACCGGCCTCTGGGACAACATCAAGCAGATCGCTGTCACGGTGTTCACCGCGATCAGGGACTTCTTCACGACGATCTGGACGGCGATCGCGGGCGTTTTCACCACCGCCGTGAACGGAACCAGCACATTCCTCTCCGGTGCGTGGAACGGCATCAGGACCGTCGTCGAAACCGTCATGAACGATATCAGCACCGTGATCCAGACCATCTGGAACGGCATCACGTCGTTCTCCACGACCATCTTCACGGTGATCCAGACCGTGGTGACGACCTACTTCAACATCTACAAGACCGTCATCACCACCGTTCTCACCGCCATCCAGACCGTGGTCAGCACCATCTGGAACGCGATCAAAACCGTGATCACCACCGTCGTGACAGCGATCGGCACAGCCGTCTCCACCGCATGGAACGCCATACAAACCACGACCAGCACGATATTCAACGGCGTGAAATCCGTCGTGACGTCGATCTGGAACGGAATCAAGTCTGCTGTGATGACGGTCGTGAACGCCATGAAGAGCGGCATCACCGGCGCGTTCAACGCGATCAAGAGCACGATCTCCGGAATCCTGAACGGCATCAGGGGGACGTTCTCCTCTGTGTTCAACGGCATCTGGAGCTTCGTTTCCGGGATCGTCGGGAAACTCAAGAGCGTCTTCAACTTCAAATGGAGCCTGCCGAAGATCAAGCTCCCGCACTTCTCCATAACCGGCAGCTTCAGCCTGAACCCGCCGAGCATCCCGCACTTCTCCGTCTCCTGGTACAAGAAGGCGATGGAAGGCGGCATGATCCTGAAGGACGCGACGATCTTCGGACAGTCGAATGGCACGCTCCTTGGCGGAGGCGAGGCCGGGGACGAAGCCGTCGTCGGCACAGGCTCGCTTCGCTCCATGATCCGCGACGCCGTAAGCGACGTCTCCGCCGGAAACAACGGCCCGCTCATCAACATCGAGACGATGAGCGTCAGGAACGACGACGACATACGCAGAATCTCCCAGCAGCTCAACACGCTGCTCGTGGGAAGCCGCCGCGCGAAAGGAACGGTGATCTAAATGGGATTCAGATTCAACGGACGGACATCCCAGAGCTTCGGCCTCGCCACACGGCAGCCGAAGGAAAACAGGATGCCGGACTTCACCAACAACACGGTCACCGTCCCGGGACGCGAGGGCGTGTTCGACTTCGGCGAGACCATCGGCGAACGCAAGATCGAGATCTCCTGCTTCATCCCGCCGGGGAAAACGGACGAGGAGTTCCTCGCCCGGAAGGACGAGATCATCGCATGGCTGAACCCGGACAACGGCCTCAAGGACCTCATCCTCGACAAGGAGCCCGGACGCGTGTACCGGGCGAGGCTCGAAGGCGGCTTCTCCTTCGACAAGGCCGTGCGGAACTCCTGCACCTTCGACCTCACGTTCCTGTGCCCAGACCCGTACGCCTACACCGAAGCGGACGAGACCTACGAGTTCACCGAGCCCGGCACCTTCACGGTGAGCCGGAACCTCGGGAACGCGGACTCCCTCCCGGTCTACTCCCTCACGGCGGAGCTCACGAAGGAAACGAAAGCCGTCATCACCACCAACGGCAACGCGCTCGAAATAAGCGGAAAACTCGCGAAGGACGAGATCCTCGTGATCGACTCCTCGCTCATGACGGCAAAGGTCACAGACCAGGATGGCAACACGCTCCGAAACGGCCTGCCGCTCGTCAACAGCCCGGACTTCCCTGAGCTAAAGGCCGGGGAGAACACGCTCGTGATCGACGCGGACAGCAGCACGACAAAGGCCGTGAAGAAGCTCAGCACGCAGGACGCGTTCACCGGGCAGGTGCCATCCTTATGGGGAACGGACGGCCTGTGGCGGTTCAACGAATCCGAACCGGACTCATCCACGAGCCTCACGGACTCATCCGGCAAGGGGCGCAACGCCGTGATCAGCGGCTGGAGCGGGACGACCGCAAGCCTCCCGACCGGGCACCTCGGACGGTCCTTCCGTATGAACATCAACGACCCGCCGACCGAGAAGACCTACCTCAAGGTGACGAACGACGGCACGATCTTCCAGACGTTCGGCGAGACGATCGCCGTCGGCGGATGGTTCATGCCGACCACCTACTCGGTCGGGAACACGTTCTGCCCGCTTCTCAACACGCGCTACGGCCCGGGCCAGCCGATCCTCTACCTGTCGCTCCTGTCCGGGAAACCGAGGATCATGCTCTACGATTCGACCGGCACGCTGATCCTCGACAAATCCGTGACGCCGTCCTTCACGCTGGAGAACGCCGCCTGGTATTTCATCGCCTGCCTCATCAAGCCGGTTGCCAAGACCGCACAGTACATCCTCGGCAGCCGGAGCATCGGCGCGGTCTGGGAATCCGACGTCCTCGGCTTCACCGGGACGCTCAACGCGACCTGCACGGCGGACCTCGTCTGGGGCATGCACGCCGACTCCTACTGGTACGCGGGGAACTTCGACGACTGGTTCCTCGACTGCGACTCCGACCTCACCGCGGACGACATCTCCCTGTGGTTCAGGGAATCCCTGTCCGCGAACGCCGCCGACTCCGACGCCATCGTGGACGGGCTCACGACGGAAGACGCCGTGACCCTGAAAGCCACGAGCGGCGCGTACCCATCGTCCGGGACGCTCACCACGGCGGCCGTCACCTACGGGATCGAAGGCACCTGCCTTGTCTCCGTGGACGCGGACCTGCCGGACGGGACCGGGATCGGCGTCGAGGCCTCGACATCGGACGACCTCATGGCGTGGAGCGACTGGGCGGCGACCGGGGATGACGGAAGCGTCAAGTCCGCGGCGGGACAGTACATCCGCTTCCGGCTCACGCTCACGGCGACCGACACATCCACGACGCCGACCCTCAGAAGCATCAGCCTCTCCGTGCCCGGGGAATCGGCGTTCAGGAAACTCGTCATCAACGCGCACAGCAGATGGAGGTGACAGGAATGCCAGACCAGACAAGCCTCGTCGTCATGGACAAGGACGACAACCCGGAGGCCGTGCTCGAAAACGCCTACGACATCATCGCCACCGGCGAGATCAACGGCATCGACACGCTCGAATTCAACCTCCCGTTCCGCGACGGCAAACGGCGGCATCTCGAAAACGAAAAACAGATCTCCGTCGGCGGCGACACCTACCGCATCCGCACGATCACGGACGAGAAGAACGAGCAGGGCACCGCCATCACCTCCGTGTACGCCGAGGCCGCGTTCTACGACCTCGGGTTCTCCGTCAAGAAAACGGAACAGACCTTCAACGCGGACACGGCGGACGTCCCGATGGCCTACGCGCTGCAGGACACCGGCTGGGCGCTCGGGACCGTCAACATCCGCACGAAGCGCACCTGGACATCCACGGAGAAAAACGCCCTCGCGATCCTCCGGAAGGTGCAGGACCTCCACGGAGGCGACCTCATCTTCGACAACAAAAACAGGACCGTGAGCCTTCTGACCTTCAGCGGCACGGACTCCGGCGCGCTCTTCTGCTACAGGAAGAACATGAAGTCCATCAAGCGCGTCATCGACACGCAGAGCCTCATCACACGGCTCTACGCCTACGGCAAGGACGGCATGACCTTCGCGTCCATCAACGACGGCAAGGAGTACGTCGAGGACACCACGTACACGGACGAGATCCGCATATCCACGCTCGACTGCTCGAACTTCACGAACCCATACCAGATGCTGGAGTACGCCAACATGCGCCTCGCCGACTACGCAAGCCCGCGCATCTCCTACGTCCTGAACGCGATGGACCTCTCCGTCCTCACCGGCTACGGGCACGAGACATGGAAGCTCGGCGACATCGTGACCGTGAAGGACGACGAGCTGGACCTTTCCATCAAGACAAGGATCGTGCGCCGCGTATACAACCTCCGCGAACCGTGGAACGCCGTCCTCGAACTGTCGACCACCCTCCGGGAGCTCGGCGACTCCTCCTCACAGTGGGATGCCGCCGCCGACACGCTGGCCGGTGCGAACCTCGTCGACAGCCAGGAGATGAAGGACCTTGTCCCGTTCAACCATCTGAGAAACTCAAGAGCCGACTCAGGATTTTCTTACTGGGAGAATTCCGGATTCGAGGTGGATACGGAAAACGGCGTCTCCGGAACCGCATCCTTCAAATGCGAAGGAGCCCTCGTCACCACGAAAAGCCTGACGCAGACCGTGACCCCGGCAAACCGGGACAGCTACACCTTCTCCTGCCAGATCGCGTCGGACGACCTTACGATGGGCGACGATGGGCAGGTCGGCGTGGAGGTCACCTTTGAATACGAGGACGGGACGACGGAGACACGGTTCATCGACCTGATGTAAAGGAGGAACCCATATGGCTTCGTTTTCACATGTGGCGCAGGCGGTCTCCCCGCAGAACGGACGCGTCAGCAAGATGCGGATCCGCATCTGCGTGACCGACTGCACCGGAACCATTCACATCACGGACATGCTCCTTCAGGGCGGCTCCATCGCGACCGGCTGGGTCGGGCACGTCAGTGAGATCAAATGGACTGAGGACGGTGAGTGATCATGCCGGTATTCACAAGGTTCACGGAAACCATCAGGAAAAAGGAAAAGAAACGCATCGTCAGCGTAACCCTGAAACCGCAGGTGAAGGACTGCACGGGAACGGTCTGGTTCACGGACCTCATGCTGCAGGAAGGAGACCGCCTCTCCGGATACGCCATCAACACCGAAACGCTCCAGAAGGCATACGCGACCGGGGACGAATACGCGGTCTCCGGGAAACGTTTCCACAACGGCATCGTCCGCGGAAGCGTGACCTGCGTCATCTTCAACCTCGGCAAGACCACCGCCGGGCTCGACTGGAAGATTGCGCCCAATCAAAACATGAAGGCCGGAAGCATCTCCTTCGCACTCGGGGCGGGCGCGCACAAGGCTACCTTCACCCATGCCGCCAGCGCAGGTGACGAACTGTCCCTGCTCGCGTCGACAAGGGAGTGCCTGAAAAACGGCTCGCCCACCCCGAAGGACGGGTTCTTCCAGTATTCCGCCGCCGGGGACAGCAAGCACCCTGTGACGGTCGGGGACAAGAAGTCGGCGCGGCTCTACGTGGAGTTCCGGGAAATGGAGGACGGTGATCTGATATGAGTCTGGATATTCTCAAAGGCCGCAAATGCATGGTCTGGACGTTCATGGGAAACGCGAGGATGTACACCGCCCTCAAAAAATACGGGGATCGCCTGTCACAGGTCGGTCTCTTCTCCTTCAAGGTGGACGCCAGCGGGACGATCACGGAATCCGGCGTGGCTATCAGCGGCATGCTCGCCTACGTGAACAAGTACCCGCACATCACATGGCTCCTGACCGTCCGGAACGACGGAACATCCAGCGTGTTCACCGCACTCCGGGAAAACACGGACGGCGCGCAGGATACGTTCCTGACGGAAATAGTGCGAATCATGGAGAAATACCCGTGGTGCGCGGGCGTCGACATCGACCTCGAGCGGGGCGGCGACTACTCTACGCACACCAAGTCCACTGCCCTGTTCCGGAACATCTGGAACACTGTCAAAGCCTATGACAGCACGAAGAAGGTCAACATCTGCCTTCCCGGCATGAACTCGGTGAACGGATCGGTCGGCGGCGAGAACTGGTGCGTCTACGCGGATCTGGACCCGTACTGCGACACGGCGGCCATCATGAGCTACGGCATGGCGTGGGCAGGCTCCGCTCCCGGCCCCGTGTCCCCGAAGGACTGGCTGGACGGAATCTACGACTACGCCTCCCGCGTCATGACACCGGCCAAAGTGTTCATGGGGCTTCCCGCCTACGGATGGAACTGGCAGATCTACGACACGCCGGAGAACCTCGGCGAAACCTACCGGGGCGTCTCCAACACCTACTATGCGGCGAAGAACTGGATGACCGGCAAGTACAACTTCACGGACGACAATGCCCCTCAGCCATTCATCCCGATCCTCGCGTACTGGGACGACTACAACAAGGTGCCCTACGCCTTCCCGCAGGTCTACGACTTCATGGAAGGCCGCGACGCCGCAACCTATGAGTACCCGCAGCTGAACGGCACCTACAACCGGCATCATTACCTGACCGCTTACAGCAAGCAGCAGAAAGCCACGTTCGGCACGATCTATGTGGACCACGACGGGACACCGGACAGCTACTCCGGCATCGTATCCAGCGAAAACGGCATCGCCGTCATGGGCGACGACGGGAGCGCGACCTACCGCTTCACCATCCCGTCCTCCGGCACCTACGACATTGCCGTAAACCTCTGCTATCCCTTCTGGGACAAGAACGGCATCTACGTGTCAATTGACGGATCGCAGAGTCATTTCACGGAGTCCCGTCTGTGGTGGCCGTACTGGAGAAGCACCTTCTGGGCGAGCCTCGCGGACGGGATGACGCTTTCCGCCGGGCCGCACACCATCACGGTGTCGGTTGACGTGAAGGGCGTGCAGTTCTACGGGTTCCGCGTCTGCTCGACGTTTTCCGAAGCGCCGTCCGCGGGCTCCGCATCCTTCACGCTCTCTCCCCGGAAGTTCATCGACGTGGACGGGAACGAATGCCAGCCGGACAAGGGCTTCAAGCTCACGACCGAGGCGCTCCGCAGGAAACCCGACTCCGCGCTCATCTGGTACGCGGACTTCGAGGACTACGGCATGCTCGACACCGGCTACTGGCAGACACTGTCCGGCTCGTGGAAGATCTGGCGGGAGGACGAATACTCCGAGGAACGCGTCTACTCGCAGCTTGACGGAAGCGGTAAATTCGCATGGAACTACGACGGCTTTCGCGACATCCACCTGCGGGCGCGTCTCGCGTTCCCCTCCGGAAGCACCGGGCGCGCCGGCGTCTTCTGCGGGAGTTTGTTCTGCTGCCTGAACCACGATACGCAGGCCCTGGAGCTCTGGAACGGGAGCACAAAACTCGGAAGCTACAGCCAGAGCATCAGCCAGACAAGAACAACCGACCTTCGGGCCGATCCCACGATGTACACCATCGAGATGCGGATCCGGGGAAGCACGGTGCGCGTCTATTCCGGCGCGTCCTACACGCTCCGCTTCACCGCGAGCGTCAGTGGATTCACCGGCGGCGAGGCGGGATACCAGAGCTACAACCGGACCGTGTGCGAGCTTCTCCGCATGGGCGATGCATGGACCTACGAGCCATACGAGCGCTTTGATGTCACGTTCCCTGACGGCACCGTCACGCAGTACGGCAGGATCAGCCGCACGGACTGCACATGGGACGATGAGTTCCAGGTGTTCACGCTGACCTCCGACGTGGAGGAGCCCGACACGAGAAGCGAATCCATCTCGATGGACTACGAGTTCTACCATTCGGCGCAGCTCAGCCTCGAATGCGGAAACGACTACACGGTTACCATCACGCCGCTGGACATCAACATCTGGCTGTCGCGCCTGTTCCTCGGAGACGCGGACGGGTTTTCGATCCTCTACTACCAGGACGTGGACTCGCTCGTCTACTGGGCGAATCAGGCGGCCTACCGATGGGGACTTCGCGGGATCGCGATCTGGTCCCTCGGACAGGAGGATCTCAGGCTCTGGGAGGCGCTCCCAAGGCAAACCGGATAACAGAACACGTATACCTGCGCACATGGCTGCCCGCGATCACGCGGACGGCCTTTATTTATGCCAATTTTCAAAGGAGGTCTACACATGAAGGAATTCTGGTCAATCATCCAGCTCATCTTCGCTGGAGTCGGCGGATGGCTCGGCTACTTTCTCGGAGGCTGCGACGGTCTCCTGGTCGCTCTGATCATCTTCGCGGCCTGCGACTACATCACCGGCGTCCTGTGCGCCATCTCCGACAGGAAGCTCTCGAGCGCGGTCGGATTCAAAGGGATCTGCCGCAAGATGCTGATCTTCATTCTGGTCGGCATCGCCAACATCCTCGACATCCATGTGCTCGGCCACGACGGCGTCCTGAGGACGGCGATCATCTTCTTCTACATCTCGAACGAGGGGCTATCCCTCACCGAGAATGCCGCTCACCTCGGTCTCCCGGTGCCGGAGAAGCTCAAGAACGTACTGGAACAACTGCATGACAGAAACAAGGAGGAACAGTGACATGGCCATCACAGGAATTGACGTAAGCCACTGGCAGGGGAACATCGACTGGAGCAAGGTAAAAGCCGCCGGAATCCAGTTTGCCATCATCAAGTCCGGAGGCTCGGATGACGGCTTCTACACAGACAGCAAGTGGGAAGCCAATTACAAGGGCGCGAAAGCGAACGGCATCGCGGTCGGAGCCTACTACTTCGTCGGACCGAAATGCGTGAACGCCGCAGCCGGGAAAGCGGACGCCGAAAGGTTCATCCAGCTCCTCAAAGGCAAGCAGCTCGAATACCCGGTCTTCATGGACAACGAGGCACAGCCCGCCTCCGCAAAAGCCGGGATCACGGAGGCGACGATCGCCTTCTGCGAGACGATGGAAGCCGCCGGATACTTCGTCGGGATCTACGGCTCCACGGATTCCGGATTCCACGAGAGGATGGACGACTCCAGGCTCACCGCATACACCCACTGGGTCGCGCAGTACGCTTCGAAATGCACCTACTCCGGATCCTACGGCATCTGGCAGCATTCCTCCTCGGGACAAGTAAACGGAATCAGCGGAAACGTCGACATGGACCTGTCCTACGTGGACTACCCGTCCGCAATCAAGAACGGTGGCTTCAACGGATACGCGAAAGGCACGGCAACCGGCAGCACCCCGGCAGCGCCCACGAAGAAGCCCGTGGACGAGATCGCCTCCGAGGTGATCGCCGGGAAATGGGGAAACGGCGACGACCGCAGGAACAGGCTCACCACCGCCGGATACAACTACAGCGCCGTGCAGTCGAAGGTCAACGAGAAGCTCGGAGCAACGGCAAAACAATCCGCCGTCTATTACACGGTGAAACGCGGCGACACGCTCTCGGCCATCGCAAGCAAGTACGGCACGAGCGTCTACGCGATCCAGAAGCTCAACAGCTCACTTATCAAGAACGTGAACCTCATCCAGGTCGGCTGGAGGATCCGCGTGAAATAACCACATCACCTTCTCTGGCCCACTGGCTTTCCTTTATCCGGGATTGCCGGTGGGTCTTTTTTATTTCTGCTTCGTCAAAACGGGCCTCCAGCCTCCAGTGGAAAGCAGGAGGCGAAACATCATGACGGAGGAAAACAACTACTACACGGATGAGCGCATCCGCAGCGATCTCGACTACCAACGGGCGCAGAGGACTGCCAGATGCATGCTTGATACAGGCCTTATTTCGGATGAGGAATTCAACAAATTATGCGACATCAACCGCAAAGCATTCTCACCCCTGTTTGCGGAAATATATCCGAAAACTGCTTGCTATGTGTCCGAAAAAGAGTGATGGATAGACACGAACAAGGAGGCAGGCCAATTGAAGAAAATCACAAGAATCGAACAGGCAAGCAAGGGAAAAACAGAGTCAAAGAAGCTGCGTGTTGCCGCCTACTGCCGCGTCTCCACGGACTCGGACGAGCAGCTCGAAAGTCTTGAAACACAGAAGACACACTATGAAAGCTACATCACATCCCGCGACGACTGGCAGTTCGCCGGGATCTACTACGACGAGGGCATCAGCGGCACCGGCAAATCCCGGCGTCCGGAGCTTGAACGGCTCATGCAGGACTGCAAGGCCGGGAAGATCGACATGGTCATCACCAAGAGCATCAGCCGATTTTCACGCAACACCACCGACTGTCTTGAACTCGTCAGAAAGCTCCTCGCGCAGAATATCCCCATCTGGTTCGAAAAAGAAAACATCAACACCGGTGCGATGGAGAGCGAACTGTTCCTCTCCATCCTCTCCAGCATGGCAGCGGACGAATCCCTTTCCATCAGTCTGAACAGCAAATGGAGCATCAAGAAACGGTTTGAGAACGGTACGTTCAAGATAAGCTACCCACCATACGGGTACGACTGGGACGGCGAGACGATGGCCATCAATCCAGAGCAGGCACAGATTGTCCGCCGCATCTTCTCCGAGACGCTTGCCGGGAAGGGAACCGCAGCCATTGCCACTGAACTTAACCGGGAGCAGATCCCGACAAAGCGCGGCGGAAACTGGAGCCCATCCGGCATCCGCGGGATGATCGCAAACGAGAAATACTGCGGCGACTGCCTTTACCAGAAGACGTGGTCGGATTCAGCCTACAAGCGGCACCTGAACCACGGCGAAAAGACACAATACCTGCAGCAGAATCATCACGAGCCCATCGTCAGCCGCGAGGACTGGGAAGCCGCGCAGAAGCTCATCTCCCAGCGGGCCGATGAGAAGAACATCAGCAAGGGCGATGAAAAGTACCAGAACCGCTACGCATTCTCCGGCAGAATCATCTGCGGCGAGTGCGGCGCAACGTTCAAGCGGCGCATCAACTACACAACGGACGGAAGCTACGCCGCATGGAGCTGCAAAACGCATCTCGCCGAAAAAAGCAAATGCTCCATGCTCTTCATCCGGGACAATGACCTCAAGCTCGCATTCGGGGCCATGATGAACAAACTCATCTTCGCGCACCGGCTGATCCTCAAACCCTACGCGGAAAGCCTGAAGAGGAGCTCGACGAGCCAGACACTCAGCCGCATACAGCATCTTGAAACCGGCCTCGCAGAAAACGCTGACAAGCGCAAGACGCTCACGAAGCTCATGGCGCAGGGATTCATCGACCAGGTGATCTACAGCCAGCAAACCGCCGAGCTTCTCTCGCAGGCCGACGACATTAGAAAACAGATAGACGCCCTGAAGAACACGACAAGCAATGAAGCCACAGCTCAGATGCAGGCGGAGGATCTGCTGCGCTTCACCGGGAAGAGCCCGATGCTGGAAGCCTTCGACGACCAGCTTTTTACACGGTTCGTTGAGCGTATCGTCATCCGCTCACGGCACGAGGCAGTATTCCATCTCAAATGCGGGCTCACGCTCACGGAAAGGATGTGAAAATCATGGGACACACACCATACGGATACAGAACCGAAAACGGCAAAGCGGTCATCGACGAAGAGAAAGCCCAGCAGATAAGAAACCTCTACAGGAACTACCTTGACGGAATGGCGCTTGCCAGGGCTGCGCACGAAGCAGGAATCGAGACGTGGCACGGCTCGGCAAAACGCCTGCTCGAAAACAAGCACTACCTCGGAGACGACTACTATCCCGCCATCATCGACCAGCAAACCTACGACAGAGCACAGGCCGAACGCCTGCGCCGGGCAAAGGTGCTCGGACGGACGAACAGGAAAAAGCAGTCGCCGGATACACGAAAGCCGCCAACCCGGTTCAAGCTCGCCGCTCCTGAACAGGCCTACGACGACCCGAAGCAGCAGGCGGAATACCTGTACAGCCTGATTGAAAGCGAGGCACGGTGATGGCAAACGTGACAATCATCCCTGCCAGACGGCAGGTCGGAAACAACGTCAAGCAAGCCGAGCAGCCGAAGCTCCGTATAGCCGCATACTGCCGTGTCAGCACCGACTCGGACGAACAGGAAACCAGCTACGAAACGCAGGTCTCCCACTACACGGAGTACATCAAAAGCCACTCGGAATGGGAACTCGCCGGAATCTTCGCCGACGACGGAATCAGTGGCACCAACACAAAGAAGCGTGATGAATTCAACCGCATGATCGACGAATGCATGGCCGGAAACATCGACATGATCATCACCAAGAGCATCAGCCGATTCGCCCGCAACACGCTCGACTGCCTCAAGTACATCCGGCTTCTAAAGGACAAGAACATCGCGGTCTGGTTCGAGAAGGAATCCATCAACACGATGGACTCCAAGGGCGAGGTTCTGATCACCATCATGGCAAGCCTCGCGCAGCAGGAATCCCAGTCCCTTTCCCAGAACGTGAAGCTCGGACTACAGTACCGCTACCAGCAGGGAAAGGTGCAGGTCAACCACAATCACTTCCTCGGATACACCAAGGACAGCGACGGGCACCTCGTCATCGACCCGGAACAGGCGGAGGTCGTCAAGCGGATCTACCGCGAGTACCTCGAAGGGCTCTCCATGAAGAAGATCGCCGAAGGACTGGAGCAGGACGGCATCCTCACCGGCGCGGGCAAGACAAAATGGTACGACTCCACCATCAACAAAATTCTCCGAAACGAGAAATACATGGGCGACGCCCTGCTTCAGAAAACCGTAACCACGGACTTTCTCACCAAGAAACGCGTACGCAACTCCGGTGCCCTGCCGCAATACTATGTGGAAGATGACCATGAAGCCATCATTCCGAAGGAAATCTTCATGCAGGTGCAGGCGGAGCTTGTGCGACGCAGGAAGGTTCACACTGGGCCGAACGGCCAGAAGCGCATCTACTCCGGCAACAACTGCTTCTCTCAGATGGTCGTCTGCGGAGAATGCGGCGAGCTCTACCGGCGCGTCCACTGGAATAACCACGGCTGCAAGAGCATCGTCTGGCGATGCATCAGCCGCCTTGAACCCAGCCGCGCCGCCATGAACTGCATCAGCCGAACCGTCAAGGAAGACCTATTGCAAGAGGTCACGGTCAAGGCCTTCAATCGGATACTCACCGATAGCGACGGTTTCCTCCGGCAGATGCAGGAGAACATAGCAAAAGCTATAATGGCCGCCGACACGATGAGCCCGGACGGTATCCAGGCACGGCTCGACGAGCTGCAGAAGGAGCTCATCCGAAAGGCCAACAGCAAGCAGGACTACGATGCCATCGCCGATGAAATCTTCCGGCTGCGCGAGCAGAAATCACAGGCCGAGGCAGACACCCGCAGCCGCGAGGAGACCCGGAAGCGCATCGCCGAGCTGCAGGACTTCATCGCCGGGCAGGAAACCGACATCACAGAATTTGATGAGGCTCTGGTCAAAAAGCTCATCGACAAAATCACCGTCTTCGCCGACCACTTCACCGTGGAATTCAAGTCAGGGATCATAATCGAAATCGAAGCATAAAACGAGGCTCCCTTACTACCAATGATGGTAATGTGGGAGCCTTGGTCTGTTTGTTTTTACTCAAATACTACAATATAATCTGCGGAGATTTCATCAAAAGTAGAATCTACATCTTCAAATATCTCAGCAAGTTGCTCGTTTATTATTCCTCTAACATAATCGTCACGCACACTCGGTTTTTCTATTAACACCCATTTCAGTTGCTGATATGAATACTTTGCAAAAGCTATCCACTGTGGATAATTGATTGCCATTGGATTCTGCGTAAAATACACTTTTCCAGCATTAACAGCAGTTGCCGCAGAATGCCCGATGAACAGCATGGTCGCCAACTTTGGATGCTTCGCCCGACCAAGTGAAAAAGGAATGGATTCTTTGATAGAGTACCCTTCCTTAATTCGCTTGAAAGCATACCCTATCCTTGTTACCACTTCAACAATCATGACCGGTATGGACAGCGTACAGAAATGTATGAAATCGTACCCCTCGTAATACATGCCCTGCACAATCTCTGCAATGGTCTGATCATATTCTCCAATTTCACCAACCTGCAAAAGATTGAATAATCCCATCAATGGAGCAGGAAGTCCCATCGATGTTGTGATATCTGATTTGAAATGAATTATCTGTTTTGCGATTGCTGCAAAGATATCTGTTTCTTTTCGATCAGCATAGTTTTCCATAACCTGAGACACAATTTTACCGGTCTTATCGATCGTGGTCATTTTTCCTGTTAGAATATCCGCCACTCCAAATATTAGACCAAGCAAAGGATCATGCCCAAGAGAAAGAAGTCGATGATAATATGCAGACAACCCTTCAACACGTACCGTTGTATTACGATTATCCTGTGCATCAAAGGGAACCTTACTGACCTTGGAATTAGCCAGTTTTTCCATCTCTTCTTCCGGGAATTTCTTGTCAAACCAGTCCCTGACGTAATTCGCAAGAGTCCCGCCTTTAAGACCTTCAGGTGTCTTCTGCGGAATACCCACCAGCAAAATATCTATGGCTGCGCCGAGCAATCCTGCTGCCGCACTTATTGCAATATCATATTTGTCCAGATGATGTAATACATTGTACTCTTTATTTAACTGCCGAATTGCTCTATTGTTATTGGCCAGTTCTTCAGGAGTAAATATATCTTCCAGTTCGCTGCCTGTCCCCACGCTTCTTTCTGCTTCAAGGCAAAGATTCTCCCATGATGGAACAACCATAACCTTTCTCGGTACTTCTGCTGGCACATTTCGAGCCGCTGCTCTCAACTCTGAAAGTTGTCTGCCATATCCGAGGTTCTGCAAAAGAGCTTCACTTTCAGAAATCCTATCATTTACAGCGGATATTGAGGGACGATGTATTTCGAATAATTCCTTTTCCTGATGGGCGAGAACGGTATTAATCTGTTTTTCAACTTCACTATAGTTATATTTACTCATGTTTACTCATGAAGCAATCCCCAGATCTTTCTGTAGATCCTTTATAGCCTGTTGCAATAGAATATTGAGGCTCTGCAAATAATCCATTCTCTCCTTGCCTGCATCGGCTTCTGTCTTCATTGCCTTAATTATAGCCTCATGCTTCTTCAAGGCTTCTTTGTATAAACGTTCCTTTTCCTGCCGTAACTGTTTATTCTTCAGATGAGAGGCAACACCCACCCCCGCGGCAGCAAGGCCTGCGACCGGAGCTGCAAGAACAAATACTCCGGCGACCATACCACCACCAATTAATGCACCTGCTGTAGCAAGACCAGATGTGATACCAGCAGCAGATAATCCAACAACGCCAAGACCGTAAAGAGCCGCAAAAGAACCTACGCCACCAATACCGGCTCCCAGAGCACCAGCCAAAACTTCTGGAATTGCACTTTCTTTAATGGTACGATTCTTATCATTCAGAGCCGCTGCAGCCTCGTTTACAACATTAACAACTGACTGCATGGATTCCACGCTCTGGAAATTCATGTCCTTCTTCTTTTTGACATATGTGTCTTTTTCTTTTTTGCTCATAACGAGATACCCCCGAATGCTATTTTATCTCAACGTCTCTGACGTCTATCTTACAGCCACAACTCCCCGACATCTAACTCGGCAACTCAACATAGTGACATCTATCAAGGCAACTCAACCCTCACTCTTTTTTTCCTGATTTGCCCTTGGATAAGTTACCGAGAAGCGTTTTGTATGCCCGATGCCAAATTTGCCCGATTGCCAGAAACCGCAGTATTACTGGACTTTCGCGGCTATTTCCCTTCGACCCTTGACATCAATACTACCGTCTCAACATGTGAAAGTTAGGCTATTTCACACACTTGTAGAATTTCCTTTATTTACAAAGGTTTTCTGGCTGTTTGAGTGTATCGTACATCCATATCGCCATCTCAGATGAGTAGGCTATTTTTGCTTTTTGGAGCTGTATTTCGTGCTCTTCCTCTGCCTTTCACCAGATTCGGTAATAACAATATTGCTTCGTTTCGCTCGTGCTTCCCGCGCGGCACGGAATACGTCCTCTGTAATGATCGGCGGGTGGCTGTCCTTCATTTCAAACATCTGACCCTCCGTCACAGAGTCTGCCAGCCGCACAGTTCCTATGTATTTCTCGTTTGATAGCAGGGTGTCTACTGACCTCTTGCTCCACCGTTCTTTTCCCGTAGGAGAGGGAATCTTTTGTTCAGCCAGTTTCTTTGTAATCCCCAATATGCTTGCTCCGTCAATGTACCAACGGAATATATCACGTACCACTTGTGCCTGTGTCGGCTCTACCACGAGATTTCCATCATCGTCCTTCACATAACCATACAGGCGCTTTCGGTAATTACCGGAACTGCCGTTCAAAGCGCGGTTTCTGAATCCTATGCGGATATTCATGCTTCTGGTCTCATTTTCAGCCTGCGCAAATGACTCAGCAACAGAAATGAGCAGATCATCATCAACTACATCTGTATCAAGACCATCCTCATCAAATATGACACGTACTCCAGCGGCTTTTAGTCTTCGAAGTGCCTCAAGCGTATCAACGCTATCTCTTCCAAACCGGCTGATGCTTTTTGTAAGGATAACCGATATATGATGCGCCTCAGCTTCTCGGATCATCCGCTCAAATTCTCGGCGCGGTGCTTCTCCCTTTGCGGTACCAATATCTATAAACGTATCAGTCAGTTTCCATTGTTCGACATTGGCCACCGCTCTTGTTAGAGCTGCTATTTGTGCGGCAAGGCTATTTAGTTGGTTCTTTTCACCGGTACTAACCCTGCAGTAGATGCCAACATTCATGCCCGGATCAGTTCTTTTGGCAGGTATATACCACACCTTTGGGCTCACTGTACCGCCTCCTTTCGCCTTATTTTAGCCTAATTATATCGAATAATACTATCAATGTACAGTAGTCTATTATTGGTCTTTCCCCGTCTCGAAATACAATATATATGAGTCAGATTGCCATGCATACACTACATATTGCGTGACATCAATGCTACCGTCTCAACATGCATTGTCTGGGGGAAAAGATCGACCGGCTGCACTTCCTCTGCCTGATACCCATTCTCCGACATAAGGTTCAGATCTCTTGCCAGAGTGGCTGGATTGCAGGAGACATAAATCATTCTTTCCGGTGCCATTTTTACAATCGCATCCAACAATTTGGGGTCACAACCTTTGCGGGGCGGGTCCACCACCACGACATCCGGATGCAGCCCAAGCCCGGAAAGCCTTGGCAGTACCGCTTCCGATCGGCCTTCCAGAAACTCTGCATTTTCTATCCCGTTCAATCCGGCATTTTCTTCTGCATCCCGGACTGCCTGCGGGATCGCTTCCACTCCGTAAACCTTTGCCGCTTTGCCTGCAAGAAAAAGAGAAATGGTGCCGATCCCGCAATAGGCATCCACGACCTTTTCCTTCCCGGTCAGGTTTGCATACTCCAGAACTTTGCCATACAGTTTTTTGATTTGAATCGGATTGACCTGAAAAAACGACAGCGGGGATATCCTAAACTTTAAATCGCCAATCGCATCCAGAATGGAATCGGATCCCCACAAGGTAATGTTTTTTTCCCCCAATACCACGTTTGTTTTTTTCGTTTGAACATTCTGTATAATGCTGGTGATCCCCGGCAAGCCATCTTTCAAAAGGGAAATCATCTCTTTTTCCCGATGAAGCTCCCCATTGGTCACGACAATGACCATCAACTGATGACTCCGAAAGCCCACTTTGATTACCACATGCCGAAGGACACCCCTGTGGGTACTTTCCTCATAAACGGGGATGTTATAGGTCTGAATGAATTCCCGCATGAGGCACATGACCCGGTTGATGACTTCATGCTGTATGGGGCATTGTTCAATATTGATCAGATTATGACTCCTGGCAGCATAAAAGCCCAGCACAGGGCGGCCTTTTACCAATCCCACAGGGAACTGGGCTTTATTGCGATAGTTCCATGGCTCATCCATGCCTATGGCAGAATGGACAGTAACATCCCTCAAATGCCCGATTCGTTCCAACGCATCCCGTACTTTCTCCGTCTTATAATCCAGCTGGGCATCATAAGTCAGGTGCTGGAGCTGGCACCCTCCGCAGGCCTTGAAATACGGGCACCAAGGTTCGATGCGAAGAGGAGAATTCTGTAGGATATCCAGGAGCTTTCCATAGGCATAGGCCCGGGCGATCCTTACGATTTTAACAAGCACCCTTTCCCCCGCCAGGGCTCCCTCCACAAAGACAGTAAAGCCGTCCACACGGCCGACGCCCTCTCCGTTGGTTCCAAGGCGGTCTATATTCATTTCATAATCCTGATTTTTTATAACAGGTATTTCCGGTCTCATCCTGACTCCTCTTCGTTTCCGACAGATTCCAGCTCGTTGTTGTCATTCGTCGTCCCTATCGCGCCATTCTTTCATCCGATATCCTATTCCATATTTTTTCGGAATATCTCATATATTTCCGGCTGCTTCTTTTTTACATTCACAGGTTTCAGATCGGCATCCGTAAAAGCATGAACCGTGCTGCCACGTGCAAGAAGCAATCCATCTGCATCCCGGATTACTTCATATTCCACTGTAAAACGAATTCCCCTGAACTTTGAAATCCTGGTACGTACCGTCAGCTGATCATCATATTTTGCGCTGTGAAGGTAAACACAATGCGATTCCAACACGGGGAGCAAAATCCCCCTGCGCTCCATATCATGATAGCTCATGCCTGCTTCCCGCATCCAGTCCGTCCGGCCGATATCAAACCAGGAATAATAATTGGAATGATAAACCACACCCATCTGATCTGTCTCGCTGTACCGTACCCGGATTTGCGTATTCTCACAAATCATCCGATTCCTCCCCGGCTTATTTCTCCCAGATAATTCAAGCTACCCGGTATTCGTACCCGGGCAGTCCGATATTTCATACTGCAGTATCCGGTTGTTTCATTAAATGGAAAGAATCTGTGCGAGATCATACAATTCCTTGTTGAATGGCCTGGTCATAGCCAAAGCGTCTTTGATATCATCATCCACGATCTGATTTCCCCGGGTACTGATCACCCGATTGCCCACATCCTTTTCCAGCAGCTCCACTGCATAATGGCCCATCCGGCTGGCCAGTATGATGTCTGCCGCCGACGGGCTGCCGCCTCTCTGAATGTAGCCCAGTACCGTTGCCCTGGTCTCCATTCCGGTTTTCTCCTCAATCACCTTTTCCATTTCGAAAGCCTTGCCGACTCCTTCGGCCAGAATAATGATGCTGGAGTTCTTGCCGCGATGCCGGCCTTCAATGATCCGTCTGCACAGCTGATCGATATCCATCGGCTTTTCCGGTATCAGGATCCCTTCCGCTCCGCCGGCAATCCCCGTATAGATTGCAATGTCCCCCACATGTCTGCCCATCACTTCGACGATATTCGTTCTCTCATGGGAAGATACCGTATCCCGGATCTTGCTGATGGCATCCAGCACGGTATTGACCGCAGTATCAAATCCAATGGTAAAATCCGTACAGGATATGTCATTGTCAATCGTACCAGGTATCCCAATGACAGAAATTCCCCGTTCGCTTAAGTCCATAGCCCCGTGAAAGGATCCATCTCCTCCTATCACCACAAGCCCTTGAATTCCAAATATCTCCAGTACATTTGCTGCCTTTTTCAGCCCTTCCTCAGTTTTAAACGCTTCAGACCGCGCCGTATTCAAAATCGTGCCGCCTCGATGAAGGATTTCTCCAACCGATTTCACGTCCATCCGATCAATCTCTGCGTTGACCAGGCCGTCAAATCCTCTCCGTATTCCATAAACCTCCATGTCCTTGTAGACAGCTGTCCTTACCACCGCCCGGATCGCTGCATTCATGCCGGGTGCATCGCCGCCGCTGGTTAAAACTCCGATTTTTTTCATAATGTTTCTCCTCTCATGGAATTCTATCAAGCATTGTAGCACTTTACAAACGATTTAAAAACCATTTTCCATTAATATATTATGGACCTCCTGGGCTTCTGTTTTTGGAGCCAGAATTTCGTAGTAGTTCTCTTCCTCCGGGACATTCCGATAGACAGGCTTTAATTTGATCAGAAACCCTTCCCTGACCAATAGTTTGTTTATGTGGTCAGCCATCGCTTTTGTCCGGGCCATATAGACAACCCTCCACATGCCGTGCCTCCTTCTTTCCCGTTTTCCATCTGTTGCTGTGCATTGCCCTTCATTATTATTAAGATATACTCATTATACCATTTTAACACACCGTTCCCCAAGCATTCCGGTCAATTCCCGGAGCAGGACAGAATCCCGCCGGATCCATAAATCCGGGCTGGACTGATACAGCTTGTCCGTCGCCTCCAGATATAAATACACCGGAATACTTCCTCTGTACTTCTTCAACACGCTGCAGATATCCTGCTGAACATCCGGACTGCGGTCCCTGGATATCTTCAGGTACAGCCTGTGTCCCTTTTTCCCGGGCTCCTTTACAGATGTTTTGCCGGAGGTGCTCCCGGACGTCTTGCCGGAGGTGCTCCCGGACGTCTTGCCGGAGGTGCTTCCAGACGCCTTGCCGGAGGTGCTCCTGAACGCCTTGCCGAAAGTATCTCCTGATGCATTTCCGGTCCGTTTTCCGATCCTTTTCCCGGATGCTTTTCCGGACATCCTGTCGGACACCAGGGGCTCCACCTCATTGCAGATGACTTTGGGATCCTCCTCTTCCCGAAGGCTGATTTTACCCTTCAAAATCACAGCCTGATCGGTATTCAATAAGGAAGAAAACCTGGAATACACTCTGGGAAACACAATGACTTCAATAGTGCCATACAGGTCTTCCAGGGTAACAAATGCCATGATGCTGTTATTCCTGGTATATTTGATCTTCTTATCCATAAGAATACCACCCAGTGTAACCGGGGATCCGTCTGCCAGATCCGTAGCCGGCAGGCTTCCTTCCGCCATCGTTTCCTTCTCATCCTCACCCTGCAGGCCAAGAATATCCAGAGTGGTCTGAAAGCCTTCCAGGGATTCCTTGTACTCATCCAGAGGATGCCCGCTGATATAGACACCTGTCATTTCCTTTTCCATGGAAAGTAAGGTTTTGAGTGGAAATTCCTCCCGATCCGGCAAAATATCCAGCTGGTATGCGGCAGGTGCAGCAGATGAAGCGCCGCCAAACAGGGACAGCTGTCCGGAAACATTTCGCCTTCTGTCCTGGGCGAAGCTGTCCAGAATCTTTTCATAAACCGCAAGAAGCTGAGAACGATGGGCCCCCAGGGAATCGAACGCGCCGCATTTGATCAGGCTTTCCACCATCTTTTTATTGATCCCCACGTCCTCCGTCTTCCGGCAGAAATCCAGGAAGCTGACAAACCGGCCCTTTCCCTCCCGAACTTTGATAATCGCTTCAATCGCCGACGTTCCCACATTTTTCACGGCAGCCAGGCCAAAACGGATGGAATGATCGCGAACCGTAAATCTGGCATAGCTTTCGTTCACGTCCGGCGGAAGCACCGGGATGTTCTTCTTCCTGCAGTATTGAATATAGCCGGAAACTTTCCCGCTGTTCCCCATAAAACTGGTGATCAGGGCTGCCAGGAAGGGAACCGGATAATGGCATTTGAGCCACGCCGTATGGTAGGCAACCAGGGCATATGCCGCAGCATGGGACTTGTTGAAGGCATATTTGGCAAATTCCATCATCTCATCAAAGATCCGGTTGGCCTTTCCCTCCGGAACGCCGTTGCGCAGCGCTCCCGGTACGGTCACATTCCCGTCTTCATCCAGGATACCATGAATGAAGTACTCCCTTTCCTTCTGCATGACATCGGCCTTTTTCTTCGCCATGGCCCGGCGCACCAGATCGGATCTTCCCAGCGAATATCCCGCCAGATCCCTCACAATCTGCATGACCTGCTCCTGATAGACCATGCATCCATATGTCACCTTCAGTGCGGGTTCCAGGCTTTCATCCGTATACTCTATGGACTCCGGATGGTTTTTGTTTGCAATATACCTTGGGATCTGGTCCATGGGTCCCGGCCGGTAAAGGGAAATCCCGGCTATGATATCCTCGAAGGTGGATGGCCTGAGCTCCTTCATGAACTGCTTCATGCCGGCGCTTTCCAGCTGAAACACACCATCCGTATCCCCCTGGCTGAGCATATCATAAACCGATGCATCATCCAGCGGAATGGAATAGATATCAAGCTTTTCCCCGTTGCTCCGCCCAATCATCCCGACCGTATCCCGGATCACCGTCAGGGTGCGCAGACCGAGAAAATCCATTTTCAGCAGTCCCAGCTGTTCCAGCGTTCCCATGGGAAACTGGGTGGTAACACAATCATCGTTTTTCTGCAGCGGAACATAATCCGTCACCGGCTGCCCGGTGATCAGAACACCGGCCGCATGAGTGGATGCATGTCTCGGCAGTCCTTCCAGCTTCCGGGACATATCAATCAGGGACCGGGTGGAGGAATCCTCCCCGTAGAGCATTTTCAGCTCCTGATTCCTTTCCATTGCCTTGTCAATGGTCATTCCGATTTCATAGGGAATCATCCTGGCAATCCGATCCACTTCGCCATAGGACATGTTCAGAGCCCGTCCCACATCCCGGATGGCAGCTCTGGCTGCCATGGTGCCAAAGGTAATGATCTGGGCCACATGATCCTCCCCATATTTCCGAATGACATAATCAATGACTTCCTGCCGTCTTTCATAGCAGAAATCCACATCAATATCCGGCATGCTGACACGCTCCGGATTCAGGAAGCGCTCAAACAGCAGGCCGTACTTCATCGGATCGATCTGCGTGATATACAGGGTATAGGCCACCAGACTCCCGGCGGCACTGCCTCTACCCGGTCCGACAACAATCCCGTTGTCCCTGGCATATTTGATAAAGTCCCATACAATGAGGAAATAGTCCACATATCCCATTTGAATGATGGTTTGGAGCTCATACTCCAGGCGATCCCGGATTTCTTCCGTCACTTCCGGATATCGTTCCTTCAACCCTTTGTAGCAGAGGTCCCTGAGATACTGCTCTGCGGTACAGCCAGCCGGAACATCATACTTCGGGAGGTGGAGCCTGCCGAATTCAAACCCGACATGACACCGGTTCATGATCCTCACGGTATTTTTCAGAGCTTCCGGATACTCCCGAAACAAAAGTTCCATTTCCTCCGGGGATTTCAGGTAGAACTCCGGAGTTTCAAAGCGGAGCCGGTCGGCATCCTCTATGGTCTTTCCGGTTTGGATGCAGAGCAGGACATCATGGGCATCGGCATCCTCCCGGTTGATATAGTGCACGTCATTGGTCGCGACCAGCGGAATGCCGGCTTCCCTGCTGATCCGAACCAGCCCTTCATTGATCTCTCTCTGGGCAGGCAATCCGTGGTCCTGCAGTTCCAGATAAAAGGATCCCTGTCCAAAAATCCCGTTCAGGCGGTTGGCGGCAGCCACTGCATCATCATAGCGCCTTTGTTTCAGCAATTGGGGAATCTCTCCTGCAAGACATGCGCTGAGCCCAATCAGGCCCCCTGAATACCTGGCAAGGGTTGGGTAATCAATCCGTGGTTTGTAATAAAATCCTTCTGTAAACCCAAGGGAAGACAGAGCCATCAGATTCCGATAACCGGTTTGATTCTCTGCAAGAAGGACAAGATGGGTATAATTGCCGTCCGTATGCGCCTCCTTGTCCTTCATGCTGCGGGGCGCCACATAGACTTCACAGCCGATGACCGGCTTCAGCCCCCTGGCAACTGCCTCCTGATAAAATTCCACCACGCCATACATGACACCATGATCCGTAATGGCCATTCCGGGCATTCCCAGCTCCTTGCACCGGTCCAGCAGCTCCGGTATTCTGCCTGCCCCATCCAGCAGGCTGTATTCGGTATGCACATGCAGATGCACAAAGTCAGACATCTTATCACCTTTATTCCCCATGGTCATTTCTTCATTTCCTTGACGGCAAGCATTCCCCTGGCAATCAGTGCCTTCTCATGATATACGTTGATTTCCGCCTTGTTCCAGCTTCTCCCCTCTTCCACCGGCTCCACATCGATGTCCAGCATATCTTCCATCTGGACCGGACGGATAAAATAGACCGTAAAGGTATCCACAGCAATATCGGACTTCCGGAAACTCTTCAGCGTCAGGGTTCCCACCGTGGACATCAACATGGTCATCGCGTTCCAGCTGGCCGTTCCCATATGACTGAGCAGAATGGGCGTAACCCTGCCGGAGAAACGCGTCTTCCTGTTCAGACGCTTGCTGTTGAAATTGGCAAGGATGGAATCCTCCAGGGTCTCTCCCACCTGGGGCTGGTTCTTCATATATTGCATGGCCCGGATCACATCCAACTGACTGATAACCCCGATCAGCCTGCCGTCTTCCGTCACCGGCAGCAGTTCAATGCCCTCCCAGATCATGATATGGGCGGCGTAGGCAACCGTCGTCTGCCTGGTTACCGTAATGGGATGGCAGGACATATAGTCCTGAACCAGTCCATCCGGCACCTCCGGAATATCCTTTGAGGTAAGAACGCCCACCACATGAGCGGATTCGTTTACAACCGGAAAACGGCTGTGTCCGGATTTCTTCTGCAGCTTTCTCCAGTTACCGATGGGATCCTTTCCATGAAGATACAGCGGTTTTGAAATCATGATATCCTCGACCAGCAGAATTTCCTTTTTGATCATACGCTCGGAGATGGCCCTGTTGATCATGGAAGCCACCGTAAAGGTATCATAAGTGGAAGATATGACAGGCAGACCTTTGCGGTCCGCCAGATCACGTATCTCATCCCCGCAGCGGAATCCACCGGTAATCAGAACGGCGCAGTCATGCTCCAGGGCAAGACGGAACGCTTCCTCCCGGTTGCCCACAATCAGCAGACTGCCGGAGGAAAGATATTTCACCATGGCATCCGGGGTCATGGCGCCGATGACAAATCTGGCCAGCGTCCTGCTCAATCCATGAAAGCCTCCGAGAATCGTTCCGTCCACCATGGCAGCTACCTCTGCAAATGTCAGCCGTTCAATATTGCGCTTTTCCGCTCTCTCCACACGGATGGTACCTGCCCGGGGGAAGGTTTTGACATAATCTCTGCCTTCCGCATCCTTTATAGCACGATATGCCGTACCTTCGCTGACTCCCAGCTTCCGCGCAACCTTTCGGACGGAAATGGCAGACCCTATTTCCAGATCCATGATATATTGAATGATCTGATCATGTTTTGTCGTCATATCCTGCTTCCTTCTTTTTGCTGTGCATCCGTTTATCCGAAAGCGCATGCATTCCTTCTCAACATTTTATCATGAGAAACAGAACATGGCAAGAAATCCGAACCGTGCTTCAAAAATTTTGTCACTTTTTGATTTTTTTGTACTTTTCGTTCCTATTGAGGTGCAACAATACCCAGATAGATATACTTGAGGATGACCCGGAGAATCAGGACAACCGGTACAGCAAAAAACATTCCGGCAATGCCGAAAAACTGTCCTCCCACCCACAGGGACAAAATAACAGCCACAGGATGCAGGTTTACCACGCTGCCCATGATTCTGGGGGAGATCAGAATGTTTTCCAGCTGTTGAATCAGGACGGCAGCAAAAATCGTCCAGAGACATTTGTCCGGTCCTGCGAGAAAGGCCAGGACAACGGCCGGAGCGGCTCCTATCCATGGGCCGAAATAGGGGATGACTTCAAACAACGCTGCCAGGAATCCGAGGAAAAAAGCATAGGGAAGTCCTATGATCAGATAGGCTATGGTTGCCAGAATGCCGACCACTACGGCAGTGGACGCTTCCCCGCGGATAAAACAGTGCAGGATATGATTGATCTGCGATGCCACCATCATTACCGTTCTCCTGGAATGAACCGGAATGAGATGGGTCAGCTTTCCGGCAAAGTATTCCCGGTCCTTCAGGAAATAGAGCCCGGCGACAAATCCCATGAAGAGGGAGGGCAGAGACGATACCCCGACGATGGAACGATCCAGAAAGCCTGCAATATAGTGCATTGCCTTTTTCTGAAAGGTGAGCAGATATTCGTTCAGGGAGCTCTGTACTCCGTCCGGAATGCCCATTCTTTCCATGCTCTCCTGAATGTTGTTCAAAGCATCCCGAACCGACGCCATCAGTGCCGGAAACCGTTCCACAAGCTCCATGACTTCATTTGCCATCCTGGGCAGGAAAAACAGGGCAATCACAATCAGAAGTGCTGCCAGAGTCAGCACAATGCCTGCAATTGCCCATACCCTGGATACCTTACGTTCCAGAATATTACACAGAGGGGTAAAAAGATATGCTGCAATGACTCCGGTGATCAATAACCGGAAAAGGCCGGCGAACTTATCCCATTTTGCGGTTATGAACCATATTACTGCAGCTGAAATCAGAATGGCCAGACATATGCCTGCCTGCTTTCTGGTTGGTCTCATGAGGTTTCATCCTTTGAAAAGAAAAAAGGGACAAACAGAAGTCCCTTCCCTTGCTTTTCCGTCATTTCCGTTTCAAATCGGATACCTTCCGGGAAATATCATCTGCCATGTCCAATCCCTTGTTCAGAATCTTTCTTCTGGTCTTCGAATCAGCCGGAGGCATAAAGAGCCTGCCTGTCACGATACCAATCAAACTGCCTGCCACAAAGCTTTTCATATTGTGATTTTTCATAGAAACAACACTCCCCTTTCATAGCTATAGTTTGTTGAAAAAAATGTTTTTTATTCCCTTGTCACAGGGAAGTATGCTGTCTGCCTGTTCCAAAGTAATCACAAGCATATCGCCTTCCGGATGCTCAAAGGGCTGCCAGGGCAGAATCCGTCTTCCGGATACCAGATCCCCGAAGATGCTTTCCGACAATTCCAGGGCTTCAACTTTCCCGGTCAGCGGATCCAGCAGAATGTCGCTGATTTGACCCAGTTGCTTTCCGTCCTCCCGCAGAACCTCTTTGTTCAAAAAATCTTTCAATCCACCACTGTCTTCCGGAAATCTGTTGTTTCCCGGAAACTCCCCTTCCGTGAGGATCATGTCGTATCCGATGGTGGCATCCATAAAAGGAATTCCGATAAACTTTTTGCCCCACCCCCCATTCGTTACATAAAACCCTTCCAGCCTGGCGTTTTGCCCGCTTGTATACACATCCCGGACCATTCCCAGCCTTTTGCCCGTTCTGCCTTCTATCACCGGCATGCCAATGATGGATTGGCGCTTGATCATGGTGCTGCTTCGTTTCTTTTCCATTTCCCGTCCCTCATCCTTGCTTTTCTTCCCTTTATTTTCTCCCTGTCTTCCAAAGGAATACATGGAACGAAAACGAATTGATCGGATTTATATGTGCTTCGCACCTTTTCTTTCCTGAAGGAAAAGAGGGGAGGTTTCCCTGAGACTCTGTACAATCCGGGGAAGTACATCCAGTACATAATCCATTTCTTCCTCCGTATTCTCGTCTCCCAGCGTCAAACGAAGGGAGCCCCTGGCAATTTCCTCAGGCAGTCCAATCGCCAGAAGTACATGGGAAGGGTTCAGGGAACCGCTGGAACAGGCGGAACCGCTGGATGCCGCAATGCCTTTTTGGTCCAGACGAAGCAGAAGGGATTCCCCTTCTGTAAATCCGAATCCGATATTGACATTGCCGGGGAGTCTTTTGGTCGGATGCCCGTTCAGGCGGGTATAATCCACAGTAGTCAGGATTTGCTGTATCATTCGGTCCCTCATGGCAGACAATCGGGCATTATGCCCCGGAATATCCCGAGTGGCTGTTTCCATTGCCTTTCCCAGACCAACAATACCCGGAAGGTTTTCCGTACCTGCCCTGTGGTCCCTTTCCTGCGGGCCTCCGCTGATGAGCTGCCGGACCTTTGCGCCCTTTCGGATATAAAGGGCTCCCACTCCCTTTGGTCCATAGAATTTATGTGCGGACAGGGAAAGCATATCAATCTTCATGCCCTTTACATCAATGGGAACGCTGCCGATTGCCTGCACCGCATCGGTATGAAAGAGAATCCCTTTTTCCCTGGCAATCGCTCCGATCTCCCGGATTGGCTGGATCGTTCCGATCTCATTGTTTGCCGTCATCACGCTGATGAGAATCGTCCGCTCGGTAATGGCATCCCGAACCTGCTCCGGAGTGACCAGCCCTTCCCTGTCCACTGGAAGATAAGTGACGTCAAAGCCGTTCCGCTGCAGATCTTCACAGGTACGCAGAACAGCATGGTGTTCCACGGAAGTTGTGATGATGTGATTGCCTTTTTTTCGATTGGCCAGTGCAGCTCCCCGAAGTGCCCAGTTGTCCGATTCGCTGCCGCCGGCTGTAAAGTAGATTTCGCCGAAATCGGCATTCAGGGCCCTGGCTGTCCGTTCCCTTGCAAGATCCAGACCTTTTTTGGCCTCCCGGCCAAAACTGTGAACGCTGGAAGGATTGCCATATATTTTTGTGAAATAAGGAAGCATCTCCTCCAGGACCTCCGGCCTGGTAAAAGTAGTGGATGCGTGATCCAAATAAACTCTGTCATCCATCTTATCTTTTGAACTCCTTTCCGCTATACCCGGAGATCACTATTTTCCCCGGGCCTTGTCCCTTTCTTCCAGATCGCCGAGAATTTGATCCAGGCGCTGCCGGATCCTGGCTTCATTGCCGGCCTCCCTGGGAAAATAGTATTTTTTCCCCTGGAATTCCTCCGGCATATATTGCTGTATGGCCCGGCCCATGGGATAATCATGGGAATATTTATATCCTGCCCCATGGCCAAGTTCCCTTGCTCCCCTGTAATGGGAATCCCGCAGATTGACAGGAACCTGCCCGGACCTTTGATTCCGGACATCCTTCAGTGCCCTGTCAATCCCGACGCAGCAGGAATTGGACTTGGGAGAGCAGGCAACCATCAATGCCGCTTCCGCCAGGACAATCCTGCTTTCCGGCCATCCGATCCGCTCCACTGCCTGGGATGCCGCCACTGCCACCTGAAGGGCAGCGGGACTGGCCAGGCCCACATCCTCTGCCGCACAGATGATGATTCTTCTCGCAATGAACTCCGGCTTTTCTCCGGATGCGATCATACGCGCAAGCCAATACAGCACCGCATCCGGTTCCATATAGTTTCGCATGCTTTTGATAAATGCACTGATGATGTCATAATGGTTGTCCCCGTTCTTATCATACTTCAAAGTCTTTTGCTGTATGCATTCCCCGGCCGTCTTCAAATCAATAGAAATCACTCCGTCCGGGTCCGGCTCCGTGGTTAAAACGGCCAGTTCCAAAGCGTTCAATGCCACTCTGGCATCGCCGTCACTCAACATGGCAATATGATCCATGGCATCGGAATCGATTTTTACAGAAGTATTTCCCAGGCCTTTTTCCTTGTCCTTCAAAGTCCTCTCCATCAACACCCTGATGTCGGCATCGCGAAGCGGTTCAAACCGGAAAATGGTGGAACGGGACAACAGGGCTTTGTTTACTTCAAAGTATGGATTCTCCGTTGTTGCTCCAATCAATATGATGCTGCCGTCCTCCACATAGGGCAGCAATACATCCTGCTGTCCCTTGTTCAGCCGGTGAATTTCATCAAAGAACAGAATGATTTTCCCCTTTGGGTTCAGCAGGGCATTTCCTGCCTCCGATGCTGCTTCCCGTATTTCCCTTACTCCCGCCGTAACCGCATTGAGCTGTATGAATTTATATTTTGTTTCCTGAGAGATAATTTTAGCCAGTGTGGTTTTTCCGGTACCGGGAGGGCCGTAAAAAATCACAGAAGACAGGCGGTCGCCCTTAATGGCACGATACAGCAGCTTGTTTTTGCCGATAATTTGCTGCTGCCCGACAAATTCCTCCAGAGTAACCGGCCGCATTCTGGCAGCCAGCGGCATTCGTTGTTCCATGCTTCTTTCCTCCTCCATCCTTCCAGCCAGATAAGTATTCCATTTCAAAAGAAAAGGCCCGAAGGCCTTTTCCCAGGTAAATCCCTTTATGAATGCATTCTATTTTATGTCTTCCGAATAAATCGGATGTTCATCACACAGTTCCCCCACAATGGACTGTACCTTATCCCTGTTTTGATCAAAGTCGCCGATCGTCAGACGGATCGCTGCGGCAATCTGCTTCATATCCTCTTCCTTCATTCCCCTTGTGGTTACGGCAGGGGTGCCCAGCCGAATGCCGCTGGTAACGAAGGGGCTCTGCGGATCATTGGGAATGGTGTTCTTGTTGACGGTGATCCGCACTTTATCAAGAAGCTTTTCCGCATCCTTCCCGGTAATGCCATGATCCCTCAGATCCACCAGTATCAGATGGTTATCCGTCCCGCCGGATACCAGGTGAAATCCTCCTTCTGTCAGAGCCTGAGCCAGTGCCACTGCATTCCGGATGATCTGCCCCTGGTATTCCCGGAAGGATGGCTCCATGGCTTCTTTGAAACATACTGCCTTGGCAGCTATCACATGCATTAGTGGGCCTCCCTGTGTGCCGGGGAAAATGGCCTTGTCAATGGCCTTTGCATATTCTTTCCGGCAAAGTATCATACCGCCCCTTGGGCCCCGCAGGGTTTTGTGGGTAGTTGTGGTAACAAAATCCGCATAAGGCACCGGACTGGGATGCAGTCCTGCCGCCACCAGACCTGCGATATGGGCCATATCTACCATCAGCAGCGCGCCGACTTCATCTGCAATTTCACGGAACTTCCGGAAATCGATCGTCCTGGGATAAGCGCTGGCTCCGGCAATGATTATACGGGGCCTGTGCTTCCTCGCCTGGGCAAGCACCTGATCGTAGTCGATCCGGCCGGTGTCCGGATCCACTCCATAGAAAACGGAATGAAAATATTTGCCGGATATATTGACCGGGCTGCCATGAGTCAGATGACCGCCCTGATCCAGACTCATTCCCATAATGGTGTCTCCGGGCTGAAGCATGGCAAAATAAACCGCAGTATTGGCCTGTGCGCCGGAATGGGGCTGTACATTGGCATGATCCGCTCCAAAAATCGCCTTTGCCCTTTCCCTTGCCAGCTCCTCCACAATATCCACAAATTCGCATCCGCCGTAATATCTCTTTCCCGGATACCCTTCCGCATACTTGTTCGTCAGATGGGATCCCATTGCTGCCATAACAGCCGGGCTGACATAATTCTCCGACGCGATAAGCTCCAGATGATTCCTCTGGCGTTCCCATTCCTGCTTCATCGCTGCAGCCACTTCCGGATCCACATTTGCAATTTCCTTTAAATCAATCATGGCCAAACTCCTTACATATTTTTCTAATTTTTTGAAAAAAAGAAAAAGCCGGTTGATCAGCCGGCTTATAAAGTACCCAATTGTACATTTGCTCTACACGGCACAAGCGCTTTTGATTATATAAAGGGAAGCAAATTGCCGGGACAAACCGGACATCTCAAATATTGCTTTGAAGTATTTTTACCAGCTCGCCCTTTGGTCTCGCACCAACCATCTGATTGACGACCTTTCCGTTCCGGAACAGCAGAAGGGTCGGGATGCTCATTACCTGATACCGGGACGCCAGCTCACTGTTCTCATCCACATTCAGCTTTGCCACCTTTATTTTTCCATCAAACTCCTCTGCCAACTGATCCACGATAGGTGCGATCATTCGGCAGGGACCACACCAGGATGCCCAGAAATCAACCAATACCGGTATGGTGGACTGCTCCACCTCATCCTTGAAGCTTTTTTCCGTCAGATTCACGATTTTTTCACTTGCCACTACCCTCGTCTCCTTTTTCAGATACTTTGGGCTGATTACCCATTTTTGAGCCTCTCGTGATGCGCACCATTTGCGGTGAAAAGTGCTGCAATCTTTTAAAATGCGGCTCCATTCCCCGGATCACCAGAAATGATATTCCGGCAAACACCAGGCCCAGTATGGAGGCAGTTAGTTCCACATCCAGATCGTACCTGTGACCAAGAAAAATGCCTGCCAGGACTCCCAGAACCAAGGCACAAAGGGGAAACAAATATGCAATGGCAGAGGCTTTTAAAACCTGACCGGATGCCAGCTCCAACTGCACAAAATCACCCACTTCGCCGTGCAGCCGGTTTGGAATGGTCAGAAACATTTCTCCGGCCTGCTCTCCCATTTCACAGGCGCCGCATTTTCCGCACATATCACTTCTGTGTACCATAATCAATGCATTCCTGTCCTGCAATGCCACGATTTCTCCCTGCTCATTCATGTCTATCCTCTCCGATCCCCCTGCGGATTATCCTTCCAGCCAATCAGATCCCTGATGACTTCCCCTCCAAGAATCATACCGGCAACCGACGGAACAAAGGAAATACTTCCCGGAACTGCCCTGGGACGGGTGCCGGGCCGGCTCTCCCCGGATTCCATGGTCTGATCTGTATCCTGCTCCGTCAGGGAGGGCTTCAGGGAAAGCGGCGGCTCGGTGGAGTATACCACCTTCAGGTGCCGGATCCCTCTTTTTCTCAGTTCGCGCCGCATGACCTTCGCCAGGGGATCCACCGAAGTCGCATATACATCGCCGATCTGAAACCGGGTGGGATCCATTTTATTGCCGGCTCCCATACAGGATACAATGGGGATACCCATTTCCCCGCAGCAGACCACCAGATCGATTTTGGCAGTTACCGTATCCACCGCATCAACGACATAATCAACATCACCCTGTAAAAGCTCCGCCCTGTTCTCCTTCCTGTAGAAAACCGGTTGGGTCCGGACCTTTGCTTCGGGATTGATGCTCAGGATCCTCTCCTTCATGACCTCCACCTTGAGCCTGCCGATTGTCCTGCAGGTTGCATGCAGCTGACGGTTGATATTGCTCTTCTCCACCCGATCGCTGTCTGTCAGTACAAAAGACCCGACTCCCGTTCTTGCCAGAGCTTCCACAGCAAAGGATCCCACACCTCCTATGCCGAATATGGCCACTTTGCTTTCTTTCAGTTTCTCCAGCGCCTCTGTTCCAATCAACATTTCGGATCTGGAAAATGCATCCGGCATCCGTCCATCCCCTTCACACCTATTTATATTTACCCTCTGATTTCCCTTCCCAAACAACCATCATTCGACCACTGCTGTCCGGCGCCAACCATCGTTGCCGTGCACCTCGTTTTTAAAGTCCGTCCGGTTGTTCGTCCGGATGTTCATTCCGTTCATCCAGCTTGATATGAAGCTCCTTCAGCTGGGCGTCATCCACCCGGGACGGTGCTTCCGTCATAAGATCCGATGCATTCTGCACCTTGGGGAAGGCTATGACATCCCGGATGGAATCGCAGCCTGTCAGCAGCATGATCATCCGGTCCAGCCCGTATGCAATGCCTCCATGGGGCGGCGTTCCATACTGAAAGGCCTCCAGCAGGAATCCAAAGCGCTCCCATGCCTGTTCCCGGGTAAAGCCCAGAATTTCCAGCATTTTTTCCTGAAGCTTTGTATCGTGAATACGGATGCTGCCGCCGCCCATTTCAACACCATTCAACACAATATCATAGGCCTTGGCCCGTACCCGTTCCGGATGCTCCTCCAGGAGAGGGATGTCCTCATCCATGGGGCAGGTAAAGGGATGATGCTCCGCAACATAACGATGCTCTTCCTCACTGTATTCCAGAAGGGGAAACTCCGTGATCCAGAGCAGGCTTTTCTCCTGATCATCCAGCAATCCGAGCTTTTCGGCCAGCTCCAGACGAAGGTATCCCAGAGCGGCAAAGACAATCTCGTCCCTGTCCGCCACAAACAGCAGCAAATCCCCCGCTTTCGCATCCAGCCGCTTCAGCAGGGCGCCCATCTGCTCCTCCGAAAAGAATTTCGACAAGGAGGACTTAATCCCTGTTTCCGTCACCTGAATCCAGGCCAGGCCCTTTGCCTTATATGTTTTCACGGATTCGCTCAGGGCATCCAGCTTTTTTCTGGAAAATTTGCGGCAGCAGCCTTTGGCATTGATGGCACGCACACTGCCTCCCTTGCGGACCGCATTGACGAATACCTGAAACCCGCAGTCCCTGACCAGATCACTGACATCCTGAAGCTCCATTCCAAAACGGGTATCGGGTTTATCGGAGCCGTACCGTTCCATTGCTTCCTTCCAGGTCAGCCTGGGCAGCGGAAGGGACAGCTTCACGCCCAGCGCTTTTTGGAACAGGTCCGCCAGCAGCTGTTCATTCAGGGAAATCACATCGTTCACTTCCACAAAAGACATCTCGATATCAATCTGCGTAAACTCCGGCTGCCGGTCTGCCCTCAGGTCCTCATCCCGGAAGCAGCGGGCAATCTGAAAATAGCGGTCAAATCCCGCCAGCATCAACAGCTGTTTGAATAACTGGGGAGACTGGGGCAGAGCATAGAATGCGCCCGGATGAACCCGGCTGGGGACCAGATAGTCCCTGGCCCCTTCCGGTGTGCTTTTCGTCAGCATAGGGGTCTCAATCTCCAGAAAGCCTTCCCTGTCCATAAAGTCACGAACCCATTTGGTGACTTTATGCCGCAGAATCAGATTCTTCTGCATTTCAGGACGCCTTAAGTCCAGATACCGGTACTGCAGACGCAGCGTCTCCGATGCATCCAGACCGTCTTCAATGTAAAAGGGAGGCGTCTTCGCAGAAGAGAGGATCCTGCACTCTTCCGCACCCACTTCCACATCCCCGTTGGGGTATTGGGGATTGATGGCCGACTCTTCCCTCTTTACCACGGTACCGGAAACTGCCACAACATATTCGCTGCGGATCTGCTGCGCTTTATCCAATGTCTCTCCGCTTTTCTTCCCGTTGAATACAATCTGGATAAAACCCGTCCGGTCCCGCAGATAAATAAAAATCAAATGCCCCAGGTCCCGTCTGCGCTGTACCCAACCCATGAGGGTTACTTTTTCACCGATATGATCTTTGTTTATCATACCGCACATATGGGTTCTTTTCAACCCATCCGTCCGTTGTTTGTTCATTTTGCTTCCTCCTCATTCCTGCTGCCTTTTCAGCGGATTTTTCCTATTATCTTTTCCGTATAACGTCCTGCAGGCCCGGACGACTGATCTGTCCCCTGTCCGGAAGGAAGGGCCGGACAGCATCTCCGATCCGATCAAAAGGGACCTTTTCTTCCGTTCCTGTTTCCATGTTCTTCAGGGTCACTTCTTCTGCTTCCAGTTCCTCATCGCCCAGAGTACCAACATAACGCACTCCCAGCTTATTGGCATATTTGAACTGGGATTTGAGACTCCGGCCAACATGATCCATGTCGGATGCGATTCCATTTTGCCGCATCCGGGTAACCAGTTCAAAGGCTTTTTTCCTTGCGCCTTTCCCAATGGTGGCAAAGAAAATATCGCAGATTCCCGGCTGAGGGATTGCAACCCCCTGACTCTTCAGAACCAGCAGCAGCCGTTCCAAACCGAGCCCGAACCCGATGCCCGGTACCTGCGGGCCTCCGCATTCCTGTACCAGGCCGTCATACCGTCCGCCTCCGCAGATCGTTCCCTGGGCGCCGATGGCATCCGAAACAATTTCAAACACCGTTTTGGTATAATAGTCGAGCCCCCGTACAATCATCGGATCGATTTCATAGTCCAGCCCTGCCGCCTTCAGATAACCCTGCATCTCTTCAAAATGATCCCTGCATTCCTCACAAAGATAGTCCAGCATATGGGGGACTCCTTCCAGGATCTTGCGGCAGCCCTTGTTCTTGCAGTCCAGGATGCGCAGAGGATTTTTTTCATACCTTTCCCTGCAGTCATCGCACAATTCATCCAAATGTCCGCCCAGATAGCTTTTCAGCGCTTCCTGATAGGCCGGCCGGCATTTCGGACAACCGATGCTGTTCAGCTTTACCGTCAGATCCCTTACGCCCAGATCCCGGAACAAGGCCATAGCCAGGGTAATGATCTCCGCATCCACAGAGGCCTGCGGCGCCCCGAAAGCTTCCACGCCAAACTGATGAAATTCCCTTAATCGTCCTGCCTGAGGATTCTCATAGCGATAAAAGGGATTGATATAATACATTTTCACCGGCTGGGGTCCGGCATACAGTTTATGCCCGATATAGGCCCGAACGGCCCCTGCCGTTCCCTCCGGCTTCAGACTGATGCTTCTTCCGCTCTTGTCTTCAAAGGTATACATTTCCTTCTGTACAATATCCGTTGTGTCCCCCACTCCCCGCTGAAACAGTTCAGTATGTTCAAATACCGGGGTGCGGATCTCCCGATATCCAAACGATTCGGAAATGCGGCGGATCCTGTCCTCCACATAATGCCATTGATAAGACTCCTGCGGCAGGATGTCCTTCGTACCTTTCGGCGCTTTTACCAACATACTGATTCCTCCTCATAAATTTATGCAGGCTAATTTATCCATTGCTTATTCATTGTTCTTCATCATCCCCGCCGGAAACGGAATTGGGTATAAAAAAATCCCTTCATCCCGAAAAGGGACGAGAGATCAACCCGTGGTACCACCCTTGTTGGAAATGCCTGCCCATGCATCTCCCACTTCATGGAAAATAACGCTTTCCTGCGAATCTGCCTAATACCGTTTCAGCAGATCCCCTCCGAAGTGTCCTTCCCCGGCTTCCCACCGGGAATGCTTTCAGCCTTGGCATTCCCTCTCTGCTGCTTTCCCCCGGGTACTTTCTCCGTCATCGGTTTTCATTGGATTTTACTGTATTATATCCATCCTGCGGCCATTTTGTCAAACATTATTCAAGCTTTCGTGTTACCCATAATACCATCCTGCCATTCACAGCCTGCCGGTTTCATGTTCGGCTCACAGATATTATCAAAGTCTTTCTTCCTTCCTGTCTCTCAGCATCAATTGATTGACCGTTTTTCGGACATCTGCATTATGATTTAAAATATCATACATCGCTTTGACAATGGGCATTTCCACGTTACGGTTTATAGAAAGCTCATATGCAGCGTATGTGGTAGGGATCCCTTCCACAACCATCCCGATTTTTTTAATGGCCTGATCCCTGGACATACCCTGCCCGATAAGATAACCGGCATTCCGGTTTCTTGAGTGCCTGCTCGTGCATGTTACCATTAAATCACCGATCCCCGAAAGGCCGTAGAAGGTATGAACATCCGCGCCCATTGCAATACCCAGCCGCGCTATTTCAACTATGCCCCTGTTCATCAGGGCCGCTTTGGCATTGTCGCCGTATCCCACACCATCGGATATTCCTGCGCCGAGAGCAATAATATTTTTTAAAGCTCCTCCCAGCTCTGCTCCTGCCACGTCTTCATTTGTATAGACCCTGAAATATGTCGACATAAAAATATCCTGTATCTCTTCTGCCACTTTTTTGCTGTCGCACGCGATCGTAATGGCCGTAGGCATTGAAAGGCCTACTTCTTCAGCGTGCGAAGGCCCTGACAGAACCGCAAAAATACAATCTTTTGTCTCTTCCCGAACTATGTCGGAACCCAGGCTCATCGTTCCTATTTCAATTCCCTTCGAAGCATTGACAATTATTTTACCTGTCTTATATTCATTATTGATTTGCCGCAATAGCCTTCTGATATGCTGTGTCGGTGTAGCTATCAATAATATTTCCGAATTTTTAGCAGCTTCGTTTATATCTGAAGTGAATACTATGTTTTCCGGAATTTTAACATTTGGCAGATATTTTCTATTTACTCTTTCAATACTCAGCAATTTGCACTGGGCTTCGTCCCGGAGCCATACAGTAACCTGGTGCCCGTTTTCCGAAAGAAGCTTTGAGAGTGCCGTTCCCCAACTGCCTCCTCCCAGTATTGCAATCTTTTTTATCATCACCATCCCCTTCGCCGTTTTGTCATCGCGGAGCAATGAACCTGTCACTCACATAATTCTCCGGGATACGGATGTAATGTAACATCCGATGGTGCGGCCACGCTTTCGCTTCATAATGCCGGATCCGTTTGATTGTCCACGTTCCCTTCGGCAGCTGTCAATGGCCGGATCTATATTCCAGTGCCCAGCGCTTTCCGCTTCCTCTCAATCATTTCCCCAATCCGGCCAATGTAGTCCTCCAGATTCTTCACATTGGCCACCCGTTCCAGGCGGTCCTCCTCCGGGTGATAGAGCTTGCTGGACGCGCCGGCGCCGAATGCCCAGATGCTCCGCTTTTCCTCCATGATATCAATATTATACCGGCATTCCTTTCCGGGGACCGTATAGCCCACATTCTCCAGATGGTCCAGCATATATTTCTGGCGGTAAAGATAATAAGGAACCATATCCAGATGTTCCATCCATCTCCTGCAAACCGCCGACATTTCCTCCGCCAGTCCCCGTCTGGAGGGATCGTATTGATGAAAGGATTCTTTCAGGGCAGACGCCCGTTTCACCGCCAGCGTATGCACAGTGATATTTTCAGGCCCCAGAGCGGCAATCGCTTCCATGGTATGTTCCATATGCCGGGGCGTTTCACCGGGCAACCCCAGTATGACATCCATATTGATGCAGTCAAAGCCGGTTTCCCTAGCCTGCTGAAAAGTGCGCGCCACATCTTCTGTTGTATGGTTCCGGCCCACCCGGTCCAGCGTTTCCTGGTTCATGGACTGCGGGTTGATGCTGATCCGGGTAACGCCATAGTTCTTCAGCAGCCGAAGCTTCTGTGGATCCAGACTGTCCGGCCTGCCGGCTTCCACCGTATATTCTGACAAGGGGAACCGGGAGCGGAAACAGGACTCCGTCATGCAGAGGAGACGCTCCAGATCGGCATACGCCAGAACTGTCGGCGTCCCCCCGCCGATATAGACGGTATCCACGGAGATTCCAAGCCTCTGAAATTCATCCGACAAAGCGGACATCTCCCGATGCAGGCAATCCAGATAATCCCCGATTTTATCGGAAATCCGGCCAAACAAATCGGATGGAAAGGAACAGTAAAAGCACCGGGAGGAACAAAAGGGAATATGAATGTAGACGGAAACGGTGCGGAGTCCCCCCTTTCGGATAAGGGGCCGCTGTACCTCCGCTGTTTTCATCATCAGATCCACCCTGGACGGATGCAGCCGGTATATCTCCTGCAGCGTATGCCGGACGTCCTCCCGGGAACAGCCCCGATCCAGCAATTCATGGACAATTTTCACCGGGCGGATCCCGGTCAGGATCCCCCACCTGGGATGTTTACCCGTAAAGGAGGACAGCAGGTCATAGACAGAGCCTTTCAGGCCATTTTTCATTTCCCGTCTTCTGCGCTTTTCAAAAAGAAAGGAAGTTTCCCCTTCCCCGTTTTCCCTGTCAGGGGCTTCGACATTTTTTCTCTCGCCCAGCAAAACCGGACCTTTTCGCAGGGTTGTGAGAAAGGAAAAGGATTCCGATCCTTCTGCGGACCAGGTGCTCTTCAGAATCAGGTCCTCTTCCGAGGGATCCGTTTCGTTTCCCATGGCGGATATGGTTTCCGTCGGGAAAAATTCTTTTGCCAGCTCCACAATTTCATTGCCGTAGGATACCTGCGGGGCATCTATCCAGATCATGATTTTTCAGGACCTCCCGCAGCCTGCAGGTAAGGATTGGAGATGCGCTCCCGGGCCAATGTACTCTGGGGGCCATGCCCCGGACAGATCACCACGGAATCGTCCAGATCCGACAGCCTGGACAGGGATTTCATCAGCATCTGCAGGTTTCCTCCGGGCATGTCCGTTCTGCCGGCGGTTCCCTGCATCAGGGTATCGCCGGAAAAGAGAATCCCGTCCCCGATATAGAATACGCCGCCCATGGTATGTCCCGGGGCATGGAGCACCCGGAACCGGATCCCTCCGATTTCCAGCATGTCTTCATCCTTCAGAAGCCGGTCCGGTGTTGCTTTGACCCGCAGATCCCCGATTCCGAATGGGCGGGACAGATTCCTGTCCGGATCCTGCAGCAGCCCGACATCCTCCGGATGAATGACAAGCTTTGCCCCGGTACGCTTTTTCAGATCGTCCACTGCGCCGATATGATCAAAATGTCCATGGGTCAGCAGAATGGCTTTCGGCGTCAGCCGATGCTCCTCCAGACTATGAAGAAGAAGTTCCCGGTCTCCGCCGGGATCGATGACCACACAATCCCCCGTTTCTTCCTGACAGACGGTATAGCAGTTGGCTTTCAGGGGCCCAACCGGCAGCACCAATACCTTCATCCATTCCCATCCTTTCCTGCTGTTTGTCCTGAAAAATCATTCTAGAATGTTTTCCTGCTGTCCAGCAGCATGGTTACCGGACCGTCGTTTACCAGGGAAACCTCCATATGGGCACGGAAGACGCCTTTTTTTACCGGCACCCCCTGCTTCTCACAGCGTCCGCAAAATTTCTCATAAAAGGGCCTGGCAATTTCCGGTGCGGCGGCTGCGGAGAAGCCCGGGCGCCTTCCTTTCCTGCAGTCCCCGTAAAGTGTGAACTGGGATACCACCAGCAGCTCTCCTCCGATATCCTTTACGGACAAATTCATTTTGCCCTCATCATCTTCAAACACGCGCAGATTCACCGTTTTGTCCGCCAGATATTCCACATCCTGATCGGCATCTCCCTGCTCCACACCCAAAAGTACCAGATAGCCGGTTCCAATATGCGAAATCTGTCTGTCCTCCACCACGACACCGGCACTCTTTACCCGTTGTATCACTGCCCGCAAGATCATCCCTCCTTATGCGTTCACGCGGAATACATCCACGACATCCTGCAGGCGTTTCAGATATTTAATCACCTTATCCAGCTGCTGGGTGTCCTGTATGTCCATATTCATATTGATGACTATAATCTTATTTCTGGCCGTACGGGCGTTGATTGCCGTTACATTCAGCTTGATTTCGGCAACGGCGTTGGTAATGTCCGCCAGTATGGACGGCCTGTCCCTTGCTACAATCTGAATTTCCGTATTGTAGGACGCCTTGTGCTCCCCGACCCAGTTTACCTCAATCATGCGCTTGGGATCCACTGAGCCGTCTGAAAGATTGACACAATCCGCCCGATGCACCGAAACGCCTCTTCCCCGGGTAATATATCCGATCACCGGATCGCCGGGCACCGGATTGCAGCACTTTGCAAAGCGGATCATTACATTATCGATACCCTTGACATGGATGCCATTGTCCGACGGGCTTTCTTCCTTCCCGGATCTGGTTTCCTTCACAATATCTTCCGGGAACTGCTCCTTGTTGGCCTTGCGATACTCATCGATCAACCGAGTCAGGACATGATTCACCGGGACCCCCCCGTACCCCAAAGCAGCATACAGATCCTCCACGGAGGCAAAGCCATACTTTTTCAGAATACTATCCATCCATGCGCTCTGAATCAGGGAAGACAGGGTATACCCCTGACGTTTGGCCTCCCGTTCCAGCGATTCCCGGCCTTTCTCAATATTCTCTTCCCGTCTTTCCTTTTTGAACCATTGCCGGATTTTGTTTTTTGCCTGACTGGTCCTGACAATCTTCAGCCAGTCCCGGCTGGGTCCGCGGCCGGCATCCCGGGTAGTCAGTATTTCCACAATATCCCCGGTCTTGAGCGGACAGTCCAGGGGAACAATCTTTCCATTTGCCTTCGCTCCGATACAGCGGTTTCCAACCGCACTGTGAATGGCATATGCAAAATCCAGAGGAGTGGCACCCTTGGGTAAGTCAATCACGTCTCCCTTGGGAGTAAATACGAATACTTCGTCCGTAAACAGATCAATCTTCAGGCTTTCCATAAATTCTTTGGGATCCCTGGAATCGCCTTGCCATTCCAGAAGCTGCCTCAGCCATGCCAGCTTCTTGTCCATATCATAGGAAGTCTTGCCGCCCTCCTTGTATTTCCAGTGAGCCGCAATTCCATATTCCGCAGTCCGGTGCATTTCCCAGGTCCGGATCTGGATCTCAAAGGGTTCCCCCCTTGGCCCGATCACAGTGGTATGAAGGGACTGATACATATTGGGCTTTGGCATGGCAATGTAATCCTTGAATCGGCCGGGGATCGGCGTCCACAGGGTATGCGCAACCCCCAGGACGCCATAGCAGTCCTTTACCGTATTGACCAGGACACGGATCGCCTGCAGATCATAAATCTGTTCAAAATCCTTGTGCTGCATATACATTTTTTTATAAATGCTGTAAAAATTCTTCGGGCGCCCTTCAATTTCGCAGTCAATGTTGAACTCCTTCAGCTTTTTCTGCAGTGTCCCGATGACTTTCCGGATATAGGCTTCCCGTTCCCTGCGTTTGGCAGCCACCTTGTCCACCAGATCATAGTAGCCCCTGGGATCAATATATCTCAGCGAAATATCCTCAAGCTCCCACTTGATTTTGAAAATGCCGAGGCGGTGTGCCAGCGGAGCGTAAATTTCAAGCGTTTCATATGCTTTTTCCCGCTGCTTTTCCTCATCCACATATTCCAGCGTTCTCAGGTTATGGAGCCGGTCTGCCAGCTTGATGATAATCACACGGATATCCTTTGCCATGGCCAGGAACATTTTGCGCAGACTCTCCGCCTGCTGCTCTTCCTTCGATTTATAGGAAAGCCGGCTCAATTTGGTAACGCCATCCACCATATCGGTGACCTCGTCGCCGAACCTCTCCGTCAGTTCCTCTTTGGTAACACTGGTATCCTCAATGGTATCATGCAGCAAACCTGCGGCAATGGTATCCACATCCATGCCCAGATCCACCAGGATGTTTGCGACGGCAAGGGGATGAATGCTGTATGGCTCGCCGGAAGATCTTTTCTGCCCTTCATGGGCTTTGGCAGCAAATTCATAGACTTCCCGGATCTTGTCGACGGCTTCCGGTCCGAATGCCTTTTCAATTTTTGTTAAAAGTTCTTCCAGCACAGCCATCTCCCTTTCTGAATCCCTCCATCAGACAAATACGGATCGTACCATTCCTTCCATCCTTCCGTCTGAACGATGGGCATCCTTGCTATTTTTCATATTGAATAAGAGAGTCCACATCGTATCCCTTCAATGTTTCCCTGCCGTTCAAAAAGCTTAGTTCCATGGCAAAGAGGATCCCGGCGACCTTTCCGCCCAGTTTCTCCACCAGCCGGACCACTGCAAGTGCCGTGCCTCCTGTTGCCAGCAGATCATCCACAATCACAACCCTTTGACCAGGTAATATGGCATCCTTATGTATTTCCAGAGTATCCGTGCCATATTCCAGACCGTATTCATAGCGGACGGTCTCGGCAGGAAGTTTCCCCGGCTTGCGGACCAGAACGAAGCCGGCATTCAGGCCATACGCAACCGGAGCGCCAAGCACAAACCCCCGGGCTTCCGGGCCGACAATCAGATCCGCGTTCTTATCCCGGCACCGGCCCACCATAGCGTCGACGGTTTCATGATACGCTTCTCTGTCCTTCAGCAGAGTTGTAATATCCTTGAAGGAAACACCCTTTTTCGGGAAGCCTTCTACCACCCTTATCTTTTCCTTTAAATCCATACCGCTTCCTCCTTAAATTCAGACAATTATTGGAATCATAAAGGGCTTTTAATCCTTTATGCCGTAACCCATCAACCAGTGCCTGTGAAAGACATACAGCCTGCTCTCCTTCAGTTGCCGATTGGCCGGATCCCGAAAACATCGGATCCGGATCGTCTGGTTTCCGGTTTTCATCGAAATAAAATTCAGCTCCCTGAAGATCTCCAGAGCCAGCTGCATCTGAAAACCGTTGAAGTCCCTTCCCGACCCCTCCCTGAGGCAAAGCAGCAGCTGTTCGGAATCCGGCCAGTAATCCCTGCCCGGAACGATTCTGCGCAGCCATTTATAAATGATACCCAGATCCCTGCGCGTCAGGGTAAAGGACCTGCGCAGGATCTCCTTCAATGAAACCGCCTCTCCGGCAGCACCCGACACGATAAGGTATCGGAGCTTGTCCGGTGGAACCCCCGTTTCAAAACCAGTCCCATGAAATTTTTCTTCCACAGCGGGCAGTAAAACCGTATGATAATATCTTTCCGGATGGAATCGAGGCCCGGGAATCAGAATAACGGAATTCCTGCCTGCCCCGTCTGCAGGATCCGGTGAATGATATCGAACCGGGATCCGATCCAGCATATCTTTCTTCAGCAGATCCTCCAGAATACAAACCGCAGACTCCAGGGTGCTGACAAAAATGCCGGTTCCAATTGCAGAATCCTTCAAAAGAGCCGTAGCCTGATCCACCGTAAGGACCTCATAATCGTCCGGATCGGTATCATCCCGTGCCTGCTGCACATCACCATTATACAAAAAATCATCAAAAAAGACATCAAAAAATTTAAAATAGAAAGAAGCCAACAGGTTGTCCAAATCCCGGTGATCCCGGTATATTCTTTTCAGACTGCATATCTGAAGCTGCGTACTGCTGACTCCCCTCCATTCATTCCGCTTCAGGGAAGTCAGCAGACTTACCCGGCATCCTTTCTGCAAATCCCTGCCCGCTTCTGCCATCCCGAAGCCCACTGCATCCCAGGAGCGCTGCCCCAGCGCCAGGGCAAGCTTAATGTGATTGGCGTTCCTGCCTATAAGCCTGCTGTTTTCCACAACGGCAGAGGAAATCAGAAACCTGGGAGTGGGATTGCCGACTCCAAAAGGTGCCAGGCTGTCGATCTCTTTCAGTAATCCGGGGGAAATATCCTCCGGAGCAATCTCTCCGTCATAAACATAATGGGGAATCAACGTTTCATCATCCAGAACTTTTCCCGCATACTCACAGATTCTTCTGCGGAACTCCGGAATATCCTTTGTAAGGATGGAAAGGCCTGCCGCCTGCTCATGCCCGCCAAACCGCGAAAAAAGATCCCTGCAGGAAGAAAGGGCACGGTACAGATCAAATCCCGGGACACTTCTGGCGGATCCCACACCCTGCTCTCCATCCAGGGACAGGACGACAGACGGACGGTGATATCGTTCGGATATCCTGGAAGCCACAATCCCGATCACTCCGGGATGCCATCCCTCCCCGGCCACCACAAGAAAGCGGTCATCGGCCAGATTGACCTGATCCGGAAGAATTTCCTGCACGGATTCCAGAATACGCTGCTCGGTTTCCCTGCGGTCCCGGTTGCACCCGATCAGCTCCTCCGCCACAGGCAGGGCCTGATCCGGCCGGGAGGCAGTCAGCAGCTCATATCCTGCACGATAAGTGGTCATCCGCCCCGGCGCATTCAGGCAAGGTGCGATGGTAAAGGATATCCTGCCGGAATTTACTGCAGAGGGCTCCATCTCAAGCTTCTGCAGCAAAGCGGCGATTCCGGGACGGGGCTTTCCCCGGATCTGACGGATCCCCAGTGCAGCAAGCACCCGGTTTTCTCCCGTCAGCGGGACCACATCCGCCACCGTACCCAATGCTGTCAGGTCCAGGAAAGGAACCACAGCTTCCCGTCCCCCCAATGCCTGAACCAATTTGGATGCGACACCCACTCCCGCCAGCTCCCGGTATGGATAAGCCTGTCCGGGAATTTTCGGATCGATCACGGCAAAAGCATCCGGCAGGGCAGCTCCCGGCATATGATGATCCGTAACGATGATATCCATGTCCGGCGATATCTCCCGGATCTCCTCCGCAGCGGCAATGCCGCAGTCCACCGTCAGGACCAGACCGGTTCCTCCATTCCTTAACCGCTTCAGAGCCTCAGGATGCAGTCCGTAACCTTCCTCCTGCCGGCTGGGAATATAGACATCCACATCGGCTCCCAATGATTTCAGATAAAGGGACAACACCGAAGAGGAAGTAATCCCGTCGGCATCGTAATCCCCGTAAATTGTAATCTTCTCTCCGGATGCAACAGCGCTTCGAACCCTTTTCACTGCCCGGTCCATACCCGACAAATCAAAGGGGTCGTTCAGCTGATCCAAAGTGGGATGAAGATACGCCCTGGCTTCCTCCACACTGGTTATTCCGCGGTTCACCAGCAGCCCGGCAGTGATTTTACTGATATTCAGTTCCGTCTGCAGCAGCATTTTAACAGTTTCGGTATTTTCCGAATCCGGTTGGCATACCTGATAAATTGACATGAATAACTCCCTGTCCCTGCATCTTTGGTATCAATTCCATAAATGTTGTTATTCTTCCTCTGCTTCTATGGCTTTCACAGCCAAAGCACATTCCAGCCTTTTCCTTTCCATCTCGCAGCCCAGTTCATAAGGTTCATCGATGCTTCCGGAAAAATGACTGGCATTGGCGGAGCACCCGCCGCTGCAATAAAATTTGGCCCAGCAGGAAGAGCATTTTTCCTTTGTAAATACATTGCATTTCCGGAAGTTCTGCTGCATGTCCTGACGGAAGGAGCCATCCAGCACACTTCCCATCTTGAATTTTTCCTCCCCGACAAACTGATGACAGGGATAAATATCCCCTGTGGGGGTCACTGCGATATATTCATTGCCCACTCCGCAGCCTGCGGCTCGTTTCGCTGCACAGGGCCCCTGCTCCAGATCCACCTGGAAATGAAAGAAGTTGAAGCCTTTCCCTTCCTTTCGTCTCTCCAGATAGGCTTTCAGGAGTCGGTCATAGGACGCAAAAATCTCAGGAAGATCCTCCCGGGAAAGATGATAATCCTCATCCTCCGAAGCAACCACCGGCTCAATGGAGATCTGCTGAAAGCCCAGATCGGCCAAATGCAGGACATCCTTGTCAAAATCCTTATTGTATTTTGTAAAGGTCCCCCGGACGTAGTAATCGGTCTGATTTCTCAAATCCGCCAGCCGGATTGCCTTCGGCACAATAGCATCGTAGCTTCCCCTGCCGTTGACGGTTTTGCGAAGACAGTCATGCACCTCCCGCCGTCCGTCAATGCTGAGAACCACATTGACAAACTCGCGGTTGATATAGGCTATGGTATCGTCATCCAGCAGCAGTCCGTTGGTTGTAACGGTAAACCGGAATTCCTTGTTGTATTGCTTTTCCAGCTGCCGGCCGTATGTCACCAGCTTCTTCACCACATCAAAGTTCATCAGGGGCTCTCCGCCGAAGAAGTCCACCTCAAGATTTCTCCGGTAACCGGAATGATTTACGAGAAACTCCAGAGCCTTTTTTCCCGTTTCCAGATCCAGCATGGCCCGCTGGCCATGAAAATCACCGGTGGAGGCAAAACAGTACCGGCATCGGAGATTGCAGTCATGAGCCGCATGCAGACACATGGCCTTGATCATCGGCTCCCCCGCCATAACGGGCCGATCCTTCGGATCCCAGGTGGTATACAACATTTCTGCATCCACCAATTCGTTTATTTCGGACAGGGCTTCCCGCAGATCACCGACCGGATACCGATCGCCCAATCCCTTCACAATATCTTCCCAGACAAAGTCCGGACCATAATCCAACAAATCCCAGACAATTTTATCAATTACATGAACGGCACCGCTGTTTACATCCAATACCAGCCGGACACCGCCTGCTTCAAATTTATGTATCATTGGCCTTTTCCCTTTCCGATTCCATTCCTGCTCTCCTGTACGGAACCCCCGGCGCCGCAGCTATCCAAAAACAGAATGCCCCGGTGAACGGAAGCCCTGACAGAACCAGGTGCTTCATAAAGAATAGCAGTAGCTGAGCTACTGCTATCCATGTCTTTTATGTAAGAAATAAAATATTACTTCTGGCAGCTCTGGTTTCCAACCGTGCAGGATGTCTTGCATGCGGACTGGCAGGATGTCTTGCACTCTCCACAGCCACCCCGATGCATGGTCTGCTTCAGATTGCCCTTGCAAAGGGTCTTGATATGCTTCATAATGCAACTCCCTCTCCCTAAACAAAATTCAAAATTACAATTCATTATATCATAAAGTCCGGCAAATGAAAAGGGCCGCGCATCCTTCCGCTTTTGATTCTTTCAGTCAGCGAAGGTTAATTCCGATGGCGCCGCCCACGGTACCCACAATAATGGCCATAATCATATCCGAGAGAAAAATCCGGTCAAAGGCAAATTTTCCTCCGGAAAAAATCCCGATCAGGGAAACCAGTATCACGTAGAGGATTCCGGTCCCGGCACCTTTCAGCCATCCCCTGCGGACACCCTTTCCGGCGGCATATATCCCGCCCACCGCTATGCTCAATATCCGTACCACCTGCACAACAGGCCGGATAATCGATTCCGATAAGCTGGACAGCTGCATGACAACCGCAAACAGGATGATACAAAGCAATGTAAGAAGTACCGCAAAGGCGGACCCCCTGGTGATCTGCGCCAGGTCCTTTGTAAGGGAACTCTCTTCCTGTTTCGCCGCAACTTTCCGACCCTTTTTCATCCTTCCCAACTCCCTCTATGCATCTTATTTCAAACATATGCATCAGGAGAAACGGTTATGACAAACCACGGGAAGGATCCGTCAACACAAAAAAAGCCGGTTTCCAATGGAAACACAGCTCTTTTTCCGGTTTACCCTCAATCGTCTGAAATCGGCTTATCCACATCGCGGATGGACCAGCGCTCATAGACCAGTTTTACCTTGTCGGCTCCTACTTCAAGAGTCAATACATCATCCCGGATCGAAGTAATCTTGCCGCAAAGTCCGCCGATTGTCGTAACATTGTCCCCTACCTTCAGGGATGCCAGCATCGCCTTGCTTTCCTTGTCCTTTTTCTTTTGGGGACGGATCAACATAAAGTAGAAGATGACAATCAACAGGACGAAAGGTAACAGGTTTGCTATCAGAACTCCTGCACCGCCTACTGCACCGGCATTCTGACCAGCTGTGCCCGCCGCACCCTTTGTATTCTTTGCCGCCTGTGCCATTCGATTCCCTCCTTTTCCTGCAACTATAGTATTATATTAACCTGTTTGTCCCGTGAATTCAAGGATTTGTAGAAAAATATTACTCCCGTCTGAATTTTTCATGGAGATCGTTCCGGAATTCCAACAGGCGCTCCTCCCGGATGGCCCTGCGGATTTCCTCCATCAGGTGAATCAGGAAGCGCAGGTTATGGATGCTGGTAAGGATGGCAGCCAGGATTTCATTTGCCTTGATCAAATGCCGGATATACGCCCGGGTAAAATTGCGGCAGGCATAACAGTCGCATTCCGGATCCAGGGGGGTGAAGTCCCTCGCATACTCCGCATTGCGCACCACAATCTTTCCCCGGCTGGTCAGCACCGTTCCGTTCCTGGCAATCCGGGTGGGCAGGACACAGTCAAACATGTCCACTCCCCGGACAACCCCTTCCAGGAGACAATCCGGCGAACCCACACCCATGAGATATCTCGGTTTGCCTTTCGGCATCATCGGCATAATGACATCCAGCATGTCATACATCACGGACTTGGGTTCCCCGACGCTCAGCCCGCCGATCCCGTATCCCGGAAGATCATATTCCAGGGATCGTTTCACACTTTCCTTGCGAAGATCCGCAAACATGCTGCCCTGTATAATGCCGAACAAGGCCTGATCCTCCCGGCTGTGAGTCTGCACACAGCGGCCCAGCCACCGGGCCGTCCGTTCCGTCGACTTCTTCGCATAATCATAGGTGGCAGGATATGGCATGCATTCATCCAATGCCATAATAATATCGGCACCCAGCGCATTTTCAATTTCCATCGCCTTTTCGGGGCTCAGAAAATGCCGGGAACCATCCAGATGGGATCGGAACCATACGCCTTCCTCCCGGATATTCCGGAGCTCCGCCAGGCTGAAAACCTGAAATCCGCCGCTGTCCGTCAAAATCGGATGGTTCCAGTTCATAAACCGGTGCAGTCCTCCCGCTTCCCGGACCAGGTCATGTCCTGGCCTCATCGCCAGATGATAGGTATTGCTCAGGATAATCTGTGCCCGGATCTCCTCCAGATCCCTTGGAGAAACGGCTTTCACCGCAGCCTGGGTCCCCACCGGCATGAAAATAGGGGTGTCAAAGCTGCCGTGGGGTGTATGGAATTTTCCCAGCCGGGCTCCCGACCGCGGGTCTTCCCTGATCACTTCAAATTCAAACATAAATCCTCCCTGATGGGTTCTCTCCCCGACCTTCTGCTTTCCCAAAGGAAGGCCGCAGGCCGCCTGTCATGAATCGCCCGCATCTTCAGTCGTCGCTGATAAACATTGCGTCGCCAAAGCTGAAAAAACGATATTGCAGCGAAATGGCTTCCCGGTAAACGGCAAGCATTTCCTCCCGCCCGGCCAGCGCACTCACCAGCATCAGAAGCGTCGACCTGGGGAGATGAAAATTGGTGATCAGGGCATCAATGATCCTGAAGCGATAACCGGGATAGATAAAAATTCCTGTTTCGCCTCTTCCTGCATGCACCACTCCATTGTCATCCGCAACGGATTCCAGTGTCCGCAGGGATGTGGTACCCACTGATACAACCCGTTTTCCGGAAGCCTTTGCCGCATTGATCTGTCGGGCTGCAGCCTCCGTCACCTCATAGACTTCCCGGTGCATTTTATGATCCCGGACATTTTCCACCTTTACCGGGCGAAAGGTGCCAATCCCTACATGCAGGGTAATCCTTACCATGACAACGCCCTTTTCCTTCAGGCGATCCAGCAGCTCCGGGGTAAAATGCAGCCCTGCCGTAGGCGCCGCTGCGGAGCCCTTCTGCTTCGCATAGACCGTCTGATAGCGGTTGGGATCCTTCAGTTTTTTATGAATATAAGGGGGCAAAGGCATGACACCCACTTTATCCAGGATCTCTTCAAAGACCCCCTCATAAAAAAAGCGGACCAGGCGTCCCCCTTCCTCCGTTTCGCTCAACACCTCTGCTTTCAGCAAACCGTCGCCAAAAATAAACTTTGTGCCGATCCTTGCCCTTTTCCCCGGCTTTACCAATACACGCCAGGTATCCCCGCTCTCCCTGCGGAGCAGCACAAACTCCATCTTGCCTCCCGTATCTTCCTTTTTTCCCAGAAGTCTGGCAGGAAGCACCTTCGTATCATTGATCACCAGGCAATCTCCGGGATTCAGATAATCCACAATATCCCGGAAAATCCTGTGCTCTGTCTTTTTTGTAAAACGGTGATAAACCAGCAGTCTGGATTCATCCCTCTTTTCCGAAGGAGACTGCGCAATCAGTTCCTTCGGCAGCTCATAGTCAAAATCAGAAACCTTCAAAGCCGGTTTCTCCGTTTCCTGTCTTTCCATCCTGTTTCTCCATTCTTTATGGTATTCCGGCAGTGTTATTCTTTTTCCCTGTGCTGTTCTGCTGAAAGCAGATTTTCCTGCTCCTGAACCGGCAGATTGAGATGACGGCGGCCAAGGGGAGTCAGAACCCTTCCCCGGGGAGTCCGCGCAATATAGCCCAGCTGAAGCAGATAAGGCTCACAGACATCCTCTATGGTGGAACTTTCCTCCCCGGTGGATGCGGACAGGGTGTCCAGGCCCACCGGCCCTCCGTCAAACTTCAGGGCAATTGCCTCCAGAAGCCGTCTGTCCACATCGTCCAGTCCGACATCATCTATTTCCAGCATATCCAGGGCTTCCTTTGCCACAGGCAGGGTAATCACTCCGTCCGCCCGGATCTGGGCATAGTCCCGAACCCGCTTCAGCAGGCGGTTGGTAACACGGGGAGTTCCCCTGGAACGCCTTGCGATCTCCCAGGCACCCTCCTCGTCAATTGCAATGTTCAGAATCCCTGCAGAGCGGATGACGATTTTCTTCAATTCATCGGTGTGATAAAGCTCCAGCCGGCTGATGACACCAAAACGATCCCGCAGGGGAGACGTCAGCATCCCTGCCCGGGTGGTCGCCCCCACCAGGGTAAACCGGGGCAGATCCAGACGGATGGAACGGGCACTGGGCCCCTTTCCGATGATAATATCCAGCACAAAATCCTCCATAGCCGGATAGAGGATCTCCTCCACACTCCGGTTCAGCCGATGGATTTCATCAATGAACAAAACATCCCGGTCTCCCAGGTTGGTCAGTATGGCGGCCAGATCCCCGGCTTTTTCAATGGCCGGCCCGGAAGTGATCCGTATGTTGACCCCCAGTTCATTGGCTATGATATTGGCAAGGGTGGTTTTCCCAAGCCCGGGAGGTCCGTAAAGCAGCACATGATCCAGAGCTTCCCCCCGCTGCAGGGCAGCCTGGATGAAAATCAGCATTTTTTCCTTGACCTTTTCCTGCCCGATGTAGTCGGTCATTTTTCTGGGCCGAAGACTCAGCTCGGTATCCTGATCCTCCGTTATTTTATCGGTTGCAATAATCCGCTCCGGATGCTCCTCCAAATCCATTCCCCCTTACCCGCGACGATCCATATTTTTCAGTGCCAGACGCACCAGTTCAGAAGGATCCGTCTCCTGAACGCCTGCCAGGGCGTGCTCTGCCTCTGCTGCGGGATAACCCAGGGCCTGCAGCGCTTCCAGAGCTTCCATGCGTTCCTCATTCCATTGGACGGTCGGAACGGGTGCGGCACCCCCTTCCGCAAGGGCATTCTGATCTATTTTATCCTTCAGCTCCAGCAAAATCCTCTCTGCTGTTTTTTTCCCTATTCCGGGCGCAGTACAGAGCAGTTTCCGGTCTCCTGTCACAATGGCAGTTGCCAACTGCCTGGCAGAAAAGGCGGACAACATTCCCAGTGCCGCCTTGGGTCCCACACCCGAAACCGTAATCAATTTTTCAAAGAACCGTTTTTCCTCCTGCTCCAGAAAGCCATATAGTTCCTGGGTATCTTCCCTTAAGTGAAAATAGGTGAACAGCCGAATCCTTTCTCCGGCGGGAGGCAGCCGATGCAGCACGGAATTCGGCACAAAAATAAGGTAGCCCACCCCATTTGCCTCCACAACAACCCTTTGATTGTCCACTTCCTCCAGAATTCCCCTTATGTATGCGTACATCCTGCTTTCCTCCTAATGGTAACGGGTCTCGATCTTTCTCCCGTACCGGGCACTGTTGATGTGACATATCGCCACTGCAAGAGCATCGGCGGCATCGTCCGGCTTCGGGATTTCCCGAAGACTCAGCAGCAGCTTTACCATATGCTGTACCTGCTGCTTATCTGCCCTTCCATATCCTACCACTGCCTGTTTGACCTGCAGGGGGGTGTACTCAAACAGGTCAATCCCTTTCCGGGCGCCTGCCAGAACGGACACTCCCCTGGCATGTCCGATAATCAGGGCTGTCTTTGCATTTTTATTGAAAAACAACTCCTCATAGGCGATTGCGTCCGGAGAAAACTCTTCAATCAAACGTTCCGTGGAATTAAATATGTGCAGGAGACGCTGCGGAGTTTCCATGGTGGAAGGAGTCGTCGCCGCTCCATAATCCAGCATCTTTACACTGTTTTCCCGGTCCTCCACTACGCCGTAACCCATGATCGCCATACCCGGATCGATCCCCAATACTCTCACAACATCACCAATCTCCTCATAAAACCAACCATACTTTCATAAAGCCAACCATGCTCTCATAAAACACTCTTACCGTTTGAAAGCATAGCTGATCGTTGCAGACACGATTAATAGCGTGATAACAGGTGTAAAACTCCTTCCCACAATAACAGTATGATATGACATTTATGCTGCGGTGTCAATGAACAATGCAATCCTGCAGGGCCGTTATCCTTCCTTTTGGCGAATCAGTCAGTCATTAGTATCTGTTCATGAATCCATTATTTTTCACTGCATGGAGGCTCGAAGAAAATGCAGCGCACCCAAGGAAAAGGAACAAACAATTACAGCTGATCAACCATACAATTCGCCATGGACCCAGCACATATCCTGAGGGAGTCATCTGAGAAAGCTTAATCCCGAGGAAAAAAGGAAACCCCTGATGTTTCAAAGAATTTACAGGCGTCTTTGTCCATGGAACTTTTGACTGTTCAGCAAAAAGAAAAAATGCTTGCATATATATACATATAGGCGTATAATTATTTCATTCAGAAAGGAAAGGTGATACCCATGTCGACAAGGGAAAAAGTAGTTCTCGCCTACTCAGGCGGGTTGGATACCTCCATCATTATACCCTGGCTGAAGGAAAACTATGACTATGATGTCATTGCTGTTGCAGGAAATGTGGGTCAGGGAAAGGAATTGAACGGCCTTCGGGAAAAGGCGCTGCAAACGGGAGCAAGTAAGGTATATATCGAGGATCTTCAGAAGGAATTCGTCAAAGACTATATCTTTCCTACATTAAAGGCCGGCGCCGTATATGAGGAAAAATATCTGCTTGGCACCTCTTTCGCCCGTCCTGTGATTGCAAAGAGACTGGTGGAAATTGCCGAAAAGGAAGGCGCTGTTGCCATCTGCCACGGTGCCACCGGAAAAGGAAACGATCAGGTGCGGTTTGAACTGACCATCAAAGCGTTGAATCCTCATCTGAAAATCATCGCGCCCTGGCGCATCTGGAATATCAAATCCAGGGAAGAGGAAATCGAGTATGCCAATGCCCGGCATATCCCGGTACCGGTTTCCAAAAAAGACAACTACAGCATGGATCGGAATTTATGGCATCTAAGCCATGAAGGCAGCGATCTGGAAGATCCGTGGAATGAGCCGAAGGATGATCTTCTGATGATCTGCACTCCGCTGACCGAGGCACCGGACGAAGCGGAATACGTGGAAATCGATTTTAAACAGGGCATTCCCGTAAAAGTCAACGGAACTTCTTTGGATGGTGTTGCCCTGATCAAACAGCTCAATCAGATCGGTGCCCGGCACGGGGTGGGAATTGCCGACATTGTGGAAAATCGACTGGTGGGAATGAAGTCCCGGGGAGTTTATGAAACGCCGGGAGGAACCATCCTTTATGATGCCCATCAAAAATTGGAATCCATTACCCTGGACCGTGCCACACAGCATTACAAACAGATGGCCGGCATCAAATTTTCCGAACTGGTATACGACGGCAACTGGTTTACCCCGCTGCGCAAGGCCCTTTCTGCATTCGTCGATTCGACGCAGGAAAAAGTCACCGGAAAAGTACGCCTGAAACTGTATAAGGGGAATATCATCCCGGCCGGCGTACAATCCCCCTACTCCCTCTATAGTCCGGAATATGCCACCTTCGGAGAGGATGAAGTCTACAACCAGAAAGATGCCGAAGGCTTTATCAATCTTTTTGGCCTGCCGCTGAAAATGCACGCCCTGCAGGCAGGAAAGGAAGAAAGAGAAAAGGAGAGATTTCTGTCATGAAGCTATGGGGAGGACGGTTCAGGAAAAAGACTGCAGAAGAAGTGGATGATTTTCAGTCCTCCATCCACATGGACTGCCGGATGGTCCGGGAGGATATTCTGGGCAGTATCGCTCATGCCCGCATGCTGGGCCGCCAGGGCATTATTCCCGCGGAAGATGCCGAAAAAATCTGCACCGGACTGGACCAGATTCTGGAAGACGTCCGGCAGGGCAAAGTTGAATTTCAGGTCGAAGCGGAGGATATTCATACAAATGTGGAAAGCCTTCTGACGGAACGAATCGGCGAAACGGCAAAAAAGCTTCACACCGGAAGAAGCCGGAACGACCAGGTTGCACTGGATGTGCGGATGGTTTCCATGAAAGAAACGAAACAGATCCTTTCCCTGCTGGCTGTCCTGGAGTCCGAACTGCTTTCCATCGCGGAAGAGAACACAGAAACCTATATGCCCGGATATACCCATTTGCAGAAAGCACAGCCCATTACCCTGGCACATTACCTGCTGGCATACTTTGAGATGTTCCGAAGGGACATAGAGCGGGTGAAGGATTGCCGGAAGCGCACAAACATCCTGCCTCTTGGCTCCGGCGCTCTTGCCGGAACCACCTATCCCCTGGACCGGAAGTGGGTCGCCGATGCGCTTGGCTTTGACGCCATCACAAAAAACAGCCTGGACGGCGTCTCAGACAGGGATTTTGCCATAGAGGCTCTGTGCTGCTGTTCCGTGATTATGATGCATCTGAGCCGGTTCTGCGAAGAATTGATCCTGTGGTCTACGGATGAATTCCGGTTTGTGGAAATGGACGACAGTTACAGCACCGGGAGCAGTATCATGCCGCAGAAAAAAAATCCGGATGTAGCGGAACTGATCCGTGGGAAAACCGGACGGGTGTACGGGGACCTGATCACCCTTCTGACCATGATGAAGGGGCTTCCCCTGGCTTATAACAAGGATATGCAGGAGGACAAGGAAGCGTTGTTTGACGGTTTTGATACGCTGAAGCAGTGCCTCCGCATTTTTACCGATATGATTTCCACCGTAACCTTCCGGAAGGACAGGATGGAGCAAAGCGCCCTGTCCGGTTTCTCCAATGCCACCGACGCGGCGGATTACCTGGTACGGAAGGGAATGCCCTTTCGCACTGCCCATGAAATCACAGGCAGGCTGGTCCTTTACTGCATCCGGGAAAACAAGGCGCTGCTGGATTTGCGGCTGGAAGAGCTGCAACGCTTCTCTCCCCTGTTCGGAGAGGACATCCATAAAGCCCTGTCCCTTAAAACCTGTGTCAATCAAAGGGATCTGCCGGGCGGTCCCGCACCGGAAACCGTACAGGATGCCATCCGGCAGGACAAAGTCTGGCTGTCCGAATCCTTTCCGGAAACCTGGGAAACCTGCGCCCATTAACTTTCCAGGTTCTCCATCAGCCGTTCCACCGCTTCCCTGCTGTCCACTGCCAGGCCCTTATCCACCTGTTCCTTCATTTCCGGACTCAGCCAGCGATACGATATATTGGATTCCTCCACCGCTTCCAGCTTGCCTGTATCCTTTTCCGGACGGTAAATGACCAGATAGCCTTCCTTCGCCTTGATCACATAGTGATTTGGGCAATAACCATCAATGCTTTTCCGGAACGTCACCTCTTCCGGTGTGAACTTTGCAAGCTGCCATTCCGGAAAAGCCCGTTTCAGTTGCTTTCCGGTTTTCCCGACGTTCCCGCTGTCCATTTCCGTTTCCTCTTCCAACGTATGCCTGCAGCGGGTATAGGACCGCTTGAAAACCAGCACGGAATCCGGTCCGGTTTTGCTGACTTCACGCACCTCGTCTCCGGTTTCTTTCCCCTTCTCCGTGTCTGCATTTTCTGTCAGGGAACCTTCCTGCGGCTGTTTGCCGGACATTCTAGCCAAATAACCGAAAGAGAATGCTATCAGCATCAATAACACAATCAAACCGGAAAAGAGAAAAACAGTTCTTTTCGATTTATAGGTAAACACTACAATCCCTCCATATATTACCTTTGAGTATAGTGTTTCCCACCATCTATCACATTATACAGATATATTACCCATAATATGAAAAACTTTATTGGATTCGTACCCCCAGGATCTTGATAAAACGGATCCCGCTCCAGCTGTATTGGATCAGGGGATAGTTCAATCTGTCATAGGTATGTGTATTGATCCGGATGTTGTCCATTGTTGCCGGGCTGCCGCATGCCGCAACAAACAGGGAATGGGTGAAAATCCCCGGATCCTGAAAAGCAAGCTGAACAATATCACCGGCTTCGATCCGGGAAACATCCGCCTCCATCCCATAAGGCCCAGGCCCCATAAAATTTCCGGTCAGAAAGGGATAAAGAAAACGGGCTGCCGTCCAGGCAGGTGCTTTGTCATTGCCGTTCCGATAGTACCATCCTGCGTCCCCGTTGTAATTCATAACGCCGCTGCCGGCATAGATGCACTGGGAGATAAAATTGGTGCAGTCACCTCCCAGATCGGAATAGTCATAATACTGCGGATTCCTGCGTAATGCCCAGAAATTCGAATATTCCAACGCTGCCTGCCTGTTGTATCCTGCCAACATATTATGGAACATAACAAATAAGCCCCCTGCATCCTTGATAAAACCAGTATATGCAAAGGCTTCCCGGTGTGCCTGCATCAAATGTGCAGATGCCCTGCCGATTATTCGATTTCCATGTTGTGAAATACGTTCTGGACATCGTCGCTATCTTCCAGCATATCGATCAGGTTCGAAACCTTCTCCGCCTGATCCTCCGTGATCCGGACCGTATTCTTCGGGACCATCCCGATGCCTGCAGACTCAAACGCATATCCGGAGTTCTCCAGTGCATCCCTTACCGCAGAGAAATCGGAAGGATCGGTATAGATAACATAATCCTCCACATCGTCCGCGACATCCTCGGCTCCTGCCTCGATGGCCTCCATCATCAGGGTATCTTCATCCACTTCCCCGTTGTTCTCAATGACGAGAACGCCCTTCCGGTCAAACATCCAGGAAACGCATCCGCTGGCTCCCAGACTGCCTCCGTTGTGAGCGAAACAATACCGCATTTCACTGGCGGTACGATTCCGGTTGTCCGTCAGTCCTTCCACGATGATCGCAACACCGTGAGGAGCATATCCCTCATATACGATATTCTCATAACTGACGGAACTGTCCTCACCTGCCGCCTTTTTAATGCTTCTGAGGATGTTGTCATTCGGCATATTATTGGATTTTGCCTTGGCGATGACATCCTTCAGCCTGGAATTCACCTCCGGATCGCTGCCTCCGCCTTCCTTTACCGCTACTGCAATTTCCCGGCCGATCTTTGTAAAGATCTTCCCTCTCTGCGCATCGGTTTTTTCTTTTTTATGCTTAATATTTGCCCATTTTGAATGGCCTGACATAAATAAACCTCCTACCTCTCATTGAACGCTCTCATCATACCACATGCTGTCCCTCCTGTAAAGATTCCTGAATTTTTCAGAAAATAGTAAAACTAATCTCCGTTTGGTATCAGGTTGAGCATCTGATCCTCATCCGCCACATTGACATAGGAATCCGGCACATCTCCCACAATGATCGTCTCAGCGATGGGAACCTTGGTGGATACATTGATCACGTTGCTGCCCAGAGGCACCACAATGCGCACCTGGGTCTTCAGCAACAGGAATATCCTGTGACGGGTCTGATTGATGCCGGCCTGCCGGAATTCATCGGTAAAGTCCGTCGATACGGAACCAACCGGAATGATTTTCACATCGATATCCGGCCCTCTGCCGGAAAGAAGTTTGCTCTTTGTTACCGAACCAAGGGGCACACTGATTCCCTCTGCGCCAAGGGACCGGATCTCATTCTGTGCAAGAGTGGAAGTTTCCCTGGCAAGGGTATTGATCAATATGGTGTTGTATTGGATCATTGTTATTTTACCGTTTTTATCCGTCAGCACATCCGTCAGATCGGTATATTTGATATTGCCTCCGAGGATCTGGCTGACGGCATTGTTCATGGCCAGAACGGCGATATACTCCACTTTTGCTTCGGACATGGCAATGATGGTCGGTTTGATTCCCCAGTCAATCAGCAGGAAGGAAGTCAGAAGAAACGTCAGAATACTGATGCCTATAATGAGAATCCTGTTTTTCATGCCCATCCTGCTCATGACATACACCCCCCATATATTCTATGCACGGAAGCAGCGAACTGTGACCACACAGGGCGCATGGCATGGCTCCTTTTTACCTGCTTTACTTTTGGGAAATGCCATAATATAATTGTTATGAAATTTCTACTACATTACATGCATGTATCGGAGTACATGCTTCGGAGGTATTATGGATAAGAGAAATGAAAACAAGGGAAAGGAACATAAAAAGCGGATTCCATTGGTGGAGACCATCCAACAGAATCTGACAGAAAGGAAGAAGCCTTCCGGTTTCCTGCTTTCCGTACTGATTACCACCATCAAACTCTTTGTTATATTCCTTCTCATCCTGGGATTCTCCGGATTCGGTGCGGTCCTTGGCGTTGCAAAGGCTTATGTGGATGGAACCCCCGCCCTGGATGTAAACCGCATCGAGGATCAGAGTCTGACCTCCTTTCTATATGACAGGAACGGGGACCTGATTACGGAATACAATGGTCTGGAACATCGTATCTGGGCCAGCCTGGATGAGATACCCAGGAATGTTCAAAATGCCCTGATTGCCACGGAAGATGTGAGGTTTTATGCTCATAACGGGCTGGATTACAAGCGGCTGGCCGGCGCTTTTTTCAACAATCTGAAAAGTGAATCAGTACAGGGCGGCAGCACTATTACCCAACAGCTGGTAAAGAACACCATGCTGAGCATGGAGCAGACCTATAAGCGCAAAATACAGGAAGCTTACCTGTCCCTTCAACTGGAAAAGGAATACAGCAAGGACGAAATCCTGGAAGCTTATCTGAACACCATTTATCTTGGCAGCGGCAACTACGGCGTCAAAGTCGCCGCGGAGGACTATTTCGGCAAGGATTTGAAGGATCTGAACCTGAGGGAAAGCGCCGTTCTCATCGGCATCACCAAAAATCCCTACCGTTATGACCCAAGACTCAACTTCTACAGCAGGGAGAAGCCGGAAGTCACCTATAAAAGGACGAATCTTGTCCTTCAGCTGATGTATGAAAATGGCTTTCTGAGCAAATCGGATTATGAGAATGCCAGATTTGACGAGAAGAACCCGTCTGATCCAAAAAATAAAGAATTTCAGGTGATTGAACAATCCAGCAATCAGAAGCTTTACGATTATCCCTACTTTGTGGAATATGCCATACAGGATCTGACCGAAGCACTGATGAAGCAAAACGGCTGGGAAGGAAAAGAAGGACGGCAAAAGGCCAACAATATGATTCTGAACGGCGGACTGAAGATCTATACCACTATGGATCCGGCCATTCAGAAGACAACAGAGGATACCATTTACCATTTCAATGGATACCCGCGGACCGCCAAGGCAAAGGACAGCGTTAAGCGGGAGCAGCACGGGGACAGGATGATGGATGTCGCTCAGCCGCAGGCTTCCGCAGTGGTAATGGATCACCATACCGGCGAGCTGCAGGCGATCGTCGGCGGCAGGATGGAACCCAAGGAGCAATTCTGGAGCAACCGGGCAAGGCTCCCCTGGGCACCTGGTTCTTCCATCAAACCCCTGGCCGTCTATGCCCCCTTTATCGAGGCAGGATATCCCGGAGGAATTATCCTGGAAGACGTTCCGGTTTCCATTAAGGGATGGAACGGAGGCAAGGGCTTTCCTTCCAACAACAACGCCAGCAAATACTATGGGCCGGTGCCTTTGCGGAAGGCCATTGAGCAATCCTACAACGTATCTGCTGCACGGACCGTTCTGGAACGGGTCGGTACCGATTATTCCATGAAAAAGCTGAAGGAGCTTGGCATTACCGAGCCGCGCTATGTGGAAACCGCTCTTCCCTCCAACCTTGCCCTGGGCAGCGACCCGATCAATATGATCGAACTGACAGCTGCCTATGGCACACTGGCAAACAAAGGGAATTATCAGAAGCCCATCTCCATCCGGAAGGTGCTGGACAAGGACGGCAAGGTGATTCTGGACAACGAATCCCGGCAGAAAGTCTCCGTATTCAAGGAAAGCACTGCCTTTATCATGACGGATCTGTTGGAAAACGCCATAAACAAAGGAACAGGAACCCGGGCAAAGTTCAGCGGGATGTCCATCGCCGGCAAGACCGGTACCAACAGTGATTACCACGGCGTGTTTTTTGGCGGCTATACCCCTTATTATACAACCACGGTGGTGATCGCACCGGACAATCACAATGTCTCCCTGCTGCATGGAGCCAGCGGTGGTAAATTTGCTGCTCCTCTCTGGAAGGAAATCATGCAGCCGATCCATAAGGGCCTTGCCAACAAGCCGTTTTATGACCATACTCCGCAAGGCATCCGGTCCGTCCGGGTCTGCGCATTGTCCGGCAAACTGCCAAACGGAAACTGCAAGGAAACCGTTACAGAGTATTTCCCGGCCGGTGCCGTGCCAAAGAAGAAATGCGACATGCATCAGGAATACACGGTTTGTTCGTCCTCCGGCAAGCTTCCTACTCCTTATTGTCCGAAGGATCAGCTGAAAGTCAGCTCCGTTGTGGTGATTCCAAAAGACTCTGTCTATCAGAAACTGTCGGACGAACAGCTGCAGAAGTATATTCCCGGCGCATTCCGTTCCCTGACTTCCCTGGACTCTTACGACTACAACAACCCAAAACAGCGAGGTGCCTTCTGCCCGATCCACGGAGAGAACTGGAAACAGAACGAAGGGCAGTTCAATCAGCTGGTTTCCGAAGCTAATCAGCTGATCCGCCAGGTCCGGGAAAGCATAAAGCAATATTCCGGTCAAATGAGTGCACAGGATAAAGATGCTCTGGAAACAGCGATCAACAAGCTGAAGGAAGCCCTGAGTGCAAATACACCTTCAAAGGAAGGATCCGGCATGGACACCGGAAAAGTAAAAACGGAAATGGGCAACCTGCGGGCGATTCACGAAAAGATCCTCAGCCGGATCCCGAAGGAACCCGCCAAAGATCCGGGTATTCCCCCGAATCCCGACAGTACCGACAATCCGGAGGATGAAAAAGGAGAAGAAAACAATCCCGATAAAAGCCCGGATCCCGGTGCGGTAACTCCTGTAACACCAAACCCGTCTTCGGGAAAAGAAACGGATCAACAGCAAAAGCAAAAAGATCAAACAATTGACAACAAATAAACCATATAAGGAAGCATAACGAAAGAAGAGAGGATCCTCTCTTCTTTTTTGTCCCTGTCCGGAGTATCGTCACAGCCCATTCCGGACAGCAGACACAGACGAAGGACAGTATGTGCGGACAGCCGATCCCTCCGCCCGAAAAGCCTTCTCCTCCGCCTCTGCACGTATAAATCTGGCACCCGTATAGGTTTTCTCCTGGTTCGCACGACGACTCAGAATGGACCAGAGGGAAACCGTGCCGATTGCCAGGACGACAACAATCAAAACAACCGTCCAGCGAATGGACTTCTTATTCCATATTTTCATAGAATCCTTCCCCACCACAATTTGTTATCCAGGCTTTTGTTATTGTATACAGGATTTGGATTTTTATTCAAAGCTATTCTATGATGGGAATGCCTTCTACATCATCTCTCTCATTTTCAACAGAACTTTTTTTTCAATGCGCGAGACCTGAACCTGCGAAATTCCCAATTGCTCCGCAATTTCGCTCTGGGTTTTATCACGAAAATACCGGAGGGTGATAATGGTTCTTTCCCTTTCATCCAGTCTGGAAAGAAGATCCTTCAATGTAATGTGCTCCAGGGTATCCTCCGCCTGGTTGCTGTTCTCCGACATTTTATCAATCAGCAGAATGGGATTGTCATCGTCCTCATATATAACGTCGTAAATGGAGGCCGGAGTCTGCACCGCTTCCATTGCATAGACGATATCCTCGGAGGTCGTGCCCACGGCATCTGCGATCTCCTGGATGCTGGGATCCCTGTTCCATTTGGCCTTCAGCTGTTCCCTGGCGGATACCGCCCTGCTCACAAGCTCCTTGAGGGAACGGCTTACCTTGATCATTCCATCGTCTCTCAAAAACCGCTTGATTTCCCCCACAATCATGGGAACGGCATAGGTGGAAAACTGTACGTTGTATTTCGGATCGTAGTTTTGAATTGCCTTGATCAGGCCGATGGACCCAAGCTGAAACAGATCTTCATACTCATAGCCCCGGTTCAGGAATTTTTTCACCAGGCTCTTGACAAGGGCGATGTTCCTGCGGACCAGAATATCCTTCGCATTCTCATCGCCATTCTGTGCCTGTTCGATCAGGGCAAGGGTTTCTTCATGAGTAAGAAGACGCCGCTCCCCGTCCTGAAAATCTGACATGGTACTCATCCGTCTTTCCCCATTTCAGCCGCATCGCTCCGGATCCGTTTCACCATTCGGACCCTGGTACCCTGACCAGGAGCAGAGCTCACCTCCACCTCATCCATAAAAGTCTCCATTACGGTAAATCCCATACCGGATCGTTCCAGCTCCGGTTTTGAGGTATACAGGGGCTGCCTGGCCAACTCCACATCCTCAATCCCCCGGCCATGGTCGATGACTTCAATCGTCACAGAATGATCATCGATCTGTGTAATGACCCGGACCCATTCATTTGGACTGTCGTATCCATGTATGATAGCGTTGGTAACGGCTTCCGACACCGCAGTCTTGATATCGGCGATCTCCTCCAGAGTCGGGTCCAGCTGGGATGCAAAGGCAGCCACCGCCACTCTGGCAAAGGATTCATTCTGGGATCTGCTTAAAAACTCCATTTTCATCTCGTTTCTGCTATTCATTGCGTTTTCCCCCTTATGCCTTTTATCGCGTCCTGAACGGTATCATACACCTTCAATATCCGATAGAGTCCGGAAACCTCCAGCATTCTCTCCAGCTGCGCATTGATGTTGGTGATGCAGACCTGCCCATTCCGTTCCCGTATGGTTTTATACCTTCCGATAAAAACACCAATGCCGGAACTGTCCATAAAATACAGATTACTGAGATCCAGAATCAGATTTCGAATGGAAGTATCATCCAGCTGCTTGTCCAGGGCATTCCGGATGTCATCTGCGTGGTGATGATCCAGCTCTCCCTCCAGCTTTACAATCAAAATATCCTTTTTCCTCCTGTTGTTCATCAGCAAGGTCCCTGCCTCCTTTGCCCAGTCCCCTGAAATCATATATTTGAAATCATTCATTGATATATTCTTCAATGGGCAGGAATATCCTTCCACGAATTGTGACTTATTTTGGAATATTTTGGACAAAAAATAAAAACCCCCACGACTTTTGTCGTGAGAGTCCCTGTTCTTTCAAACTTCCACTTCCTGGATCTCCACCCGGATGGACTGGTGCTTGTTCAAATCCTCCAATATGCTGTTCCCATCCGGCCAATCTTTATATTTCTGTCGTTCCTCTTTCGTCAGAATCTTTTTGTCAAGGATTTCCCTTCCGGTTAATTGTCGATTGCTGACCAAAGTCTGCATGATAGGCTTGTTTTCCAAAACAGTAAGCAACGCATAGACATATTTCATATTTTCCAAGCTCCTTAACATATAATAGCGCTTACTATTTTACTACAATATGGTACGGAATTCAAGGCTATGACAATGGAACCGGTGGGGTTCCATCGGAGATCTCTCCGTCCTCCTGCGCCCTCTGCAGGTCAATATGGATAATTTCCTTCGAGACGGGATCCCTCTGCAATTCCCGGATTTTCACCGACTGTATCTGTTCATTTAAAGATATATCAAAAACAGCATTTCTGCCCGTATATCTGATAAAATCATCCACATTCTTTTTTCCAAACAGAACGGGAATTGATTGATTCCCATTATCATACAGTATTCCCGGAATATATCCCTTACGTCTCAGTTCTCTTGCCCTGAACTGCGGCATTCGCGGGGAAATCGGGAGCTGTTCCCTGTTGCTCATGCAATCATCCTTTCATCTTGCTAAAAAATAACAGTCCATAGTGTATCCAAAACAACAGGTTTTAAACTCCGCAATGGCTCTTTCAGAATTCATCCCGCTTTTCCATATGCCTGAAGGATAGCATCCAGATCCCTTTCCTCCAGCGTTTCCCGGGCCAGCAGATTCTCTGCGATAGCTGCCAGGATTCTTCGATTTTCCTGAAGAAGCGCCTGGACTTCCCGATAAAATTGATCCATGGTATTCTTACATTCCTGCAATATCTCGTCCTGCACCTGTTGCATCCCGTTTCGGTAAAGGACATCGTAATTCAGCAGGCCTGATTTTGGATTCATGCCAAAACGCCTTACCATATTGAGAATGGTTTCCGTAGCCTTCTCCAGGTCATTGGACGCCCCGGTGGTAACATTTTCTTCGCCAAATATGAGCTCTTCCGCAGCTCTGCCGGCCAAACCGATCCGGATGCTGTTCTCCATATCCTTTTTCCGATAGTACATGCGATCCGGCGGAATGTTCATGCTGAAGCCTCCAGCCCCCTTTGTACTGGGAATAATCGTGATCCGGGAAACCCGGTTTTCCGGAACCATCAGCCTGGTAACCAATGCATGTCCTGCTTCATGATAGGCTGTGACTTTTCTGTCCCGTTCGGCAATGGCGCTCCGGTCCTTTTTTTCCGCACCGGCAATGACTGTATAGAATGCCTTGTCCATGTCTTCCGCTGCGATACAGCCGCCGCCACGCTTTGCTGCAAGGATGGCCGCTTCATTGAGCAGGTTTTCCAGCTTGGCTCCGCTGAAATATACCGTCTGCTGAGCAACTTTTCCCAGATTCACACTTTTGTCCATGGGCTTGTTTTCCGCATGAAGCTTCAGTATTTTCAGCCTGCTGCGGATATCCGGGAGCTGAATTTCAATATGCCTGTCAAACCGGCCGGGCCGCAGCAGGGCTTCGTCCAGTGTATCCAGACGATTGGTGGCCGCAATGACAACAATTCCTTCGTTGTCATGGAAACCGGACATCTCGGACAGCAGGGCATTCAGCGTCTGATCCCTCTCCTCATTCCCGCTGCCGTCCGTACTCTCCCTCTTTTTTCCAAGAGCGTCAATTTCATCGATAAAGATAACGCCTTTTCCATAACTTCTTGCTTTTTTAAACAGTTCCCGGATCCGACTTGCACCAACCCCAACATAAACCTGGACAAAATCCGAACCGGACACGGCAAAGAAAGGCACTCCCGCTTCCCCTGCCACCGCTTTGGCCATCAGGGTCTTTCCTGTTCCCGGCGAGCCGTAAAAGATAACGCCCCGGGGCAGACGGGCACCATATTTCGTATATTTTTCCGGATTCTGAATGAAATCCACCAGATCCTGAATACTCTCCTTTGCTTCCTCATTGCCGGCAACACTGTCAAAATGAACCGTAGATTTTTCCGGCTGTATGGAATTCATCGGAGATTTCCCCGGCTTGCCCTGTATTTGTTTTGAGGCATTCCGCTGAACCGTAAAGATCAAAAATCCAAAGAGACTCATCATAAGCACCGCACCAATGATCTGCGAGCCTCGGATCTGGCCTGCCTTCTCGTCCACAGCTATGTTTTCCCTCAGCAGAATCTCCTTCAGGTCCTCCCTGCGTGGATTGTCCGTGAGAAACGGCTTTCCGTCTTTGAAGACTCCCTTGATCCAATCCTCGTCCGTAAGATAGACCTTTTTTACTTTTTCCTCCTGAACAGCCTTCCGGAATGCATTATATGTGATTTTCTCCGGTTCCGGCATCCTTCGCTGCAGGAGAACCGTCAAAACAGAAGCAGACAGAATCAGAACTACCAGTATGATAATAATTTTCTTCTTTCTTTTCAATTCTTCCTCCTCCCTTCCTTCTCAAACAAATATCCAAAATTTTATGATCAAAACAGCGTTTTCTAGTTTACATAATATATAACGTCTATTTATTATACACGCTATGACTTGATAAGTCCACCATAACATTGTAAAATGGTTTAGCTGTATTCTTAAATGGACAAAATATTAGATGGAATAATATCTGTCAAACCAAGGAAGGTGCAGAATATGTCCGAATCTCCTGAAAGCAGAAAAGCAAGAAGGGAAAAAAACAGCAAAGCAAAAAAATCCACGTGGCCACGGTGGAAAAAAATATTAACAGCTATTGGAATTCTTTGTCTGGCAGTCCTGCTTGCCGGAACCATTTACCTGGCTTCCATTCTGGGATCCCTTCGGGATTTCGATCCAAAGGCACTGGAAAACTATGAGCAGACCTCTCTGGTATACGATAATCAGGACAAACCGATATCCAACATCCATGGCATTGAGAACCGGATCTACGTACCCCTGAATGAAATACCAAAGGATGTACAGAATGCATTCATTGCCGTGGAGGATGTCCGTTTCCGGACCCATCCGGGCTTTGATGTCCGGAGAATGTTCGGCTCCCTGCTCCAGAATATCAAGGCACGTGGCATTGTGGCAGGCGGCGGCACCATTACACAGCAGGTCGTGCGCAATACAGTGCTGACCCAGGAAAAAACCATCGATCGCAAGGTAAAGGAAATCTTTTTGGCCTGGCAGCTGGAGCAGCAGTATTCAAAGGATCAGATACTGGAAATGTATCTGAATGTCGTTTATTTTGCAAAGGGAGCCTATGGCATCGAATCTGCCGCCAGGACCTATTTCAGCAAATCCGCCAGTGAGCTGACGGTCGCAGAGGGCGCCATGCTGGCTGGGCTCATCAAAAATCCCAACCGGAATTCTCCCTTTATCAATATGGAACGGTCCCAGCAGCGGAAGGACCTGGCGCTTGATCTGATGATAAAAAACCATTATCTGTCTCCGGAAGAGGGGACAGCTGCAAAAAAGGAAAAGATTCAATTTGCCGAAGACAAAAAGCCAGCCTATATTCACGGATATTTTATGGATATGGTGGTGGAGGAAGCGGCAAAGTGTCTTGGCGTGAAGCAGGAAAAGCTGTATACCGGTGGATACCGGATCTACACTACAATGGACAGCGAACTGCAGACCTATGCCGAACAGCTGTATACCAGGGATGAGTTATTCCCCAAAAGTCCCGTTTCCGGGAAAAGAAGTGAATCCGCCCTGGTCGTCATGGATACGGCAACCGGCGAACTGCGCACCGTCCTGGGAGGAAAAAGCTATCCGGAGGGACAGACCCATGTGCTGAATCGGGCCAATGCCAAACGGCAGCCGGGCTCCGCCATTAAACCATTGGTCGTGTACACGCCTGCCATAGAAAGCAATCAATATACCCCCGTTACTTTCATCGAAGATGCCCCCATTACCATTGGAAATTATTCCCCCAAAAACAGCGGCGGAACCTTCCACGGCATGGTTACCCTGAGGACGGCATTGGCAAAATCCATCAATATCCCCGCTGTCAAGGTGCTGAATGATGTGGGCATTGAGAACGGGATTGAAACGGCAGAAAAGATGGGGATCCCGTTCACGGAAAGCGATCATTACAATCTTGCCATAGCACTGGGCGGGATGGAGAAAGGGGTCAGTCCGATGGAACTGGCCAGTGCATACACCACCTTTGGTGATCGGGGAAGCTATAAGAGCAGCACCACGATTCGCCGGATCGATGATTCGCTTGGCCGGACGCTATACGAATACCGACCCAAAAAAGAACAGGCCATATCAGAGGAAACGGCCTTTCTGATCAGCAATCTGCTCCAGTCCGCTGCGGATACAGGCGGCACTGCGTCACGTCTGAAGGGTCGGAATCTCGCAGCAAAGACCGGTACGGTCCAGCTGCCCAAAAATACAGCGGTAAAAGGAAGCAACGATGCCTGGATTGCTGCCTATAATCCGGAATATACCGTTGCCGTATGGATGGGATTTGATAAAAGAACAAAGGAAGATTATCTTCCTTCCGGTACGTCCGGCGGAAATTATCCTACAGAGATCTCAAAATATATATTCGACCATCTTTATCAGGGAAAGGAATTTCCCGATTTTCAACAGCCTGTTGGAGTCATTGATGTGCGGCTGGATAAAAAGGCCCTGCTGGAACAGCACAGGGTTCTGCTGGCTTCGGATATGACGCCTGATGAATATGTGATGAAAGAATATTTCAGGAAAGACACGGCTCCCACCGAACAATCGGATTATTGGACCACACCCATTCCCCCGTCCGATTTCAATGCAGTATGCAATGACAAGGGATTGCCCGTTGTTTCCTTTACTCCGCAGAACACCTACGCTGCTTACAATATCATGAGAATGGAAGGAGAGGACGGAGAAGCCGTCCTGATGCAGCAGGTACGCACCGGCGCAATGGATCCTGTGGAATGGACGGATACGCAGGCGGAACCCGGCAAAAGCTATGGCTACTATATCGTACCGGTTCATCCCGATATGAAGTCAAAAGGCGAACCGGTTCAGGGAGAAAAGACCAAAACCATATATGTTCAGGTACCGGAAGCCTCTGAGAAAAATGGCATCTGGGACAAACTGCCGGATTGGCTCCACCCGGGTGACAGGACAGACAATCCAAACGGCCCGGATCAGGATAATAATGAAGGAAAGCCGGAAAATTCGGCTGCACCGGATGACGAAGTCACTCCGTCTCCCACTCCGGAAGAGTCCGGAAGTCCCGATGACAATGATGACGGAGAGGAAACGGGTGCTCCGTCAGGGGATGATAACCCGGAAAAAGGCCCGGGTTCGGATGCCACACCGACACCGGGTCCGTAAAATCCGTTTGTTTAGTCCAGCTTTTTCCGCTCCTCTTCGATTTCTTCCCGGGTAACCGTACTGAGAGCGGATATTCTGCAGGTAAGTGCCTGATCCAGAACTGCTTTCGCTTCTTCGGTCTGACCCCGTTTTTCATAGAGAATTCCCAGGTGGTAGAGTGTCACTGCCTGGTCCTCTTTTTCTTCCTGAGCCTTTTTAAAATACTCAAAGGCTTTCTCCGTATTTCCCATTCGGTAATAGGTTTGTCCCAGATTATCCAGGACCACGGGATCCTCATCATCGTATTCAAGAGCTTCCTGGTTGAACTTCAGGGCTTTTTCATAGTCTCCGGCCTCAATCAGCAGATATCCCAGGGATCCATAGGTCTGTGAATTTTTCAACTGATGGTGAAGCTCCGTCATGGACTCCAATGCCAGATCCAGCTGTCCCTGCTTCCAGTGGGTAAGAGCCAGATTGAGCTTTGCATTGGTCTTTATTTTCGGCTTCCCGGGGAAAAATACAAGCAGCTTGTTGAAGAGTTTCTCCGCTTTCTCAAATTGTCCGGTCCGAAGCAGCAAAACTCCATAAGCCATTTGATAATTGGCGCTGGTGACACTGTGCTCCTCCGCTTTTTGATACCATTTCAAAGCCTCTTCCGTCTTCCCTCTGGAATGATTATAATATCCCCGAAAACCATAAAAATTTCCAATTAGCCCCATTGCTCCATTCTCCTTCTCATTTTTTTCATCAAACGTTGTCTGCGGTGAAGCAGTTCTGTCTGAAGCCGTTTCGGGCCAATATCGGAATCAGAAAACCGGTTCACCAGCAGTATGGCTTTTTCCGTGCATTCCAGGGCCCCCGGGAAGTCCTTCTCCCGGTGTTCCAGAAACTTTGCCATCTCAATAAGCGGAAAACACAGGGAGCTTCCCTCCTTCCCTGCAAGATCCGCCCAAAGCTCCATAGCCTCCTGAGGTCCCCTGTACCGCTTCGTCAAATAGGCAAGCCGTTTTTTGGCATTCAACACGAAGGAATGCGGTGCCAGATCAATACATTTCTGATAGCAGACTGCAGCCTGCCGGATGCGATGCGCCCTTTCCAGTTCCTTGCCGATACCCAGCAGCTCACAGGCATCCCGGTTGATCTCCGGATCATGGTATAACGTGGCGAAATGCACCAGCAAGGCAGCCATCGCTGCAATATCCCATTCATTATGTTGAAGGACCTGCCGCATTTTCCCCGGTGTGCGCGATTTCAGAAAATCAAGGTAGATATTGGGGATCATGGAACCGGGAATATCCTCTGTTCGGTGATGGAATAAAATCTTTTCCTCCAATGTGGACAAAGAGCAGTCCGGAAGGCGGGCAGCCCATAAACGCCTGGCAACAGGAAGCAGATCCAAATGGGCATCCTCACAATGAATCGGCGGAATTCCGGAAAGAATCAGCCGGCCCTCCAGCAAAGGCCAGTCAAAGGATTTTCCATTGAAAGTAACAAGGACTGAATGGTGTCGTAATTGATCCGCCACAGCCTGAAGCATGGGAACTTCTTCATCAAAGTCCCGCATCAGATATTGATCCACCACCAGACCGTCTTCCTCCACATACCCCAGTCCCACCAAAAATGCCACGGTCCCGGTCCCTCCGGCCAGTCCTGTTGTCTCTGTATCCAGAAAGACAATATCCTTCGGGCACAAGTCCCGATCCAGACGGGTCCACCAGAAACTGTCCGTAAAGACGGCATTCCGGAGATCGAAAAGAGGAATCCTTCCATAGTTCTCCTCATATCCATATATCGTCCGTTTTCGTACAAACTCCCCATCCGGTCCCGAAACAACAGTCCCTCCAAGGCTGCCTCTGTCCGGACAGATCCCCGGGCTCGGACTGCATTCCCTGCCTGGATTCCCGCTTCGTCCCAAATTTGACATGCTTTCCATTCCTGCACTCCGGACGGTTGTTCCTGTATCCCGGGCGGTTTCCGGCTTACCGGGATGGGAACCGGACTTCATGGCCCTCAGCTTGCTCTTCAGGTTGGCTATCATCCAGGATCCCTCCCAATATCGTCAATGCCAGTGCCTTGTCGTCGGTCGTTACCTCGGCGGCAGGCCCGATGCATGCGGGGCAGCCATTTTCGCATCCGCAGCCGGACAGAAATTCATAGGCCTTCCGGAACAGCTCCAGATGCATCTCATACAGCCGTTTGCTGAAGCCGATCCCACCGGGACAGCTGTCATAAATATAGATGGTCGGTTTTTTCGTAAAAGGGGACTTTACATGGTAAATCACATGAATATCACCGGGATCGCACATAAGATAAAGCGGCGCAATCTGGCCCAGCACATTGGCAATGCCCATCAGTGCATTCTGCAGATCATCCTGGCTTTTGATGCCGGCAGGGATCTCATTCCATGTTGCCCAATAGGCCGTTGTCTGCAGTTCCAGTTCGGGCAGCCGCACCGGTCCCCATCCCAGGTTTTCATGGGTATCAAATTTGATCTTCTTGAACATGGTCACCAGGGAGGTCACCATGACATCTCCGTAGCTTCTGCCTGTCTTTCCATCCTCCTCAGATTGAAAGACATCCAGCACCTTCAGGGTAACCGCCAGATTGGCATCGGTATAATAATCCACATCCACTTTCCGGACATAGGCTTTTTTCTCCTCAAAGTCCAGCTCTTCCACCTGATACTGTGTTCCTTCGTGAAGATAGATCGCCTCTTCATGGAGAAGCTGAGGCGCACTGAACCGGTCCATCTCTCCGATGACCCGGCGTTTTGGCTTGCTGATATCAATGATAACAAAATTTTCATCCGCAGCACTGCGGAGGCTTACGGCATTGGCAGGAAATTGATCGGCCACCCAATGCCACCGACCGCCTACATGATGAAGCACTTTTTCCTCCTCGAGATAAGCGAGAATGGGATCCAGCGTGTCCGTTCCAAAGGTCTCTCCATCTTCAAACGGCAGCTCAAAGGCAGCACACTTGATATGGGACATCAGGATATACAGGTTATCCGGATTGATGAGCGCATGCTCCGGACTGGAATCCAGGAAGAACTCCGGATGCCGGATGATGTACTGATCCAGAGGATTGCCGGAGGCAACCATCAGGGCAACGGAAGTATCGCTTCTGCGTCCCGCACGTCCGGCTTGCTGCCAGCTGCTGGCTATGGTGCCGGGATAACCGCACATAATGCATACCTGAAGCTTTCCGATATCGATCCCCAGCTCCAGCGCATTGGTGCTGACCACTCCCAGTATCCGGCCGGCACGAAGGCCCTGCTCAATCTCCCGCCGTTCCTTTGCCAGATAACCGCTGCGATATCCGCGGATGCGGCTGGAGGAACCGGGCTTGTCCCGCACCAGCTTCTTCAGATACGTCACCAATACTTCCACGGATAAACGGCTCCTGGTAAAAATAATGGTCTGTATACCATTTTTCAAAAAGTCAGCTGCAAGATTCCGCGTTTCCAGAAGAGAGCTTCTGCGGATACCCAATTGCCTGTTCACGACCGGAGGATTGTAAAAAATCAGATGCTTCCTGCCGGAGGGCGCACCGTTCTCCTCCACCAGTTCCGCTTCCTGTCCAATGATTCTCTCCGTCAGTTCCTTTGGATTGGCTATGGTGGCGGAACAGCAGATATACTGGGGATGTGAGCCATAGAAATGGCAGATGCGGTTCAGGCGGCGAAGAACATTGGCCATGTGGCTCCCAAATACGCCGCGGTAGGAATGGATTTCATCAATGACAACATACTTCAGATTTTCAAACAACTTCACCCACTTGGTGTGATGAGGCATGATCCCGGTATGAAGCATATCGGGATTGGTTACGACAATGTGCCCTGCCTGCCGGATGGCCTTCCGTGCACCGACAGGGGTATCCCCGTCATAAGTATAGGTTTTGATGGGATGATCCAGCATATCCAGCATCCCGTGCAGTTCACTGACCTGATCCTGGGAAAGTGCTTTTGTGGGAAACAAATACAAGGCCCTGGTATCGTCATTCCTCAATATCTCATTGACAACAGGGAGATTATAGCAAAGGGTTTTCCCGGACGCCGTAGGGGTAACCACCACAACATTCTTTCCCTGCAGCACCAGATCAATCGCCCTGGACTGGTGAGAGTACAACTGATGAATGTCTCTCTTTTTCAAAACATCCAGCAATTCGGGCTGCAGGCCCCTGGGGAAGGGACCATAGGTTGCTTCCCTGGGCGGAATCTCCTTCCACCCGGTAACGTTCTTCATAACAGCCGGATTATGGCGTATCTGATCCACCAATTGATCGATATTCATGATGGCATCCCCTCATTCCCTCAAGTCATCTTCCTATCATTATATCCATTTTTCCTGCGGGAATCAAACCCTTTTATGGATGCGCCGGTGTGGGAAACGGAGTGAAGTTACTGCACCATCCGCAGCTTGTCGTGGGTTACGCGGCTCAGGAACTGCTTTGTCCGGTCCTCCTGCGGATGATCGATCACTTCGGAAGGCGATCCCTCTTCCACAATCACTCCATCGTCCATAAACAGGACATGGCTTGCCACTTCCCTTGCAAATTCAATTTCGTGAGTGACAACGATCATGGTCCGCCCGTCCCGGGCAACGGATTTCATGACATCCAAAACCTCTCCGACCAATTCCGGATCTAACGCGGAAGTGGGCTCATCAAACATAATTACATCCGGATCCAATGCCAGTGCCCGTGCAATTCCCACCCTTTGCTGCTGTCCGCCGGACAGCTGGCAGGGGTAATAGTTCAATCTGTCTTCCAGTCCGACCTTTTCCAGATAGGATACGCTTTTCTCGTATGCTTCCTTTTTATCCATTTTCTGAGCTGTAATCAGCCCTTCCATCACATTTTCCACCGATGTCTTATTGCGGAACAGGTTATAGTGCTGGAATACCATTGCGGTTCTTTTCCGAAGTTCGGTAATCTGTTTCCGATTCGTTTTGCCAACTTCCACCGTGAGCCCGTCGATATGAATCCTGCCTTTGTCCGGCTTTTCCAAAAAATTGATGCAACGCAGCAAGGTGGATTTTCCGGAACCGCTGGGCCCGAGGATGACATGGACTTCCCCTTTTTTTACATGGAATCCGATACCCTTCAGAACTTCGTTTTTATAAAAAGATTTGTGCATGTTATTTATTTCGATCATGCTGCCATTCCTCCTTCATATTTGTTTAATCTTTTCTCCATAACGGAGACTCCCTTTCCTACCACCAGACAGATCAGCCAATAAATAATTGCCGAGTCAATATAGACTTCAAAAAACCGTAAACTTCTCGCGCCGACGATTTTGGCCTGGCCCATAATATCCACCACAGCGATGATGAAGGCCAGAGAAGTATCCTTCAGTAAACTGATAAAGGAATTTCCAAAATTGGGTAATGCGATGGTCAATGCCTGTGGAAACACAATGCGGACCATTCCCTGAAACCGGCTCATTCCAACGGAATAGGCGGCTTCCAGCTGGCCTTTGTCCACGGCCTGAATCGCGGAACGAATCGTTTCGGAAAGATAGGCTCCGGTATTCAGGGAAAATGAAATATATACAAAAACGATGGCAGGAATATTGCTCACATCAGCATTCCACTGATAATGGCTTTGCATAAATCCCAGTATCTTCGGAATTCCATAATAGGACAGATACATCTGCACCAGCAACGGAGTCCCCCGGACAAAGGAAACATAAAAGGATGCGATCCATTTCAGCACCGGAACACGGTAGATCTTGACCAGTGCCGTGATCAGACCAATAATCAGACCAACAAGCATGGAAACAAGCGCTATCATCAGGGTAACAGGAGCGTAGCGAAGTATTTCCGGAAAGGATTTTACCATATACTTTATATCCAGTAATTCACTCACACTTTCCTTCTTTCCTTCTCCGGCTTGTTGTTGATCCTGCTCCTCCACTGCTGTAAAGTCCTCCCCGAACCATTTAACGGAGATTTCCGACAAGGTTCCGTCGGACCTCATTTCCGATAACGCTTCATCCACTTCGGACTGCAGCTCCTCCGAATCGCTTCCCTTCCGGAATACAAAATAGGACGGAACGGTTGTAACCGGTTCCCCGGTCGTCTTCAGCTTCAATCCAAGCTCCTTGATATGTTCCTTTGCAATGACTTTGTCATTGATGGTTGCGTCCAGCCGGCCGGCTTCAATATCCTGCAGCACGGAAGAAATATTGCCCTCATAGTATTCAATGGAAATGGGACTGTCATGTTCCTCATTATATTTCTCCAGTATCTGGGCAAAGGTAGTCCCCACCGATACCCCTACCTTCCTGCCTTTCAGATCATCCATGGTCTTTATGATGTCATTATCATCCCGGACGATCAGGCTGGCGACGGAGTTAAAATAACTGTTGTCCGGGAAAGAATATTTTCCTTCCCTTTCCTCATCCTTCGAAATCTGATCTGCGATCATATCGTATTTTTTGGATTCCAATCCCAGAAAAAGACTGTCCCACTGAGCGGCAACATAGTCAAACTCCATATCGTCCAGGCGCTTATCGATTTCCTTTACCACATCAATGTCATATCCTGTAAGTTGATTCTTTTCATCCTTATAATTAAATGGCTGATACGTTCCTTCCGTCCCGACGACGACCTTCCTCACCCCCTTGTCCTTTCTTGCAGAAGAACCATTTGATGAAGAAGAATTTTTTTGTGATGTACATCCTGTCAGTACCGTACATAAAAGCAAAAATAGAATAACTGCTTTTTGCAAACGGCTTTTTTTGTACACAAATGAAGCCCCCTATAAAATATTTCATTTATTTCGTGCAATGTCTCACGGAGGATGTAAAAACGGATCAACCCGGTCAATAAACGCTGAAACAAGTCTTGCTGTCCAAAATAATATTTAAGTATTCATCTGAATTTCTCTTCCCATTCTGCCACAGGGTACACAGGAAGATATTACGCGGTCGGATGCAACAGGAACAGGCGGAACGTCGTAAGCAAATAGAGGTAAGACATGGGCAAAAAACAATCATATGAACAGAAAAAGGCTACCGAGAAGTCTCTGCAGCCTTTTTGATATAAAAATAAAAGCTTCACGTAAACCTGTCACTTCTCTATCAACGCTTACGAGGTTAGCTGACGGATTCGGATCGATTGAATTGACCCTACCCGGATATCATCAGACTGGTACCCGGGATTCACCCCATGTTCGGTTTCCCCGTTCTTGCGATTCAGCGGTTCAAGTAGGATTACCTGCAATTAACCATTCTTATTCATTGGAAATATACCCGGAAAGCCCCTTTTGCTCAGGTATTTTTGTAAACTGCCTGACACGGCTGGTTTCATTCCTGACACTCCAGGATACATTTCACGCTGAGTTAATCCTTTCGCACTGCAACGTTTAGTATATAATAACACTTGATTACAAAATTGTCAAATTCGCAAATTCAATCGATAGCGTCAATTTACTGTAGGGAAAGAAAGAATAGAGACATCCTGAAATATTCTTACTAGCAACAGTGGTCTTGATTGATTTCATTAATTTTAACAGCAATCAATCTTGTCAGCTACATTTATTCCACGATCTGCTTGACAACGAGCCTCTGCCGGTGTGGCTTACGGCAGATGTCGGCAGCAGCCATCTCTAACAGCGGGATAGGCTTTGGAGCGGTTGCTGCCGTACCTCAATGCTACCACACCGACTTCTCGTTATCAAGCAGCTTTCGCGGCATAAACGCTTGATCTATGTCGTCCCGGCTATTAAAAACGCCATAACGAGCTTTATGAAGGGCCTAATAGCGTATTCCGGCCATACTCCTCATCTCATTAAACAGCCCTGTCTTTTTCCCCATGGTAATTACAGTTGGGCTGCTGCTCCATGAACCAGCATATCTGCTTTCTGATGATTTCCTTACTTCCTTGATTAACTCATCCTGCAATTCATGTTTCCTGTTCTCCTTCTCCTTAAGCTTCTGTGCCATAACCAGGTCATAGATCCTGCCACCGTTTTTCTTATATACGATAAGTTTGGACATCCTGGCAACACCTTTTTCAGACCATCCCTTAGGCCTGCTGCTTAGCCTGCTTGAAAACACATGGCTTATATGACCTTCGGCACTGCATCCTATCAGTTCATGGCCCTTATCAGCCTTTATCTCTATTCCATGCCAGTTATTCAATATGTACCGTCTGGCATCCTTAACTGCCTTCCTCTTCGTTTTGGAAACCGTTCGTTTGAGGATCTTCTTGAAAACATCCTTGACCATGTCCTTGTCCGGCCAATCCAATGCATCCTTCAACTCCTGATAGATGTCTCCATCGTTTAAGTGTGCAGTCGCAGTTATCATATATTTCTTAAGATGAAAATTGTCCAGCACAAACTTGCTTTTGGGAATCCAGTCAAGCCCGGCCTTAATCCATGATGCCCCATCCCCGGAAAGGTATATGGTTTCAATGAAATCCATGTCGTACTGCTTGTCTATATATTCTATGACCTCCAGCCACAAATCCTCGCTCTCATCATACATGCCGCCAAAATATTTAACGTTTTTAAGCCTGGTCCTTGTTTGGCTGCTTTTTTCGGGATCTACGCCTTCATGAACATAAACCAGCCTGGGCATAGCTATCTTGCTTTTATCGTCTTCTCCCTGCAGGGAAACATGATCTTCATCTGCTTCAACATACAGTATCCTGACATCCCTCTTCTTGTCCACCTTATGCTCATGTTCGCTGATCTCAAGGTTATGTATTTTATCCATAACAGCCTGCTTGCTTATTTCGTCCATATATCCGGCTCTTTCTCCACCTTTCCTGTAGCTGCTGTCTATGGCCTCTTCCACCACATTGATCACCACATCCGCACTCACTCTGTCATGTGGCTTAAGACCAACAAGCTCATCAACGAGATATTTCCTTTTGCCACCACTCTTTGGCTTAAAATACGTTCTATTATACTTGATCGTTCCAAAGGTCGTTAAGATCCCTGTCTCATCTTTCCTGACAATCTCCCAATTGTTTTTCCTGACCCCGGACTTTCGAAGCTGTTCATCCATCCCCTCAAGAGTCTCCACCAGTATATTCCGACCAAGTTCAAACAGATCCTCCTGCAGCCCCAGAGTCAGTTCTGCCAGATCCTTACCTTCCCTTAAAAATTCTCTTACCTTATTTTCTGTTTTTCTTGCAAACTCGTTAAAATCTTGTATACTGTACATGGAAGGTGACACCCTTTCTTAATATTTTTGTGATGATCAATATTTTAGCAGGATGTCGCCTTCTTTTCAATCCTTATGGTAATTTATTACTCCTAATCCCTACGGTAACTTTACGCTAACAATTCAATCCTGTTTTCCAGGCTCAGATAAGATCTGCCAGGCGGATTTCCATTACTTTTCTCAGATCATTCAGGCTCATTTCCACCTGATACCCAATCTTTCCGGCACTGAAAAAAACAGTATCAAAGCGGGCTGCTGTCTCGTGAATGGCTGTCGGAAATTTTCTCTTCATGCCAATGGGGGAACATCCGCCGTGTATATAACCGGTAACCGGCAGCAGATCCCTGGATTTGATCATCCGAACCGACTTTTCCCTTACACATTCCGCAGCTTTTTTCAGGTTCAGTTCTCTTGCTGCCGGGATCATGAAAACATAGTGATTTCCTGATTTGCCGACGGTAACCAGAGTCTTGAACACCCGATCAGGATCCTGGTTCAAGGCCTTCACAATTTCCATGCCGCTGACTGCATCGGTATCTGCATAACAGTGGCTTTGGTAGCTGATTTTCTGGGTATCCAGAATTCTCATAACATTTGTTTTTTCATTTGATTTACTTTTTGTTCTGTGCATGAATACGATCGGTTTTTCATCTCTTTCATCGAATATACTTCCATTGAACTTTATTCAAAAGCCAGTATGCCCAGTGCCTGATAGGTTTCCCCATCCACATAGTGGGACAGCGGCATGTTATGGTCTTTTTTAAACTTCAGCAGCGCAGCCTTCAATCCTTCTCCATAAATCCCATCTATGGACCCTTTATAATAGCCCAGCTTCTCCAGACGCAGTTGCACTTCAACTACCTGAGACTTTCGATCCCCCGGCTCCAGCCGGTCAAATGAGCTTCCCATATTGCCATAGGGGCCTCCATATACAACGACACGGGTTTGGAACGGCACGATACTGTACAGCTCCTCCACATCCCGGTTCCTCATCCGGAAACATCCGTGGGAAGCCTGGTAGCCGATGGAACCCGGCTTGTTTGTACCATGGATGCCGTAAATCCCCCATGGCACATTCAACCCCATCCAGCGGGTGCCGAATCCTGTCCCCCAATGCCGTGCCTTGCTGGTAATATACCAGGTCCCGATGGGGGACGGAGTGCCTGATTTCCCCTGGGCAACCGGATATTTTTTAATCAGTTTGTTGCTTTCAAAAAGATAAAGTGTGGATTGTGTCAAATCAATCCATATATCATATGGATCTTCTGTATCTTCCGCTTTCCCTTCCTGCACCTCCGGCTCTGCCACAGCGGACTTCTCCGCGGAAAGCGCCGGCTCTCCGACAGGGGACAAAATATCCGGCCGTGACACCGATAAATCCAGCCCCCGGTACAAAAGAAGGATTGCAAGGATATAAAAAACCGCAGGTATTTTTCCCGGCCGTACCTTCTTGAACATGATCCGCACCTCCATACACCTCCTGCCTATCTCCATTCTATTCGCAGGAGGGAAGAGGTTAGAACCGATTCCGGCCCGGCCGGATCCCAATCACTTCAATATTGGCAACTGCTTCCTGTATCAGTTCTTCCCCATTGATCCGTTTTTCCGATTCCAGAATTTTCTCCAGCCGGGGATGGGTCACGGGATGCCTGGGTGTGAAAACCGTACAGCAGTCCTCATAAGGAAGGATGGACGTCTCATAGGTCTCGATTTTTTTGGAAACCGTTACGATGTCAACCTTGTCAAAGCCGATCAAAGGACGGAACACCGGCATGGAAACCGCAGCATTGGTAACTGCCAGGCTATCCATCGTCTGACTTGCCACCTGTCCGATGCTCTCCCCCGTCACCAGGGCGGCCGCTTCCTCTGAACGGGCAACCGCCTCTGCAATTTTCATCATATAGCATCGCATCAGAACCGTTAGCTGACTGTCCGGACATTTTTTATACAGTTCCTGTTGTATCCTGGTAAAGGGTACCACATGCAGCCGGATTGCTCCGCAGTAGCGGGTAAGAATCCGGCACAGATCGATAACCTTTTCCCTGGAACGATCGCTGGTATAGGGAAAGCTGTGAAAGTGCACCGCTGAAAGGGCGACTCCCCGCTTTGCAATCATATAACCGGCAACGGGACTGTCAATCCCGCCGGACAGCAAAAGAACCGCCTTTCCGCTGGTCCCGACGGGCATGCCCCCTGCACAGGGAAGAATTTCATGATACAAATAACCGGATTCCCGGATTTCAATATTCAGAACCACGTCCGGATGATGAACGTCCACTTTCAGTCCCGGCACAGCCTCCAGAAGCCTGCCGCCCATCTCCCGGTTGATTTCCATGGAATTCATGGGATACTTCTTATCCGACCGTCTGGACTCCACCTTGAAGGTAAGAATCTCCCTCCCCTGCAAAAGGGACAGCTGATCCGTCATGATCTTTTTGGAATATTCGAAAAGTGTCTCAAAATCTTTGCCCACTTTATAGGCGGGGCTGACGGAAACCAGGCCGAATACCTTCTGCAGCGCCTGGAGAACGGCCGCTTCATCTTTATAATTTTCCGCATAGAACCGCCCTTGCGCCCTGGTCACCCGTATGCCGGGAAACTCCGCCAGCGCCTTCCTGATATTGTCATACAGCACCCGTTCGAAATACGGACGATTCTGTCCTTTCAGATAAATCTCTCCATACCGGATTAAAACAACCCGCTCCATGGCTTCACCTCCTGGTGTATTCCCGTACTCTTTGTACAGACCGGCTCAGAATTGGAAGAAAGGACGCAATTTCCTCCGGTGTGGTAAGGTAGGAAAGACTGATCCGGATCGACCCGTCCGCAGTCCGGTCATTCAGCCCCAGTGCCTTCAACACATGACTGATCTTCTTCTCCCTGCTGGAACAGGCGGAGCCGGTACTGACATAGACCTCCTCTTCCTCCAGGGTATGCAGCAGAACTTCTCCCTTTGCGCCGGGAAAACTGACATTCAGAATGTGCGGTGCACTGTTTTCCGGATCCCCATTGATCACCACATCCGGAAAATCCCTCCGGATACCGGAGACCAGAGCTTCCTTCAGCTCATACAGATACCTGTCATTCTCCGCATGTCTTTCTGCAATCCAATCTGCACCTGTCCCCATTCCGACAATACCGGTGATATTTTCCGTACCGCTGCGGATGCCTCCCTGCTGGCCGCCTCCAAACAGAATGGGTTGAATCCGGACTCCCTTTCTCCGGTACAATGCGCCGATTCCCTTGGGTGCATGTATTTTATGGCCGCTGAGTGAAACCAGATCGATCCCCCATCCTTTGGGGTAAAGCGGCAGTTTGCCAAAGGACTGAATGCCGTCCACATGGAATACAGGCCGGTTTTTGCATTGATCCAGCAGGGACGCGACCTGTTGAACCGGCTCTATGGATCCAACTTCATTGTTGACATGCATAATACTGACCAGAATGGTATCCTCCCGCAGGGCATTCTGTAAAGACTCCAGTGAAATCACACCCTTTTGATCCACCGGCAGATATGTTACCTCATAACCCATCTTTTCCAGATGAGCAAAACAATTGAGCACGGACGGGTGCTCAATCGCCGTGGTAATGCAATGCTTTCCCCTGCGCCTCTTATCATATGCAGTACCCAAAATAGCCATATTGTTGGATTCTGTTCCGCCGGAAGTAAAAATAATCTCCTCCGGTTCCACCTGCAGTAAACGACTGACTTGTTCCCTTGCTTTTCGGATCCGCTTTTCCGCCCGAATGCCCAGCCGATGCATGGAAGACGGATTCCCGAAGTCCTTTTTCAGACAATCGGTAACTGTCTCCGCCACCTCGGGTACAACAGGCGTCGTTGCAGCATAATCCAGATAAATCTGTTCCATTGTTTCGCTCCCCGCTTACGTAAAATATATACCTTTGCAACGAAATGCACAAAACTCTGCCTTTCGTTACCCTTCCATCTTATCTATCCTATCACAAAATAAATTGTTCCACTCATATGAATCCCTGCTGACTCAAAAAAAGCCCCCTGTCCGGGAGCATTTTTCTGCCATCATGGCCTTGACACAGTTATCCTGTTGTTACCGCTGTGCTGGTTTCCCGCCGCTCACGCCGTTTTTACGATCCTGGGATTTGTCTTCCTGAACATCTGGATCAGCTCGTCACTGGGCTCAAAAATCAATATGGACTTTTGCCCTTCATGGGTAAAAATACCATAGTACAGCCCGCCGCCCCGGTTCAGAAAATAATTGAGCTTTTTGATACCGGGATACTGGAGCATCCGCTGAAATCCTTCATCACTGGTTGGAGCAATGACCTCAAATTCCTTGATTTCCGTCGTCAGCAGCTTTTTCCGCTTATTGTTGTTGATTACCCTGGCAATGTCGAAGGTCCCATTGGTAAAAGTGTAATCGTATTCGATCCTCTGATTGTTGCGAAGCCTGTAACAAAGAAAAGTAAGTACGCCGGACACAATCAGCCCCGCGATGACAGGCACATTCAGTGCACCACTGAAAAGTGCCATCAGAAAGCTCAAAGCCAGAAAACCAAATAAAATCATGCCGGCCCAAGCCAGGATAAACAAAAAGCTGTTGAGGCCGGTATTCACCTTCCGCACCGATTCCTCCCGAAAAAGATCCATCATTGAAAACTACACTCCCTGCATAATGAACTTTGGTATCCTTTCACAGAATAAAGAATACCCGGAATCTGTCCAATTTCATCACGTTGTTCTTATTCTATCATGAATTCTCCCCTTATGGTACCCCCTTATTTCAAATTTTGAAAAGCTAACCGGATGCATGGAAAAGCCAAAAGCCCGGAGAAGGTCCTCCCTTCCCCGGGCTTTTTCTGCCCATACAAATCCTGTTTTGTTCCATCATTCCCCATTCTGGCTTTGGGTTGCGTTTTGACTTTCATTCATATCGGCCAGCTTGACCTTCAGCACAAAATCAGATCCGTTTCTCCACAAATTAACGTTTACCACTTCACCCACTTTCTGCTTTGCAAGCTCTGCCTTAAGATCATCAAATTTTGCAATCTTCTGGTCATTCAGGCCGGTAATGACATCTCCCGGTTTGATCCCCGCATTCGCTGCCGGTCCGTTTTCCACAACATCATAAATCAGAACACCTTCCGGATATCCATATTCTTTGGCGGTATCCTTATTGATTTCCAGCTGGATGGAGACACCCAGCCAGGGTTTTGCGGGATAGTTTACCTTGCCATATTTGATAATCTCCTGGGCAATGGGCTTGAAGACACTGGAGGGAATGGCAAATCCCAATCCTTCCACCAGTTCTCCGCCCAGCTTTACAGTGTTCATGCCGATCACTTCACCGTTCATATTGACCAGAGCCCCGCCGCTGTTGCCCTGATTGATGGCTGCATCGGTCTGCAACAGCTTCAATTCCTTTCCTTCCAGCTGCAAGGTCCGGTCCACAGCACTGATAACGCCGAAGTTTACCGTACCGGCCAGTTCATGTCCCAGAGGATTGCCGATAGCAATGGCAAACTCTCCCTTCTTCACCTTTTTGGAATCTCCCAGCTTTGCCACGGTCAGATCGGGCTTGTCAATCTTCACGACGGCAATATCACTCTGGGGATCCGTCCCGATCAGTTTGGCCTTGATCGGTTCTTCTTCTCCGGACAATACAACGAACAGTTCTTTTGCGCCTTCCACAACATGGTTGTTGGTCACGATATATCCGTCTTCACTGATAATAATGCCGGATCCATAACCTTCCACGTCTTTTTTGGTCTGGGAATTGAAGAAGTAGTCCGGTACAAGCACTTCCGATTTTGAAGTGATGCCAACCACTGCTTTGTCCAGCTTCGCTGCAATGTCCACCACCGGATTGTTCTCATCCACCAGCATGGCTTTCATGTTCCCAATGGAGGGAAGGTCGTCCTTTGCTGAAGTCTTTGCCTTATCCGAAACATTGCTGTCCTGTGGGACCGTCCGATCCGCCCTTACTCCGTTTCGTCCCATAAGATTGGGGGATATGGCATAAACTGCCAGACCTCCTATTACAGCAAATAACAAAGCGATAATAACGTAGTTTTTAATGCTGCTTTTCTTATGATAGCGTTTTTCATCAAATTCATTGAAATCTTTCATTTATTGCACCTCCATTAAAACTTATTGGGTTCTTTTATCTTCATGCTTTATTATAGGCAGGTTTTTTGAATAAAATATGAACATGCTGTTAACAAAAACCAACAAAACAGGATAAAATAAAAATCATTGCTTCTTTGCTTCCTTCAGGGAAAAAATAAACTCCGACCCTTTGCCTTCCTCACTGTTGAGCCAGATGTCCTGACCATGTTCCTCAATAATCTTCTTGACAATGGAAAGTCCGAGGCCGGTACCGCCTTTTTTCTTGCTTCGTGATTTGTCAACCTGATAAAAAGGCTCCCAGATATGCACGGCTTCCGCTTTGGGAATACCCGAACCCTGATCTGCGACTTTTACATAGACTTTTTCCTTATGCAGCCAGGTTTTCAGTGTAATCACTCCGCCTTCCCGGTTGAACTTGATGGCATTGTCCAGCAAATTGATGACCACCTGCTGAAGCCGATCCGGATCCCCGTCAACAAGGCAGACATCCTTTTCAAAATCCACATTCACATCCATGCCCCGGGCATTGATCCGATCCTCCCGGGCAATCAGCACCCGCCGTATCGTCTCGTTGATATCCATCACTCTGATATCCATGGAAAATTCTCCGGATTCGATCCGGGACAAATCCAGCAGCTCATTGATCAACCGGTTCATTCTCTCGGTTTCCTCCAGGGCGATCTTCAGGTATTTATCCTGATCCTCAGGAGAAATGGTCTTGTCCACAACCCCCTGGATATATCCGCGCATGGAGGTCAGAGGCGATCGCAGTTCATGGGATACATTCGCCACAAAACTCCTTCGCATTAAGTCCACTTTCTCCAGGGAATCCGCCATAACATTGAAATTCGTGGCAAGCTGGCCCACTTCGTCGTTACTTCGTACATGAACCCTTCTTTTGAAATTCCCCGTGGCAATTTCCCTGGAGATGGTATTCATCTCCGTCAAAGGCCTGGAAAAGTGCCGGGATATAAAATACAAAAGAATCATGGATAAAATGGATGACAGAATGGTAGCTCTCAAAAGGCTGTCATAAGTATCCCATAACGCGCGGTTCATGCCTCTGACCGGAGAATGCAAAAAAATTGTTCCCTGTATTTTATCATCAATCTCCAGCGGCAGACCAACCGTCAGAACCGGCACAGGGAAGGCCTCCCCGAAACTGCCTACCCGGGTAATGGTGTTTCCCTTCAATACCTGCACGAATTCATCCACCGTTACCTTCTGATTCTTCCAGTTCACATCGTCCAGCTCCGAAGAATTGTAACTGTCCAGAATATAGCCGTGCATGTCGGTTACCCATATGGTGGTGCTCAGGAATCGGTCAATGACCTGATACTGATAATTCAGGGTCCTGTGGTCAATCAGTCCCACCTGATAAAGCTCAATATAGCCGCAGAGAGCCCTCCCCTCCCGGATCAGCTCCCTGGTACGGGTCTCCATCAGATATTGCTGAAAAAAGGATGACATCAGAACCCCCATAATCAGCAATGCGGACAATATAATGACAAAATACGCCGACATCAATCGGACAAACAGGGAACGGAACATCTATTTCACCTCAAATTTATAGCCCACGCCCCAAACTGTCTTGATCTTCCAGCTGTCTTCTTCCTGATTCAGTTTTTCCCGAATTCGCTTGATATGAACATCCACTGTCCTGGAATCTCCAAAAAAATCAAATCCCCATACCTGTTCCAGTAATTGTTCCCGGGTAAAAACCTTATTGGGATTGGATGCCAAAAAATAAAGAAGCTCAAGTTCCTTCGGCGGCAGCTCCAGTTTCCTGGAATGGTAGGTCACCGTATAATCCGAAAGGTTGACGCTCAGATTGGGATAGGCAATCTCCTTGGTCTCCTCCCTCATCGGCTTGTTCCTTCTCAGTACGGCTTTTATCCTGGCAACCAGCTCCTTGGGATCAAAGGGCTTGACCATGTAGTCATCCGCTCCCAGTTCCAGACCCAATACCTTGTCAAAGGTCTCCCCCTTGGCCGTCAGCATAATAATCGGAATATCGCTGATTTTCCGGATTTCCTTACAGATTTCCCATCCGTCCATTCCCGGCAGCATCAGGTCCAGAACCACCAGATGGGGTGGATTGGCCTTGAAGGCCTTCAAAGCCTCACGTCCATCCTCAAAGGGTTCCACGTGGAACCCTTCTTTTTCCAGATACAATTTGATCAGCTGGTTGATATTAAAGTCATCATCCACCACCATAATGCGATAATCGTTCATCTTTCCATTCTCCTCCTCCCCAAACTCTTCTCCCTGGCATCACAAAACAATTCAAACGGGATTATTTGATTTTCACTATCGTAACCCCGGATTCTCCTTCTCCGAATTTACCCAGGCGGAAAGACTCCACATGGGGGTGCCGGCGCAGCATCTTATGAATGGAATTTCGTAAAACGCCTGTTCCTTTTCCGTGGATAATGGTGACTTCGCTCAGCCCGGCCAGAAACGCATTGTCCAGATAACGATCCGTTTCCATCAGGGCACTTTCGGAATCCTGTCCTCTCAAATCCAGCTCGGAAGCGACGGAAGACATTCTTGGGCTCACCTTCCGTCTTACCTCCCTTTCCTGTCCGGGCTCCTCATCTGCCTGCTGCAAATCAGAGACCGGAACATTTGCCTTCATGATACCGACCTGCACCAGAACATTGCCGGCTTCATCCGGAAGAGTCAGCACCTGTCCTTTCTGATCCAGTGAGACAATGGATACGGTTTGCCCAAGTTTCAGACTTTTCAGCGGCCTTCGGGAGGATCGAACCGTTTTGGGAGCCATATCGTCCTCCAGCTTATCCAGGGTACTCTTCAGTTCCTTTCGGGATTCCTCCATTGCACGGTTTCGATTCTTTTCTTCAGGTTCCCTGTTCAGCTGTCGCAGCTCGCGGATGATCTGATCCGCTTCTGCCCGGGCATCCCGCACAACTTTTCTGGCATCCCGCCTGGCTCGGGCCAACAGCTTTTCCTTTTGCTGCCCGAACTCCGCCCTTTCCTTCTGATATTGCCCCTTGAGTTCCTCAATCTCCTGCAGACAGGCCTTCGCCTTTTCCTGTTCCCGTTCTGAGGCTACACGGTTTTCCTCAATGGTACTCATAACATCCTCAAAACGGGTATCTTCCTGGCTGAGATACTCTTTTGCACCGTTGATCAGAAACTCATCAAGGCCCAGACGTCTGGAGATCTCAAAGGCATTGCTCTTCCCCGGAACACCGATCAGCAGCCGATAGGTGGGGCGCAGGGTTTCCACATCAAACTCAACGGAAGCATTCTCCACTTCCTTCTGCGAAATGGCATATACCTTCAGTTCGCTGTAATGAGTGGTTGCCATCGTTCGAATCTGCCTGGAATGCAGGAAATCCAGAATGGACATGGCCAATGCCGCACCTTCCGTTGGATCCGTACCTGCACCCAGCTCATCAAACAGAACAAGGTCATCACTTTCCGCTTCCTTTACTATCTGCACGATATTGGTCATATGGGAGGAAAAGGTGCTTAAACTCTGCTCAATGCTTTGCTCGTCCCCGATGTCGGCAAAAACATTATGGAAGATCCCCATTTCCGTCCCGAAGTCTGCCGGCAGGTGCAATCCGGACTGTGCCATGAGGACAAACAGTCCGCCTGTTTTCAATGTGACCGTTTTGCCTCCTGTGTTGGGACCGGTAATCACCAGAGTATGAAATTTCCTGCCCAGCTCCAGTGTAATGGGTACAACTTCGTCCGGATTGATCAGTGGATGTCTCCCGTTTTGGACCCGAATCACAGGATCCTCCAGGATGCGGGGACGGACCCCCCGAATGGACAGGCTGAACGCCCCCTTGGCAAAGATAAAATCCAGCCGGGTCAGAATCTCCAGCGCAGACAGTACGTCATCCGCAACCGTTTCCACTTCTGCAGTCAATTCGGCCAGAATTCGCTCGATTTCCTTTTTTTCCTTCAGCATCAGCTGCCGTGCTTCATTGTTCGCCTCCACCACGGATATCGGTTCGACAAAAAGGGTCGCCCCGCTGGAAGACTGGTCATGGACAATGCCGGGAATTTCAGAACGGCATTCCTGCTTGACCGGTATCACATAGCGATCATTTCGCATGGTAATAATCGGATCCTGCAAATATTTCAGTTTCTGGGGAGTATGCAGAAACCCGTTGAGCCGGTCACGAATCCTCTCATTGGCCCGATCGATCTTTCGCCGAATGGAGTTCAACTCCGGGCTGGCGTGATCATACAGGGTTTCCTCCGTCTCGATACATCCGTTTATGTGGTTCAGCAAAGCCGGCTGCGGCACCATTTCGCCTATCATGACAGGAATTGTCACAAGCTCCGTCTTAGCCTTATGCTCCTTCATTCGCTTCCGGACCGAGCCGATCAGGGACAAAACCCGGGCAATCTGCAAGAGATCCCCGGGACTCAGGATGGAACCGATTCTTGCCTTTTTCAGCTGTGGCCGGATATCCGGAAACGGCGAGAGAAAGCTGATCCCTTCCACTGCAAGAATCGATTCCGCTTCTGAAGTTTCCGCCTGCCATTCCTGGATCTGGTCCCTGTCGGAAACCGGCTTCAGCTGCAGTGCCAGCTTTTTTCCCGGTTCCGATTGGGTAAACCCGGCCAGCAATCCTATAATTTTGTGATAATCCAATACACGCAGTGTTCTCTCGTCCATTTTTCGCTCCTTGTTATCGGCGTAAATAGTAGGAACGCCAAACTTCGTATCATTATATCACGAAAACAGGGATGCGCAAAATCTCTTTTCCTGTTCTGCTTCTGGTGCCAGATCTGAAGCAATTGCTCTGTTTTGTCAAAACACCATTTGTCCGGCAGTGCTCCTATTATGCTATAATACAGGGGTGGAAAAAGAACAAAAGCAAACTGCAGAAAGAGGGAGAGCCTTGAAGAAGGAAAACACGGAAAAGAAATTTATCTATCAAGTGCAACCGGACGTGGCGGATCTAAATGAAAACAACCTTTTAAAGCCCTATGCGTATCAAAGATTGTTTTCCGTGGTGGCGGACCAGCATCTTATGAAAATTGATCTCAGTGAAGATAAGCTGGCAAAATATGGCCTGGCCTGGGTATTGGTGTCTCTGTCCTTTGAAATCAGGAAACCTGTGGAGGGACTGGTTCCATTGTATGCAAACACCTGGCATTCCGGACGGCGGGGCCCTTATTTCCGCCGGGAATTTGTCTTTCGAAACAAGGATAATCAAATTGCATTTCAGGGCTCCAGCTTTTCCATCCTGCTGGACCGGGGCAAGCGCTCAATTTATCGGAAAAAGGAGCTTCCGTTCCCATTGATCGATGCAGTGGAAGAGATTACAATCCAGGCTGGTCCAGGCAATAAAAGCCATCCGGATTTCTCTAAAGTGGAGGATCGTAAGGTGCGAAACAGCGATATCGACTGTCTGGGACATGTCAATAACTGCCGATACGGGGAATTTGCATACGATGTTTTCACAGAACAGGAGATAACAAATCTTTCCCGTCTGAAACGGATGGATACCTACTTCCACTCGGAACTGCGGCTGGAAGATGCCTTCTCCGTTGCAAAGGCCTGCGAGGACAATCGTATCTTCTGCCGGGGATACAACAACCGGTCCAGTGTTTCATTTGATATGGTCTATGAGTTTTGACATTCTATTGTCACCAGAGCCCGGATCTCATCCGCACAGTTTCCCAGGCAGGTCCGGAGAAGATTTTCCATGGCAAGGGTTACCCCGTGATCTTTTCCAAATTTACCCATAAACTGTATGGATTCAGAGACGGATTTACCGATCAAGGAAATCATTCTTTGTGTTGGGTATACGAATGTCTCCAGTTTCATCCGCAAATTTAAAAAGATAGAGGGCATAACTCCCGGCAAGTACCGGGAGCTCATCCAAAGTACTCCATGCAGATAGTATGCGGATTCTCAAAAGCTTTCCACCAATCACATAGAGCCCCGGCTGTTTTAGTCAGGGCTCTGACAGAATCCTTTTCACATTTTCAGGAACGCTTTCCCTTCCGGGAAACATCATAAATAACAGGGGCAGGTTTCGAGTGGGGAGAATCCGTATTCGACTTTCTGGAGTCATTCTCCAGCTCTTCCAGTTGATTTTGAAGGGAATCCACTTTATCCTGGAGCTTCAAAACTTCATCTCCCAGATTTATGGCGGTTAATACAGCCGTCATGGAAGTACTGAGAGCCGGCTGAGTCCTTTCGACCTCCTCCATCTTGCGATTTACATAGATAGCCACTCTATGGATATATTCCTCCGTTTCAAAAGCCCGGACCGTATATTCCTTTCCCGCAATCTTTACAACGGTCTTTACTTTTTGTGCCATCTGCGATCAACCCCTATACTCTCGTACATTTTAATTCCGTATAACCCTCTCAAATCAATCTATCGGCTGAAACCTCTTCCTATTCGATAATGCCTTGCAATTTTATTCAATCATGATTTTAAATTTTGCGTTACTATCCCCCGTCAAAATAAATTCCCACTTAATTCTACTATGATTTTTGGGAAATGTCTATCTCAACTTTGCACCGATTTCCATTTCCAGAACGTCCAGGATCTTTTTGTGTACTTTATTTACTTCGTCGTCCTTCAACGTACGGTCGGATGCACGATATACCAGAGAAAATGCCATGCTCTTGTATCCTTCCGGTATCTGGCTGCCTTCATAAATATCAAACAGCGAAACATCCTCCAGAATTTTTCCGCCGGTTTTCCGGATCTGCTCCAGAATCTGTCCGGCCGGAACCGTTTTTTTCACAATGAGGGCCAGATCCCTTGGAACAGCGGGATAACGCTGCAGGGGCCGGTACTGGCAGCCGGTTTTTGCATGATCCAGCAGAACTGCAAGATTCAGTTCCCCAAGCATGACCCGGATATCCAGTTGATAGTTGTCTGCAACTTTCGGATGCACTTCTCCAAAAACGCCGACCGGCTGATCACCGATCCGGACTTCCGCAGTCCTTCCAGGATGCAGAGCCGGATGCCGGACAGCCCGGAAACTGATTTTGTACTCCAGGCCCAGAAGCTCAGCAATTGTTTCTATTTTTCCTTTCATGGAATAAAAATCAGAACCTTCGCCGTATTGCCCCATGGCCAGAGTCAGGACTTCATCGGGAAGATCCGTCAGCGGCAGGGATTTCGGAAGGAAAACCGGATTGATTTCAAAGATGCTGCAGTCCTCCAGACGTCGGTTATAGTTCCGGGACAGAACCTCCAGCATACTGGGCATCATGGTCGTACGCAGCATGCTCTGATCTTCTCCCAACGGGTTGGCGATCCTTATGGCAGGGGGGAAATCCATGGGATCCGACATGCCGATGGATTGATACACTGCAGGACTGGCAAAGGAGTAAGTCATGGTTTCATACATTCCCATGCCAACCATAGCCTGTTTTACGGCATCGATCCAATTTTGCTTCCGGGTTCGGATTCCCCGGGAGGCGGAGCCTTCCATCAAGGTCATTGGAATTTTATCATACCCGTAAATGCGGGCGACTTCCTCCGCCAGATCGGCTACTCCCTCCAGGTCATTGCGATAGGTCGGCACAACAGCCGACAGCGTATCTCCATCCAGGGTGATTTCCAGCCCAAGCCTGGTCAGGATGTCTTTCATGACTTCCGCGGAAAGCTTCAGGCCCAGCAGCTCGTTGATACGGTTCCATTTTACCGTAATGGTCTTTCGATCCGTGGAAGCTCCCAGTACATCAATGCACCCTTCCACCACGGTCCCGGCTCCCAGTTCCTGAATCAGCTGAGCAGCCCGGTCCACCGCCGTCCGTGCCATATTGATATCCAGTCCCTTTTCAAACCGACTGGAAGCCTCGCTCCGCAATCCCAGCGCCCTGGACGTCAATCGGACACTGGCTCCCTGGAACAGGGCACTTTCCAATACAATCTGCCTGGTTCCGTCCGTGATCCCGGAGTTTGCCCCCCCCATTACGCCGGCTACTGCAATGGGTTTGTCCGTATCCGCAATCACCAGCATGCCTTCCGTCAGATCCCTGTGCTTTCCATCCAGAGTGACAATGGTTTCTCCCGGTCTGGCAGTCCGCACCACAATCTTCCTGCCCTCTACCTTGTCCAGATCAAAGGCATGCATGGGCTGACCCAGTTCCAGCATCACATAATTTGTAATATCGACAATGTTATTGATGGGCCGGACACCGGCGGCTGCCAGACGACGGCGCATCCATTGAGGGGAAGGGGCGATGCGGATATCCCTGACGGCGCGTGCCAGATATCTCGGGCAAAGTGCGGCGTCCTCCACCTCAACTTTCAGCTCATCCTTAATCCGGCCGACGCCGGGCTTTAAGGCAATCTCCGGCATGGACCATGTCTTTCCGGTCGTTACGGCAATTTCCCTTGCCATACCCAAAACGCTGAGGCAATCCGGACGATTCGGGGTGATTTCAAAATCGATGACATCTCCGCCCAGATCCAACGCCTCTTTCACATCCATTCCCAGCGGATAGTCCTCCTTCAGAATCAGGATGCCGTCCACTTCCGCCCCCGGATAATCGCTGTCTTGCAGTTCCAGTTCTTCCCCGGAACACATCATGCCATAGGATTCCACACCACGAAGTTTGCTTTTTTTGATGGTGACTCCCCCCGGCAGCTTCGCCCCGTGAACTGCCACCGGAATCCGCTGCCCGACGGCGATATTGTTGGCTCCGGTTACGATCTGCAGCGCTTCCGTTCCTATATCCACCTGACATACCACAAGCCGGTCCGCATTTGGATGAGGCTCCACAGAAAGAATCTTTCCAACCACTACATTGGAAATCTCCTGATGCAGTGTTATGATTTCCTCCACTTTCGAGCCGGTCATGGTCAGCTGATCACCCAAAGTCCCGGTATTTTCTTCTACTTCCACATAATCTTTTACCCAATTCATCGGCAGCAACATATCAATTCCTCCTCCTAAAACTGTTTCAGGAAACGGATATCATTCTCGAACAGCAGACGGATATCATCAATTCCATACCTGAGATTTGTTATTCGGTCCAATCCCATGCCAAAGGCAAATCCGCTGTAAATGTCCGGATCGATCCCGCAGTATCGCAGCACATTGGGATGCACCATCCCGGCTCCCAGAATTTCAATCCATCCGGTATGGGAGCATACCCTGCAGCCGGAACCATGGCAAATGGCACAGGTAACGTCCACCTCCGCACTGGGTTCCGTAAATGGAAAATGATGAGGCCGGAACTTGGTCCTGGTTTCCGGACCGAATACCTGCTTCGCAAAGACATCCAGCACGCCTTTCAAGTCTCCCATTGTTATATTCCGGTCCACTGCCAGGCCCTCCACCTGATTGAAAATCGGGGAATGGGTGGCATCCACGGAATCGGAACGATAAACCCTTCCCGGGCAAATAATCTTGATGGGCGGCTTTTTGCTGAGCATGGTGCGGATCTGTACCGGGGATGTCTGCGTTCGGAGCAGAATTTCATCATTGATGTAAAAAGTATCCTGAACATCCCTTGCCGGGTGGTTCTCCGGCGTATTCAAGGCTTTAAAATTATATTCGTTCCATTCCACCTCCGGCCCTTCCGCAACATCAAACCCCATTCCCAAAAAAATGTCCTTCAATTCATTCAGTGTCCTGGTATTGGGATGGAGATTCCCTCTGGCAGGCTTCCTGCCCGGGACGGTAATATCAATGGTTTCCTCTGAAAGCCGTTTTTCGAGAGCAGCTTCCCGAAGGGCATTGGCTTTTTCAGCCAGCTCCTTCTCCAGTAAAGTCCGTATTTTGTTGGCCAGCTGACCAATCACAGGGCGCTCCGCCGGCGGAAGGCTTCCCATTTCCCGCAGGACCATGGTTAGCTTCCCCTTTTTCCCCAATACACGGACCCGAAACTCCTCCAACTGATTGAGATCGCTTATATTTTTCAGGGCCTGCACGGCTTCTCCCCTGATTTGTTCCAGTTTCTCCTTTATCAACTATAACAGCTCCTTTCCTGTTTAAAGTGGTGTGGAATATATAAAAGTGGTGTGGAATATATAAAAAAAGCCCCGTCCCGCATAATGGGACGTAGGCTGTTTCCTGCGTGGTACCACCCAACTTCATTTCACAATGAAACCTCAATACGTTTTAACGGGCGTAAATCCGGGAAGGCCTGAACAATTACGTTTCAGCCTCCGGCTCCGGAGCGAACATTCAATTCCGGATGACAGGAGCGCTTCCAGTCCACGACGCTCCCTCCCTGAATCCATCCATCAGAATCTACTTTTCTCCTTCATTGTCTTTCCTTTGTTGGAATTAATTTTCGATACATAATATAGGCAGTTACGGAACCTGTGGTTTCGAAGATCCTCCAAAAGAACTCTGACACCATGGAGACCAAACTCCTTTACAGGCTTATTTTACATAATTGTACCATACTTGCCTGACCCGTTCAAGGGATTACTTGTCCATATTCCTCCCTTTCCGGAAAATTTCGTAAATCAAAATCCCTGCCGCCACCGAAGCATTCAAAGACTCCGCCCCGCCAGTCATTGGTATTTTCACCAGACTGTCCGCCAGGTCCATCATCTGCCGGCTGACTCCCCGGGATTCATTACCGATCACCAATGCCGTCCTGTCATACCCTCCCTGCCATTGGAAGAGATCGGAGCCCTCAAGGTGACTGGCCAAAACGTGATATCCCAAATGAACCAGCCTGTCCGTTACCTCTTCCGTCTCACAGCGCACAACAGGCACCCGGAAAACCGATCCCATTGTCCCACGGACAACTTTGGGCTGATACGGGTCTGCGCAGTCATGAATCAGGATCACTCCCTTTCCTCCTGCAGCATCCACGGTACGCACAATGGTCCCCACATTGCCCGGATCCCTCACTCCGTCCAATATTACCAGGAATCCGGGGGATTGCCCAATGATTTCTTCCGGAGAATAATCCTTTTCCCGGACGACGGCCAGGACACCCTGCGGTGTCTGCGTATCTGAAACCGTCCGGAAAATCCGGTCCGTGGTAATCCTCCATGGTATGTTCTTTCTCCCTGCAAGAGTCAGCAACGGATCCGGATCAGAAGCCGGGCCCGCACCGGTTTCGGAAAACAACAGCATGTCCACGGAGAACCCGGAAGACATCGCCTCCGAAACCATCTTTCGGCCTTCCACAGAAAAGCAGTGGTTCTTCTCCCTATATTTTCCAGATAACAGGCTTTTCACATACTTCACGGTGTGGTTGGATGGGCTGGACAGGACTAAAAACGGATCCTCACGCTGTTTCTCATGCTGTTTACGAAACGAATCCATTGATTTCTCCTTTTGCATCTCAGGTTTCCTTTCCGGCCACAGGATGGACAGCCAGGGAAAACAGGAAATCTGCAGGCGCTCAGCTGCTCATAAAAATAAGGTCTCCCCCGAGGCCCTATTTTTGAAACTTCCCAATCTGTCTGTTATGCTTCCAGATTTTCTTTGGCAATGTCGACCAACTGGGTAAAGCCGTCTGCATCATTTACTGCCATGTCCGCCAGGATTTTCCGATCCACCTGAATATCTGCTTTTTTCAGACCATTGATGAACTTGCTGTAGCTCAAGCCGTTGGTCCTGGCAGCAGCGTTGATCCTGGTAATCCAGAGCTTTCTGAAATCCCTCTTTTTTAATCTTCTTCCTGTATATGCATAAGACATCGACCGCAGCACTGCCTCGTTGGCAGGGCGGAATTGCTTACTGCTGGTGCCGTAAAAGCCCTTGGCAAGTTTTAATACTTTTTTATGCTTTTTTTTGGCATTCATTGCTTTTTTTACTCTTGCCATTTCCTAAACCTTCCTTCGTCTTAAGAATTACTTGTATGGAATCATTTTTTTCACGACATTTGCCTCTGCCGCCGTAACATAGGTCCCCTTCCGAAGATTTCTCTTTCTCCTGGGAGATTTCTTGGTTAAAATATGACTTTTATAAGCTTTGGCTCGCTTTACTTTACCGGATTTTGTCAGATTGAATCTCTTGGCAGCTCCCCGGTGAGTTTTCATTTTAGGCATATTCTGTTCCTCCTTTCAAGCGGTCTATTCCTTTGGTGCTAAGACCATAATCATGCTCCTGCCTTCCAGTCTTGGCTTACGTTCTATCTCGATATCTGCGGTCAGCATAGAGTTGAAAGTCTCCATTACCTGAAAGCCAATCTCACGATGGGCCATTTCACGGCCCCGGAAACGAATGGTTACCTTTACCTTATCCCCGGCGTTCAGAAATTTATCCGCATTCCTGGCCTTCACAGCCATATCATGCTCTTCTATGGACGCGGACAGACGTATTTCCTTGACGTCAATCACTCGCTGGTTTTTACGGATTTCCTTTTCCTTCTTGGCAATCTCAAAGCGATACTTTCCATAGTCCATGATTTTGCAGACCGGAGGATTTCCCCTGGGTGCAATCAGGACCAGATCCAATTGTTTCTGATCCGCAAGCTCCTGAGCTCTTCCCGTAGGCATGATGCCCAGCTGTTCCCCGTCGTTGCCAATTACCCTGACTTTCTTTTCCCTTATTTCTTCATTGATGGAGAGTTCTTTCCTACTGATATTTATCCACCTCCACTTTTTTAAATCCTGAGCCACAGCCAATGTATTACTCCATTTCATAAGCTTCGTTTGATTTGCCGCTATACGTATTGATCACCGCATGAAGCATTCTGCCGCATCCGCCCGGATGAAGCATTCCACCCTACCCAACGAATGTGAATACTGAAAAGGAGTGGGTTAATTCTCTACCCACTCCAAAATATCATTCACCACCTGAATCAATTTTGACCTTACCTGACAAAATGCCGGAAGGTGAGAAGTGGATAGCTTCTACTTGCTGTGCTATTATCATATCACATGGCTTTCCCACTGTCAACAATTTTTCGCGGATTGCGCAATCCTTCCATGGAATCAAATGTTAATCCAGTGCTTTTTCCGATATTTCCCTTTCTATCCGGGCTTTGAAATCTTCCGGCTTCATGGTACCCAGATCGCCTTTGCTTCTGGAACGGACGGACACGGTACCGTCTTCCACTTCCTTGTCACCGACCACCAGCATATAGGGTACCTTTTCCATCCGGGCTTCCCGTATCTTATAACCGATCTTTTCATTCCGCAGGTCACTTTCCGTCCGAATCCCATCCTTTTCGAAGTCTTTCATCATTTTGCCGATAGCGTCATCGGACCGATTGGTAATGGAAAGGAACTTTGCCTGCACCGGAGAAAGCCAGACCGGAAAAGCACCGGCAAACTGTTCGGTGAGAATCGCGATAAACCGTTCGATACTGCCGAATACCACCCGATGAATCATGACAGGCCGGTGTTTCTCCCCGTCGGGCCCCACATAAGTCAGGTCAAAGCGCTCCGGCATCTGGAAATCCAGCTGAATGGTCCCGCACTGCCAGGTCCTGCCAATACAGTCCTCCAGATGAAAATCAATTTTGGGCCCGTAAAAAGCGCCGTCCCCCTCATTGATCTTATAATCCAGGCCCTTTATCTCCAGTGCCTCTTTCAATGCATTGGTTGCCCTGTCCCAATCCTCCGGGCTGCCCATGGAATCCTCCGGCTTTGTGGAAAGCTCCACGTGATATCGGAAGCCAAACACCTTGTAAAAATAGTCCACCAGATCAATGACACCGATGATCTCATCCCGGACCTGCTCCGGAAGCATAAAGATATGAGCATCATCCTGGGTAAAGCAACGAACCCGCATCAGGCCATGGAGGGTACCGGACAACTCATGACGGTGGACCAGCCCCAGCTCTGCCATTCGTACCGGCAGATCCCGATAGCTGTAGATTTTTCTCTTATAGAGAAGCATGCTGCCCGGACAGTTCATCGGCTTTATCGCGTAGTCCTCCCCATCGATTTTGGTAAAATACATATTGTCCTTGTAATGATCCCAATGCCCGGAACGGATCCAAAGATCACGGTTCAGAATCATGGGAGTGCGGATTTCCTGATAACCTCTTTGTACATGCTCCTTCCTCCAGAAATCTTCCAGTTGATTCCGCAGGATCATGCCTTTCGGATGAAAAAACGGAAAGCCCGGACCTTCTTCCTGAATGCTGAACAAATCCAGTTCCTTGCCAATTTTTCTGTGATCGCGCTTCCTGGCTTCCTCCAGGCGGTTCATATATTCCTTCAGCTGACTCTTTTTGGGAAATGAAATCCCGTAGATGCGCTGAAGCATCTTGTTTTTCTCGCTTCCCCTCCAATAGGCTCCGGCAACACTCAAAAGCTTGATGGCTTTTACCGATCCGGTGGAGGCTATATGCGGGCCGGCACAAAGGTCCGTAAAATCTCCCTGCCGATAAAACGAAATCACGGCATCCTCCGGCAGATCCCGGATCAGTTCCACTTTATAGGGCTCTTCCCTCTCCTCCATATACTGTATGGCATCCTGCCTGGGTAATTCAAACCGCTCCAGCTTCAGATTTTCCTTTACGATCTGCTCCATTTCCTTTTCAATGGCCTCCAGATCCTCTGTGCTGAACGGCTTGTCTACATCAAAATCATAGTAGAAGCCGTTATCAATGGCGGGCCCAATGGCCAGCCGGGCTTTCGGAAACAGATGCTTTACCGCCTGTGCCATAATATGGGAGGAAGTATGCCAAAAAGCTTTTTTGCCCTGCTCCTCCTCAAAAGTCAGCAGATTCAGCGTGCCATCCCCATCGATTTTCTTCCGGATGTCCACAACCTCTTCGTTCCACTCTCCTGCCAGCGTCGCCCGGGCCAGACCCGGACTGATATCCTTTGCAATATCCCATACGGTTATGCTTTCCTGATATTCCCTAATAGAACCGTCTTTCAATTTGATTTGAATCATCTCTGCACTTCCTTTCCCCAAAAATTATTAGCCCATAAAGGATTCCATAAACCGAAGAAAGTTTGTATATACATCAAAAAAGCCCTCATCCCTGTATAAGGGACGAGAGCTCTGCTCGCGGTTCCACCCTGATTGGCAAATAATGCCCGGCTTATGTGGTCCTTTAACGGGAACCGGCCGAAATGCTCCAAGGTGGTTTTCAACCGATCCTGTCCGGAAATACTTTCAGCCTTTGATATTTCCTCTCTGATGACATGGGAACCTGTGTTTACTCGTCCTTTTCCTCACATTTTAGCCATTTTTGATTTTATTACAATTATATCCGCAGAAGCCCATGTTGTCAAGGAGAAAATAGACTCTTTCCGGATCCTTTACTGCTTTGGCAGAACACCTTCCTTTGATATAGTGACTTTGCCGCAAAAAACATTGCTGATGGTATTCAAAAGCTCTGTATTCTTGATCCGGTCACACTGATGAATAGTAATCTTTCTTGGCGCTATGGTAATCAGCGAACTGATCAGCAGATCATCGTGACTGATTTCCTTGTCGGAAATTTCCCTTGCCAAATCTTCCAGCATATCGTTGTTGATGACATGAAGACTGGAATCCAGCAATATATATTTTTTATCTTCTCCCAGCTGAACATGAACTTCATCCACCTTAGGCTCCTGTATTTCCACAAAATATCGAAGCAACTTAATAAACTCCCTGTACTCTTTTTCGATCAGCAGGTCATCCACTGCCCGATCCACTGCTTCCTCCAGCTCGCAGGTAAAATCCTTCATTCGAAACCGGATAAACCCTTCCAGCACCAGTTCATCATTGTCCTCCAGATGCTCCATGATACGTTTCCATACCCGGCTGCGCCATCTGCTTCGGATCACTTCGGAACGAACCGTGGGGTTTCCGCCCCACATAATCGCCATGGCATCCCGAAGTATCTTGTTGCGCTCCTCCTGCTCAAAATAAAAATATTCATCCCGGATAATCTTTTCCACCATCTCAGACTGCAAATCCTCCAAAATGATTTCAGATACGGTATCGGCAACATATTGGTGCAGTTTATCCTGGACCGACTTTATGGTGACGCTGTCATAATCCTGGCAGCTGGTATAGTTAAGGAATAAAAGATCCCCTGCTTTTTTTTCTTCGATATCCAGTCCATCCGGCTTGCGGATCTGAGCTTTCCGGAACAACGCTTCCTTTCCGCTCATATCCCGTTCTTCCACCCCGATGGATAAAAGCTGCATTTTACCACTCCCTTCCATCCTCTTTCCATTCTTCCTCATTGTTGTTTTTTCCGGGGAAGAATGCTGTTATCATAGTACTCCGACCGATCCAGCCAAACCGGATCGATATTGCTGTATTATGAAGGGTAAGGTATCCAATTCCTGTTTCATTATATGCCGTGCTGTTTGGATAGTTTCCCTCGGAGATAGTATTCCCATGAGCATTTCAAAGTCATGATGTATTAATTGGTTGATCAGTGACTCGCTGACATGGAAAATGATGCAAACATGGAAGAGGATGCGAAACTTCGATTTTTCCTTTTTATTTTTTGCAGAACCAGGTGGTTCATTCTTCCCGACAATATTTTACGGTAAAAAGTGAAAAAATTTCGTTATGACAATATGAAAAAATTATCTCATCCAAAAACAAAAAAATTTCAGCAATGCTGAAACCCTCAATACTGGTGCCGGAGACGGGGATCGAACCCGTATGGTTTTTGTGGAACCGCAGGATTTTAAGTCCTGTGCGTCTGCCTATTCCGCCACTCCGGCAATAAGCCTGTTCGTTCGTCAGATAAATAAAACCCGGATGAAACCCAGCACCCTATAAAAAATGGAGGCGGCACCCAGATTCGAACTGGAGATAAAGGATTTGCAGTCCTCTGCCTTACCGCTTGGCTATGCCGCCTTATCTGGAGCGGGAGACGGGATTCGAACCCGCGACATTCGCCATGGCAAGGCGATGCTCTACCACTGAGCCACTCCCGCATAAATTTTAAAACCAACTGCCAATATTGGATTTCCTTCTGTGACAACTTTCCCTGCCGGAAAGTGTCCCAATACTGACTTATGGTGCCTCGGGGCGGAATTGAACCACCGACACATAGATTTTCAGTCTACTGCTCTACCGACTGAGCTACCGAGGCAAAAACAAATGGCGACCCGGGACGGATTTGAACCGACGACCTCCAGCGTGACAGGCTGGCATTCTAACCAACTGAACTACCGGGCCAATGGTGGGAACAATAGGGCTCGAACCTATGACCCCCTGCTTGTAAGGCAGATGCTCTCCCAGCTGAGCTATGCTCCCAAACGCCGCTCTGTTTCAGCAGCAAGTAAGATTATAATATATCCGGGCGGAGAAGTCAACCACTTGTTGTCAAAATTTCGCAGAATAATTCTCTGTCAACCGGTATATACTTTTCTCCATTCTCCATTTCCACTCACCGTTCCTCCACGTCCACCAGTATTTCCGCCAGACTGTGAAGAAAGTACCGGTTGTCCTCCATCCGGCCGATCGTCACCCGTAAACAATCCTTCAACATCGGATCCCCGGCAAACCGTCTTACCAAAATGCCCTTTTTCAGCAGGCGCTGATAAACCAAAGCACCGTTTTTCACCCTGAACAGGATGAAATTTGCCTTGGTGGGATAGGGATGAACCCCCCGGAGCCCATCCAACGCCTGAAAAAGCCACTCCCTGGCATCCCGGATCTCCCGTACCTGTTTCTCCCGGTCCTCCCTGCACTGCCATATGAGCTCCGCCGCCCGTTGCGAAAAGCAGTTGACGTTGAACACAGGCTTTATTTTTTGAATCCCATACGCCAGGTTTTTGTTGCATGCCAGGTAACCGACCCGCAGCCCTGCAATCCCCATGGCATGGGAAAAGGTCCGCAAAACCACCAGATTGGGATATTGATCAATGAATGAAATCACAGACTCTCCACAGAACTCATAATAAGCTTCATCCACCACCACAATCCCGTCAAAGCTCCGGGCCAGCTTCCGGATATCCGGAACCGGCATGATATTTCCGGTCGGATTATTGGGAGAGCCGATATAAATCACTTTCGGCTCATATTCCTCCATCGACTGCTCCATCTCTCCCAAATCATAGCAGAATTCCTTGCCCAGTGGATATTCCGCCGCAATTCCTCCTGCAATCCGCGTACATTGGGAGTACACAGGGAAAGAAGGCGAAGGACACAATACCGCATCTCCCCAGTCCACAAAGGCATTGGTAACCATCCGGATCAACTCATCCGATCCGTTGCCAATCAGGATACTGTCCCGGCTGATCTTCAGATCCTCCGCCAGTTTCTCGCGCAGGGAATCTGCATCCGGGTCGGGATATCGATGATAGTTGTTTTCTTCGAGCAGCTCAGAAGCCAGCTGCGCCCGTATTTCCAGAGGGATTGGAAAAGGGGTTTCATTGGCATCCATTTTCAGGGAAAACTCTCCCCTTACAGGACGATAAGGTTTCAACGATCGGAGGTCTTCACGCAGATATTCCTTCATTCTTCCGCCTCTCTTCCCATGAACCATACTAAAGCAAAGAAAACAGAATTATGTCCTATCCTGTACTATTCTGCATAGATACGGCTGTTTCCTCCCAACCCCATGAAATATGTTTTGCCAGTTGACTTACCCACGCGGGACTACTACAATACGGTTTGGGATCGTTGAAACAATGTGCCCGAAAATATATACAGAATGAAGGGGACTCGTATTGCTCGATTATCATATGCATACTTTCTTTTCTCCGGACGGGAAAATGACCATGGAAGAGGCATGTAAAAAGGCAATGTCCGTAGGACTGAAAGAAATTGCCTTTACAGATCATATGGACATGAACCTGCCGGAGAACAAAAACGCCTTTCAAATCACGGATATGGATCAATATATTCAATCCATTGCATCCGTCCGGGAAAAATACAAGGGAAAGCTCTCCGTAAAAACCGGCATAGAAATCGGTCTTCAGGACCGGACTCTGGAAGCCGCCGCATCTCTTGTCAGAAGCTATCCCTTTGACTTTGTCATAGCCTCGCTCCACCTGGTGGACGGGCTGGACCCCTACCGCCCGGAATACTATAAAGGACGGGACAAGTTAAAAAGTTATACCGTCTATTATCAGAAAATTTACGATCTTCTTCGCCAATATGACGATTACTGTGTCCTGGGACATCTGGACTATGTGAGACGTTATATGCCCTATCCCTATGCCCCGGAAGATTATAAAATCGGAATGGAAATCATAGAATCCATTTTAAAACTGCTGGTGGAAAGGGGCAAGGGCCTGGAATTGAATACAGCAGGCTGCAAACACAGCTCCAGGCAGCCTCATCCACATCCTGCCATTTTAAAACGATACCGGGATCTGGGCGGAGAAATTGTCACCATCGGATCCGATGCCCATGCCGTGAATGATGTGGGATATGAAAACAGGAGAGCACTGGAATGGTTGAAACAGGCCGGATTTGACTATGTAACCTTCTTTACAGACAGGCAGCCAGAGTTTGTAAAAATATAAAATGCCGACGCATCCTTTCATGCCTGGTTTCTGTCAGGTTTTGATCCGGAAGAAAACAGTAACAGCAATCAAAAGCATTGAAAAAGTATTGCAGATATATTGGAAATGCATTGGAAATGCAATCAACCGGATACCACGAAGCTTTCGTGATATCCGGTTGATGTTTTCGCCAAATTCTATATCCTATATTGATTTCTATTTATTTCAATTCTATCCCTGGACAGGTCAAAGGACTGTTTCCCTCGCCTTTTTGACAATGTTCTCCACTGTAAAGCCGAATTCTTCAAACAGGATGTTATATTTGCCGGATGCGCCGAAGTGATCCATGGAAATAACATCTCCGTCCAACCCGGTATATTTCTGCCAGCCAAAGGAAGTGCCTGCTTCCACAGCAAGTCTGGCCCGTACCTTTTTCGGCAGTACACTTTCCCTATAGTCTTCCGTCTGCTCTTCAAATATTTCCCAGGAAGGCATGCTGACGACCCGGGCATCGACTCCCTGCTCTTTCAGAACCTTCTGTGCCTGTACAATCAGCTGTACTTCGGAACCGGAAGCCATCAGAATCATATCCGGTATTTCCTTTTCAGAATCCTTCAGGATATAGGCACCCTTCAGTGCACCCCTGCCCGTACCATCCAGCAGAGGCAGGTTCTGACGGGTCAACGCCAAAGCGGTGGGACCGTCGGTTCGGGACAATGCGGACACATAAGCTGCTGCAGTTTCCCTGGAATCTGCGGGCCGGATCACCGTAAAGTTCGGAATGCTGCGCAGGGAAGCCAGCTGCTCAATGGGCTCATGGGTGGGCCCGTCCTCTCCCACACCGATGCTGTCATGAGTCAGAACATAAAGCACCGGCAGCTTCATCATGGCAGACAGCCGCATGGCGCCTTTCATGTAATCACTGAATACAAAGAAAGTGGCAACATAGACGGTTAACCCGCCGTGAGCAGTCATGCCGTTGGCAATGGCTGCCATCGCATGCTCCCGAACGCCAAAATGCAGATTGGAACCTGCATAATCCCGTGCGGAAAAGTTTCCCATATTTTTTATTTCCGTCTTGTTGGAAGGAGCAAGATCTGCGGACCCGCCAATCAGATTGGGAACCTTTTTGATCAGGCGATTGAGTATCTCTCCGGAGGCAGAACGGGTAGCCATATCTCCCTCAAAATGCCAAAACTCCTTGTCATCCAACAAATCTTCCTTTTGGCAGGGCTGATGCCAGGCTTCCCAGTCGGCGGCCAGATCCGGATAATGTTCCTGATAGGGATCCCATAGCTTGTTCCAATCCTCTTCTGCCTTTTGCCCCTGAGAGACAAGTTCCTTCATATGCTCCCTTATCTCATCCGGTACATAGAAGGATTTATCCGGATAATAATGCAGAAATTCCTTGGCAGCCTGGACGTTCTCCGCACCGAGGGGTGCGCCGTGAGCAGCGGCAGTACCCTGCTTTGCAGGCGCTCCGTATCCAATCACGGTACGTACGATAATCATGCTGGGCTTTTCCGTCTCCTGTCTGGCTTCCTTCAATGCTGCTTCAATGGCATCCGTATCGTTGCCGTCCTCCACCCGCAGCACCTGCCATCCGTATGCTTCATAACGTTTGCCCACATCTTCCGTAAAAGCGATATCCGTACTTCCTTCAATGCTGATGGAATTGGAATCATACAGAAGAATCAGTTTTCCAAGCTTCAGCGTGCCGGCCAGTGAAGAGGCTTCTCCAGAAATGCCCTCCATCAGGCAGCCATCCCCGCATAAAGCATAGGTATAATGGTTTACGATCTCATATCCGGGCCGGTTGAACTTTGCTGCCAAATGGGCTTCCGCCATTGCCATGCCCACTGCATTGGCAATTCCTTGTCCCAGTGGGCCCGTGGTCACCTCCACTCCGGCTGTGTGGCCGTATTCCGGATGTCCGGGAGTCCTGCTGCCCCATTGCCGGAAATTCTTCAGATCCTCCATTGTCAGACCGTATCCAAATAAATGAAGGAGGGAATAAAGCATCATGGATCCGTGCCCTGCGGAAAGAACAAACCGATCCCGGTCTGCCCACGATGGATCCCTGGGATTATGTTTCAAAACCTTTGCCCAAAGGGTATAAGCCATGGGAGCCGATCCCATCGGCAGTCCCGGATGGCCGGATTTTGCCTTTTCCACTGCTTCTGCCGATAAAATACGTATGGAATTGATGCATAGCTGGTCAATCTTGTTCATCCGTTCATCCTCCTGTTTATTTCCTGTCAATAATTTTGCAATCGCTTCTATTATATTCTATTGAGCAGCGATATTCAAATCCTAAATGAATCACGACAGAGACGGACTATAGGCTGTTTACGGCTATCCGGCCATTGTGGTATCCACCCTAAATGAATCATGACAGGGACGAACTTCGTGGGTCGGTCGCCTGCATTGCCCACATAGCGGAATAAACGCCGCCTTTCGCCAGCAGATCCGGATGTGTACCCTCTTCCACAATCCTTCGGATTGAAAAGGCCTGCAGACGTCTCAAACAATCCGGTCAGCCCATATCGGACATTGCTGAGTCCGTGGGATATGCCAATCAATTTTACTTCGCCAGGGAATTCAAGCGGCTCACAAGAATGACCCCGAGTGAATATCGAATGAATCCGGAGAGGAGCGAAATTCTCAGTTATCATACCTTTGTACGGCCCTTCAGCCAGCAGGAATGGGAGAACCATTCCATTTAGGCGGGGAATCCGGGCAACCCATATATCGTCTGGCTGCCCGCAATTCCACTACGCAGCCGCAAAGAGCGCAAAACCCATTCACCAGATGGGCACACTCCCTGCAGCTTTTCAGTCTTTCCCGATACACCCCATCCTCCGTGCGCCGTTCCATCGGCATATTGTTCAGCCGGTCTCGTACCAAAGCCCAGAACTCTTTCTGATCTTCCATTTCACGAAGCAGACAGCGGCATGGCTCAATACTGATTGACATTATTTTACCGCCAGCTCCACTATACTGCAGGGCGGCATATGAAGTTCCAGCGCGGATCCTCCCCAGGTTTCCTTTGCCGTATAATCTGAAAAAATCTCCGGATGTACCGTCTCCGGCGCTTCAAAGGTATTGTGGGACCTCATGCTGCCATGCAGAATTCTCCCCCGGACCTGCTTTGCTTGCTTTCCCAGCAGCTCGCAGGAAATCACGGCATCCTCTTCCCCGGAAAGGTTGGCAATGGTAATATGAACCTGTCCGTTTTCATCCACGGAAGCGGACTCATGAAGCTGAGGGATGCCGCCGACCTGCCGTGTTTCCAGATAGCTTTCCAGCAATTCCGCGTTCTGATGATTTTTATAAAGATCAAAGACATAATAGGTCGGGGTCCGCAGCATCTTTTCCCCCTCGGTGAGAAGAACCGCCTGAAGCACGTTTACCATCTGCGCCAGATTTGCCATAACAACCCGATCACTGTTCTTGTTGAAGATATTCAATGTAACCGCCGCAATCATGGCATCCCGCATGGTATTCTGCTGATAAAGGAATCCCGGATTGGTTCCCGGTTCCACATCATACCAGCTGCCCCATTCATCCACGACCAGACCCACCCGCTTTTCCGGATCATACCGATCCATGATCCCGCTGTGGCGGGAAATCAGTTCCTTCATTTGCAGGGCAGCCTCTAAAGTAGCGTAATATTCTTCCGTATTAAAATCCGTGGAAGAGCCCTTGTGCTGCCAATTCCCGGACGGGATCGTGTAATAATGCAGACTCAGACCGTCCATGTACTTCCCGGCAATCTTCATAACCGTATCCGTCCAGTGATAATCATCTGCATTGGGTCCGCAGGCGATCCGGAACACGTGATTGTCTCCATAATTCCGTACATAGGTCTGATACCGGCGATACAGATCCGCGTAATACTCCGGCCGCATATTGCCGCCACATCCCCAGTTCTCGTTGCCGATGCCAAAATACCTTACCCGCCAGGCTTTATCCCGACCGTTTTTTCGCCGCAGGTCTGCCATGGGAGAAACGCCGTCAAAGGTCAGATATTCCATCCACTCGCTCATTTCCCGGACGCTTCCGCTGCCCACATTTCCATTGACATAGGGCTCACAGCCCAACTGCCGGCAAAGCTCCATAAACTCATGCGTGCCAAAGGAGTTATCTTCCACAACACCTCCCCAGTGGGTATTGATCATCTTTTTTCGATTTTCCTTCGGTCCGACGCCGTCTTTCCAGTGATATTCATCCGCAAAACATCCTCCCGGCCAGCGAAGCACCGGAATCCGGATTGCTCTCAGGGCCTCTACAACATCGTTCCGGATGCCGTGGGTATTGGGAACGGGAGAATCCTCCCCCACATAAATTCCGTTGTAAATGCAGCGGCCCAGATGTTCGGAAAAATGTCCGTAAATTTCCGGATGAATCCGGCTTTTTCTGTGATTGGCGTTTACAATATATTTTGTCATGAAATCGCCTCTCCCTTGTTCCTGATCTGTTTTCTGCCTTTCGGATTGCCCTCTTTTATTGTCTCTTTCTTTGCCTTTTCCCTTTCTTTGTCTTTGCCTTATCCTGGCCTTTTGTCTTTGCTTTTTGTCTTTGTCCCTCCTTGTTATCCTTTCAGTTTCCACGCAAGGTCAGAAAGGAAGAGATCGTGCTCCAGCTGCTCCGGCCGGGTATCGCGATGGATATGTACAAACTCGATGTCCATCATCCGGGCCCAATCCTTAAGCATCTCCGCATCGCAGTCCCGGCTTAGCACAGTATGATGTGCACCCCCGGCCAGGATCCAGCATTCCACTCCCGTGGTCAAATCCGGCTCAGGCTTCCACATCACACGGGCCACAGGCAAATTGGGCATGGTCTGCGTCGGCTTTACACACTCAATGTCCTGAACGATCAGCCGCAGGCGTCCACCCATGTCTATCAGACTGGCCACAACAGCCGGTCCTGCCTTGCCTTCAAACACCAGCCGCGCAGGAGCCTCCCGGTTGCCGATTCCCAGATCGTGCACTTCAATCCTGGGCTTCTCCGCCGCCAGGGACGGGCATACCTCCAGCATATGCGCTCCCAGGGAAATGCCGTTTTTCAAGTCATAGTTATAATCCTCCATAAAGGCCGTACCGCCGCCCATACCGTGGGTCATTGCCTTCACAATGGCCGTCAGGGCGGAAACCTTCCAGTCCCCTTCCCCGCCATATCCGTAGCCCTGGCGCATCAGATCCTGACTGGCAAGGCCCGGAAGCTGTTTCATTCCATACAGATCCTCAAAGGTATTGCTAAACGCCATACATCCTTCCTCATCCAGCATACGCTTTATGGCAATTTCCTCCCGCGCCTGATACCGAACGGTTTCCAGATCATCCGTCGCAAATTCATAATTTTTCCGATATTCCGACATGCAATCCTCTATCTCAGCATCCGTCACAGCGTCCATATATTCCACCAGCGTGCCTACCGGCCAGGTATTTACCTGCCAGCCCAGCTTGATCTGTGCTTCCACCTTGTCGCCTTCTGTAACGGCCACCTCGCGCATGTTGTCCCCGAAGCGCATTACCTTCATACGTCGGCTGACTGCTGCACCGACAGCCGCCCGCATCCATTTCCCGATTTTCTTCTGCGTTTCTTCGTCCTTCCAGTAACCAACCACTATCTTCCGGGCCTTCCGCATCCGGGCGCCGATAAATCCATGCTCCCGGTCTCCATGGGCGCTCTGATGCAGATTCATATAATCCATGTCCATGGCTTCATTGGGGATTTCTTCATTGAACTGGGTATGGAAATGCAGCCAGGGCTTTTGCAGGAGCCCCAACCCGTTGATCCACATTTTGGAGGGGGAGAAGGTATGACAAAAAGTAATGATGCCGGCACATTCATCGTCATAATTGGCTTCCCGGATCAGCTTTTCAATCCCGCCGGCTGTTTTCACGGTATCCTTGTACACCATGTCATATGGCAGATTGCCGCTTCCGTTCAATCCGTCCGCTATGGCGCGGCCGTCCCGTTCCACCTGAGCCAGGGTCTCCGGCCCATACAGGAACTGGCTCCCCACCACAAACCAAAATGCATACTGTTTTTCTTTCATCGTATCTTACTCCTTTCTGCTTTATCTGATTTGTTTCCATCTTTGTCTGATCTGTATCCACTTTGTCTGATCTGTATCCATCTGAAATCATACCATCCCAATTCAGAAGACCGGAATTCACTCAGTATATGAGGTATAAATGAAAAATTGAAATAAAACTAAAATTATAGGATCATGATTTCCTACGAATCATGCAAATGCTCCACTGCAGCCTTTTGAATGGCCAGCCCTTCCAGATACCGCTTCATATAGGAATCAAATCCCTGGACATCACCGATTTTGGGCTCCACACAGGAACCCTGGATTTGGGCAAACACCCTGTCCGCAAGATAACGATCCAGGGTTTCACCTTCCTTCTTCCGCTGCCCATAGGCAGCCAGCAAGGCAATGCCCCAGGCGCCACCTTCTCCGGCAGATTCCATTACGGACACCGGTACATTCAGGGCAGCGGCCATCATCTGCTGGCCCACTCCCCTGGTTTTGAACAATCCGCCGTGGCCCAGCATTTTCTCCACTCTGACATGCTCCTGCCCGGTGAGAATATCCATGCCGATCCGGAGCACCGCCATAGCAGAAAGAAGCAGACTTCGGGAAAAGTTTGCCAGATGAAACCGGCTGTCCGGCGTACGGACAAACAGTGGACGGCCTTCCCGGAATCCGGTAATCGGCTCTCCGGAGTAATAATTGTAGGAAAGCAGTCCCCCGCAGTCGCTCTCTCCTTCCAAAGCCTTGAAGTAAAGGGCATCGTACAGATCCGACTTTTCGAACTTTACACCCATGGCTTCCAGGACTTCCCCGAACAGGCGCACCCAGGCGTCCAGATCCGAGGTGCAGTTGTTGCAGTGCACCATGGCAACCGGTTTCCCGGCAGGTGTGGTCACCCTATCAATTTCGGGGTAAATCCGGCTCAGTTCTTTCTCCAGTACCACCATTGCAAAAATGGAAGTCCCTGCCGAAACATTTCCTGTATGTTCGGCCACGCTGTTGGTGGCAACCATTCCGGTGCCGGCGTCGCCTTCCGGAGGACACAGTGGAATTCCGGCCTTCAGCTTTCCGCTGGGATCCAGCAGTCTGGCTCCTTCTTCGGTCAATACCCCGCCGGGCTCTCCGGCACTCCGGACCTCCGGCAGAATGTCCTCCAGACGCCAGCCCAGGGAAAGACCGGAAATCAGATCGTCAAACTGCTCCATCATTGCGGCTTGATAACTTCCGCTTTTGCCAATAGGAAAGACTCCGGAGGCTTCTCCCACACCGAGGATCTTTTCCCCTGTCAGTTTCCAGTGCACGTACCCTGCCAGTGTTGTCAGAAAGGAAATATCCCGGACATGGTCTTCCCTGCTGCAGATTGCTTGATACAAATGGGCAATGCTCCATCGCTGGGGAATATTGAAGCCGAACTTCTCCGTCAGAAGGCCAGCTGCCTGTTCGGTTATGGTGTTCCGCCAGGTACGGAAGGGAACCAACTGACGCCCTTCCCTGTCAAATACCAGATATCCGTGCATCATGCCGGAAATGCCAATGGAACCCACAGTGGAAAGATCCACTCCGTATTTGCCGTGTACTTTCTCCGCAAGGCTCCGGTAGCTGCCCTGCAGGCCTTTCCATATATCATCCGGGTGATAGGTCCATATTCCGTTTTCCAGCTTGTTCTCCCAGTCGTAGCTTCCGGAAGCAATGGGCTGATGGTCCTCTCCGATCAGCACCGATTTGATACGGGTGGACCCCAGTTCAATCCCCAGTGCGGTCCTGCCCTCCGGAATATCCTGCTTTGCCCGGTCCTGCCCGGCCGGATCTCCTTCCCTCATGAATCTGCACGCCCCTTCCCTTATAATTTCGTGGTTGTTTCGTTGTTTTTCTCCCTGAAAATCCGTTATAAAGGTTCGCTGTCAGATCGAAGATGTCATCTTACGAAGCCAGCTCTTCTGCTCTTCCCCAAGATAAGGGCTCAACTTCTGACAGACTTCTTTGTGATAGGTATTGATCCAGCCGATCTCATCCCGGTTCAAAAGGGACGGATCCATCGCCCGGATATCGATGGGACACCAGGTCAGCATATCAAATCGATAGAACTGCCCGTCTTCCACCTTTTTGTCCTCCACCACCACCACATCATTTTCTGTCCGGATGCCATACCGGTTTTCCTTATATACCCCTGGCTCGATGGTTATGATCATGCCCGGTACCAATGGCACATTGTTGCTGAATCCATGAGGACCCTCGTGGACACCCAGGCAAAAGCCGACGCCATGTCCCGTACCGCATTTATAGTCCATATGATATTTCCAGACAGGCTGCCTTGCCAGAACATCCAGATTCTTTCCGCTTGTTCCTTCCAGGAATATCGCCGAAGCCATGGCAATATGGGACTTCAGCACCAGGGTGAAATCCCTTTTCTCTTCTTCGCTGATCTCTCCCAGGACAATGGTCCGGGTAATATCCGTCGTGCCGCCGGAATACTGACCTCCGCTGTCCACCAGCAGCGTCCCTTCCGGCTTCAGCACGGAGTAGTTCTCCGGAGTGGCGGTATAGTGCATCATGGCAGCATTGGCATTGTATCCTGCTATGGTCCCAAAGGAGCAGCCCATGCAGCCCTTTTGCTGCATCCGGAATTTCAGAAGCTTTTCCGCAGCATTCAGCTCGGTAACTTTCCCCCCTGGGACATTGGTATCCAGCCAATACAGAAAGTTCACCATGGCAACGCCGTCTTTGACATAGGTGTCCTTTAAATTTCTGATCTCAACCGGATTTTTTACCGCTTTCAGCGGAACGATAATGTCGCTTTTATCGATGGCTTTGGCCTGCTTCACCGCAAAGCAGACCGCATAGCTGTTTGTTTCGCTGTCCACCAGCACGCTGCTGTCCGCAGGCAGGTCCGCAAGAGCCCGAAACACTTCCCCGTAATCCCGAACAGAAATATCATTTTCCCTTAAATAATCCCTTACTTCATCCGTCAGCTTACCGGGATCCACAAACCAGGTAACGGAATTCCCGGAAATCAGGAGATAGGATAGAATCACCGGGGTATAGGAAACGTCGTTTCCACGGAGATTCAGGAACCAGGCGATGGAATCCGGAGCAGAAACAATATAATGATCCACTCCATTCTTTTTCATATGGGAAAGCACCTGCGCCCGTTTTTCCCGAACGGAGAGCCCGGCAAAAGCCACATCCAGGAGAAACGCCTTGTCCATGGGCAGGGGAGGCCGATCGGTCCACAGTTCGCTCACCAGATCCATATCGCCCTTCAGGAATACGCCCTTCCTCTCCAGTCTTTTCTTCAGCTCCCGTACGTCCGCACAGGATACCACCCGGCCGTCCAGTCCGACTGCCTGTCCCCGAGTCAGACTCTGCTCCAGGAATTCCATATAATCGGGAACCCCCTTTTCCTTCTTGAACAGCTCAAACTCACTGTCCTGAATCTCCTTTGCAGCCTGTATGTAATAGCGCCCATCAGTCCAGAGAATGGCACGGTTCATTGTGACAACAACCGTTCCTGCAGAACCGGTAAATCCGGAGATCCATTCCCTGGCCCTGTAATAATCCGGAACATACTCATCCAGATGGGGATCTGCACTTGGTATCATATAAGCGTGGATGCCTTTCGCCTTCATACTCTCCCTCAGTGCCCCCAATTTTTCATTTATCGTCACATGAAAGACTCCCTTCTGTATCTCAGATACATTTTACATCAATTGCTTCTATTTTATCACCAATTTCCCATTTTGGCGAGTACCACGCGGAAGCAGCACGCCGAAAAAGAATAAAAGCCCTAAGCAACCGTACTTAAGGCTTTCTGCAAATGACGTCAAAATGACATCCGGTATTCAAATTTTTATTTTTCTGTTCGCTGCATTGCATCCGTGTTTCGGAGGGGTCTTCCGAAGGAGAATTCTCTTTATAATATAATGCAAATGAGCCCTCCGCTTCCCTCGTTGATGATTCTCTGAAGGGTCTCCTGGATCTTGAACCGGGCATCCTCCGGCATTCTCATCAGCTTGTTGGAAAGCCCTTCCCTCACCAGTTCATTGAGGGATTTTCCAAAGATGTTGGACTCCCATAGTTTGGACGGATCGTTTTCAAAGTCGTCCAGCAGATATTTGATCATCTCTTCGCTTTGCTTCTCAGTACCTACAATGGGAGAAATTTCCGTTTCAATATCAGCGCGGATCATATGCAGAGACGGCGCGCTGGCTTTCAGGCGGACTCCGAAACGACCTCCCTGCCGGATGATTTCCGGCTCTTCCAGTGTCAGCTCCTCCATGGACGGAGCCACCATCCCGTACCCGGTTTCCCTTACGTCTTTCAAGGCATCTGCCACCCGGTCATATTCCTTTTTTGCAAAGGCCAGTTCCTTCATCAGGCCGATCATCTGATAATCGCCTTCAATATGATAGCCACACTCTTCTCCCAGGATCTGATAGAAGAGTCCGGACTTGACATCCATCTGAACCTGCACTTTTCCGCTGCCCAGATCAATGTTTTCAATCTTCGGCTTTTCCAGATACTCGGAATCCTCGAAAGATTTGCCGAATCCATCCATATCCCGGATGCGCAGGGCATTTGCTGATACCTCCCTTGAGGAATCCATAATGTATTGAATCAGCCAGTGATCGTCATCCAGACTCAATACCCATTTGGAAACATCCAGTTTGATTTCCGTGATGGGGAATTCAAACAGCGCATTGCTGAGAATATTATGAATGTCCTCATCCGTCAGATTCAATACATCCAGTGCCAGAACCGGGACATCGTATTTTTCCTCCAGGGCGCCCTTGAGCTTTATCGTATCCTCTGCATCCGGTGTCCGGGTATTGAGAATCATGACAAAGGGTTTCTGTAATTCCTTCAGCTCCCGGATCACACGTTCTTCCGCCTCCACATAATTGGAACGTGGGATTTCGGTGATACTGCCGTCTGTCGTAACCACCAGGCCGATGGTGGAATGGTCGGCAATCACCTTTCGTGTACCGATCTCCGCCGCTTCTTCAAATGGAATGTCATAATCAAACCAGGGAGTCCTCACCATTCTGGGAGCTTCCCCTTCCATATGACCCATTGCCCCTTTTACCAGGTAACCGACACAATCCACCATACGGATATTCAGATTCGCATTTTCCTGCAGCGAAATCTGCACGGCTTCATTGGGAACAAACTTTGGCTGAGTGGTCATGATCGTGCGGCCTGCACCACTTTGAGGCATTTCATCACGGGATCTTTCCTTTTTAAAGTCGTTATCCATATTAGGAAGGACCAGTAAATCCATAATTCTTTTGATCAATGTGGATTTTCCTGTTCGAACCGGTCCCACCACGCCTATGTATATATCCCCATCGGTGCGTTCGGCAATATCCCGGTACAGGTCAAACTTCTCCATTAACTTTCCCCTCCCCATCTGGGAATTAGATTTGGGCCGGTCAGTTCCCAATATCTAACGTCCAGTTCTGTTTTCATACTTCATATATATTGGGAGCCGGAAAAGAATATGACAGGTTGTCAGCAAAAAATGCGGAAGGTCTCCGTTTCCGAAGCCCTGCCGCATATCAGATATCCTTTCCGGATTTGGAGAAGGAAAATTTGTTTTCCTGGCCGTTCAGCAGCCGCCTAATATTCTCTTTATGACGGAACAGGGCAAGAAGTGCCAGAATCACCCCGACCAGGATCATCTCAGGCGGCTTCCGGAAGATGGCCAGAAGAACAGGAAACAAAACCGCCGCACTGATCGAACCCAGGGACATGTATCGGGTCGTCAGAACCAAGGCAATGAGAAGCAAAAACAGAATCAGGCCGATTGTCGGAAATAAAACAAGAATCAGGCCAAAGGAACAGGCAATTCCCTTTCCTCCCCGAAAGCGGAGCAGGCAGGGCCAGTTATGGCCGATCACTGCCATGCATCCGCTGACTGCCCCTCCCAGCGGATTGCCTGAAGTCAGCCGCATACCCAGCCATGTGGCAACAGCGCCTTTTATGACATCACATAAAAAAACAATCAGCCCACTTTTGGTTCCCAATACACGCATTGCATTGGTGGTACCGGCGTTTCCGCTTCCATAATTCCGGATGTCAATATCTTTGGAAAACCTGCCCAATAAATAGGAAGGGGAAAAGTTCCCCACAAAATAACCAATCACTGCTGCCAGCATATAATATCCCATTTCAAACCCCCTGTTTCGTTTTCTCCCGTACCAGGATACGAAGAGGCGTACCCTCCAGATCAAAGGTCTTTCGAAAATAATTCTCCAGATAACGTTGATAGGAAAAATGCAGAAACTCCGGATGGTTGACAAAAAGGACAAAAGTAGGCGGCTTCACGGAAACCTGTGTACCATACAGGATTCTCAGGCGTCTCCCCTTGCCGGCAGGCGGTTCGTTCACCGCTATGGCATCGGCAAGGCAATCGTTCAGTACCCCGGTGGAGACCCGGAAGGTACATCGGCGATACACCTGATTCACCAGCTCTATAATGCGCCCCACCCGCTGCCCGGTTTTTGCGGAAAGAAAGACATCCGGCGCATAAGTCATAAAACTCAGACGATTCCGGAGCCTTTTGTGGTATTCCTCCATGGTATGGGTTTCCTTCTCAATTTTATCCCATTTATTCATGACGAGAACGCAGCCTTTCCCCTCTTCATGAACCAATCCCGCGATTTTCGCATCCTGCTCCGTGATGTCCTCCGAAGCATCCATTATCACCAGCGCCACATCACATCTTCGGATGGCGCTCAGAGCCCGCACCACGCTGTAGCGCTCCAGGGAATCATGAATCCGGCTCTTTCTCCGTATCCCCGCCGTGTCTATGATCACATACCTTTGCCCATCCTTCTCAAAGGAGGTATCAATGGCATCCCGGGTGGTACCTGGAATATCGTTCACAATAACCCGTTCCTCACCGAGAATCCGGTTGATCAGGGATGATTTTCCTGCATTGGGCTTTCCCACCACCGCAATTTGGATGGTTTCGGCCTTTTCCTCCTCCGGTCTCTCCCTGGGAAAATGCTTCACCATCTCATCCAGCAAATCTCCGATTCCCCGTTTATGGGCTGCGGATATGGATATGGGATCCCCGATTGCCAGATTATAAAACTCGTAGAGATTTGCCTCGTTCTCCTGCGTGTCGATCTTGTTTACAGCCAAAACAACAGGCTTGTCCGACCTGCGGAGCATTTCCGCCACATCCCGGTCCGCCGGCGTGACCCCCTGCTTCCCGTCGGTAAGAAACAGAATCACATCCGCCGTTTCCATGGCAATCTCTGCCTGACTTTTCATCTGCTGCAGCAGCGGGTCCCGGCTTTCGGGATCCATGCCTCCTGTATCAATCAAGGTAAACTTATGGTCCAGCCATTCCGCATCGGCGTATATTCTGTCCCGCGTAACGCCTGGGGTATTCTCCACGATGGAAATCCGTTTCCCGGTCAACTGGTTGAACAAAGCAGATTTTCCCACATTGGGTCTGCCGACAATCGCCACCATTGGTTTTGCCACACACACACCTCCCGGTCCTGTTCAAACAGTTCCTTTAAAAATTCATTTGATTCCCATCCATATGGGTAAATTTCATATTTTCCCGTGCCGGACACAAATCAACAATGTACCCATATTATCTGTCATATTCCGCATTTCGTCAAGAAAAATCCGAAATCTCCTGTCTGGCTTTCAGATTTTTCTTTACCCTTTGCACCAGTTTGACCAGTCTCCGGTAACTCCGCCGGATTCCCCAAACGGTCATTGGCCTTCCGATGGACACAATTCCGAACCTTCGCGTGAGAATCCCGCCGACAGAAGTGATTGGATGAAGCTCCACCAGAGCATTTGCCAGTAAAAAGCCGGTCTGATCCACCCCGCATGCGTTCAAATAGCTTTTCATGGCAGGAATCACCAGCTGTTTTTCATGCTTCATACCTATAATGTAAATGTCCCAGCCCATCTCATCCGTTCCCACATAAACCGGAGTTCCCAGTCTGCAATGATCCATTTTGTCATAAAATGGAACACTACGGAATTCAGTGAATGCCGGAATCCGGTTTTCCGGAAGATAATGCAGATGAATGGAGGCACAGGTTACGGAGGTGTGAGCACCTCCGTAACAACAATAAAATAATTTCACTCGGTTTTTTCACCTTCCAGGGATTGCTTTGCTTTTTCAACTGCTGCGGCACAGCCCTTATAATGCCTTCGAAACCAAACATGAAACCAGTGCGCAGCCAGCCTTTCCGCCCCGGTAAAGAAAAGAAAATTCTGCAGAATTCCGGGAAGAATTCCTCCCCGGGGTTTTGCCGGGATGAAACGAACCGGCTCCCAGATGCCAAAAACCACATTCATATTCTGAATGGCACGGATCAGCATGCCGCTGTGCTGTCTGCATCCAAGACTGTAAACTTCCCGGAACTGATCGTCCAGACCGACATAGATCAGATTGCCGGCCTGATTTGCATACCGGCGGCACAGCTCATACTGTCGGTCAATGGTATCCGGGGAAGGCGGTTCCTTTTCCGGATAAATCCCTGCATGAAGAGATGCCATAAGATAAGCTGCATAAGTTCCCCAATAACTGTAATAGATAATTCGCACAGTACCTCCCACAGCATGTACAGCCACCGGTTATTTTTTCTTTTTCCGGCCCAGAAAGCTGCTGTAATCCTGTCTGTTGGACTTCTTGATTTTGGAAAACCTCTCCCGGCTGCCCGTGCTGATGAAAAGAAAAGCAACAATGCCGACTGCCACAATGCCAATCATCCAAAGAAAGCCATGGCCGCCGGATTTTCCACTTTCATGGTTGACCGGAGTAACCTTTGTTTTCTTCCCTTCCGGCTTCCCGGTCTTCGGAGAATGCTTCTGGGCAGTCCCTCCGTACAGCGATTTGGAAACAATATCGGCCAGATAAGCTGTGGATCGTTCCGCCATCTCCTTGGAACTCTCATAGGTACCCACTTCAAAAAGCAGGGATCGGGGGGCCAGTTCCTGGTTATAGGAACCTTTCCCGAAATAGATATCCTTCAGCAGACCGGGATAATTTTTATCGGAAACCGCTTTAAATTTATATGCCAGCTCCTCGTTGGCTTTCCGGTTCTGGTTACGCCGGCCCAGTACGATCCGGATGGCGGTCATGTCCTGCCCGTCCACTTTTGCTGCATAATGGCTTTTTGGTACGGCATCCCTGTGAATATCAAATACGGCACGCACAGGAACATTCTTTTTCATCAGATTGACTGCGGTCCGTCTGGAGCGCCGGTAGGATCCCGCGTCATGCGGGTCGTGCCTGTCCCGGCTCAGTACGGCATCGATGCCTTTCTTCTTCAGGTTCGCCTGTAAAGCTTCCGCCACATCGAAAATGCCGCCGTTCCCCTTGATGCTTTCCTTCCCGTCCGTCGGAACGTAGGATTCATCGTTATGGGTACAATACAGCAGGATATTTCCCTTATCCTGCTGCGCCGCTTCCCTGGATTCCGGCTGCGTTTGCACAGCCGGAAGGGGAACTTCTCCCAAAAGCCTGGTATAGGCTGTTTTCTTTTCGCTGTCTACCCTGGTTACGATATAATGCTTGTTGTCGCTGCTGACATATTCATCCTTCAGGGATACTTCCCAGCCCATTACGGTCAGTTCCTTTTCGTTTTCATCCAGAAGGGTATAATAGCCCGGCTCCGGTTCAAACCAATCGTCGGCAGATGCAGGAATTGGGATCAGGAACAGCAAAAGCAGTATGGGGATCAGGGCCCTATTGATCATCTTCTTCATGATTCGTAACCTCCTCCTTCTTCTCTTTTTTCTCCTCTTCCTCCCCTTGTTTTTTCTCCGCCTTCATGCCAACTGCGCTGGTAAATTCCGCATGATCAAAATGCATATTTTTCTTGCTGGTGCCGCCCTGAATCTTTTCTCTCAGTTCTCCTACAAATTCCGCCAGCAACACCGCAAGGAAACCGGATATCACAACGGCATCCATCACACCGGCGGAGCCAATCCGGGTGGGCGCCGGAATGTTGCGGATCAGGTTTTCGATTCCCTGGGCAACATCCGCCAGTATCACACCCATAATGCCTGCAATAAAGGAGGCTCTTCTGGAACGCCCGAACAGGTAGGCAATGACACCTGCAAGAATGCCATAGATATAATTCGGGTCAAAAAGCATGGTTTCCGGCTCTGCAGGAAGCAATCTTCCTGCCAGGTAAACAGCGATGCCGGACAGCAGGGATGCCAGGACCGCCCTCCTTTTTTCCTTTCCCGTGCCTGCCTTGACAAAAAGATAAACAGCCAGGATAAGCGGAATAACCGCACCACCCAGATTGATCGAAAAGTTCTTTCCAAAAGGGATATCCGGAAGAATACCGCCTATGAAAATAGCAGCCAGAAAAAATAATGCCTGCTTGTCATTCAATCTCAGCCTGTCCAGAACCCGATGGCCGATCCCGAACAGGATCAAAATGCTTGCTACGACCAGGAGTGCTAATCCCAAGGGCATAATTTGTCACCTCTAGTTGAATTTGATTCAGGATTATCATTCCCTTTCCCAGGAAGTTGTATGCCATTCTCCTGACCAAAAACGAAAAAGAAACCAATGGAATATGGTTTCTCTTGATTTCTCTGCCATGCATCTCCAGCTATCGCTACTTTTCTTTCATCAGCTTGTTCAGTTCTTCCACAAATGTGTTGATATCCTTGAATTGCCGATAGACAGAAGCAAACCGGACATATGCCACTTCGTCCAGGGACTTCAGCCTTTCCATGACCATTTCCCCGATCCGCTGACTGGTGATCTCCCGATCCAGGGAATTGTAGACCTGCTTTTCAATGTCCTGTACAAGTGCCTCCAGATCCTTCATGGTTATCGGTCGTTTCTCACAGGCCTTCAGCAGCCCGGAAAGGATCTTATCACTGTCAAAAACCTCCCGGCGACCGTCCTTCTTTACAACCAGAATGGGGATATGTTCCACCTTCTCATATGTGGTAAACCGTTTGCCGCAATGGGCGCATTCCCGCCTGCGGCGAATCATCGTGCCTTCGTCCGTAGGCCTAGAATCCACCACCTTACTGTCCACAGCAAAACAAAATGGGCACTTCATTCACAGAACCTCCCTGAAGTTGTCTGTCGTACCCATTATATTATCTTTCTGCCTTTTCGTCCATCTTTTTTGAGCCTTATTTGCATTGGATTCCCAATGGAACGATTTATGGCACAGGCTGGACTTCCACATCCACCAGTACCACATCATCCCCAATTTTCCGGATTCTTTCCCATGGGATCACCAAATCGTCCCCCTCCCGCAGCAGCCCCAGGAAACGACTGGCTCCGGGAACGACAATGGCTGTGATACGGCCTTCGTTCAAATTGAATTCCATATCAATAATATTGCCCAGTCTTCGTCCATCCCGGATGTTAATGACCTCTTTCGTTCGAAAATCCGATGATTTTTGCAAAAAACCACCCCGCAATCCCAATCTCTTTTACTATAGTATTTGCGGAGTATGAAAAAGATGACTCCCGGCAGAGGAAGTCCATGATAAATTTTCAGATATATTTGCGCATATGCTTCAATGCCGTTTTTTCCAGTCGGGAAACCTGTGCCTGGGAGATGCCAATCTCCTCAGCCACTTCCATCTGGGTCCTCCCATCGAAGAAGCGGAGGGTAAGGATGAGCTTTTCCCTTTTATTCAGCTTTTTCATGGCTTCCTTGAGAGCGATTCCCTCCAGCCAGGTTTCATCCTGATTCTTTTCATCGCTGACCTGATCCATGACAAAAATAGCGTCTCCATCGTCATGATAGATGGGTTCAAACAGGGAAATGGGATCCTGAATGGCGTCCATGGCAAAAACGACTTCTTCCCTCGGAAGGTCCAGTTCTTTTGCAATTTCAGAAACCGTAGGCTCCCTGGAATTTTTGTTGATCAGCTGATCCCTCACCTGCAGGGCCCGATAGGCCGTATCCCTCAGAGACCGGCTGACCCGAATGGAATTGTTGTCCCGGAGATATCTGCGTATCTCGCCGATGATCATGGGCACTGCATACGTGGAGAACCGTACATTCTGTGACACATCAAAATTATCAATTGCCTTGATCAGACCAATACAGCCGACCTGAAACAGATCATCAATGTGTTCCCCCCTGTTGTGAAACCTCTGTATGACGCTCAAAACCAGCCTCAGATTGCCTTTTATAAACGTTTCCCTGGCACTTTCGTCTCCGGCATGTATACGCGAAAACAATTCCATCATTTCCTCGTTGGTCAAAACAGGCAACTTTGAAGTATTGACTCCACAAATTTCAACCTTGTTCGTGAGCATGCATTTTCCCCTCCATCCATATCTGATTCAGGACCCTGTTATTAAAAAAGTATTGCCCTGGACGGAGAGATTTATTCCTTTAAACCATTTGACTGATTTCCTTTTTCAGCCTTTTGATGATACGTTTTTCCAGCCTGGAGATATAGGATTGTGAGATGCCCAGCAGATCGGCAACCTCCTTCTGCGTTTTTTCCGAGCCGTCCCGAAGGCCGAACCGAAGTTCGATAATGCTGCGCTCCCTGCGGGTCAGCCGGCTCATGGCCAGATTGAGAAGTTCCTTGTCCACTTCATCTTCGATGTACTTGTATACCAGGTCATTCTCCGTTCCCAGAATATCAGACAGCAGCAATTCATTTCCATCCCAGTCGACGTTGAGCGGCTCATCCAGGGAAACTTCCGATTTGATTTTCCCATTGCGCCGCAGATACATCAGGATTTCGTTTTCAATGCAGCGGGAAGCATAGGTAGCCAGCTTGATTTTTTTGGAAGGATCAAAAGTGTTGACCGCCTTGATAAGCCCAATGGTGCCAATGGAAATCAGATCCTCCACACCGACTCCGGTATTTTCAAATTTTCGGGCAATATAGACCACCAGCCGGAGATTGCGCTCAATCAATGTATTTTTTACGGAAGCATCGCCTTTGCTCAGCCTGCCGATCAGAAAGGTTTCCTCTTCCCCGGACAGGGGAGGCGGCAGAGCTTCATTTCCGCTGATATAATTGATGAACCGGTTCTTCAGAATTTTCAGCCTGCCGGCTATCCGAATCCACAGGATCCGGCAGTACATCCCGATTTTCTGATAAATGGACATTCACAACTCCTCCTGCTATGGAATAATTTGTGGCTGAATCAAAGCATGGTATTCCTCGCTGCCGGATAATCTCTGGTTCCGGATGCCAATCAGAACCTCCCCGATTTCCGTCCAGGTACCATCCGCCTGAATCCGGGCCCGGTCCGGCCGGAAGGCAAGAAGAAGGCTTTCGGAATGCCCCAGGGTATGATAGGGCACCATACGGAACCGGCTGATCCACCTGGAATCGGCCATCACCCGGGTAATGTACTCCAGATTTTCTTCCCTGCCTTCCTGAAATATTCTTTCTATTTCAGGCGGCAGAAGGGTTTGAATCTGCTTAAACTCCACCACCATAACCGGAATTCCGGAAATCGGATCCGTCAGCTCGTTCCCGGTATCCAGGAAAGCATCGGTACCGATGCTTTCCCCATCGAAACCCACCTCCACCGGATAAATCAATTGATGACGGTTCAGCCGGAGCCGAAGAAGCGGCCACAGCCAACGATACAGCACAATCACGCAGACTACGGAAAAAATGACAATCGTCAATGGAAAGTCCCGGATGAAAAAGGCACCATTGGTTACGGTAATACCGGCATTGCAGAAATAATAAATTCCAAAGGCCGTTCCGCCGAGCAGAAACGTTGCGCCATAAAAAAGGCCGAAAAGTTTCATAAAATCCCGGAAGCCGGAAATCCGGAAACCGATGGCCAGCATGGCAAGGGACAGCAGTACTTTAAATGGAAACCGGGAAAGGATGGGAAAGCCGGGAAGGATCAGAAAGACGGCATAGACTGCGCCAACGCCTGCAGAACACCATAATCTCCACATGGGAGAGGCGTTTCCGGACAGCTTCCGTGTGATCCAGTTCAAAATAAAATTAAGGAACAGATTATCCAGCCAGATGACATCCAGATAGCGATACTCCACCCCAACCCCATCCTTTGTAAAGGCGGACCTGCCTCTTGTTGTCCTTATTATAACCTATCTGTAAAAAGAATCCTGTCAAATGGTGGTCATCCGGACAAAAAAATAACGACAATAAATGCTCCTTATTGTCGCTATTCCGCTCTTGCCGTGCTTCTTTCCACGGATCCCTTTCCCGGAGAAGTGTCCGCTTCTTTCCCTTCCCCACTGTGACAAAGAATCCACCGCTTTATTTGATCCGGTTGCGGCGCAGAAATGTCGGAATATCCAGGTCATCTTCATCGGTCTTTGCTGTGGAAGGCGTTTCTTTTTCAATGGTCTTGCCGGCCTTCCGCCGATCCTGCTTTTCTTCCTGCTTATCAAAACCGGTGGCAATAACGATGATCTGAATCTCGTCCTCCAGGCTTTCATCAATGACAGCACCGAAAATAATATTTGCGTCGGGGTCCGCAGACTCGGCAACCAGCTCCGCTGCTTCATTCACCTCAAACAATCCCAGGTTGGGTCCCCCGGTGATATTCAGCAAGACGCCCTTGGCCCCTTCAATGGTGGTTTCCAGCAGCGGACTCTGAATGGCCTGCTTCGCAGCATCCGTTGCACGGTTGTCTCCGCTGCCCTTCCCGATCCCCATATGGGCAAGGCCCTGTTCCTTCATAATGGTGCGGACATCCGCAAAGTCCAGGTTCACCAGACCCGGCACGGCTATCAGATCGGAAATGCCCTGTACGCCCTGCCGCAGAACATCATCTGCAACCTTGAAGGCATCCAGCATGGAAGTCCTTTTTTCCACTACCTGAAGCAACCTGTCATTGGGTATCGTGACCAGGGTATCCACCTTCTCCTTCAGCTGAGCAATGCCGTTATCCGCATTTTTTGCACGTTTCCTGCCCTCGAACAGGAAAGGCCTGGTGACCACGCCAACCGTCAGAATCCCCTGATCCCTGGCGATTTCGGCTACAATCGGAGCTGCTCCGGTTCCGGTGCCGCCACCCATGCCGGCAGTGATAAAAATCATATCGGCTCCCTTGATGGCCTGAAGGATTTCATCCCGGCTTTCCTCCGCGGCTTTCTGTCCGATATCGGGATTCGCTCCGGCTCCCAGACCCTTTGTGATTTTATCCCCTATCTGTATCTTCTGCGTCGCCTGCGAAAGGTATAGAGCCTGTTTGTCCGTATTGATGGAGATGAATTCCACACCTTTCAAGCCATGCTGAATCATACGGTTTACCGCATTATTGCCTGCGCCTCCGACACCTATTACCTTTATCTGTGCAAATTGATCCGTGTCAATATCAAATTCCAGCACGCCGTACCCTCCCTTTTAAAATGATATAAAATTGGAAAATCGATGTTTTATTTTCCGGATAAACGTCCGTATTGTTTTCGAAGTTCCGCCGGCTTTGTCCGGGCTGCTGCACCCCAGTGCATAAACTGCGGACAGGGTTGGACTGGAAAGCCCGATCATATCCGGTACCCCCAGCCGTATGGGAACCGCCAGAATCCCGGAAGCCAACCCCCTGATTCCCCGAAGCAGGGAGATCCCGCCTCCTGCCAGAACAGCGCTGTGGCAACAGGTCAGCAGTCCCTCCTCCCGGATCCTGCCCTTCACAATCTCCAGCAGCTCCCGGACCCGGGCCTCCACGATTTCTTGCAGAAAGGCCGGGGAAACATCCGTGGCGCCCGAATCACCGTTTTCCGGTATCTCTGTGGCAGCAGCCTCTTCCTCCCGTGCCAGGCCGAGAATACAGTGCCTTTTCAACTCTTCTGCCTGTTCGGAAGTCACCCCGGTCCCTGCCACAATATCCTGGGTAATGTTTTCCCCTCCCACCGGGATCCAGTCAAAAAATACCGGGATCCCCTTCCAATAGACAACAATATCTGTGGAATGCCCTCCCACATCAATCCAGACAGCACCTTTCTGCTTCTCTTCCCGGGAAAGAAACATCTCTCCGCAAACCAACGGTACGGAAAGAATCCGTTCCACCTCGATTTTTCGGGAAGTCACGATCCGCGTCAGCTGTTCCGCAAAATCATTGTTGACACAAATAAGGGAGGCCTCCAGAAGGATCCGTTTCCTCTCCATGCCAAGAGGATTTCCCACACGGCTTCCATCTGCCCGGAAGCCTCCGTACAATACATCAGATATCTTCCACGGGGAAGGCAGGGAGTAGGAGGCAGCCATTTTCTTCAGCTCCTCAATGTCCTGCCCGGACATCGGATGATCCGGGGTCATGCCTCCGGTATTGCGGATCAGGCCACAGAATTCATTGGGAATCCCCAGGGTGCAGTGGTCAACCCGGAAGCCCGCCATATTCCAGGCTTGTCCGAGAGCATCATCCAAAACACGGGACATCATCCCCTCAGACCTCCAGCCATCTCCGGAGACTCCGGCATACCGTACATTGCCCAGGCCGGACAACTCCAGAGAGCCGTCCCGGTTCCTATGTCCGACCCATACTGCCATCTTCGTCGTACCCGGATCAATTGCCATGATAGCATTGTTCAAAACAAGAGCCCTCACTTTACTAATACAGGTAAGCTGTTCCAATCTCCAGTAACTTTCTACCCTGTAAATATATTACCATAAACAAAAGCAAATTAAAATATTTTTTTGCTTTTATTCACCCTTTGAATCTTCTTCCAGATCCGGCTGTTCCGGCTTTCCCCTCAGACTGATTAAAAAGTGCCGCCGGATCAGGGCAAAATTATTGAACATCCGATAACCGAAAACAAAGATGGCACAGAGATAAATCGGCACATCCAGCCGGTTTCCGATATAGGTCAGACCAGCCGCCAGGATTGCATTGCCGAAGAAGCCGGAGATGAACACATCGGCCTCAAACTGCTTGTCCAGATTGGCACGTATCCCGCCGAAAACCGAGTCCAGGGCAGCCAACACCGCAATGGACATATAGGAGGAATAAGCAACCGGCACCTGAACCGGCAGCAGCATTCCCAGCACAATTCCAACAAACACACCAACAACAGGCAGCCACATATCAATCACCTTCCTGAACCGCTTGCGCATACTTATAGTCCATATCCCCAAGATAGCGGGGAATTTTAATTTTACTCATCTTTCGGATCTGAACCTCCAGGCCCCAGGAATTCAGATTCTGATAAATACTGTCATCCCTTTGAAAGCTGGCCATCAGGGCATCAGGATCCCCGATGGCGCGGATCACGAAAGGAGGGGCAAACCGTCCATACTTTCCCACGTTTATGGTAGGCCCGCCGCAGCTGATCCTGGAATTTCCCATGATTCGGGTATCGTTTACAGCGATGGCTTCCGCTCCTGCTTCCCGCAATTCATTGATGACATTCAGCATATCACTGTCGTGGACAACATAATACCCCAGATAGGGATTGTCGGTCAAAATCGTGTCCCGCTTCCGGTCATTCAGGATAATTTCCACCCCCGGCCCTTCCACGGGTAGCAGTCCGGCCATCCACCTGGCATCCTGGGTCTCTTTTTTCATATGCTCAAGCTGACCATTGGTTTTCGCCGCGGAGTCTTCATATACCGCCAGCTTTTTTTCCCTTTGCGCAATCGTCTCATCCAGCTCAAGCTTCTTCTCTGTCAATCCGCCCTTTTGCCGCAGCATTTTTTCAACAGTCTGCAGGGATGTCACCCCTCCAATTTCCACATCCGGGCCCGGTTTTTGAAAAACCTGAATTGCGAAGAAGCCAAACAGGATACAGACGCATGTAATCAGCAGCATATTGTTATCCAATTTGATTTTCATCCCATCGCCCCATCTGTTTACTGTACCGGTTCGGCATAATCATATTGAAACACGCCATTGTATTTGGGAATCCGGATTTTCTCTTCCCTGTGTATTTTGATGTCCAGTTCTTCTCCCAAAGTATCCGTCACCCCTCCCAACAGCTTCAGGGAAGCCTCCAGCGTATCAGGATTGCCAATGGCCCGGATCTCAAAGGGAGCGGAATATCGATTGGTGTTGATCACTATATAATCCCCGGCATTGCGGATCTCCGTTGTGGAAAGAATCCTTTCCCCATTGACGGACAATGCCTCCGCTCCGGCTGCATTCAGTTCGTTGATCAGCATCAGCAGGTCCTCATGGTAAATATTCCGCACGATACCGGATTCTCCTCCGTTTTCCACCGGGATGACATTTACGGTTACCACAACGCCGGCACCTTCCAGATCCACCAGACCGGCAAGGATACGGGATCGCTCCAATTCCTTGTACATGGTATCGTTGATCTTTCCTTCATCCCTGGCAGCATTTTCGTATTCCGCAATTCGCTTTTCCAGATCCTCTATATATTTCCGCTGATCCACGATATCCTGATTCAGTTTCTGAACCTGGCTGGTAAGCTCCTGTGTCCTTTGAAGGGATACATCCCCACCGACGTTCTGAACATTTTTAAACTGCGTTGCCAACATCAGGCCAAGAATGATACTGACCAGCATCACCGCTATTTTTCCACCCAGTGTTTTCGTTTCCACCACCTCACTTATTCTCTGTCTGCTCCTTATTCCGCCGCATCCTGTCCACCTTCCGGACGATATACGGCTTTGTCCGGCACACGTACATCCAGTGTTCCTCCCTTTCCATTTTTAAGAACGCTCTGATACGCTTCCGATTTCAGCCATCCGAATTTCTTGTCCAGCTCCACGGCCTGACCGATCTGAACCTGAATTCCATCTTTGGTGGTCAGCACAATATTATCCGGATTTTCCAGTCCGATCCCTTTCAGCATCCCGCCGACCTTCCATTTATCCATCTCTCCCAGCAGACGCAGAAGAATCTTCTCCCTGTAGCTCTCATGCTCTCCCGTCGAGAGCAGACTTCCCCTGGTAAGACTGGTAACAGGAACTCCTTCCACCACCGGATAGGGCTCATCGTCCTGCTGCTTTACAATATTCAGAACAAAGCCGCTTCCATCGATGATAATATGAGAGCTTAAATAAGGGATGACCGCAACCGGGACCCGTTCCCGAACCACAAGGACCACCTCGGCAGGAAGTCGGAAAGAGATGGACTGCACCACAGGAAAGGGGGGATTGTTCTCCATTCGCTTCTTTACCTTTGCCTTGCTGATTTTAAAAATATTGTCTCCGCGGGATATTCCGGACAGGTTTATTATAACATCTTCGCTGAGGGTACCACCGGATATCACCGTGATCTTTTTCACCTGAAATACCCCGGCGCCCAAAAGAACGATTGCTGTCAGGCAAAGAAGCAAAACCAGAAAAAGTATAATCCCTTTGCTTGTCCCATTCCGTCCCATAAATAATCCCTCACAACAGAAAACTGTTTCTTTCTTTTTGGATTCCTTCCATAGGATTGATTCTACTGCAAAAAGTGGCGGAGGGCTTTTGCAGTGGAATCAAAACTATTTCAGATCCGCTCGATATCCGCGCCGATATCCCGAAGGCATCCATCCAGATTTTCATATCCGCGTTCCACATGGTGGATTTGATCCACGACGGTTTCCCCGTTCGCTCTCAGCCCGGCCATGACCAGCGCCGCACCTCCGCGGAGATCTCCGGCACGGACTTCTGCGCCCTTCAGAGCGGGCACTCCCTGAATAACGGCAACATTGCCTTCTGTCCGGATATTGGCTCCCATTCGGATCAGTTCGGGAACATGCCGGAACCGGTTCTCAAAGATATTTTCCTTGATGATGCTGGTCCCTTTGGCAACAGACAGGACACTCATGAGCAGAGCCTGCATATCCGTCGGAAATCCCGGATAAGGATAGGTTTTGGTGTTCTCAATGGCGCAAAGGCGCTGGGGAGCCACTATCTTAACAGAATCCTGGAAGGAGGTAATCCTGCACCCGGTTTCCCTCAGTTTTGTCATAATGGATTGAATATGTTCCACGTTTACATTACGGACAACGAGTTCACTTCCCGTGACGGCAGCTGCCACAAGATAAGTCCCTGCCACGATCCGGTCCGGAATGACGGTATATTCCGTCCCGTGAAAATGCTCCACACCTTCAATTCTAATGGTGTTGCTCCCTGCTCCGCATATTTTTCCTCCTGTACTGTTTATGAAATTCGCAAGGTCCATGATCTCAGGTTCCTTGGCTGCATTCCGTATCACAGTCTGTCCTTTGGCGCGGGTGGCGGCCAGCATAATATTCTCCGTGGCTCCCACACTGGGATAATCCAGATGGATATCAGCCCCTGCCAGATTCGTCGCTTCACATATCAGATAGCCGTGTTCTTCCCGGATCACGACGCCCAACTGTTTCAGGCCATGCAGATGCAGGTTGATCGGACGCTGCCCGATGTCGCATCCTCCCGGATAAGTGATAACCGCTTTTTTCATTCTGGCAAGTACTGCGCCCAGCATCACGATGGAGGACCGGATTTCCCGGACATACCGGTCCGGAATCGTCCAGCTGTCCACCTCGGAAGGATCCACAATCAATGTATTGCCCTCTCTTTTTATCCGGCATCCTATGGAGCTCAATATCAGCAGCATGGTCTCCACATCCACAAGGCTGGGAAAATCATGCAGGATAACAGGCTGATCCGCCAATATGACCGCTGCCAGAATCGGAAGAATAGCATTCTTTGCGCCGATCACCCGGATTTCTCCCTCCAGCTTTTTTCCGCCTCGAATTCTGTATTGATCCATTCAAGTTCCACCTCTTTCTTGGTTCTCATCCATATCGCACTTGGGATTTTAAAACAAATCCTGGTTCAATATCATGATATGCATGGAAAATTGAGGTGTTACAATCCTGGTTTCCCGCGCCGGCGGAAGGCATCTCATGCAGCATTGCAATGCCTGGAAATATTCAGAAGCACGCCTATGCTGGTCATGAACATCGCCAGGGAGGAACCGCCGTAACTGATAAACGGAAGAGGTAATCCGGTCGGAGGCATGGATGCGGTCACAACCGCAATATTGATGACCACCTGTATGGTGATCATGGAAATAATACCAGCGGCCAGCATGCTTCCAAACATGTCCGGAGCGGTCAGGGCAACCCGGATTCCTCGCCAGATCAGAATCAGAAACAGCAGGATCAGTACAACGGCCCCCAGAAAACCCAGTTCTTCCCCATAGATGGCAAAGATAAAGTCCGTTTCCGGGTAAGGAAGATACAGAAGTTTTTGCCGGCTCCTGGCAAGTCCCAGCCCAAACAGGCCTCCGGAACCAAGGGAGTACAGGGATTGAATCAGCTGCCATCCGTTTCCCAGCGGATCGCCCCACGGATCACGAAAGGCAAGAAGCCGGTTTTTCCGATATCCCTCCGCCATGGTCAGTGCCACAGCACCTGCCGCCCCGGCAGCCAGCAGCCCTCCCATGTGCCACAGATTCGCCCCGCTGACAAACAGCATGACAAAAGTCAGAAGCAGAATGCTGCCTGCCGTACTCAGGTTCGGCTGGAGCAGGATCAGCGCAAATACCACACCGGCGACGGCAAGGATGGGAAACATCCCCTTGAAAAAGTATTTCATTTTTCCCTTGCGTCTGGAAACAGCATCCGCAATATAAAATATCATGGCAAACTTGGCCACTTCCGCCGGCTGAATGGTAAAGCTCCCGATTCCCAGCCATCTCTTGGCATGGTTCCTTTCCTGTCCGACGAGCAAAACAGCAACCAACAGGAGAATGCTGATGATCAGAAACAGTTTCGAGTATTTCTGCAGTCTCGAGTAGTCAATCCGGGAAGCAAGAAACATTCCCGCAAACCCGATCATTGCCCACAGGCACTGGCGCTTGAAAAAATAAAAGCTGTCCCCCCATCTCTGGGTAGCGTAATAAAAGCTTGCACTGAACACCATGACAATCCCTATGGCAACCAATATGACAGTTGTTAAAAGAATCGGAAAATCAATGGGCTTTTTGCTCATCCTGTTACCTCCCCAATGTTCGGACAGCCTCCTTGAAGATCCTGCCTCTCTCTTCGTAATCCCGGAACATGTCCCAGCTGGCGCATGCCGGGGATAACAGTACATTGTATCCGGAAGAGGAAAGTGCAAAGGATTTCTCCACTGCTTCCTGAATGGAATCCACCCTGTAAATATTCTGAAATCCCTTTTTTCTGGCAGTCTCTGCTATCATACCCGCTGTTTCTCCCAGTAAGACCAAAGCTTTTATCTTATCATCAAAGGCATCCACAAAGTCGGAAAAGCCGCTTTTCTTATCCATGCCCCCGGCAATCAGAACTGTGGGACCGGACATGGCTTCAATGGCCTTGATGGAAGAATCCGGATTGGTCCCTTTGGAATCGTTGTAAAAGGTAACCCCCCGGATGGTGGCCACTTTTTCAATCCGGTGCTCCACCCCCGGAAATTTCTTCAGAACCCCAGCAAGGACTGCGGACTCCACCCCTGCAATGCCTGCAGCCAAAACAGCTGCCAGCGCATTTTCCAGGTTGTGGGCGCCGGGAATGGCAAGTTCCCCTGTCCTGCAGATCCGCACCGGACCTTTTCCAATGTCCATCATGATCCAGCCGTTTTCCACCCATGCCCCTCCGGGCAGGATCCTTTTCCGGCTGAAATGGAAAACATGTGCTTCGGTATCCGGTTCCAGACGGGACAGGATATCATTATCTCTGTTTAAAATCACATATCCCCCGCTGTCCTGGTTTTCAAAAATACGCGATTTTGCGGCAATATAATTTTCCATGGTTTTGTGCCGGTTTAAATGATCTTCCGTTATATTAAGCAGGACAGATATTGCCGGTTTGAACCGATCAATGGTTTCCAGCTGAAAGCTGCTGACTTCGGCTACAACCACATCGTCCGCTCTTGTTTTTTCCGCCACTTCCGTAAAGGGAACTCCGATATTGCCGACCACATAAGTGGTTTTCCCGGCTGCCTTCAGCATCTCCCCCAACAGCGTCGTTGTCGTGGTTTTCCCATTGGTACCGGTTATTGCAATAATCGGAGCCTTGTTGTATCGATATGCAAGCTCCACCTCGCTTATGACCGGAATTCCCAGATCCAGCGCTTTTTTCACAAAGGAAGAATCCACCGGAATTCCCGGGCTGATCACAATTCCATCCACCTGACTGACCAGATCGTCCGGATTTTTTCCAAAAAAGAACCGACAGCCGGTATCCTGCCGGAGCTCCTTCGCCGCTTCGGGAATTTCCTGTTGCGTTTTGGTATCGCTGACAAGGACCCTGGCTCCCGATCGATCCAACAGTTTTGCTGCAGACACGCCGCTCCGGGCCAGTCCTGCAACCAATATTGCCTTTCCTTTCACGTTATCCGCGAAATCCATACTACCTCTCCTTCCAGATACCCGTTTCAAACAGGCACGGGCCTCCTGTTGCGAACATCGTCCCGTTCCCTAAAGACTCATTAAGGCAACCAGACACAGGATTGCTGTCGCAATCATAAACATGGCAACCACTCTGGTCTCCGGCATACCTGACAACTCAAAATGATGATGCAGGGGTGCCATTTTGAAAACCCGTTTTCCTCTCAGCTTGAAGGAAACCACCTGAATAATATCGGAAAGGGCCTCGACCATATAAATCCCGCCGATTATAGGAAGCCAGAGAGGAATCCGGAGCAGAACGGAAAGGGCCGCAACAGCGCCTCCCAATGCAAGGGATCCCGTATCCCCCATAAAAACCTGTGCGGGATGGGCATTATAACGTAAAAATCCCAGGCAGCCGCCGGTCAGCGCCGCAGAAAAGATCAGCAGTTCCCCGTAGTTTTCTGCCAGATAGGCGATATGCCGGGTCCGGTCCATCTGACAGACAGAAAGCAAAATAATATTCAGCGTGGCAGAAACAATCAGCGTTACGCCGGAACACAGTCCATCCAGCCCATCGGTCAGATTGACGCTGTTTACCGTACCGATAATAATAAACACAGTGACGGGAATATAAAAGATTCCAAGATCCCATTCCTTCCCCACAAAGGGCAGGATGACGCTGCTGCCGATATATTCATTGGTATAGGCATAATACGCCAGTGCCACAGACAGAACCAGCTGTCCGATGATTTTCTGATAGGCACGCAGTCCGAGGGAGCGGCTTTTCACGATTCCGATATAATCATCCAGAAAACCAATCAGCCCAAAACCGACCGTGGACAGAACGGCAAAAAAAACAAAGTCCCGGTTTCCCCTGGTCAGAATCAGGCTGATGACTATCAACGGAATCTGGAACAGCAATCCTCCCATGGTAGGCGTTCCCGTTTTGGCTAAATGACTTTTCGGCCCGTCCTCCCTCACCGTTTGCCGGAACTTCAGTTTCTTCAGCCAGGGAATCAGAAGTATGCCCATCAAAAGCGTGGCAAGAAAGGCAAGTATCACAACCATCGCAAAATACTTCATCCGAAAAAATCTCCTCCTTTCAGATATGCCACGATTTCCTCCATTTTCATGGCCCGGGATCCCTTGATCAGAATGCGGTCCCCGCCGGACAATCCATCCTTCATCCACCGGATGACTCCCCGGTTTTCCGGAAAATGATAAATGGACTGCGCCGGCATTCCTGCTTCTTTTGCCCCATCCGCAATCCAGGAGCTGTAGTTTCCCTTCGTAATCAGTATATCCGTGCCATATTCGGCCACCATTTCACCGATCTGCCGGTGTGCCCTTTCGGAATAATCACCCAGCTCCATCATATCCCCCAGAACAGCAATTTTCCGTCCGCCCGCCATATTCCGCAGCAGCTCCATGGCAGCATGGACCGAATCCGGACTTGCGTTATAAACATCATCTATTATTTTAATATCGGCATCTCGTCCGATATTCTCTATATGCAAACGCATTTGTCCCCCGGTATGCTTCAGAAGGCCGCTGCATATTTGGTCCATTCCAATGCCAAGGGACCTTCCGACTGCAATCGCCGCAAGGCTGTTGAGTACATTATGTCTTCCGGGTACCCTCAGCCGGACCGGAAACCTTGCCCCGTCTGCAACCAGAGTGTATTCCATCCCGGATTCCCCTGCCGGACGCAGCCCCTCCGCCCGGTAGTCCGCACCCGGTCCGGTTCCAAACCGCACCAGCGAAAAAGGTGCTTTCCTTTCTTCCATCCGATTCCCTTCCTGATGCAGCAAATCGTTGTCATCGTTGAGCACTGCGGTACAGCCCGCCTGGAATCGTTCCAAGATTTCCAGCTTTGCCTTCAGTATATTCTCCCGGCTCCCGAGCTTTTCAATATGGGAAATGCCGATATTGGTCAGAACCGCAATCCGTGGAGGGGCAATGCCGGCCAGGCGCCGGATTTCGCCGAATCCGCTCATTCCCATCTCCAGTACGGCAACCTGATGACAGGGCTCCAGACGAAACAGGGTCAGCGGCAGTCCAATGGCATTGTTGAAGTTTCCCTGCGTACTTAGGACACAGTATTGTTCGGACAGAACACAGGCAATCATATCCCTGGTGCTGGTCTTCCCGGTACTTCCGGTGACTGCCACAACAGGGATACGCATGGATTTCAGATACCATGCAGCCAGTTCCTGCAGGGAAGTCAGGGTATTCTCACAATATATGGTGGATATGCCATCCGGTAAAGGATTCCGAAGATCCTGCGTCAAAACTGCGGCAGCACCCTTTTGAACCGCCTGCGGCAGGAATTTATGCCCGTCAAACCGTTCCCCGATCAGGGGAACAAACAGATCACCGGGCCGCATGGTCCGTGTATCCGTGGATACGCCGGTAATCCCAGGCGCCTTCCCTTTCCGTATCAGCCTTCCATGTGCCGCAGTTGCTGTCTCCTCAATGGACAAAGGTCTCATCAGACTTTCTCCTTTCCCAGGAACTCCGCAACGATTTCCTTTTCATCAAAATGATAGGTCCGGCCTTTGACCAGCTGATAGGTCTCATGACCTTTTCCGGCCAGGAGGATGACATCGCCTTTCCCTGCGGTTTTCAACGCATATTGGATGGCCTCCCTGCGATTCTCAATCACTTCAAAGGCGCAGTCCGTCTTTCGCAAGCCGGGGAGAATTTCGTTAATGATTGCCATGGGGGCCTCATCCCGTGGATTATCCGTCGTTACGATGCAAAAGTCAGAGTATTTGCCTGCGATCTCTCCCATCATTGGCCGCTTTGCCCGTTCCCGGTTCCCGCCGCATCCAAATAAGGTAATCATTCTTCCTTTTGTCAGATCCCCGGCTGTCTTCAGGATATTTTCCAGGCCGTCCGGAGTATGGGCGTAGTCCAGAATAACGGAATAATCAGTGCCGGTATCCAGAAGCTCAAACCTGCCCGGAACCCCCCGCATGGATTCCAGACCGCTGCGGATATCGGAAAGGGAAATTCCCGCCGCATAGCAGGCAGAAGCTGCGGCAAGGGCATTGTATACACTGAACAAACCGGGAATGTGCAGGTTGATTCCGATGCTGGCACCCAGAATATGCAGATGAAAGGACACCCCCTCCGCTGTGATTTCAATATCCCGCGCAAAAATATCAGCAGGCTGATGGATGCCGTAGGTGAACACCTTGCCTTTCAGGCCTTCCAGAATCATCCGTCCGTTCTCATCATCCACATTGATCGCAGCAAGACGGCTCTGCTGAAATAATTTGGCCTTCGCATTGCGGTAATTTTCCATCGTGCCATGAAAGTCCAGATGATCCTCGGTAAGATTGGTGAACACTCCGACTTCATAATTACAACCTGCCACACGTTCCAAAGCCAGGGAATGGGAAGAGACTTCCATAACGGCCGCTTCCACCCCTTCCCGGGACATATCGCCCAACAGTTTCTGCAAATCCGGCGATTCCGGCGTCGTTCGCTGCGACGGGATCTTCCGGTTTCCGATAATGTTGGTAATGGTCCCGATCAGTCCCACCTTTTTCCCGGATTCCTCCAGGATGGATTTGATCATATAGGTAGTGGTTGTTTTCCCATTGGTACCTGTTACGCCAAATAATATCATATCCTTTGACGGGTTTCCATGGAAAACGGCGGAAATCAGGCCCATGGCCCTGCGGGTATCTTCCACAAATACCCTGGTGATTCCCTCCGGAAGCGGAATATCCCTGTGGAGCAGCACCGCCACGGCCCCTTTTTCGACTGCCGCTGCAGCATATTTATGCCCGTCTGTCCGATAACCTTCTATACAAAAAAACAAGGACCCGGAGGTCGCCTGTCTCGAATCGTAAGTAATTGCATTGATATCAATGTCCAGGGATCCTTCTGCATGAAGAACTTCTGTATCTCTCAACATTTCCCTCAGTTGCATTCCAATTCCTCCCAGCCGCCACCCTTATTCAGGCAGCCTGTTTCTTTTGTAAGTATATACGAAAATATTACCATTTATACCCTCTCTGCCCCTTCCTGAATCCCCGGAGTCCTCCGTATCCTCCGCACCGGAAGGCCCCTGTCCCGGATGGCCGGCAGCAAACCGTTCAGCGCTCATTCGGAAGATCCCCGGCCGGATGGCCGGTTAACCGGCGAGTCCCGGCCGGTATCCTCCTATTTCGGCGGTTCAAAGGACACCGTCACCACTGTATCCGGCGCAACCACGGTATCCGCAGGTGGATCCTGACGAACCGATATGCCGGAGCCCTCAATCTGAAGCCTGAGACCAGCTGAAGTCAGGATATTGTTTACTTCCCGTACGGATTTCTTGGTAACATCCGGGACAGCAACCTGTTCGCCTTCTCCCTCCGCGGAGCCGGATCCGTTTCCGGTATACAGCAGCACCGTGGTATCGACCAGTACTTCCGCTTCCGGCAGCGGCATCTGTTTCGTAACTTTCGTGCCGGAAGACTCCGCCAGATAATCCAGCCCGGCTTCATGCAGCACCCGGGCCGCTTCCGTCAGGGACTTGCCGGTTACGTTTGGTACGGTGACTTTCCGGGTTTCCTTCCTGGTGTCTTCATCAAATACCGGCTTCACTCCAAGATACTTCAACGTGTCCTCCAGAATGGATTTCACATAAGGCGCAGCCACCACACTGCCAAAATCCACTGCAACCTTCGGCTCATCCACCATGAAAAGGACAATTACCTGGGGATCATCCGCCGGTGCGAATCCGATAAAGGAAGAAATCACTGCCCCCTGCTTGATCCCGCCGCCGGGACTGTATTTCTGGGCAGTTCCGGTTTTGCCTCCGACCCGATAACCCGGGATATACGCTTTCTTTCCGCTGCCCTCGCTCACCACGCTCTGCAGCACTTCCCGCATGATTTGCGATGTTTCGGGGGAAATCACCTGGCGAACTTTTACGGGATCGATTTCCTCATGGGATTTTTTGTTCCCGTCATCAAAGTCCAGCGCCCGGACCAGTCTTGGCTGCATCAGGGACCCGCCGTTGATCACAGCCGATACTGCATTGATCAGCTGAAGCGGCGTTACCGCAATGGCCTGACCGAACCCCATACGTGCCAGGTCCACATTCTTGACCGATGCCTGGTTCATAATCACGCCGCTTTCCTCACCGGCAATGTCCACACCGGTCCGGCTGCCAAAACCAAAAGCATGAATATAATCATAGAACCGATCCACTCCCAGCCCCAAAGCCATATCCATAAAAGCCGGATTGCAGGAATGCTGAACGACTTCAAAAAAAGTCTGCTGTCCATGGCCTCCCACCTTCCAGCATTTGATCCTCTGGCCATCCACAATCCGGTATCCGGGATCAAAAAAGGTGGAATTTTTTGTTACAACTCCTTCCTCCAGGGCAGAAGCTGCCGTAACAATCTTAAACGTCGAGCCGGGATCCATATTGTCCTTGACGGCAATATTCTTTACATAATCCTCCATAGCTTTATAGCCGAGCTTCCGGGGCGGATCGTTGGAATCAAAATTCGGGCGGTTGGCCATGCCAAGAATGTCCCCTGTTTTGGGGTCCATTACAATGGCATAGATCTTGCTGGCCTGATAATTATCCATTGCATCCGAAACAGCTTTTTCGGTAAAATACTGAATGGTCTGATCAATGGTAAGAATCAGATTCCATCCGTCTATGGGAGGAACGAGCCGCTCCACATTATCCGAAGTTTCCTTTCCCTTTGCGTCCGTTTCCATCACGATCCGCCCGGGAACCCCTTTCAGGTATTTATCATAATACAATTCCAGGCCTTCCTGCCCTTTCAGGCCTTCGCCCGGATCCGCATATTTCATGGTAAATCCCAGGACATGGGAAGCCAGATCTCCGTTGGGATAATACCGTTTCGGCTCCTCCGTGAAGTAAACGCCCTTGATACTCAGTTTACGGATCTTCACCGATTCTTCCCGGCTCAGCTGGCGCTTGATCCAAACTTCAGACTTCTTTTTGTCTGCAAGCTTTTTATAGAGTTCCTCCCCATCCATCTGCAAAATGGCAGCCAGCTTCTCCGAAGCATCCTTCGGATCCTCCAGCTGCCCGGGACGCACCGCAATGCTGTCTGCACTGGCACTCTGTGCCAGAACAACCTTATTCCGGTCATATATAATGCCTCTCTTAGGATAAACATCCAAAGTCCTGGTCCACTGATCCATTGCTTTTTCCTGAAGTTCATTCCCCCAAGCCAATTGAATATAGCCGGTTCGGATAATCAGTGCAAAAAGGATCAGCATAGTCACCAGCAAAAATATCAGAAGCCTTTTTCGATTTGTCACTGCAGGCGCTGACATCGTTCATTCCCCCTTCCGGAAAGCAGGAAACAAGTGCTAGTTGGATAATCCCAGAAGACGATTCCAGATGCTTTTCCCCGGTCGGCCTGTTTTTTCGGCATCCACATGTTTCTCCTGCTTTCCGGGTTCCTTTGGAAGTTCCACATATTGAACCTGACCGCTTTCCGGATACTGCATGTTTAAGTCTGCAGTTGCCTTGAATTCAATGTTGTTCAGGTCCTCACCGCCGGCAAGTTCCACCTTCAGCCTGTCCTGCTGACTGTATACCTTGTCAAGGGAATCTTCCAATTCCGCAATACGGTCATGGTAATTCATAATCAAAGTGTAACGAAAAACAGCAAAGCAAGCGACAGCAAAACAAACCAAAACCATTCCGATGGTCAGGATCTTGTTCCGGATACTGCGCTCCGGATAAACCCTCCTGCCGGATTGTCTTTTCGGTGCCGGCTCCTCCTTTCGGGACGGTTCCGGAATCGGCTCCATCTCTTCAAGGTATCCGTATTTCTCTGCTACTACCATTTTATTCAGCCTCCCTGCTGTTTATGAGTTCCGCAATTCTGTTGAAGCTTCTGACATACCCGAAGCTTTGCACTGCGGGATCGGGGATTTGTTTCCAATTCCACATCATTTGGAATAATCGGCTTTTTTGTCAAAATCTTTACTTCCGGAATTCTCCCGCAAGTGCAGATGGGGGCATCCGGCGGGCAAATACAGGGATCCTGCAGATTTCGAAAGGTTCTTTTTACAATCCGATCCTCCAGCGAATGAAAGGTTATGATACAAAGACGTCCGCCCGGCTTCAGAATACTCACGGCATTTCGGATCCCGTCTTCCAGAAGACTCAGCTCCTGGTTCACTTCAATCCGGATTGCCTGGAACGTCCGCCTGGCTGGATGAGGCCCCTTTCGTCTGGCGGAAGCCGGTATGGCTTTCTTAATTACCTTTACCAGCTCCCCGGTGGTGGCAATGGGGCGGTTTTCCACAATAAACCGGGCGATCCGTTTCGCCCAGCGCTCTTCCCCGTATTCCCGGATGACCCTGGCCAGCTCTGCTTCCGGATACCCGTTCACCAGTTCATAGGCACTGAACTCCTGCGTGGTATCCATCCGCATATCCAGACGGACATCCTCCCTGTAGGAGAATCCTCTCTTCACAGCATCCAACTGATAGGAAGAGACCCCAAGATCCATCAGCATACCATCTGCAGCAGGGATACCAAGGTCTGACATTATTTCCCTTATTTCAATATAATTGCCATGCACCGGTGAAAGAAAAGGCCCGTAATCCTTCAGCCTTTCAGAAACCGCCAGGATTGCCTCCGGATCCCGATCCACTCCGATCAGTCTGCCGCCGGGAACAATCCGCTTCAATATCTCTATGGAATGTCCTCCGCCGCCGATGGTGCCGTCCACATATATTCCGCCGGGGGCAGGGTTCAGGTATTTCAATGTCTCCTGCAGCAATACAGGGGTATGATGAAATTCCATAACCGCATTCTCCTTCCCCTGATCAGATACCCAGTTCTGCCATATGTTCCACAATTTTGTCCTGGCTCAGACTGGATTCATTGTTGTAGGCATCCCATGCATCCCTGTCCCAGATTTCGACCCGGGTGGAGACGCCGATAATGGCCAGTTCCTTATTCAAATCGGCATGCTGTCTCAGATTGGCCGGAATCAGGATCCTCCCCTGCTTATCCACCCCGCATTCCGCGGCGCCGGCAAAGAAAAAACGGATAAAGGCCCGTGCATCCTTGCTGGTAAGGGGCAGGGTACGCAGCTTTTTCTCCAGATTGCTCCATTCCCCGTTGGGGTAAACAAACAAGCAATGATCCAGTCCTTTCGTTACCACAAACTTCTCGCCCAGTTCCTCCCGAAACTTTGCAGGCAGGATGACTCTTCCCTTTGGATCGATCGTATGTTGATATTCCCCAATGAACAAGCCGCCTCACCCACTTCCCTGTCTCCGTCATGGAAGATGCCCATCCACCACTTTACTCCACTTTGTACCACTCTACTCTATTATTCTATATGGCTTCCTGAATTCCTCCCACATTCAAAAAGTTTCATAAAAAAAGAGTGCACAGAATTCATCCCGTTGCACTCCAATACTGTGGTCAAGCGATTCTCTTCAGGCGGAAACCGATATGGTCGCAGGATACCAGGTGGTACCGGGTACCCTTGTATTCTCCTTCAAAAGCGTCTCTCGTTCCTTCTCCATGCAGATGCCCGTATACCACATGGGAAAGCTGATACTGTTCCAGAATCCTCACAGCATCCGTAATCCTGCCTCCCTCGCCAAAGGGAGGATAATGAAGCAGGACAATCCGGCTGTCCGCGGACCGGTTCGCATGATCCAGGGATAGTTTCAGCCGTTGAAGCTCTCTTTTATATATCTTGGTATCGTGTTCTCCGAAATCCTTTGTGCCGGGATGGATCCAGCCCCTTGTGCCGCAGTAGGCAATGCCGTCCAACAGAAAGCTGTCATTCTGCAGGACGTGCATGGAGGGAGGCAAAATGCTCCGTACCCTGGACAGGGAAGACCACCAGTAATCGTGGTTCCCACGGATCAGAACCTTTTCCCCCGGAAGTCTGCCGATGCTCAAAAGGTCCGGCCTTGCTTCCTCCAGCCGCATGGCCCAGCTGATATCTCCCGGGATCAGAACGATATCCTTCGGTCCGACCCGTTTTCTCCAGTCTTCCTGTATCCTGTCCCAATGATGAATCCACTGGCTCCCAAAAACATCCATGGGTTTGTTGACCGCTCCGGAAAGATGAAGATCCCCGATTGCAAAAACGCAGCGTTTCATACTGCGCCTTACAGAATGCCTTTCTGCTTCATTTGTTCCATTATCCCGTCATTGATCTCCTGCGGTGTTTTGGAAACATCCTGAACCAGAAAATGGATATAGGCTGTCTCATGGTTATGGTAATAATCCTGAAGCGGTGCGGTCTTGCCTTTGTATTCCTCCAGCCGCTTCCGGATGGTTTCCCTGTTGTCGTCCTCCCTCCGGATCAGGGGGACATGGCAGTCCGGACATTCCTCCAGATGCTGGCTTTCATGAAATACCCGCTTGCAGTTGGGACAGATTTGCCTGCCCAGAATACGGAAAAAAAGAACTTCCGGTACAACGTCCAGTTCTATGATCAAATCCACCGGGCGGCCCATGCCGGCCAGGATTTCATCCAGTGCCTCCGCCTGGGCAATCGTTCTGGGATACCCGTCAAAAATCACTCCGTTCTGGAACTCCGGCTTACAAATTCCATCCGCCACTGCTTTGTTTACCACATCATCCGAGACCAGCTTTCCTTCCCTGATCACCTGTAACTCCGGATACAACGGGTGAGTCGGATGGTTCAGTATTTCACGGAACAAATCCCCTGTGGACAATTGTTTTACATGCAGACGCCTTGCCAGAAGACTCCCCTGCGTTCCTTTGCCTGATCCGGGCGGACCCAGCAGTATGATATTCATAATACTCCTCCTCGTCTTTCCTGATTCTGCAGAAATATGACTTAGGCTGTCAAATCATGGCCTTTATTCTACTAAATCCACTGCCGTTTGGCAAATCATATTTTCCGGTTTTATTTGGAATACTTATCCGCTATACTGGAGGCGGCATAGGAATCCGGCTTGATTTTACAATCAAACCCACAGGATTTGACCCAACCGACAATCTCAGGGATCATCTTCGAAGATGGTCCTTCATAACCGGCATCCACATGAATATCAATGTCGCAATTCATTCCCGCATCTGTCAGGTCATCCGACAGTTTCCGGGCCATTTCAAGACTGATGCCGGTCTCAAACAAAATCTTCTGCTCGATGTTGGAAATCTTTTTGGTCCGCCTTATATCATAGAAGAAAATTCCACCTCTTCCGATCCGCCAGACCGCTACCACCAATACGACCTTGGTAATATCAAAATTCTGGGAATCCGTACCGACGGTAATGCGGACCGGGTTGCCCCTGCCTTCCTCGATATATTTCCTGATCAGGCTGCACATCCTGCCGTAACTGACTTCTCCATATGTGATACTCTTCATATGCCCTCCCTCCTCTCCGCAACGATGCGATAAACTGTCGCTGTCTGAAGTTTCCATCTCACAATCATAGAACGTTCCTTCCCATTATACAATAGGACTGTGGGAGCATGCACTGTTATTTTATACTTTTAATGGATTTATTACTCTATTCATACAAATACCGGAAAAATACAACGTCAGCAAAAAACGACCGGCCTGGCAGGAATGGATTGCCCCATATGAATTGAAAAGAAGATGACATCCTGTTAAAATAGGGACAGCACAATACCAATAGGAAATATATGAAAAGGGGATTCATATGAACCGTTTAGGACAAAAAGTAAAGGAAGCCCGGATCAAAAAAGGCTGGACGCCCAAGGCACTGGCAAAGAAAGCCGGGATATCCGAATCGTACCTTCTTGAAGCGGAAGATGGTAAAAAAATCATGAATGAAAATCTGGTCCATCGGATTTCCAAAATACTAAAAGTAAATTTGAATGAAGGCGGGGACATTTATGCCTCTGCGCAGGAAACCGGAAATAAAGAGCCGGCAGGCGCTGTCCGCAGGGAATCGGAAAACGCTCCGTTCCCGGCAAGGCATGCCCATATCCCGGCACAAGCCACCGCTCCACAGTGGGAACAGGCTTTCTCCACGGTCCTGAAAGATGTGCAGGTATACACGCAGGATCTTTCCGGGGTACTCTGCCAGAAAAAGCTGGTCATTCAGGACAACAAGGTGGAAGGCATTCCTATGGACAGGGCATTTTTCGTCCGGATCGAACAGGAAACCGATCTGGATCGTCCGAAGCTTCGAAAAGGCGACCTGGTCCTCGTGCAGAAAACCGGCGCCATTGATACTGCCGGAGTCTATATCGCTCGCTTTCGGAACCGGGTACGTATCGGGGAAATCAAGCCCCTTGGCGGCGGTCTTATGCTGCTGGGCTCCCGCGGTGGCACCCGGGAAGCGGAAACCGTCAATGCCCGGGATCTCTCCGTAATTGGAAAGTGCATGAAAGCAGAGATTTCTTTCTAACGTTTCCGCAGACTGGCTGTTCCATCGGAAAACAGACAGAATACTACCAATTACAAAAACTATTTTTAGGAGATTTACCAATTTTCATGAAGGATCCCTCGGAGTATAATAAGAATTAATTATTATCTTTTATCCACTCATGGAGAGGAGTTTTGACAGAATTGAAGTTGTTGTGCGAAAAGGATGGATTATATGAAGATCTGGATGGGGTGCTGGACATTCTCACCCGGCGGGATCGTTCCTCCCGGCCTCCGGCATTTTTGTGGAGCCGGGTTTCCGATACCGTTCACCGGGAGCTGCTGTATCGGATTGCATCCGAACTGAACCTGCCGAATCCCAGACTGATCCCTTCCAAGGCTCTGGAAAAGCACTCTTTTTCCTTTCTCAACGGGGCTTCCCTCAATGGTTTGTATTCCTATTACAAGACAGGTATGCCACGCAAACCGGGAGTCCATATCATTGCGGGCATCTGCAACAAGCTGGACATTCCGCAGGTATCGAAGGAGGACTGGCTGAATTTTATCCGGAACAACAATCTGTTTTCCTGGGGAAATGTTCCCAATCCCATCAAACGTGAGATATTATGCAGGGCAGCATCTGAGCTGGGCTACCCCCATCCGATTTTCCTGAACAACGATGACTTTTCCAGACGTTTTCACTTTCTTGGCAATAAATCACTAACCGGTCTATATACCTATTATCGAAATCGATACGATGGTGCACGGGGCATCATTATCCGGAAAATGTGTGAGGCCCTGGATCTTACGCCGTCCAAAGAGGTTTGGATTGCTTATATCACCAGTCCGGACACCAATATTTTCTGGGATATCATTCCGGAAGAAATCATTCGGTGGATCCTGTATGATGCAGCAGAACAACTCGGTTACTCCAATCCCAGGATGTTTTCCATTGAGGACCTTAAAGTGGGTCTCGGCGAATTGAACGGAATGTCCCTTTACAGTTTTGCATCCCGTTATTTTGCCAAAGACAAACACGGGGCAAGGAACATTGATTTTATCTGTGATCAGTTTCATATTCCCCATCTGACTCTGAAGGACTGGTTTTCCATGATATCTCATCAGAGAAATTTCAGATGGGATCTGATTCCCAATCCGTATCTGAAATGCATTTTATGGAGAAAGGCCGGGGAAGCCGGCAAAGAACACCCCCGTATGCTGAAATACGAAGATATGGCGGAACCCTGCCGCTTTCTGAACAATAAAACGCTCATCAGCCTGTACAATCATCACCGTCCGGGAGCAAAAAAGGCAAATCGGGATACCCTTCAATATATCTGCAGCCTGGCAGGCATCCCTGCCATGAATGCCGTACAATGGATCCGGGTTCTGAGTCAGCCGGATTCCAAGACTTCGTGGGACAGGATACCGGCGGATGTCACAAGGTACATTCTGTACCGGGCTGCGAAGGAACTTCATTTGCAGAATCCGAGGCGGTTGGATTACCGGGACCTTTGCACCGCCCGCTTTGATTTCCTGGGCGGCAAGACACTGTCCGGACTGTATACCCATTATCACGAAAAGCAGGGGGACCATGGAGGAGCCCTTGTCCAGAGCCTTTGTGATGATCTCGGTATTCCGGCCCTGTCCAATGCCGAATGGATCCGGATGATTGCAGATTCCTCCATCTGTCATTGGGAAAATGTTCCTGTCAAGGTGCAAAGGGAAATCCTGTACCGGGCTGCTTCCAAAATGGGTCTCCGGCATCCCCGGCTCATGGGAACCAGGGAATTTGATTCGGTTCCCCTGTCGTTTCTGAACGGCAAAACCCTGAGCGGCCTGTATTACCACTATGCTGCCAGAATAAAGGGGAGAAACAACCGGATCAATGAGTTTGTCTTTGATCAGCTGAGCATCCCCAAAATGGAGATCCATCCCAAAACAGGCCGTCTGAATACGCTGGACAACAGCACACAGACCAGGTACTTTGACAGTCTGGCCAACCGGAAGGATTTTGTAAACGAATATCTGAAGCGATTCCCTTTTACGGACCTGCTGAGAAAGTATACAGCCATCCGCAAAGCCAGGGAGGCAGGAATTTACCGAAAAGGACTGATCACCGTTCTGGCTCCCATGAGTCCCGGGGAGTATATGGATTTTCTGTACGAGATCGTGAAAAACGTACCCAGGGACGAGCTGGGCATACGAAAAAGGAAAAATGGAAATTACAGCCTTCCGAAATCCGAGTTGTATCAATTGGCGGGAATAAAGGAAAAGCCGGAGATACCCAATCGGATCCATTTTGCCGATCCCGGCGGAATATCCCTTCCGGATCGGGAATCCATCCTGCAAAGCCTGTCGGTTTACAGGGAAATCCTGAACATCAAGATAAGAATGTTCCATCTTGTGCCCTGCCGGTTTCTGGTGCTTTACGAAGGTTCCTGCATCTGTCAGGTAAAGGTTCCGCTGAACCCGGGGGATGTCATCACGGACAATCTGGACAATGAATACGAAGTGTCCGAATGCCGCGAGAAAAAAACAGAAGATGGATATATTCTGGATCTGAAACCGTTTCCGGAGCAGGAAGAAAGTGCTTATGCGGACATGCATTCCCTTTCCTGGGACTCCAATGACAGCATCCTGTATGATTACCTGAGTGAGCTGCAGACGGAAGTGGAAAACGACACCCTGGATCCTCTGCTTTCCGTGGCGCTGGGACTGAAAAAGGAAGGACATCTGACATCCGATTCCTTGGTACAGCTGCCGGACGACGCGTTTTACAACAAAACCCTTCCGGAGAATGAAACTCAGAGGCAGGCGGTACAGCTCAGCCTGAGTCTGGATGAAGAAATCAACCCCCTGGCAATTATCCACGGGCCTCCAGGTACCGGCAAAACCACTCTGATTGAGGAAATTGCCCTCCAGTCCTATGAAAGGGGGGAAAATATTCTGATACTGGCCAAGACCAATGTGGCAGTGGATAATATTCTGGAAAAGCTTTACAAGGACCGGGTGCCGATTATGCGGACAGGAAACCATATTGAGAAAAAATCTTCCCTTTCCTATGCACCGGTCTTCTCCACTTCAAATGCACAGTATCGGGATGCCATAGGAGATGCAAACTGCATCACCCTCGGTACACCGATGGGTTTCTACCTGGATCGGAACAAAAGGGATACGTCCTTTGATCTGCTTATCATTGATGAAGCTTCCCAGATGGACATTCCGGAGACTCTGTTCAGTCTTGGAATGGCAAAAAAATGTATTATCATCGGCGACCATCTGCAGATCCCCCCCTTTCCCATCCAAAACGAGGTTCTGCTGGAGTACGATCCGGATATCAATCTGGAGAAGCGGGAGAAACTGCAGCGGAGTCTGTTTGAGAAGCTGATTACGGAAAGGGGACAGTATCATACCCTGTTTCTGGATGTCAACTACCGGACAGAAAATCCCCATATGATTTCCTTTATTTCAGATCTGATCTATGACGGAAGATTGTGTCCCAACCATAATTCCGTTTATTATTCGGTTCCGAAGCAGAAGCGGGAAGGGCTGTTCCCCGGGCAGACCATCGAAGTCGTCGATACTTCCGGAATTGCTGATATCCAGGCCCGGCAGGAAACAGAGCAGGACTCCACCTATTATAACCTTTCCGAAGCAATGCTTTCCGTCAGTAAAGTACTCGATCTGTTGAAGGAAGGCGAGAAGCTGTCTGATATCTGTATCATTACACCATATAAAGCCCATGCGGAAAAGCTGAAAGAAGTCTTTCTGCAGCATGAGAAATCCTTTCGGAATCCGGAAGGCCTGCATCGCTTTATTGAAAAAAGCATCTATACCATAGACTCTTTCCAGGGCCGCGAACAGCGCAATATTATCATCAATTGGGTCCGCAGCAACTATGGGCTGCCCGGGATGCCGACACGAACCGGCTTCCTGAAAGATTACCGAAGGGTGAACGTAGCCCTCTCCCGGGCAAAAAGGAAACTGATCCTCATCGGCGATTATGAAACCCTGACCCAATCGGAGAATCCAAGAGTCCGGCATATTTTCACCCAGATCAAGCAAATCAGGGCCAAACAAAAGATCGTACTGTAGCAGTTACGATCTTTTTTACCCCGATTTCCCGGTTGCCCCTGTCCGATAAATGGTATATAATTGAATTCAGAGCAAGGAAACTGGAGGAAACAATGTAATGAAGCTTGGAATCATAGGATTACCAAATGTAGGAAAGAGCACTTTGTTCAATGCAATCACAAAAGCCGGAGCAGAAGCAGCCAATTACCCGTTTTGCACCATAGAGCCCAATATTGGCATGGTAGCTGTTCCGGACGAACGTCTTGACAAGCTGACAGAAATGTACCATCCGGAGAAGACCACACCAACGGTGATCGAATTTGTCGATATTGCCGGCCTGGTTCACGGTGCCAGCCGCGGAGAAGGACTGGGAAACAAGTTTTTGTCCCAGATCCGGGAAGTGGACGCCATCGTTCACGTTGTCCGCTGCTTTGAGGATGAAAATATTGTACATGTAGAGGACAGCATTGACCCGGTCCGGGATATGGAAACCATCAACCTGGAACTCATTTTCTCCGATCTGGAAAGCCTGGAGAAGCGGATGGACAAAGCCCGCAAATTGCAGAAGGCAGACAAAAGATATCGGATTGAGCTGGATTTGATGGAGAGAATAAGGGACAACCTGGAGAAAGGAATTCCTTCCCGCAATCTCTCCTTTACCGAAGAAGAATCCCGTTTGGTGGATCAGATGTTTCTGCTGACTTCCAAGCCGGTGATCTATGCCGCCAATATCGCTGAAGAGGAGATCGGGAAAAGTCCGGAGGACTTGCCCATGGTAAAGTCGGTAACGGATCAGGCGGAGAAGGAAAATGCAGAAGTACTGATTATCTGTGCCAAAATAGAAGAGGAAATTGCACAACTGGAACCGAATGAGAAAAATGCCTTCCTGCAGGAGCTCGGGATTCCGGAATCCGGTCTGGATCGGTTGGTAAGACATTGCTATCGTCTTCTCGGCCTGATCAGTTTTTTAACGGCCGGGCCAAAGGAAGTCCGTGCCTGGACCATAAAGAGCGGGACCAAAGCACCGCAGGCAGCAGGCAAGATCCATTCCGACTTTGAAAAGGGGTTTATCCGGGCAGAAATCGTACCATACGGTACCCTGATCCGTCTGGGCTCCTGCCAGGCTGCCAGGGAAAGCGGGCTGGTGCGTTCAGAAGGAAAGGATTATATCATGAAAGACGGAGATGTTGTTCTGTTCCGATTTAATGTGTGAATTGCATGATATTGACTTGCCCATATTCATATTCTATAATACCCTATATAATGTATCAAGTAGAAGTATGGATCAGTAATATTTGTTGGGAGTGAACAGAAGACTATGAAACAGGAAACTTTGAAACAAAATATTGTCCGGATTTATCATAAATATTTTGGATTCTATATGCTGGCAATTTTCCTGACCTGGATCAAGACCTATATGAGCTATCATCTGGAATTTTCCCTGGGTGTAAAGGGCTGGCTGCAGCATCTTATTCTGCTGATCAATCCGATTGCCTTCACCCTTTTGCTTTTTTCGCTTTGTCTGTTTACCGGCAATCCGAAACGGGGTCATAAAGCCCTTATCCTTCTTTATTTTTTAAATACCCTGCTGCTTTACGCCAATATCCTCTATTACCGGGAATTCTCGGACTTTCTGACCTTAAGTACGATTATTACCTCCAGGAGTATTTCCGGCAAGCGGTCCATGGGATCCTTCCTGTCCGCCATACCACCGCTTATGAAGTGGCATGATATTCTATATTGGATCGATGTCGTGTTCCTGATTGTCCTGCTGAAGAAGAAATCGCCTCTTGTTTCTGTGGATCAAAGGGTTTTCTGCAACAAGAGAAATGGATGGAAGGCTTTGGCCCTTTCCCTTGTTATCTTCCTGATGAATCTGTGCCTTGCTGAAATCAGCCGTCCGGAATTGCTGACCAGGACCTTCGATCGGAACTATATTGTAAAATATCTTGGCATCAATGGGTTTACTGCCTATGACAGCATCCAGACGGTAAAAACAGAGCGATCCACGGAGACTCCCGACAATCAGGACGTCATGGAAACGGTCAATTATACCGCCAACCGTTATACGAAGCCTAACCCGGAGACTTTTGGAATTGCAAAGGGACGTAATGTATTCGTCATCCATATGGAAAGCATCCAGCAGTTCTTAATCGACTTCAGGCTTTCTGGTGAAGACGGAAAGGAATACGAGGTTCTTCCCTTTCTGAATCAACTGTGTCACAGCAAGGACACCTTCTCTTTTCCCAATCTCTTTACTCAGATTGGCCAGGGCAAAAGCAGTGATGCGGAGCTGATGGCGGAAACGTCCCTGTTTGGTGTATCCGAAGGTTCTGCATTCATACAAAACGCTAACAATACGTATTATGCCCTGCCAAAGATCCTGAAGGATAAGGAAGGTTATACCAGCGCAGTGTTTCATGGCAATAACGGTTCCTTCTGGAACCGGAACGATATGTACCGGAGCTTTGGCTATGACTACTTCTTTGATGCCGGTGATTTTATCCTGACAAAGGAAAATTCCGCAGAATACGGGCTGAAGGATAAGCTGTTCTTTCAGCAGTCCGCAAAGTATCTGGAGCAGCTGCAGCAGCCGTTTTACAGTAAATTTATCACCCTTTCCAATCATTTCCCGTTTCCATATGACGAGAAAAACAGCATTCCAAAGGGCAATACAAAGGATGAGGCAGTCAATGGCTACTTTTCCACAGCAAACTATGCGGATCAGGCATTGGAGGAATTTTTCAACTATCTGAAGGAGAGCCATATCTATGAAAATTCCATATTTATACTGTATGGCGATCATTATGGCATTTCCGGCACCAGAAACAAGGCTTTGGCGCCTTTGCTGGGGCGGGATCCGGAAACCTGGGGGGCGTTTGACAACATGCAGATGAAGCGGGTGCCCCTGATTATTCATATTCCCGGATATCAAAAAGGAGCGGAAGTGAATACCTATGGGGGCCAGATCGATATTCTTCCTACGCTGCTTCATCTTCTTGGCGTGGATACCAAATCCTTCGTGATGATGGGACAGGATTTACTGTCTCCGGAAAGAAAGCAAATTGTCCCCTTCCGGAACGGAGATCTGATCACGCCGGACTATTCCATGATCGGGGAAAATCTCTATTATAACAACACCGGAGAACCGGTACCGGAGACCAATACCTATACGTATGATAAAGCAGCAATGATAAAAAATGAAATGTCAAAGCTGCTTAAAACTTCCGATCATGTGTTGGAAACCAACCTTCTGGACTATTACCGGCCACAGGGGATGACGCCGGTCAATCCAGCGGCCTATGACTATTCAACGTCTGTGGAGCGATTGACCGGGCAGGCGGAGAAAGCGGGAGATCAGGATACCTCGTATTTCCATAAAAACGGCAATGTATCCACTGCTCCCCTGTATCAGACAGATGCTCCGCAGTCCGAAGAAAAATCCACGGAGGAAGCCAGGAAAAAGGCGGAGACGGAGGAAAAATCTGACGATGGAAATAAATCGGATACCATTTCAGGAACCGACCCGCTGGACGGATCCGGATCAGGAAGCTCCGAATGAAACAGCTGGTTGCCGGTGAAAAAGAACTTGCTGAGCGGAGAAACAAAAAAAGAGATTGAAAAAGGAGACAGGATGGAGTCCTTTCATAATCCATGCCTGTCTCCTTTTTATTGACGTATCATAATCATACTACTCCCCTTCCATAGGAAGGAACCAGTATGTCAGAGAAGTTCATCCAATTGTCCGATCATTTTGGAGAAGCTTTTTAAAGCCGTATTTACCGGATCGGTGGATGTCATATCCACACCGGCCTTTTTCAGGAGATTGATGGGATAATCGGAACCACCGGAAGACAGGAACCGAAGATAACGCTCCACTGCCGGTTTCCCTTCCTGAAGAATCTGGCTTGCGAGAGCTGCTGCAGCGCAGAAGCCGGTGGAGTATTTATAAACATAGAAGGTCCGGTAGAAATGAGGAATCCGCATCCATTCCATGCTGATTTCCTCGTCCACATGCATTCCCTTGCCATAGTACCGGATATTGAGATCCCGATAGACGGAAGACATACTCTCACATGTGAGCGGCTGACCGCTTTCTGCCATATTGTGAATGCTTTTCTCAAACTCTGCAAACATGGTCTGCCGGTATACCGTGGTACGGAACTGCTCCAGATAATAATTCAGAACGTATGCTTTTTGTTTCGGATCCTCCAACGTATGCAGAAGATGCTCTGTAAGAAGAATCTCATTGAGAGTGGAAGCCACCTCGGCTACGAATATCCGGTACTCAGCTTTGGCAAAGGGTTGATTTTTACCGGACAGATAGCTATGAATGGAATGTCCCATTTCATGGGCCAGGGTAAACACACTGGCGATATTTCCCTGGTAATTGAGCAGGATATAGGGATGCACGCCATAGACTCCCTGTGAATATCCGCCACTTGTCTTGCCTTCATTCTCCATCACATCAATCCATCCGCCGGCAAAGCCTTTCTGCAGGATCTTCTGATAATCGGCACCCAAAGGCCCCAATCCCTCCGCCACGATTTCCTTCGCGCGGTCATAGGAGATATTCCAGTCCACATCCTTTACAATGGGGGCATAGACATCATACATATGCAATTCATCCACCTGTAAAGCATGTTTTTTCAAGTCAACATACCGGTACATTGCGTCCAGATTCTGCCCCACTGCTCCGATCAGATTATCATACACGGATTTCGGAACATTGTCCTCATCCAGGGAGGCTTCCAGGTCCGAGGGGTAGTGCCGTACTTTACTGAAAAAAATATCCTTTTTCACACTGGCATTCAATGCAGCAGAAATGGCATTTTTCTGCTCTGCATAAGTCGCATAAAAGGCATGGAAAGCTTCCTTTCGGACTGCCCTGTCCCGGTTTCCCATCAGCTGCGTGTATCTTCCCTTTGTCAACTCAATCTTTTCCCCATTCACGTCGTGCACTTCAGGGAAGCGAATATCTGCATTGTTGATCATGCTGAATATGTTTCTGGGAGCTGCAGCCATCTCACCGGCCATGGCAAGGATTTCCTCCTCTCTGTCAGACAGGTAGTGCTCCTTCCGGCGGGTGATTTCGTCCAGGTACTGATCATAAACCTTCAGGCCTTCACAGGACTCCATGAAGTCCCTGAGAGTATCCCTGGAAATGGACAATATCTCCGGTACCAGGAAAGATGCGGCACTTTCCCCCGCTGTCAGGACTTCCCGTGCCCGGTCCAGCAATGCCTGGGACTCGGCATTACCGTTATCTTCATCTCTTTTCATACTGGCATAAACAAACAGGTGTTCCGCCTTCTCCACCCATTCAAAATACACATTCAAACCTTTCAGAAATTGTTCGGCAGACTGACACAATGTTCCCCTGGCTGCTTGAATATCGGGAATTGCCTCCCTGATCCGTTGATAATCCTGTTCCCATGCCTCATCGGATGGATAAAGATCCTCCAGCTTCCATTTCCATTTGTCAGGTATCTCTGATCTTTTTGGTAACTTCTTTTCTTTGCTCATCTTCTGCGGGATAAACCCGTTCCTCCCTTCCTTGCCTTCCCTTGATTAACTTTCCCTGATTAACTGATTAAGTTTGTCTTCTACAAAATGACCGGAATTTCCTGCCCGGCAAAAGGAAAAACAACAATCAGCCGTTGGATATGGCATGACAAGGGCAGGCAGATGCATATATATAAAGGGAGCCATAAAAAGACAGGAAAAGAAGGGACTGGATAGACAACGATGAAAAAAAAAGGCATCACAGTACTGTTCCTGGTCGGTTCCATGCTGTTGGCAAGCTCCTGCAATAAGAAAACAGAAACCCCGGATTCTCAAAAGGGCCGCCCGGCCTGTGAAGTGAAAAGCGAATCTTCAGAATCGGACCATGCAGCCTATGCGGGAAGCTCCTTCCTGAAGCAGATGGACGATCTGAAGGCGATCAATCTGGCTGCAAACTATCTGAAAGAGCTAGGAGAAACTGTCTCCTTCCAGGAAACCTATATTGAGTTCCACAAAAGGCAGAAAACAGCCGTTCAGCTTCCTGTAACCGATGGAAAGCCCATATCCTACCCCGGAGACTATCTGGAGGTTCGATTATACCGCGGTGAAGATCGGGAAAATCCCTGTGAAGAATGTACCACGGTCTACATCAGTCAGAATGGAAAAATACTTGGACAGAATAAATGGTCCGCTAATTCTCCGAAATCTGAGTAATAAAGCTCTCATGGGTCCGGAAAGAATATTGCTTCCCCGCCTGTACAGGCGGCTTGCCCTTGTTTTCGTCAAATAACAGAATTCTTTCTTTTTTGTCCTCGTTATCCCTGAACCAAATTTGATAATAAAGCAGCCGATTGTCCTTATAAACCGGTTTTTCTTCCACTTTTGTGACAAGGCCCTTTACTTCCCGTGTCCGTCCTTCAAATATATCCCTGATAAAATGATAATAATAATATATGGGGATGCCAAAAACACCCCACAGGAAAAGAATCAGGCAGACTCCCGCCGTAAGAAATGTGGCACCAATCCATTGGGGCAGCCGCAACATGAAAGCGACTGCCGGCATAATAAAAACAAGAGACAGAGCCACGGTTATAAGTATCATCTTCCTCAGCTGTTTCCTGACATCCAGAAAATCCGTTTCCGTATACATCATGCAGTTTACCACCTTATTCTCGTTGAGTTCCTCATAACATATTATAGCATAATGAGATGAAAATGCATAGAAACAAGAACTATCCTGTGTAAAAAAGCACTTCTTCCTACAAAATGACCGAAACCGGCTGATCCAGGCACAGACTTTCCGGCTTGGCAATACAATCATATGCTATAATATGAACGCCGGCCTTCCTGGCCTCCCGCAGCGAGCTGCCAAACGCAGCATGCATTCTGTCATTTGGCATCATACAGAATATACCCTTCATTTGAATTACAAAAAAAACATATGCGGTAAAACTTTCTTGTGCAGCCCGGGTCAATTCACGAACATGCTTCACTCCGCGCTCCGTCGGAGCATCCGGAAACATGGCGACACCATCCTGCTCCAGTGTGACCCCCTTGGCTTCCATATAGACCTTCTGCCTGCCGGCTTCCACATAGAAATCAAACCGGGAATTTCCAAATACCGACTCCGGCTGGATGCAGGTAATCGGATGCGCCAGCCCCGGCAGATAAATTCCATCCTGCAGTGCTTCCTTCAACACCTGATTGGGTGCCTGGCTGTCAATATTAATCAACTTGTCACCCTTCTTTACGGAAATCAGGGAAAACCGGGTCTTGCGCCGGGGATTATCATGATGCTGCAAATAAATTTCTGCGCCGGGGATCAGCAGCTCCCGGCATCGCCCCGTATTCTTTACATGAGCCGTTTCCTCCCTGCCGTTGATTCTTACACGGGCAACGAAACGATTGGGCCGGGACAGGAAAATCCCCGGTACGATATTCGGATAGTTCAATATCCACTCATCCTTTAAATCAAAAAATTCATAGTTCTGCCAGACTTTGCCCAGGCATACTGCGACCTTTCATGGAGTCCCCCATTATGCAAGTACCAAAATTTCATCAGATAAACAGCGAAAAAAGGTCAATCCGTATGGACTGACCTTTCCATGAATAATTGGTTGCGGGGGAGGGATTTGAACCCACGACCTCCGGGTTATGAGCCCGACGAGCTACCAGCTGCTCTACCCCGCGCTATTGTATGGTGGAGCATACAGGACTCGAACCTGTGACTTTCACCACGTCAAGATGACACTCTGCCAGCTGAGTTAATGCTCCATCCCATATCGAATGTGTTCCGCACATCCGGTACTTATTTATTATAACCGAAAGCCGGCGATTTGTCAACAATCAAATACCAAAAATCAAGGAGAATCCCTCACTGGGAGGGACTCTCCAAAAAGGGCCCGAAAAAATGATCCATTCTGTAAAACAAAGCTGAAACTAAGTCAATATGGAAGGGTGATACACAATAACCCGCCCGAATATTATTAGCTGATGTCGTGACCATCTCAAGCCCTTGTGAACCTATTGTACCCCAGGCACCGGAAATTTAACAGTGAAATAAATGCTAAAAGCTTGCCGCACTGCCTTCAAAGGAATTTTCAGGAATCCTTTCTTTCCGACTCCTGCTGCAGCAGCTTTGAGAATTTATGGTACGCTTCTTCCCAGGCATCGGTTGCTTCCGGAAGATAATTCTCCGTCGGGAAAGACTTCTTCACAACCTGACGGATCTCATTCTGATTCCGGACTTCACCCAGCGCCATTGCCTGAACCATCAGATTGCCAATGGCGGTTGCTTCCGTCGGCCCGCAAAGCACCGGTTTGTTCAATGCATTAGCTGTGAACTGATTCAGCATCCGGTTCCTGGTACCTCCGCCAACGATATGCAGAGCGTCCAGTGATTTGCCAAGTATGGCTTGCAGCCGTTCAAAGGACCATCTGTACTTCAGGGCAAGACTTTCATAAACACACCGGATGATTTCGCCCTTGTCCTGCGGTACGTGCTGCTCCGTCCGGCGGCAGTATCGCTGCACCTTTTCAGGCATGTCCCCGGCATAATAGAACAGCCCTGCATCGGGATCGATCACAGACTGGAACGGAGCGCCGGACTCTGCCATACGTACCATATCATCAAAACTGTAATGCTCCCCATTCCGATCCCATTCCCTTTTGCATTCCTGTATGATCCAAAGGCCCATAATATTCTTCAGCAAACGATATTTTCCGCCGACGCATCCCTCGTTGGTGTAATTCCATTTCAACGTGTTTTCATTGATGATCGGCCGGCCTGTTTCCACTCCCATCAGGGACCAGGTCCCGCTGCTGAGAAAAGCATAGCTTCCTTCCGAAGCAGGGACAGCCGCCACCGCAGAGCCGGTATCATGTGTGGCTACCGCAATCAGCGGCACCTCCCCGATCCCGAGCTGAGATGCAATTTCCTTTTTTACCTTTCCCCGTTTGGTCCCCGGAACATCCAGATCCGTCAGATAGTGATCCGGAATATCCAGTTTCTTCAGCAGCTGCCTGTCCCAATATCCGCTGTCCGCAGCCAAAAGCTGGCTGGTTGTCGCTTCGGTAAACTCCGTTTTCTTCTCTCCTGTCAGGAAATAGCTGAGAAGATCGGGGATAAAAAGCATGGCAGATGCTTTCTCCAGAAGGTCCGGATTGGAGAGCCGGACAGAAAGGAGCTGATACAAGGTATTGAAAGGCTGAAAGGCAATGCCGGTACGTTGATATATTTCCTCTTTGGAAACCTTTTGAAACGCTTTTTCAGGAATACCGTCCGTACGAACATCACGATAATGATACGGATTGCCCATCAGCTGTCCCGAACGGTCCAACAAACCAAAATCCACTCCCCAGGTATCAATGCCCACAGATGCGATGCCGTCTTCCTCCTGGTTGGAGAATTTTAGCAGTCCCTGGCAGATTTCCCGGTACAGTCGAAGAATATCCCAGTAGGTGTGACCGGTAAGTTCCACCGGATCATTGGAAAAACGATGGCATTCCTCCATTTCAAGCCGGCTGCCGTTGAAATGGCCTATCATGCCTCTGCCGCTGCCGGCACCCAGGTCAAATGCAATCATGCTCTGCTTTTTCATACCACAACCTCCCGTATCCTTCCCACTTTTTTATTGTTTCATGATCCTGTTCTTTTTTGCTTTCTTTCCCTTTGTCTTCATTTTTCTCTTCATTCTACATTCTACGTCGCAATGAAGCGGTCCGGGATGATCAGTTCAATTCGTCCAGGGTGAGCTGAAAACTGGGCAGAAACTGTTCCATAAAGTAGGCCACTTCCGGGTGCTCCGCCTTCATCTGCTCCAACTCCCGGCAAATGGTCCGTTCTGCCTTGGAAAACTCCTTATTGCCGGCTTTCAGCTCTTCCAGGCATTTCAGATAAGCACAGAGCTTGTCCGCCTCCTTGACAATCCTCCAATGATCCTCATCCTCCGGGATTGGAAACAGCACCGATTCATACTCCGGCTGCAAAGCATCGGGCAGCATGGCCAGAAGTCTTTTATTCGCCACTTTTTCAATATCCTTATAGGCTTTTTTGATTTTGGGATTGAAATATTTTATGGGAGTTGCCAGATCTCCGGTAATCACTTCACTTGCTTCATGGTAGACAGCCAGAAGCAGGACCCTCTGGGGATCCACACTTCCTCCGTAGAACCTGTTTCGGACAATCGCCAGGTTATGGGCAATCATTGCGACCTGCAAACTGTGCTCCTGAATGTTTTCCCGGCTTACGTTGCGCATCAGGCCCCAGCGCTGTATAAACTTCATTCTGGAAAGATAGGCAAAAAAATGGCTCACGCGGGAATCACCTCAATTCTTTCTGTCCTGCAGGGAACGAAGATTTCTGCCGGATTGTTTTATTCATTGACCTGGAATCCGTCCTGTCCCAGATGGGTGGTCGTTTCGTTCCACACTGAACGGATCCGCTCCTCTGCGGTACCACTCAGCTCTCCGTTCTTCATAAATTTACCGACTGGCAGCACCCGGAAATCCGGCTTTCCGTTCTGAGAGAACCGGTAAACCCAAGTCGGCGTATAGGAAATTTCTCCCAGATGAATGGACCCCGTACGGGTATCCTTATTGATTTTCAGATCAAGAATCACACCGCTGTCCCGATAGGGATCCCGTTGATTGGAGATAAAGTTTCCCAGGGAATAAATCAGAAATACCTCTTTTTCCGTACCGTCTTCCAGACGGACTTTCCTGCGCTCCATGGGCTGCAGAACATGCGGATGACTTCCGAAAATAACATCCACCCCCTGGGATGCGAGAAAATCCGCCATTTCCCTCTGGGAGTCCCCTGGATTCCTTTCATATTCCTTTCCCCAGTGGATACAGGTAATCAGTACCTCTGCACCCTCCTCCCTGGCGCGGTGAATGTCCTCACGAATTCTGTCCCTGTCAATATAATTTATCATAAATGGAAGTTTCCCGTCCGGAATGGTAACTTCCATACCGTTCGTTCCATAGGTATAAGCAAGAATCCCTACTTTGATGTTATTTTTCTCAACCATGAGAATGCGGTCCCGCTCTTCGGAAGTCCGTGCTGTACCGGTATGAAGAAGGCCATACCCATCCAGGGTATCCAATGTGTGAACGGTGCCGAACTCCCTGCCGTCCAAAGCATGGTTGTTTGCAGTCGTAAGAATTTGGAATCCTGCATTCTTCAATGCCTCGATCAAAGCTGCAGGGCTCCGGAAATTGGGGTATCCGCTGTATCCTTTTTCTTCATTGCTGATAGTTGTCTCAAGATTGCCCATGACAATATCGGCGCCTTTCAGATAAGGCTGGATATCTTCAAAGAAATGATTGAAGTGATAGGTGCCGTCTGCCTGCAAACCAGCTTCCACCTGTGGATCGTGCATCATAATGTCCCCCACTGCCCGCAGCTCCAGAGTGGTTGTCTTCGGCACAGGGGAAGGTTTCGGGGTTTCCGGACGGATGGTCCCGGAATCCTCCGTGGCGGATGGGTTCACTTCCGGACCGGTAAAGACATCCTGTTGTTTTGACCCGGCGCAGGATACCAGCAAAAAGATACAGATAAAAGCGATAAGAGTCAAATGGACTCTTTGTATCATTTTCAATCGTAACATCTCCTGTTTATTTCCTGAATGATTACGAAGAAAGTATAACATAATTTCTGTCCACGGACAAATTCTGCTGTTACTTATCCCGTATCCCTGCCCTGTCCTTTATACTTATCATTTATTACTCTGTTTATCCGGTTCGTAGCTGCTCAGCCGATAAGAAAAGGCACAGCCAATCACGAGGAGCAGCACACACAGAAGATAACGCCAGTTCCATCCAATGCCCGGAAAAATGGAAAAAACCGAACCAATGGTAAAGCCGAATATGGCATAATAAGTATATCCATATGCCTTCTGAAACAATAAATTGATGATTTTGGCAAACACAAGGATGCTCAGCACCGCTCCGATTCCTGCCGGGATCAGAACAGAAAGATCCAGACCGGACAGCCCCTCCAGCAATACCGGATATACCCCCAGATACATCAGAATAAAGGAGGTGCTGATGCCGGGAAGCAAAGTTCCCAGTCCGACTATGGCACCATAAAGGGCCGTATGCAGGAGTCCGGGACGGGCATGGGAAACCGCCCTCACTGCAGAGCCCTCCATTTTGGAAAGCAAAAGCGTGACCACGAACGACAATATAAAGATTATCAAATACCGATAGCGGAATCCCTGCTTGTCGGCCTGCTTTTTCAAAGACGGAAAGGTTCCGATCATAAGACCAATAAAAAGATATTTTACCGGAATCTCAAAATTTTCAAACAAATAGTGAATGACCCGACTGAAGACCAGTACTCCCAAAACAATTCCCAATGCCATGGGAGCGTATTTGAAAACCTTCTTTTTGAAATCTGTAAAGATATGGGCGAGTGCTTCGGTTATTTCTTCATAAACACCCAGCAAAATGGCAAGAGTCCCCCCGCTGACACCCGGTGCAATCGCACCAATCCCGATGACCAGGCCTTTTAAAAAATCAGAAACCAATCTCACACCCCTCACTGTCCCGGCAAAACAGGACTGCATTTCCCCTCTGTTATAGCAGGTTCCATCTTATAACAAAGACAGGGATATGTAAAGGCCTGATTTCAGAAAACATCTGTCACTTCCTCTTCAAAACAGCTTCCCCCTATGAATTCCCTGAGTATTGAATTATTGGGAACCTCAGAAGAATCAAGGCTTAAGAAATATTTCAGGAAGTTCTTCAGCCGATTCACTTCCATATAAAAAGGATGCTCCTCCGGCACCCCTTCCAGCAGCGGCAGAAGGTATGGCTTCAGCACTGCCAGCTCATAGAGCAGGGCAGAATTGAACATGATATCCGCCGATTCCTGAAAGGGAAATATGTTTCTTTCCTCTCCCCTTCTGACGGAAGACCACATTCCCAGGGTTTCCTCCACGGAAGTGCTGCGAAAGTGATAGTCCCGCACCATTCTTCGGATCAGCCGTACATCTGTCGTCGGAATCCGGTTATGATTGTCCACATTCAGCTGGGTCAGGGCACTGACATAGATTTTGAATTTGTTCTCCCCCGGTATCATTTCGGTCAGCTTCTCATTCATGCCGTGAATTCCTTCCACAATAATAGGCTGATCTTCCGATAAACGAATCACGTTTCCGATATATTCCCGTTCTCCTGTCAGGAAATTATAATGGGGAAGCTCCACTTCCTGACCCTGAATCAGCCGTGTCATCTGTTCGTTGAACAATTCCAGGTCAATCACATCAATGGATTCCAGATCCTGCTTCCCATTTTCATCCACAGGCACCTGGTTTCGATTCAGAAAGTAATTATCCATGGATATTGGCACGGGGTGCAGACCGCTCACCATCAGCTGTATTTTCAGTCTCTGCGCAAATGTTGTCTTTCCGGAAGAGGAGGGACCGGCAATCAGAATCAGTCGGATCGCGTCCTTCCGGCTGGCGATTCTTTCTGCCATCCCTGCAATCTGGTTTTCCTGATGAGCTTCTCCAATCCGGATCAGCTCCCGCCCCCTTCCTTCTTCAATGCAATTGTTCAGTTCCGCTATATTCCGTATTCCCAGGGAATCAGACCACTTTTCGGCCTGCCGGAAGACCCTGAACAATTTGGGGTTGTCCTGAAAATTCCGTAAACGGTTTGTCTTTTCCCTGGAAGGATACTGCAGAATAACACCAGGAAGATAGAACTTCAGGCCAAAACGCTTCAGGTACCCTGTAGAAGGCACCATATAGCCATACAGGTAATCCATCATCCAGCTGCACTGGTACAAACCGACGGTATCCCCGGGACGATATTTCAGGATTTCCGCCTTATCCGAAAAACGCATTTTCCGGTAAATTGCATCCGCCTCTTCCCTGGAGACTTCTATCTTCTGAAAGGGTTCATCCTGTTCAATGATTTCTCTCATTTGCTGTTCGATCCGATGTACCTGTCTGGGCGTAAGGGTAATCCGGCCGTGGACTTCACAGTAAAGCCCGTTGCCAAAGGAATGCTCGACGGAAACCGTACAGTCCGGAAACACCTCCCTGCAGGCACGGATAAAGACAAACGTCAGGCTACGGGTATAAATGCGTTCCCCATCCTTCATGGACAAGTCCACCGGCTCCACCCTGCAATCCATTTCCAACGGATAGGTCAGTTCCCGGATCCGGTTGTCCACCCTGGCTGCAACGATCAGAGGGGAATTGGAATCCGAAGGAGCCGAAAGCAACTCCCGGAGAACCGTTCCCTTTTTTACTGTGATGGTCTTCCCACTCCAGTTCACCTGTATTGTATGTTCCATCCAAATTCTCCTTTCCAAACAGCGCGGAGAACAGCGTCTGTTTAACGGTAATATATTATTCCCTGTATGGGTTGATAAAAATTCCTGCACAGAAGCTCTGTGGAAACCTGTTTGCCGTTTTCATACTTCACCCGATACGTATTCAGACGATAGCCGGTCCGGGACTTTACATGTACTTTCTGCCCACCGGAGGCAGCAACGTACTTGCCCTTTGTGTCCAATACTTTTTTTGGCTCCGGTGCCGGAATCGTTTCCAGCAAATCCGTAACCAGCTTGTAGCTTCCCGAATTCGGCACCGGCTCTCCATAAAGATCAACATACACCAGATTTCCCTTCCGGTAAGTATGAAAGAAGACCGGTGTTTTCCGATTGTTCCGGAACTTGAAATCCGCCGATCCATAGGATACCGTTGCATCCCGGCCGGCCGGCAGATAGGACACCGGAAAGGAATGATGATAGCGCTCCACAATTTCCATTCCGGCCAATGCAGCCGAATTAAAAACGGTGGAAGATGCCTGGCATACCCCGCCTCCAAAATCATCTTTCATGCTCTTGTCTGCTGTAATAACCGGTGCGGTTCGAAATCCCCTGGCTTTGGTCCTTGGTCCTACGGATTTATTGAAGGAAAACACTTCACCTGGATTTACCTTCCGACCGTTCAGCTTGCTGAGCGATAGCTCGATATTATGAATGCGGTTCGCACTGCTGCTCTTCAGATCCGTACCGAAAGACACGATACGCTGCGTGGCCTTTTGAAGATCCGCTGTCCGTACCGCAGGCTCCACAGGGACAGGCTCTATGGCAACCTTGTCAGGCTTGCCGGACTGCAGGATGCGCCCGGCAGACTGATAAAGAGCCTCTCCATCCACCGTTTGCCCGGATTTCTCAGAGGTAAAGGAAAACCGGTTCTCCTTTTCGGGAGTAAACTGCATGTCAGCATTTACCGGCTCAACGGTCAGCTCTTTGGCGATGGACAGGACCGCATCGTGAATCCGGGGAATATCCATGGTCAGTTCCGTTTCCTCATGAACCCCTTCCTTCCGGATTTTCTCCACTTGTCGGTACCTTTCCTCCAGCTTTCCTTTCCTGCCCAGCTGATACAGTTCATTCAGCTTATCTTCCCAATTGAGCCGGGCATTGATATCCGTTTGTCCGAATGCCCAGCTCCGGTCCTGGCAGGTCAGCTCCACCCTATAATTTGTAAGACGCTCCGAGGCCTTTCGGGAAAACTGTTCCTTTGCTTCCGGCAGGGTGAGACCTCCCAGCGCCGTATTGTCCAGATAGGTTCCCTCATAAAAAGTATCGTGTTCCACGGTCTCCTTCATATGTGCAATACGCTTTTCTTCTGCCCATTTCTTCCGATAGGATTGATAAACCGTCCCACCGGTAAACAAAACCACAACAGCCAACAGGATCCACAGGACATGTTTCTTTTTCATGCGATTGCCTCCCAAATGATTATACAGACACCATGGTCAATATATCACATTCAGGAACGAATATGAAAACAAAGGTATTAAAAAAGCCTTACAATATTATTAATTCATCAATAACAAAAGAAACCACCGAAAAGCCGGCAGCTTCTTTTATTCCAACCCGAAAGAGTATCCCTCTTATTGGGATTGTGTCTTTCCTTCCTTTATCAATGCAGGATTCATGGAAAAAGTATCCTTCAGCGAGATATCCTTATACTTTTTCACCGCCTTGCCATCCACCGTAAACTGCACCTGTGTGATGTCGGACCTGTTCATGGGATCGGTAAGGGAATTGACAATGGCGTATAAGTCACGGATCGTCTCCTTGTCACTGTCCCTGCCGGTTTTCCTGTTCAGACAGGAAGAAGGGATATTGACAATTGCCAGGCCTTTTTCAACCTGTACCTTAATATCTTTCTGCCTGACATCCTCCGGAATCACCCTCACATTACCGGAATGCATGGGATCGCTGGTCAATTCAGACAATATCTGTACAGCAATGTCCTTTTCGCTTTTGGAAACAGCCCGATACTCCGGCACCAGAAGCATATTGTCCGGATCTCCATAGTAAATCCGGACCCTTCTTCCGATCCTGTTGGGAAATTCCTCCTTGGTCAGCCCTTCCTTCAGGGATACATCATGCACCGGTTCATCAATATAGCTGCCAGCCTCATTTTCATAATAGATCTTGACAAAATTGAGATCAGGCAAGGAAGTCAGGCTGTACACGAGCGAACCCAGCATGGCAGTTTCCTGCGTGGAACCGCCGGTAAACTGCGCCCGGAACTCTTTGGAAAAATACAATGCAATCCCCTGTACACCATCTTCCCGCTGTACAGCCCCCGTTTTCTGCAAAGTCGTACCTTTCGGCAAGGTGGGACAATATCCCTGATCCGTAGCCACCGGTCCCTTGATCAGTGCGCTTACAATGGCTTCCGCATAACTTTTCCCGGCTACCGTAATGGCCCGGGCTTCCGGCAGCAGATACATTCCCCGTTCATCCTGGAAGAATAACTCCAGATTGGTCTTATGGATATCCTTTCCCTCGGTATTCTGTGCCTCATATGCCTTCATCTCCGGAACACTGTTGGGATACTGGGTAAGAAGCCCGAGGAGGACAACGTCATTATCTCCGTTTTGCGTGGTGATTTCCTTGCCGCCCACGTACAATTTGACATATTTGAACTTGCCAAGATCCAGCAGGGAATTTACCAGTGCCGCTCTTGCGACAATTGGATCCGCGGACTTCAGAAACTCGGAAGACAAGTCCACAGACAGAATATCTTCCGTATAATCCACATCGTTTATCTCCACATTCTGCGGGAGAACCGGACGCAACCCGCTGGTCCCGGGCCCCCGGATCAATTCCCTGATCACACTGCGGGGAAGCTCGTTTTCGTTCCAGCCGGATACGGACCGGACCTCAGGAGAAAGTTGATTGGCTTTTTCATCATAAAAGTAAAGACACAGCTTCTTCTGCTGCTGCTGTTGTTGCTGCAGATACAGGCTTTCATCCATGCCATTGCTTTCCGTGGCATCTTTTATGCCGGATGCATCGCCTGACGGATCTTTCGCCGCTTTGGTCTCATTCATTTCCTTTTCGGAAAGAACATTGAACTTTCTAATATCCTTGTCCCTGCGGCTTGACTGCCTTTCACAGGATGCCATCACCAGGAACAACGCAAGAATCATGCAGCACAGAACTTTCAGATGCCTCACTTCCATCTCCCTCCTTTCAATCCTTCGCCTTGTTTGTACCTGATTGCCGGAGCCGGCTGATAAATGCCGGAAGCCGGATTTTCCAGATCCCTTCCACATCGTCCGCCGTCAGCACCTCGTTCACTTCCTTGAGGGTATCTACGGTTTTATCGGTATATTTCACGTTCACCAGTGCTTTTTCTCCCAAATATTCCTGATCCAGTACCGGATCGTCTTCAAAAGCGATTATCCCGCCGGATATGGAGGGAATCTCCTTTTTGAACTCATCCAGGGGAGGCAGATTGTCACCATCCATGGTCTTGTCGGACAAGAACATATATATGATGTCCCAGTCCGGCTCTGCCGTTAAGGCATTCAACACCAGACCTGCAGTCCTGGCAGGCGTAAGGTTCCATCTTTTATCCCTTTCAATGGCAACCATCGGAGAATCCGGGCTTAATTCCGAACCATCCTCGATCAAAAGCTCCGCTCCCATTTCATGATAGGTCAACTGGCGGTTGTTAACCATCAGCTGCACATGATTTACTCCGCTCAGATAGGTCAGGGAGTTTACAATGGAATAAATGGCCAATCGTTTCAATCTTGCCTGAACCTTCGGAATATCCGCTCCGGAAGTATCTTCCCTCCCCGGGACAGTGGACAAATCAATCGGTTTCTGAAAGTCATCCGTCAGATTGACAAATACAGTGTCCGCCTTTCTGGTCACATCAATGATTTTCGTCTCCGGAGGCATGACCAGAAGCCTTTCGAATTTTTTGGGTCCCTTGAGTAATTCTTCGACAACCAGCTGTTCCGGAGATTGCTTATCCTGCAGAACCGTTCTTTCTTCCGGCACCAGAAAATCAGCCACCTCATGTTTAAAATACAGAGTGATTTTTACTTCCTTTGCCTGTTCATAAGGATCGATCGGCATCGGGCTTGTCTTCGCACCCTGTCCTTTTACGGAATTTCCTTTTTCCCCTGTACCCTTTGTGTTTCTGGAAAACGGTAAATGGGAACAACCGGCTGTTGCCAACAGGCAGGACACAACCAGTATCCAGGTAATCAGCTTTTTGATAAGCTCCACCCGCCTTTCCATTCTAACATTATAGCCAGATAGTTTTACAAAATAATTAAGCAAGCTTAACAAATTCGTGAACAGATATCAATCGGACACCTCCGGTACGTTGCCATAAGGCAATTCCACATAAAATGTCGTTCCTTTCCCCTCTTCGCTGCTGACCCGAAGAAAGCCCTGATGCATCATCACAATACGATTGGCAATGGATAGTCCAAGACCGGTGCCGCCGGTGGATCTGGACCTGGCTTTGTCCACCCGGAAAAACCGGTCAAAAATACGGGCCATATCCTCCTGGGGAATCCCAATCCCTGTATCACTCACTTTCATCACTGCATAATCCGGAGTCCGGTAAACTTCGACGGTGACCCGCCCTCCCTCCGGTGTATATTTTATACCGTTATCTATAATATTCGACAGAACCTGCTGTAGCTTTAGGCCGTCTCCCATTACAGTAACCGTTTCCTCGCTGAACATTTCCACACGGATTTGTTTTTGGTCCGCCAGCAGCTTCAGACCCCTGATGGTCCTTTTCGCCAGGCTGGTCAGCTCCACCGGCTCCTTCCGGATCTCCACCGCATTAACATCCTGGTCCAGATTGACCATGGAAAGCAGATCGGTAATGATGGCGTTCAACCGATCAATCTCAAAATTAATATCTGTCAGAAAATCCCTGTAAATGGCAGGATCATCCATCTCCATACTCAGAAGCGATTCTGCCAGCACCTTCATGGCGCTCAGCGGAGTTTTCAGCTCATGAGAAGCATTGGAAACAAATTCATTACGGGCGCGATCCACGTGTTCCAGCTTCTCGCTCATGACGTTAAAAGCTTCTCCCATCTGCCGGAACTCCCTGCTGCCGGTTATGCTCACCTTCTGATTCAGATAACCTTTGCTCATCCGGGTAATACTGGCAGTCATTTCCTTGATGGGATGAGTAATAAATCCGGAAAGAATAAAACTGATCAAAAGAATGGAAATCGTAATCGCAGTGGTATAAAGGCTAATGATTTTTCGGATATCCGCCAGAACCGTTTCCACACTGTCCAGAGACGTGGACAGAAATACCATACCAATAATTCCGTCCGTATAATGGGTAATCGGGGCATACGCATACAGAATCCTTTTCCGTTCCGGCGGATTGCCTGCCCTGATGTAAAGATCCCTCGCAGGCACGGAATTTCCCTTCAATACGCTGACAACATCCGGATAGTCCTGGGTCAGATCCCGCCGCAGCAGACTGGTGCTTTGATAGGAATCCTGCTCCACAATGCCATTACGGTTCAGAATGAGAATCCTGGTGGACTCTCCCTCCATCTGAACCACTTCATAACCAAAGTCCTGTATCCGGTAAAAAATATTGGGATCCTTGTTGTAATAATCGTTTGCAATGAGCTGTGCCAGCTGTATGGAATATTTCTGATAATCAATTTTCCTGTCCTTGATCAGATATTTTTGTAAATTCTGCATAATGGACAGATTAATCATGAAAAATCCAATCCCGATCACCAGTAAATAAGTAAGGGCAATTTTCCAGCGAAGGTTGGAAAAGAAATGCTTATTTATCCGCAAAATAATATCCAACTCCCCATTTTGTAAATATGAAATTGGGTTGGCTTGGATTTTCTTCTATTTTCTCCCTAAGCCGCCGTATATGAACATCCACCGTACGCAAATCTCCCAGGTAATCATATTTCCATACAATTTCCAGAAGACTTTCACGACTGTATACCTTGCCGGGATGGCTGGCAAAAAGCTGAAGCAAATCAAACTCCTTTGCCGTCAGGTTGACGTCCTTGCCATCAATGGTGACGCTTCGGCTGGAGAGATTGATGGTCATATTCTTGAACCGTATGACCTGCTCATCGCTTACACCGTTTAACCGGCGAAAAACCGCCTTGATTCTAGCCTTCAGTTCCAGAATATTGAAAGGCTTGGTAATATAGTCATCTGCACCATAGTCCAGTCCCAGGATTTTGTCCATGTCTTCTCCCTTTGCGGTCAGCATAATAACCGGTATCCGGGACTGCTCCCGGATCCTCTCCAAAACTTCCAGACCGTTCAGCCTGGGAAGCATTACATCCAATATAATCAGGTCATAGGGATTGCTGTTGAATTTCTCAACTGCTTCTTCTCCGTCGGCAGCGGAATCAATCTCATATCCGTCCTGTTTCAGACTGAACGACAGTCCCTTTATAATGGCCGGTTCATCATCCACAATTAATATTCTTTTCCCCATGCGGCATCCTTATCCTTTCAAATCTGCTCTGTAACAATTTTATCATATTAAACAGGCAAAATCAATTTTCTCTTTCCATCGGTCTCCGTATTCCAGATGATACGATCCAGCCGCCGGGAGGATGCGTCATGATTGCGCGGATCCGCCCGGCTTCTAGGCATCAATCTGTTCCCTGAGTCCCTCAAATGTTTTCTCGCCAATGCCGGAAACATTCATGAGCTCTTCAATGGACTGAAAGTCACCATTCTCTTCCCGGTACTGAATGATTTTCTGTGCTTTGGACGGCCCGATCCCGTTCAGGGTTTCCAGCTGTGCCTGGTCGGCTTCATTGATGTTGACTTTTGCATCGCTGCCCATTGCGGAAGCAGCGTCCGGGTCCATATTGTCAGAGATCTCCTCTCCCACGGCAGGAACATGATACATTCCTTCATCCTTCAGCTTCCTGGCCAGATTGATGCGGTCCAGGTCGGCATCCGGCAGGGTGCCTCCTGCCAGCTCAATGGCATCCTCCACCCGGGCCCCTTCGGAAAGCGTAAGCACACCGGGAGACTTTACCTGTCCGGTAAGGTAAACCTTTATGGGCTTTTCAGCCTTCCCGGATTCTTCCGGCTCATCTTCCTCCAAAGTCACAGTCTGCTCCTGCCTGTCCGTACCTGTCTCTTCCCATCCGGACGGCTCCGCTGCCGGGGAAACGCTCCGGCGCCCAATCTCCCGACAGATCAGAAACCCTGAGAGAGCAAAAAAAGCGATGCACAGAACAAGCAGCAGTTTCTGCTGAATCCTGTCAAAACGGAACATAGTCTCACCTTCGTAATATTTGATTCGATTTCAATAGTATATTCAGTATATTCGATTAAAATATAGAAATTCCTCCAAAATATTTGACTCTTTACTTTCCTTTGCCGACAAAGATGGAAAAGGCATGTGAAAAGTGGATAAAAAAGCTGTTTGAGATTTCTACTCTAAATTTATCCAACCGTCTGCCGATTGATATAAATAAAGCAATGACTATACCATTGCCAGGATCAATTTCCCTTTTCCTATACCGATATGATATAATAAATATTAGTTGTTCTTCCGTTGCAGGAGTGGGAAATTTATGCTAAAAACGGATAGAAAATGAGGCAATAGAAAATGAGACATAAAAGATTTGAAATAAAGAAAATTCTTTCCGGTATCCTTATTATAACAGCCATCGTGTCTGGCTGCCTGACAGCTTACGCTTCCGCAGACGAGACTCCTCCGGACGGAAAGCCCGCTGGGCAGGAGGTTTCCCCCGAAAGCATGGCACAGGGCGAAGTCGTGATCGAACAGCAAACCGGAAAGATCCTGAAGGCAAGGGAGGAGCATATGCGGCTTTATCCTGCCAGCACGACAAAAATCCTGACCGCATGGATCGCTTCCGAATACGGACACCTGGACGAAATGGTAACGGTAGGGGATGAAATCAATCTGGTTGCCTGGGATGGGACGAAAGCCGGACTGGTGGAGAATGAAAAGCTTACGTTGCGGGATCTGATCCTGGGTATGCTGATTAATTCCGGAAACGATGCAGCCAATACCATTGCCGTACATATCGCACGTTCCGTTTCCGGCAAGCCCCTGAAAGCACAGGAAGCCCTGAACTATTTCAGCAATTTGATGAATCAGAGGGCACGGGAGGCGGGTGCCAGGGAGTCCCACTTTATCAATCCCCATGGATATCATGATCCAAACCACTATACCACAGCTTATGATCTGGCTATGATCGGCAGGGCCGCCATGAAAAATAAATTTTTCCGGCAGGCAATCTCGGTTACTTCCATGGACACCACCAATGGGGTTACGGGAGAGCCCCGGTTCTGGAGAAGCAGGAATAAGCTCCTGAACAGGAAAAGTTCGCAGTTCTACGAATACGCCACAGGGGGAAAAACAGGCTATACCAGCAAATCCGGCCAATGCCTGGTTTCCTTTGCTGCAAAGGATGGCATGGACCTGATCGCTGTCATTCTAAATTCAGCCGCCGGACAGCAATGGAGCGAGGCAAGGGAACTGTTTGAATATGGATTTGCCAACTATCAGTACCGGCGGATCCTGAAAAATGGAACGGTCGTAAAGTCCTTCCCGGTAGAGAACCATGTCTCCGGCGACGGGGGTAGCCTGGCAGTCGTGATTTCCTCCGGAGATTGGGGCGATGTATTTCTCAGACAGGATATTCCGGAAATCCGAAAGGAAATTCAATGGGATGAAAGTCGGTTTGCCAAACCGAATGGGGACAGCAATACACCGCCCCGATTGAACGCCCCCATTCAGAAAGGTCAGTCCATTGGGGAACTGACAGTCAGCCTGCGGGGAAAAGTACTTACCAGAGTCCCTCTCACTGCCGTGCGGAATGTGAAAAAAAGAACGGCTCTGGATGCGCTGGCACCGGACAAAAGCAAAAAAAACTTTCCCTGGCTCATTGCAATTTTTTCTGTTGCATTGGCGTTTCTCCTGCTTAAAATCATCGTCCTCCGGATCAACCACCGAAGGCGCCGGCGAAACTACTATCTGTATCACAAATTCTGAGGAGGATCGGATTTTCCGTTTCCTTTTTCATTCCTTTTTCCGTCCCCGGGTGATTCAAAAGATGCCGGTCTGCGTGCAGCATCCGCCCAGAGCCTTTCAATATTGTAGAATTTCCTTTCCTCGCTGTGAAAGATGTGGACAATAATATCGCCATAATCCAGTACAATCCACCGATCACTTTTATCCAGATGGATCGGATAAATACCTTTTTCAGACATCTTCTCCTGAAGCGCATCATAAAGCGCATGAACCTGAACTTCAGACCGGCCGGAACAAATCACGAAATAATCCGCCAGTATAGACTGCCCGCTGATATCCAGAACCAGAATATCCTCTGCCTTTTTACTGTCCAGGATATTCGTCATTTCCCGTGCCAGGTTGTTTGGATTGTTCAAAAATAAATCCTCCTTTTTTTGATGAAATCAGATATTCTTAAGCGATGCCCCGGCAGCGGATTTGTCTGATCCGTCCATTGCCAGAAGCAGATCGTTGCGTGCATCCACGGTCATGGGATGCAGCAGCTGTCCTCTGTCCAGAACATTCCGTATGGAAAGTTCAAAGGCGAGCAGCAATGCCCTGTTGATATCGTGGAAGGCAAGGGCCCGAATATCCTCCACTCCGGGGTATTGCCGGCTCTCCTCCATATAATCTGCCAGACATATGATCTTTTCAAAGAGTGTCATTCCCTTTTTGCCTGTTGTATGGCAGCAAATGGCACTCAGAATCTCCCGATCCCGGATCCGGAAAAGATCTTCCGCCAGAAAGGCCCCCAATGGAGCATGAAGCAGGGATGGATTGGCCTTTTCTATGCTGTCCGGCTCCCATCCGTGTTTTTGGCACAGACGCGCCGATTGATCAGGAGACAGGCATTTGGCACAATCATGCAGCAGCCCTGCCAACTCCGCCTTCTCCCCGTCCGCGCCATACCTTTTTGCCAGTTCCGCCGCACAGCGGCTGACTCCAACGGAATGCTCCAGCCTTCTTTCATCCATCAATGTGCTGAGCTGCCCGATGATCTTCCCACGATCCTTCATGATACCACTCTCCTCTGTACAAATGGTGTTCTGCAATATAGTCTTCCACTGTTTTGGGTACCAGATATCGGACGGTTTGATTTCTTTCCATCCTGTGCCGGATATATTTTGAAGAGATATCCAGACCGGGACCTTCTGCAAAACAAATATCCGCATGATAAATCCCGGCAAGGCGTTCTGCCTCCTCCGCCAGCTCTTCTCTCTCATACCCCGGCCTGTGATACGCGATAAAGCTGCAAAGGCCGGCCACGGAGCAAAAGTCCTTCCATGTTTTCAGTTCCAGAAGGGTATCCCCTCCTATGATAAAATACAAAAAATCCTCGGGATATCTTTCCTTCAGCTCTTTCAGGCTGTCAATGGTATACGTGGTACCTTCCCGTGCCACCTCCATATCATCCACCTGAAAGGATGGATTATCCCGGAGAGCTGCCCGAAGCATATTGATCCGATCCCTGCCGGATGCCAGATGGCTTGCCTTTTTGTGGGGCGGATCCCCGGTCGGCAGGAAAAGGACCCGGTCCAATCCATAGGCATCCCTTGCCGCCTCCGCAATAAAAAGATGACCGATATGCACGGGATCAAAGGTTCCGCCCAGAATACCGGTTTTACGACTGCGGGCCATAATGTGCCTCCTTCTGTAATACCTGATTTCCTGATAATTCCCCTGTTATTCTACCTTTTATTTTAGCCGTTGACTACCTTAAAATGCATCCATGATTAAAAACCTCTTTCCCTGTCAATGATCTTAGCAGGAGGTGTTGTTATGAGTCCTGCTTCCTTATCTCTCAAGGAACGGATTTCAGAATGGAAGATCCGGAGAAAACGCATTCGTTATTACCGACAGGGAAAAAGCGTCTCTTTGCCCATCTGGATTTTGAACCTGCTGCTCACCGAATTTCTCCTGTTCATGGCAGGTTACCTGTGGTTCCTCCACAGAACACGAATCCCGATACTTTCCCTGGCTTTGGCCCTGACCATTAACGCCCTTGTTACTGTTGCCTTCGCTCTGCGAAAACGAAAATCCTTTCAAAAGGAAAAAGCCGATGGCAGACGGCAGGTGGCAAAAAAACGCCTGATGGAAAATATCAGACAGCTCGACCGGACGCAGTTTAAATGGCAAATCACACAAATGCTGCTGAAATGCAGGGGGATCGGGAGCCTGAAAGACCAGGGGGATCACCTGGAAGCCACTTTCCATGGAAGGAAAACGGCAATTGGCTGTTACCATGCCGATCTGGGGGAAGAGATGCCTCCGCAGGCACTGAACAACTTTCTGAATCAGGCAAAGGCGGAAGGAGCTGCAGAAGCCGTATTTATTTCCTCAGGAACCTACTCGGAATCCTGCAGGACGATATCAGAAAAAAAGAGCAGGATTCCGGTACACCTGTTGGATCTGGACAGTCTCCTGCAAATCATGGAAGAGTGCGGCATGTTTCCGGAAGAAAGCATCATCGACAGTTGGATTGATGAGGAAATCAGTCATCAAAAGCGCAAGCCGGATAGGCTCCGGAAAGAGCTCCGGTCTTCCAAACGCATTCGTACCAACCTGGGGTATTCCCTTCTGTTCCTCCTGCTGTCCCGATGGTTGAAATCGCAGTCCGCTTACTATACCGTGGTTTCCGCTGTTTTCCTTTTCCTTGCATTGGGGCCCTGGCTTTGGAATAAAAAAGACGGTTCCGAGCCCACAAAGGAGCAGAAATTCATGGAGGACCTGGCAGCCGGTGAAAAATCCTAGTCCAGGAAGTCAAAGGATAAGTCCTTCATCCGGACCGTATCCCCGTCCTGAATGCCATGCTTCCGCAGGGCATCCAGGATTCCCTGTTTGCGGAGCATTCTCTGAAAATACTGAAGGGATTCATAATCCTGCAGGTTGACCCTTCCAAGCAGCCGGTCCACCACCGGCCCGGATACTACATATTCTCCGTTCACCAGGGTGATTTCATAAGGCTCTTCCGTGTTATCAGGAGGACGGAGAGCGTCTTCTTCCACCACCAGAGGCTCCGGTTCGGGGAGTTCGTCCAGCTGCCGGACAATCTCATCCAGCAAAGGATCAAAGCCCTTGTTCTGCGCCGCAGAAACCGCGAACACCGGATAACGCATGCATGCAGGATCCTCCCGGATGCGTTTCACATTCTCCCGGGCTGCAGGGAGGTCTGTTTTATTCACCACTATGATCTGTGGCTTTTCTGCCAGCTTTTCACTGTAATCCACAAGCTCCCGGTTGATCGTATGAAAATCCTCCCATGGGTCCCTGCCATCCATACCGGAACCATCGATCACATGAACCAGTATCCTGGTTCTCTCAATGTGCCTCAAAAATTCATAACCCAATCCAACTCCCTCATGTGCGCCTTCAATAATACCGGGAATATCCGCCATAACAAAGGACCGATCTCCCCGGACCCCGACGACGCCCAGATTGGGGGAAAGGGTTGTAAAGGGATAATCTGCAATTTTCGGACGGGCAGAAGTCAGTATGGAAAGAATCGTGGATTTTCCCACATTGGGAAAGCCGACCAGTCCAACATCCGCAATGGACTTCAGCTCCAGCACCAAAGTACGCTCCTGGCCAGCACTGCCTTCCACTGCAAACCTGGGCGTCTGCCTGGTGGAAGTGGCAAAATGGGCATTGCCTTTTCCACCCTTTCCTCCACTGGCCAGAATTTTCCGCATGCCGGAAACGGTCAGATCCGCCAATACCAATCCGGTCTGTTCCTCCCGGACCACCGTACCGGGAGGTACTTCAATCACAAGAGGCTCTCCGCTTTTTCCGGTCTGGTTTCGTCCGCGCCCGTTCTCTCCGTGCTGCGCCCGGAACTGTTTTTTGTAGCGAAAATCCATAAGGGTTCGCAGTCCCGGGTTCACCTCAAAGATAATATCGCCGCCGCTGCCTCCGTCCCCGCCATCGGGACCCCCGTTGGGTATGTATTTTTCTCTCCGGAAAGAAACGGATCCGTTCCCGCCGTTTCCTGCCTTTACAACAATGCGTGCCCTGTCTGCAAACATTCCATCACCTGCAAATAAATGATAAAAAGCCCACTGTTATACAATGGGCTCCGTGTCTTTCCCCGGTTGTTCATATTTCAGCCACAGCATCATTAGAATCGGGATAAACACTGACCTTCTTCCGATCCTTGCCCAGCCGTTCAAATCGGACCACGCCATCCACTTTCGCAAAAAGGGTGTCATCGCTTCCGATTCCTACATTGGTACCGGGATGAATTTTCGTTCCTCTCTGCCTGACCAGGATATTTCCGGCCAGCACAAACTGTCCGTCTCCCCTCTTGGGGCCAAGACGCTTTGACTCACTGTCCCGCCCGTTCCGGGAGCTTCCCACTCCTTTTTTATGTGCAAACAACTGCAAATCCATTTTGAACATTTAGTCCACCTCTCTTTCCACTATGGAGAGTAAATTCGGATATCCACATTTTATACTTTTCAATCCGGCAAACATGGTACGAAGCACCGTACCTGCCATTGCCTGTTCCCTTTCCGACATTCCATCCGGCAGAATACAATGAAGAAGTCCATCCTTTTGAACCATCTTCGGACAGATCCCCACCACATCTGTCAGACCAATCACCGCCGTTTGGGCCACTGCAGAAACTGCGGCGCACACAATATCCCTGCCCGCTTCACCATGCCCTGCATGCCCTTTTACAGCAAACTCCCTAATCAAGCCATCCTGTCCATATTGGACAAAAACACGAATCATTGCCTGTATGCCAGCCTTATCCGTTTATTTTGGTGATCTGAACCCTGGTAAAAGGCTGCCGATGGCCCTGTTTCCTGCGATAATGCTTTTTGGGCTTATACTTGAACACCGTGACCTTTTTGCCTTTGCCCTGACCCAGTACATTTGCCTCCACGGCAGCACCGTCCAGAACCGGGGTCCCTACCTTCAGACTGTCATCCCTGCTGAGAGCAAGAACCTCATCAAACTTTACAGCCGATCCCTCCGGGACATCCAGCTTTTCCACCGTAAGGATATCCCCTTCCTGGACCCGGTATTGCTTTCCGCCTGTCTTAATAACAGCATACATTTGTCATACACCTCCTCAAACCAGTCTCGCCGGATACCGGTATCCCGCAAAGCGGTGAATTTTCAAAACCTTACCCGAGCGGCTCACACACGACTTATGCTATCACGAATTCCTGTAAACTGTCAAATTTTTTTACGGGTCATCTCCACCAGGCCCAGCCCGGTAAACCCGACCACGTTTGTTTTCGCCCGGTCCCTCTTCAGGGCAGCCTTCAGGGCCTCCAGTACCTGCAGGCGATTTTCGGCGACTTCCATATCTATAAAATCAATTACGATGATGCCGCCGATATCCCTCAGCCGAATCTGTCGTGTGATTTCCTCCGCAGCTTCCAGGTTCGTATGAAATACGGTATCTTCCAGGTCCACCTTGCCTACATACTTGTCGGTATTGACATCAATCACAGTCAGTGCCTCGGTTGGATCCAGCACAAGGGAGCCTCCGCTTTTCAGCCGGATCTTTCTTTGAGCCGCTCTTTCAATCTGCTCTCTGACTCCAAAGTATGCAAACAGATCCCGCTTCGGCTCAAAATATTTCACCCGTTCCTGCAGGGAAGGCGACAGAAGATCCGTCCACTCCGACACTTTCCTGTATTCCTCCCAACGGTTTACGATCAGCTGATCCATATCGCCGGTGAACAAATCCCGCACCGTCCGATAAAGAATGCTTTCCTCCCTGTGCAGCGGTCTTGGTACCTTCCCCTTTCGCTCTCCCCTTTCTATTTTAGCCCAAAGTTCTGTCAGAAAATCCAACTCAGCGGCAAAGTCCTCCGCATTTTTTCCAAATGCCTCCGTACGGACAATCAATCCCATGGATTCCGGCTTAAGGGTCTGTGCAATGCTTTTCAGCCTTTGCCGTTCGCTTTCATTCTCAATCCGTCTGGAAATGCCGACATAGTTCACAGCAGGCATCAGAACCAGATATTTGCCCGGAAGAGTGATTTGGGTGGTAATCCTGGCCCCTTTTGTGCCGACAGGCTCTTTCACCACCTGTACGGTCAGTTCCTGGCCTGTCTTCAGAAGTTCCTGAATGGGCGGGCAGGGTTCCCTGCCGGGTTGGATATCCCCTGCATAGAGAAACGCATTTTTTCCCTCGCCGATATCAACAAAAGCTGCCTGCATACCCGGAAGTACATTCTTTACCTTGCCCCGATAGATATTCCCGGCGATTCTTTGATGTTCAGCGCTTTCCATATATATTTCCGCCAAATCATCCTGTTCCAGAAGCGCCACCTGTATTTGTTCCGGACGGACATCAATCAGGATTTTCCTGTTCACCGAATGCCTCCTTCCGGTTTTCCCAGGGCCAACGGGGTAACCCACTTTCCGTCTTTTCGGAGATACAGCCCTGTCCGACAGAAGGACAGGGTCCTGTCTTTTTCCTCCAACAGTGCATCGACCACCAGATCCGGCTTCAGATTTTCACTGCTGCCGGCAGGAAGGGATAAAAAGAGTTCCCTGTCATGCTCCCCGCATGCATGGATATCCCGGACAGCTTCCTTTAAATTTACGGTGGACACCTTCTTCTTGCTTTTCTTTTCCACCCAGATCTCCGGCTTGCTCCGGAATACGTCCACTGCCGGTTTCCAGTCCCAGTCCGGATCCTCCGGAACAATGCGGTAATCCGCCCGTTCCACCAGGCTCATCAGGGAAGGAACCTGTTCATCCACAGCAGCTGCCTGCTTTACGGTGATTCCCTTTGGCAGGGCTTTGTTCAGTCTTTTCTCCAATTCCGGAACATCCATCCCCTCCAGCAGATGAATATCCATATACTCCCCCTCACTGGTCATGCCAACCGGTAAAGCGGAGGCAAAGGCCATAACCGGATGGGGATGATATCCCCGGGACCAGGCAATGGGAAGCTCTGCCCGGCGGATGGCACGCTGCATGGAACGCATCAGATCCAGATGGGAAATGTATTTGACCCGTTCTTCCTTTGTGTATTCCACCACAAAACGCATCAGCAAATTCCCTCCCATGTTTTTCTTATGCCGCAGCCGGAACAGCTTACCCGGCAGTCCGGCGTCCGCTCCCCCCGTCCGGCTTTTTCTTTTTCCTTCCACAGAAATGCCTTGCTGACCCCAACGTCAATGTGATCCCACGGCAGCACTTCCTCCCGTTCCCTTTTCCGATATACATAGAATCCGGGATCCAGATGATTCCGGCGAAAGGCATCCATCCAGCAGTCCATGCGAAATTGATCGGCCCAGCTGTCAAACCGGGCACCATTTTTCCAGGCAGACAGCAAAACGGCGCCGAGCCGCCTGTCCCCCCTTGCAAAAACGGCTTCCAGAAAGCTGAGTTCCGGATCATTCCAGTTATATTCCACATGCTTCATACGAAGTGCTTTTCTCAGGAAACGCTGCTTTTCCCGCAGCTCCTCCATGGCATTCTGCGGCTCCCACTGAAAGGGAGTAAAGGGTTTTGGCACAAAGGACGACGTGCTGACGGTGATCCGAAGTCCTTTCTGACGCTTTTTCTGCTCCAACCCGTAGTAGCAGTCCGTTACCAGCCGCGCCAGTTCTGCGATGCCCCGGAGGTCTTCTTCCGTCTCCGTGGGCAGACCGATCATGAAGTACAGTTTCACTGTATTCCACCCGGAGACAAAGGCATCGGTTACACTGCGGACCAGGTCGTCCTCCGTAACCCCCTTGTTGATGACATCCCTCAGCCTCTGGGTCCCTGCCTCCGGGGCAAAGGTCAGTCCGGTTTTCCGGACCTTCTGTATTTCCGCAATAAAGTCTCTGGAAAAGCTGTCCAGTCTCAGAGAAGGCAGGGACAGGGAGATCCGCTTGTCCCGAAAACGCTCCATAAGCTGTTTTACCAGATCCTCCAGCCGGGAATAGTCGCTCGTGCTCAGGGAAGACAGGGAGATTTCCTCATATCCGGTGCTTTTCACCAATTTTTCCGCCAGTTCCAGGAGCTTGTCCATGCTTCGCTCCCGGACAGGACGGTATATCATACCCGCCTGACAAAAGCGGCAGCCTCTGGAGCAGCCCCGGAAGAGCTCCAGCACAATGCGGTCATGGACGATATCCATGAACGGTACAATCATGCGGTCCGGATAATACGTCTGATCCAGGTCCCGGACAATCCTTTTGGTAATACGATCCGGTGCGGCAGCAGTATTCGGCTTCACCGATTCCACCTGCCCGTTGTCCCGGTAAGTCACATCATAAAACTGAGGAACATAAACCCCTGGTACTGCAGCAGCCTGTCTGAGGAAGAATTCCCGGTCCCCGCCTTTTTTCTTCCATTCCCCGTAAAGGTCCAGCAGCTCACTGATTTGTTCCTCCCCTTCCCCCATGGTTACCAGGTCCAGAAAGTCTGCCAACGGCTCCACATTGTATGTGCAGGGACCGCCGGCTATCACAAACGGATCCTGCTTCGTCCGGTCCTTCGCCAAAAGAGGAATGCCGGCCAGATCCAGCATATTCAAAAGGTTGGTGTAGCACATTTCGTACTGCAGGGTAAATCCCACGAAATCAAACTCCGAAACCGGATCCCGCGTTTCCAGCGTGAAAAGGGGAATCCGGTTTTCCCGCATCTTTTCCTCCATATCCACCCAGGGAGCAAATACCCTTTCACAAAAGGTATCTTCCCTTTCGTTCATCAGATGATACAATATTTTCATACCCAGATGAGACATCCCGACTTCATAGACATCCGGAAAAGCAAACGCAAAGCGTATGGAAACCTCCTCCGGATCCTTTTCCACCATATTATATTCGTTTCCCATATAACGGACGGGTCTGGATACCTGACCAAGCACCCTGTCCAGCAACTTCCTGTCCAACAAAACAGCCTCCTCCGGTTCAATCTTTTGTGTATCTCCCTTGTCTTTCAAAAGGCAAAAAAGTTCTTCTTTCCTGTATTTTCTCTTTCCTGTCCCCTATCTTTTTCGAAGCAGCCTTCCCACCGGTGCATTGGCTCCATAATCCAACAAGCCGTTCACAATCTGGCCTTCGCTCAAAGAGCCCAGTTCCCTCAGCTGCTCATCCAATACCCGGATATAATGATATCGGTGCGGAACGAGTTTCTTTACAACCTCCTGCAGAGACAGTTCGGATAAAACAGCAACGTTCCGTATGGGCATGCTGCCTTCCTTCCGCAGGGATTCCTTTTTAAACGTGATGTCCTTCAGCATGGCGTAGGTTGCATTGCGTTTCTCCCTGACAGCAGAATATATCAGGAACCCCGCAAGAACAAACAGGGAGTAATTGAAAACATGATAATAGAAGCCATACAACCCGGCAGTCACCAGAATTAATGCCAGCAGCAGTCCCATGTTCGAAGCGATCTGCGTTGCCCGTTTCAGCCCCATCTGCCTGGACAGAACAGCACGCAGGACCCTTCCTCCGTCCAGAGGCAAGGCCGGCAGCGAATTGAACCCGGCCAGCAGAAGATTGTAATTTACAAATTCCGGATTCCTGGCAGAGGATGGGATCCATCCCATCTGAATCCCTCCGAAGTACAGGAGAAGCAAAAGGATATTGGACAGGGGACCGGCTGCAGCAACCAGAATCTCGTGACGGGGATTCAGCTCAAACATGCTCTGGATCCGGATGGCTCCGCCAAAGGGCAGAAGCTCAATTTCATCCACTTTCATCTTCAGCATCCTGGCCATCAGAATATGGGACATTTCATGAATGAAAAAAATGAAAAAAACAGCGGTAAAATTACCGCCGTGACCCGTTATCAGAAGCACAGCCACCAGGAGCAGAAGATAATTGCTGATATGGATATCGATATCAAATATTCTGCCTATTCGCATGCCGGCTATACACCTTTCTGCTCCGAAGTCTGATTGGCATGCCGGATATAGTTCAGCGGATCCACTGCTTTATCCTTCCTCCATATCTCAAAGTGAAGCATCGGCTGCGCCGCTTTCGACGATGCTCCGATGGTGCCCAGCTTCTCCCCCACATTTACGCTTTGTCCGGCTTTTACATTGATTTTCCCGCATCTTCCGTAAAAGGAAAAAATCTGGTCTCCATGATCCACCCATACGGAAGAGCCATAAAGTTCATGCTTCTCCACAGCCGCCACCACGCCGGCCGCCGTTGCATAGAAAGGAGCATGATCGGCAGCTGTGATATCAATCCCCTTATTCTCATACATGCCGTCTGAGGAACTCAGGGGAATTTGTTCCTTGAATACCTGTGTCACCTCCCCCTGAATCGGAGCACGGAACTTCAGAGCGTTCCCCTCCCGGGCCTTGCTGTCCTTTGTCCCGCTCCCGGAATCTTTCGTATCCTGCTGAAAAACGGAACGTACCTTTCCCGGAATGGACTTCCCGATGAATTTCAGTTTCCCCAGTGCCTTATCCAGGTCAAATTCATGGGTAATCGCCATTTTCACCTGATCCACAGCAGTCTGTGCAAAGGGCAGTCGGATGCTGTTCAGCAGGAAAATAACAAGAGCAATCAACGCGGCCACCGCAATCCTTTTCATCAGGGAAGCAATCCATCCGCCTTCCCTCCGGTTGCTCTTTGAAGAAGCGGAAGAACCATAAAGAGCCGGATGGGTCCGCGGGCGGACGATGCCCCTTTCCTCACCGCTTCTCTTTCTGGAATCCCGCAGATCGGCCAGGCGATAGGGGCTTTCATGGCCCGCATCCTTCGGACTGGCAGCTATACGGCGAACCGGTACTCCGCTGTCCGGATGATCCGGCCTTTCTGCAGGCCTGTTCCGATGAATCGTTCTGCCCTGTATGACAACAGACTGTTTTCCTTCCATAGAACCGTTCCTCCTCTTTATCGGACCGGGACATCAACTGGCATGTCTCCTGTATAGATATATTACAGAGGAGAAAAGATTATGCTCCATTAAAAATCCATGGAGGATCCTTCCGCGTCATCCTCCCCACCCGGCGGATTGACCAGATAGCGCCAGTCCAGATCTCCCCGCTGTACCGCCTTCAGCATCACCTCAGCAGTAGCAATGTTGGTGGCAAGAGGAATATTGTGTACGTCGCACAGTCTCAGGAGGGCATTGACATCCGGTTCATGAGGCTGAGCCGTCAGGGGATCCCGCAGGAAAATAATCAGATCAATACGGTTGTAGGCCACTCTGGAACCGATCTGCTGATCTCCGCCCATTGGTCCGGAAAGAAAGCGGTGAATCTTCAGACCAGTTGCTTCAGCCACCAGCTTTCCCGTGGTTCCGGTTGCGCACAGCCGGTGATCCTTCAGGATCTGCTGATAGGCAATACACAGGTTTATCATATCTTCTTTTTTCTTATCGTGGGCAATTAAAGCGATATTCAATCCATGACCTCCTAAAAAGTAATCTTTTGTCTGCGCATGCCGACATTGAGAACGAGACCAAAAGAAATCATATTGATCCACATGGAACTGCCGCCATAACTCATAAAGGGCAGAGGGATGCCGGTAATCGGCATAATACCCATGCACATTCCAATGTTTTCAAACACATGAAACAGAGCCATGGAAGCAACCCCTATGCAAATAAGGGAGCCCAGATGATCTCTGGCCCTGGACGCAATACGAACCGTTCTGATAATTAATAGAAGGTACAGAACAATAATCGTGATGCCCCCGAGAAAGCCCAGAGCTTCCGCTGTGACTGCAAAAATAAAATCCGTATCCTTGGCAGGCAGAAAGTTCAGCTGACTCAACATATTATGAAGCAGAAATCCGCCGCTTCCCAACCGGCCGGTCAATTGGCCGGATCCAACGGCCATTTTGGACTGTATGGCCTGCATTCCCTTTCCGGTAGGATCCAGTCCGGGATTCAGGAAAACCAGAATACGGTTTTTTTGATATTTATCCAGAAATTTGAACCATACAGGGGGAATCGCAGCAACACCGACACCAATCACACCAAACAGCAGTTTGTAATCGATCCCTGCAACAAAAATCATGCCCATAAAGATAACGATCAGCACCAGGGCTGTTCCCAAATCCGGCTGTATGACAATAAACACAAAGGGAACCGCCAGAGTCAGCAGGATTTGTGCCATACTGCCGAAATTATTGATTCCTGTCTCTTCTTTTTTGGACATAATGCGGGCAAGGGAAAGAATGACGGAGATCTTGGCAAATTCCGAAGGCTGCAGCTGATACGGGCCGATGGGAATCCAGCTCTGGGCGCCCCCGCGCGTTTGCCCTTTCAATTTCACTGCAATCAACATGGCGACAACAATCCAGTAAAAATATACGGACAAATCAATAATCGTATGATAATCTACGCTGACTACCACCAGCATAAGCACCAGTCCGGAAACAAACCAAAGGATCTGCAGTTTGACCTGCCTCATATTGAAACTGCCAAATATTTCTGAAAGAGCGTTGTCGCCTGCCTCTACCGGGGAGCGGGTCGCCAGGATAATTCCAAATAACCCGATAACGGTAATCAGCAGGATAATGATAAGCAAAGCGAAATCAAAATTGCGTATCAATCGTTTGTCAAACATTTAAGATTCTACTCCATCTCTGATCATTCAACTTATCCATTGTTCTTTCCCATATTCTTTACTCTTTTGATGGGAATATTGGCAATCAGGGCAGAAGTATACTTATCCTCTTCCTGCTCAACCCGGGACAAACGGATATCAAACCCCTTTTCATCAATCTCCATATAATTGGAAATCACTTTGGCGATATCACCCTTCACCATATCCAAAAATTTGGGTGAAACATTGGCACGGTCATGAATCAATACCAATTGCAAGCGTTCTTTTGCAATATCCTTGCTTTTATTGTCTTCCTTGCCGAAAAACCTGAAAAAATCAAGCAATGTCCATCACCCTTTCCATGTTTTCTTTTTATTTTTCACGGTAAAGAGATTACGCAGCCTGTCCATGAAAGTTTCCTCAGTATCCATGTCCAGCAAAGGAACTTTCTCTCCCAGCAGACGTTTTGCAATATTGCGGTAAGCCTGCCCGGCAAAGGAGGAACTTCCCGTAACAACAGGCTCTCCACGGTTACTGGAGATGATGATCTCTTCATCATCCGGTACCACACCCAGAAGATCCACTCCCAGAATATCAATGGTATCATCGATGTTCATCATATCCCCCCGCTTTACCATGTCCATCCGGAGCCGATTGATGATGAGCTGTGGATTGGTCAGCTCATTGGACGCGAGAAGACCGATGATCCGATCGGCATCCCGTACGGCAGAGACTTCGGGCATTGTTATCACCACCGCCTTGTCCGCTCCGGCTATGGCATTTTTAAATCCCTGCTCAATACCGGCCGGACAGTCAATGAGGATAAAATCAAACTGATCTCTCAGATCCTCACAAAGCTTCTGCATCTGTGCGGGAGTGACGGCATTTTTATCTCTTGTCTGTGCCGCCGGAAGCAGATACAGGCAGTTAAACCGCTTGTCCCGGATCAGGGCCTGCTTCATCCTGCAAACCCCTTCCACCACATCCACCAGATCGTATACAATCCGATTCTCCAAACCCATCACCACATCCAGGTTCCGGAGGCCGATGTCCGCATCGATCAACACCGTTCTTTTCCCTTCCAGGGCAAGAGCCGTGCCGATATTTGCCGTTGTTGTGGTTTTCCCCACTCCGCCTTTTCCCGACGTTATCACAATTACTTCTCCCATTACTTTTCCCCCTATATTCTATTCGTCTGCAGCATCGGATCCTGTCTTCCCCTTCCCGGAAGGTAAGGCTCAATGAACAGATGATTCTCTTTTACATAGGCAATCTCCGGGCAGGAGGGCTTTGTCGTTTCTCCTTCGGGGGCCCTTGCGATCGTTCCTGCAATCCGCAACTGGGTGGGAAGAAGACAACAGGCAGCAACAACCGCTTTGACATTGCCGTCCGCTCCTGCCTGGGCAATGCCACGCAGTATACCGAGGACCAGTATATTGCCCCCGGCAATCAATTCCCCGCCGGGATTGACATCCCCAACCACAACAATGTTTCCTTTATAGGAAACGCACTGTCCGCTTCGGACGGTACCCCGAATAAACCGGGTCATCCCCTCTTCCAGACAAACAAAGGATCCGGAATGATCCTCCGACGGCAAGTCTTCCTCCTTAATCGGTTCCGGATTTCCACAGAATTCCACGGTCCCTGGTTTCAGATACCGGGAAAACAGTTTCAATATCTGCTTCTGCTCCTCCGGCTCAAATTCCCGGCCGGTAAAAATCAGATTGACTTTGGTGCCATCAAAAAAAAGCTTGCCGGACTGAAGCTTTCTCAGAAAGCTGTCCATAATATCCGGAAGGTTGGCCTCACGGGCTGCATAAATATTCAGCCCGCCCCGGGTACCTTTAAACCGTACGGATTCTTCGATCATTTTTCTATCTATCCCCCGATGTCATCACGAATGGTCAATTAATAAATATTCTACAAATTCAAGCGGATTCCTCTATTTTTGATATCTTTTTGCAGTGCGCCGGACAGCCGGAAACAAAAGCTCTTTTGTCATTGGGACAGTTGATTGGAAGGCAAAAGATCGTTGTGCTGATCCTGGCCCTTCAGCCGGTAATATTCCTCAATGATCCGCCTTGCCACAGGGGCTGCATTCCCCGCCTGCTTTCCGTTGGGAACCGCTACCACCACCACGACCTCCGGTTTATCATAGGGAGTAAAGGCGGTGAACCATGCCGTATTCCTCTCCACCTGTCCCGGAACAACCTGCGCCGTTCCTGTCTTGCCGCCGAGAGTGATGGAAGGATCCAGACCGGTAAACGCCTTGACTCCCGAGCCATGACCGCCCGGACCCCCGGTTGCATAAACAACGCGGTGCATGCCTTCCTTGATGGCTTCCTGATATTTCTTCCTGATCTGCAGCTGCTCAAATTTCGGATCCGTTTCCTGAATCACCTTGCCTTCCGGAGACCGGATTTCTTTCATGATATGGGTTTCCAGCACCCGGTTGCCGTTTACCAGAGCCGCAACATACCGGGCAATCGCCAGGGGGCTGACACTGGTAGCACTTTGCCCGATAAAGGTCCGCAGATACTCCATGTCGGACCATTTCCCCTGATAGGAGATATCGCACAGATCATTGGCCGCTTTCCGGATTGCCTTATCCTTTTCCCTGAAAATCTTATTGTCCGTCAGGTAACGAATCAGCCTGGTGTATTCGCTTCCAATATCAACAATCTCCTTTATCTGCGGGCTGGCAAGATCTTTCCCGTATTTATCCTTCATCAATTGCTTTACCGAACCATAAGCCGTTCTTTTGCGGTTTCTCTCCACAACCTCCGGACTGGAAACCACGTTCTGGTCCTTTTTATTGTCCAGAGTCAGAAGCTCCAGCCCCGTCGGACCATCCAGGCCGAACCGGACGGCCCATTTGTGAAGATCCTCAATCCCCAGCCGGTCCCCAATGGCAGTAAAGTAATAGTTACAGGACACCTTCAGTGCATCCATAATATTCACCCTGCCATGCCCGTATTTGCTCCAGCAGGCTGGCGCTGTAGGCCGAAGCCGATATCGGTCCAATATGGTCTCCTGTACGGAAACCTTCCCTTCCATGAGAGCCGCCGTGCCTACCAGCATTTTGAACACGGAGCCCGGCTCCATGCCGCCCTGAAAAGCAAGGGCAAACAATGGATTGGAAGGATCCTTTGCCAGATTGCTGTACTCCTCTGTTTTGATCCCCCTGGCAAAATCATTCAGATCATAAGGGTATGGGCTGTCGGCAGAGCTGGCCATGGCAAGAATCTCCCCGGTATTGGCATCCAGTATAACAGCGGCTCCGTTGTGGGCAAGGGGAGCCTGGTTGTCCCCATCGTAGGGCTCGATCCCCTCCCTCATCTTACTCAGCTCTTCCTTTAGAATATCCTCCGTACGGCGCTGCAGACGAATATCCATGGTCAATACCGCATCATCACCGTTCCATGGAACCTTCTCTTCCAGAACCTGAATCACCCGCCGGGATGCATCCACTTCCGCCTTCAGATAGCCCTGCTTCTTCTTCGTGTTGCCGGTCAGCCATTTCTCTGCATAAGCTTCCACGCCATCCTGACCATATTTATCGCTGTAGACATTATAACCATCCTGTTCCGGAGTCTTTCCATTCTTTTTTTTATAGGACTCCATATTGTTTTCCGTGATTCTCCCGACATAGCCAACAATATGCTGAGCGCTCTCCCCATAGGGATAATACCTGTTCAGTTCAACCACAGTCTGAATACCGGAAAGCTCATCGGCATTGGTTTCGATACCGGAAACGGTCCGGTAATTGATATCCTCTGCAATTTTCACCGGTTCGTCCTGCCGAAAGCGGTTTAAGTACAGATCCAGCCGGATGGAAATGATCTTCCGCGCCGTCTCATCCGGAACGGATTTTTTTATCTTATAATGCTCCCTCAACTCTGCCAGCATCTGATCCGCCGGCAGATCCTTTTTCGTCTTTCCTTTCATCCCGATGCTTTCTCTCCAGGCATCGTAGCGCTTTTTGGCAGTGTCTTTATTCTTTGTACCGAAATTATAGTAGAATCCGCCGGAAGTCTTTTGCCCGGTATCGTTCGGAACGATGGAGCTGTTTTTAATGGGAATACTGTCCAGCAGGGTTTCCCCGTTCTTTTCCAAAATATCAATGGCCTTCAGAAGAACCGCATTGATCTTTTCTCCGTCGGTGGGAAGCCAGCGCCTGTCCACCTGAGCGACATAGGTCTGCCGGTTTACGGCAAGAGGAATCCCGTTGCGGTCCAGAATGTTTCCCCTGGCTCCTTTCAGAGTCACCGAGATCTGCTTGCGCTCCTGAGCCATGTTATAGTAATACTCACCCTTGCTCACAGTAAGGTAAGCCAGGCGGGTACCAAGTGCGGTAAACAGGAGAACAACCACCAGGCCGAAAACAAAAAAACGATTTTTCATCAGGTGTAGAAACTTTTTCATCATATGGAAACCAAATCCCTTCGAAAACAACCCATGCTGCCTATTATTTTATCATGACAAGCTCAAAGAAAAAAGGGAAAAAAGAAAGCATCTCCAGGCAGAATGCCTGTATAAGATGCTGTAGAAACAAGAAGGATGAGACTCCGCCTCTGTTTTCCCTGCCTGCACATTCCGACTAAATTCTCCGGAAATGCCATTTTCGGCTCATAAACCTCTGCTGATAAAGCAAGGACATCCATCGAAAGATCAACGGCATAAAAACTGCCGTGTAAAGGGCTTCCGGCACAATCACCCGGGCAAACCCAAAATACATGGGCATACCTGCCCGGTTGAAATATAAATACAGCATCATCATCATCCCCCGGAGCAGGGAACCAATAAAAACGACAAACAGAGGGACAAAGATCTTGTCTACAAAAACCTTATCATACAATAAGCCGATCAGGTAGCCGATTATCATATACTGAAGGGCATTCACTCCAATGGAATGCCCATACAAAACATCCTGCAGCAGACCTCCGAAAAAGCCAGCCAACATTCCGGCGTTGCCGCCTCCCAGGAGAGCAAAGCATGTCGTAAGAATTAAAAGGGTATCCGGCTGGATGCCGACAATCTGTAAAAACGGGAGCAAGGCAGACTGCAGAATGACATTCCCCAGCAAAATTGCTGCTATGGTGCAAATCTTCATCTTAAAGTCCCTGCCTCCTCATTCGTTCACCCTGCGGATCACCAATACTTCTTCAATCCGCAGAAAGTCGGCATCCGGTTTTACAATTGCGGTTTTGTACGTTTCCCGTTTCTCCGAAGACACCTCCATGACCTCTCCGATATTGATCCCCTTTGGAAAGATTCCATCCAGACCGGATGTAATGATCCGATCGCCTATCACAACATCCGAATCCAGCGGAAGGTTGATCATCTGACACAAGCCATCTTCAAAGGTCAGAGTGTTATTTCCCTTCACCATGCCATTGTCCCGGGTCCGCTCGATCAGGGCACTCACAGAGCTCTGTCCATCCACTATGGTCCGGACCTTGGACCAATGGCTCCCCACATCGGTTACTCTTCCGATCAGGCCCTTGTCCGTCACCACAGCCATGTTGACGGTAATACCATCTTTGGAACCCTTGTCAGCTGTCAGCGTATTGAACCAGTTTCCAGGGTCTTTGCCTGTGATCCGAACGCCGGTAACCGTGAACAGATCCCGATCTTCCTTAAAATCCAGCAGAGTCCTCAGCCGTTCGTTCTCCCGAACGGTTTCATCCATCTTCAACTGCTGCTGTTCCAGCTGAGCCACCCTGTCCTTCAGCTCTTCATACTTTGCTGTCAGCTGCCTTCGCTCTCCAATGGAACGAAAAAGCTTCGACACGGAGGTTGCAATCCGATACATAAAGCCCTGGACAGGGGTGACCACCTCACCTACCGCACCTTCCAATGCGGTAAGCTTCACCCGCTGTCCCGAAGTAACAATGGCCAGTACACTCAACAGAACTGCCAGAAAAATGGCAACTGCCAGCGGCTTCCGTTTAAAGAACTGGGGCAACAATCTCTCCCCCTATCTGATACCCTTTGTGGATATAGCCACTCTTTTCAGTGTCTCAATCTCCTCCAGAACCTTTCCGGCGCCTACGGCAACGCAATCAAGAGGACTGTCGGCAATCTGAACCGGCATTCCGGTTTCCTGCCGTACCAGTTCATCCAGTCCGTCCAGCAAAGCTCCTCCGCCTGTTAGCATGATTCCCTTGTCCATGATGTCTGCGGCCAGTTCCGGAGGCGTCTTTTCCAAAGTCAGCTTGATGGCTTCAATGATGCTGCCGATTGGCTCCCGAAGCGCATCCAGGATTTCCGTGGATGTAATCTTCAGGGTCTTGGGCAGACCGGTCACCAGATCCCGTCCGCGGACATCCATACTTTCCTCCTGCTCCCTGGGAAAGGCGGAACCGATGGTAATCTTGATGTCTTCGGATGTCCTGTCTCCGATCATCAGGTTATATTCCTTTTTAATATAGGAAATAATGGCTTCATCCATTTTATTGCCGCCGATACGGATGGAGCGGCTGGTTACGATGCCGCCAAGGGATATAATGGCAACCTCACAGGTGCCTCCGCCGATATCCACCACCATGCTTCCCGTGGGCTCCTGAACAGGCAGTCCGGCCCCGATGGCTGCGGCCATTGGCTCTTCTACCAGATAGGCATCCTTTGCGCCTGCGGAACGGGTGGCTTCATCCACTGCCCTTTTTTCCACCTCCGTCACTCCGGAAGGTACGCAGACAACGACCCGAGGATGAAACGGCAGAGATCTGGGAATGGCTTTGCGGATAAAATACTGCAGCATTTCCTGCGTAATGTCAAAATCCGCAATCACCCCATCCTTCATTGGGCGAATTGCCACAATATTGCCGGGCGTCCTCCCGATCATTCTCTTGGCCTCTTCCCCAACGGCCAGAACCTGCTTGGTATCACTGCGTATGGCTACAACGGACGGTTCGCGTATCACGATGCCCTTGCCCTTTACCTGCACCAATGTGTTTGCAGTCCCCAGATCAATCCCCAGTTCTCTTGAAAATATATTAAAAAGCCCCATCTTATTGTTTCTCCTTCCCTCTTTCCTGTTTTCAATACCTCTGTACTAGTGATTATTGCCGATAGTATCGGTTTCGATAACCCTGCCCCGCGATTTTATACAGGAAGTATATCGTAACAGCATGGTATAAAGCAAAGCAACCGGCAGGCCAACCACATTGAAATAACACCCTTCTATTCTGGGAATAAAAGCTGCAGCCATGCCCTGTATGCCATATCCTCCTGCCTTATCGGCATATTCCCCGCTGTCAATATATTTCTGTATCTGCTGTCTGTCCAGATGTATCATTTCCACATGGGTACATGCATGGGACAGATCCATATAATCCAATCGCCGGTCGATCAGCGCCACACCGGTCACCACATCATGCCAGCCGCCCTGAAGGAATTGCAGCATGCCGACAGCCTCCCTGCCATTCCTGGGTTTGCCCAGAATCTTACCGTTCTTTACCACTGCGGTATCCGCTCCGATGACAAGAGCGTCCTCTGATATCCGTCCTGCCGAATCCCTGGCTTTTTGTCCTGCAAGGCGGCACACATATTCCAAAGCGTCTCCTGAAGGAGGATCCTCCTTCAGGGAACTGGGAACAACCGTAAACCGAATCCCCATCTGCCCCAGCAATTCCCTTCTCCTGGGCGATGCAGAGGCCAGAACAACCTGTTTCGGAAGGCAAATCAGTGAACTCATGAGCGAAAATACAGCGCCAAGCCAATAATCAGGCCAATTGCCGTACCAAAGTTAATATTCAGGGTAAAACCAAGCGTAAGGGTAAATACCGTCATATCAAGCTTCAGAGGTGCCTCCGTGCCTAAAGCGACCGTATGCGTAAAGATCGGCTGATCCACGTACAAAGATAAGATGTGGCCCGCAATTGTCCCTATAATAATACCGCACAATAAAAACAAAAAAAGCCTGCCAGTTCCTCTTCCACCTGCTCTACGCATGAAAATCCTCCTTTTAGTAAATGCTTATAATACCCTGTTTCCCTTGCTTTCGCCTCTTTCTTACTCCCAGCAATGTTCGTCTACAGCATATTTAACTTAAGTATAGCATTTTTACGATATATTACAAGGTTTTTCAACAGTTTTTCCGAGAAAAATGAATTGCATTTTTTGGGAATTTTTTGATTTCTGCGGCATGGCATACTGTCTGTCCGGAGGGAAATCATTTCAATAAGAAGGAAGTCATTCGAAATTTAAAATACAGGCGAAACAGCAGAGTTCCCAATATTGCCAAAAATTAATAGACATAGAACGGCAGGATGCGGTTAATAATAAGACTACCAAAGCAAAAAGGAGGTGATATCGTGGCCAATAACCGTTCAAGCAATCGCAGCTCCGGTGCTTTCGACAACATGAAATATGAAGTTGCCAATGAGATTGGTGTTACCTTAAACAAGGAATATAACGGGAATCTTCCTTCCAGAGATGCCGGCCGTATTGGAGGCACTATCGTAAAGAAGGTGTTCGCTGATTACAGAAACAACCATCCTCAACAGTAAGAGCTGACATGCTGATGCAGCATTTATAATGAAAATGAAAGCACAAGTGAAACAGCTTGTGCTTTCATTTTTGCGAAAGGATGAAGAATTCAATGATAATTTCCTTTATCCGTGCTTTTATTCTATATGCCGTTATCGTTGTAGGCATGAGGCTCATGGGAAAACGACAGCTGGGACAGCTTCAGCCCTTCGAACTGGTTGTGGCATTGATGATAGCCGATCTGGCATCCGTACCCATGCAGGACATCGGCAAGCCGCTGCTCAGCGGCATTCTGCCCATCCTGGCCCTGCTCCTTGCAGAACTGACTCTGTCCTTTCTCAACCTGAAAAGTGAGCGGGTCCGGTCGTTTATATGCGGCTCACCCTGTTTTCTCATTGAGCACGGAAAGATAAACTTCAACGAAATGAAAAAACAGAGAATGAACCTGAACGATCTTCTGGAGCAGCTGCGAACCAATAATATTCCCAATCCGGCCGATGTAGAATACGCCATTCTGGAAACCGGAGGTCAACTGAATATCATTCCCAAAGCCGAAAAACGGCCGGCAACGCCCGAAGATCTGAACATTGCCGTGCCCAAAAACGGGATCCCCATTACCCTGATCCTGGACGGACATATTAACCATAAGAACCTGAAAACAGCAAATCGGGATATGGCATGGCTGAACCAGCAGCTGAAAGACAGAAATCTCCGTGCCGGGGACGTATTCCTTGCCAGTCTGGATGCCGGGAACCGTCTGGATATCCAACCCCGGGAAAGGGGGGAAGGTCAATGAAACCTGTTCTGATGGTAATTCTCCCGCTGGTCGTGATTATTGCACTGGGGATGTTCTGCCAGAATATTCTGCAGAATGATGCAGATAAACTGTCACTTCAACTGGAAAGACTGGAGAGCAATGTCGGGGATAAAGACTGGGAAAAAGCAGAATCCCATGTAAAGCAGATTGACAAAATATGGAAACCCACCCGCTTTGTATGGCAGATTCTGATCGACCATGCCGAAGTGGACCGGATCGACGAATCCCTCGTCCGGGCCAAAAAATACGTATCGTTAAAAGAGCAGACAGACTCCCTTATCGAAATATCCGTCCTTCGGCAAATGTTTCTTCACTTACCGGAAAAAGAGAAGCCGAATATTGAAAATATTTTCTGAGCTTAATCTCCCGTCAGCACTTTTTTTAAAAATTGGCCGGTGTAACTGGTTTCCTTCCCGGCCACCTCTTCCGGGGTCCCGGTGGCAATCACCTGCCCTCCGTTGTCCCCGCCCTCCGGGCCAAGGTCCAGGATATAATCCGCGGTTTTGATGACATCCAGATTGTGTTCGATGACCACAACGGTATTCCCCTCTTCTGTAAGCCGCTGGAGAATGGCAATCAGCTTCTGCACATCGGCAGTATGCAGTCCGGTGGTCGGCTCATCCAGGATATACAGGGTCTTTCCCGTACTGCGGCGACTCAGCTCATTGGCCAGCTTTACCCGCTGGGCTTCCCCGCCGGACAGGGTGGTGGAGGACTGCCCAAGCTTGATATAGCCCAACCCCACATCATACAGGGTTTTCAGCTTTCTCTTCAGTCTGGGAATGTTTTTGAAGAATTCCAGTGCCGACTCCACTGTCATATCCAGTACATCAGCAACGTTTTTCCCCTTATACTTTACCTCCAGCGTCTCCCGGTTGTATCGCTTTCCCTTGCAGACCTCACAGGGAACATATACATCCGGCAGGAAATGCATTTCAATTTTCAGGATACCGTCCCCATGGCAGGCTTCACAGCGGCCGCCCTTCACATTGAAACTGAACCGTCCGTTTTTATAGCCCCGGATTTTCGCCTCGTTGGTCATGGCAAATACCTGCCGTACCAGGTCAAACACGCCGGTATACGTGGCAGGATTGGACCTTGGCGTTCGTCCAATGGGAGACTGATCAATATTGATGACCTTATCCAGATACTCCGTTCCCTGTATGGAGTCAAACTTTCCGGGCCGGGTTTTGGCCCGATTCAGATCCCTTGCCAGAACCTTATAGAGAATCCCGTTCACCAGAGAACTCTTTCCGGATCCGGAAACACCGGTGACACAGGTAAAGACACCCAATGGGAATTTCGCCTGGATATTTTTCAGATTATTTTCCCTCGCTCCGGTTATTTTCAGCCATTTTCCATTTGACTTCCTTCTTTTGGAGGGCACTGCAATGCGCTTCTTCCCGCTCAGGTACTGACCGGTTATGGAATCCGGGTTCTCCATCACCTCTTTGGGAGTACCCGCGGCAACAACATGGCCTCCGTGAACTCCGGGCCCCGGCCCGATATCGACCAGATAGTCGGATTCCAGCATGGTCTCCTCGTCATGCTCCACGACAATCAGCGTATTGCCCAGATCCCGCAGATTCTTCAGTGTCCGGATCAGCCTTTTGTTATCTCTCTGATGAAGGCCGATGCTGGGTTCGTCCAGAATATATAGCACCCCCACCAGACCGGATCCAATCTGGGTGGCCAGACGAATTCTCTGGGACTCGCCTCCGGACAAAGTGGAGGCGGATCGGGACAGTGTCAGATAGTCCAGGCCCACATCCACCAGAAACTTCAGCCTGGCCTGCAGTTCTTTCCGAATCTGACGCGAAATCAGCTGATCCGTTTCCGACAGCTGCAAATTCTGTAAAAAGTCCAATGCTTTCCGGATCGGCATTCTGGTTACTTCGTCGATATTGACATCATTCACGGTGACTGCCAGGGACTCCGGACGCAGACGGGCGCCGGCGCACTTCGGGCAGGGCTTTGTGCTCATCAGGGATTCGATTCCTTCCTTTACATATCGGGACTGGCTCTCCCGGTAGCGTCGCTCCAGATTGGGAATGATGCCCTCAAAAGGTGCGGTAAAGGTCCCCGAGCCATACCCCCTGGTATAGTGGAACTTGATTTTTTCTCCTTTGGTTCCATACAGGATCCGATCCACAAACTTTTCATCCAGATCCCGGACAGGTGTTTTCAGGCGAAATCCGTCGTGCTTTGCCAAGCCCCTGAGATACATCTTCGCCACATTGTCCCCGTTGGTCATGTTCCAGCCCGGAGCCACTATGGCGCCTTCCGCCAGGGGCAAGTCCGTATTGGGCACGATAAGGGACGGATCAATGTCCATCATGACACCCAGTCCATCGCAGGCATCACAGGCCCCATAGGGAGTGTTGAAGGAAAACATCCTGGGATTCATTTCCTCAATGCTGATGCCGCAATGGGGGCAGGCATAATTCTGGCTGAAAAGAATCTCTTTTCCGTCAATCACATCCACTATGGCAAGACCATTGCTCAAAGCCAGGACCGTTTCCAGGGAATCCGATAAGCGCTGCTGAATGCCGTCCTTTACAATAAGACGATCCACAACCACCTCTATGGTATGCTTTTTGTTCTTTTCCAACCGGATGTCATCGGAAAGCTCCCGCATTTCACCATCCACGCGGACCCGGACATACCCGTCCCGGCGGATATTCTCCAGAAGCTTGATGTGCTCGCCTTTTCTGCCACGTACCACAGGAGCCAGCAGCTGAATGCGGCTGCGGTTCTGCAGCTTCATAATCGCATCCACCATCTGGTCAATGGACTGCCGGTGAATCTCCCGCCCGCATTTGGGACAATGCGGAACACCAATTCTTGCAAACAGCAGCCGCAGATAGTCATAAATCTCCGTTACGGTCCCTACTGTGGACCGGGGGTTATGGCTGGTCGACTTTTGGTCGATGGATATGGCAGGGGACAGCCCTTCAATATAGTCCACATCCGGTTTTTCCATGAGTCCCAGAAACTGCCGGGCATAAGAGGAAAGAGACTCCACATACCGGCGCTGCCCCTCCGCATATATCGTGTCAAATGCCAGGGACGATTTTCCGGATCCGCTCAGGCCGGTAAAAACGACAAGCTTATCTCTGGGAATGGACAGGTTTATATTTTTCAGATTGTGCTCACGCGCACCTTTGATGTACAGTACATCCTTACTCATTCGTTACCCCGTTTTCTGTTCTTTTCTCAGTTCCATGATCTGATCACGCAGCCTGGCAGCGGTTTCGAACTCCAGGGCAGCGGCAGCAGCTTTCATTTCCTTTTCCAGTTTCCGGATCAGCTTTTCCCGATCCAATGCGGTCATATCCTTCTTTATCCCATAAGCGGAATGCGCTTCTGCCGCTTTTGTCACTTCAATCGTATCATGGATGGATTTTTTAATGGTCCTGGGTGTAATGCCGTGCTGACGGTTGTAATCCATCTGCATTTTTCTTCTGCGGTTGGTCTCATCAATGGCATACCGCATGGAATCCGTAATCCGGTCGGCATACATGATCACGGTACCTGCTGTATTCCGTGCCGCTCTTCCTATGGTCTGGATCAGGGAAGTCTGGGACCGCAGAAAACCTTCCTTGTCTGCGTCCAGTATCGCAACCAGTGATACTTCCGGAAGATCCAAACCTTCCCGAAGTAGGTTGATCCCCACCAGAACGTCAAACACACCCTTGCGAAGGTCCCGGATGATCTCCATTCTTTCAATTGTTTTCACATCCGAATGCAGATATCTCACCTTCACATTCATTTCCTTCAGGAAGTCTGTCAGGCTTTCTGCCATTTTCTTGGTCAGGGTCGTAATCAGGACCCTTTCTTTCCGCTCCGCTCTTTTCCGGATCTCACCCAGAAGATGGTCGATCTGTCCTTCCACCGGCATGACCCTCACTTCCGGATCCACCAGACCGGTAGGCCGGATAATCTGTTCCACCACGCCGGAAGACATTTGCAGTTCATAAGGCCCCGGCGTCGCACTGACAAAGATTGCCTGATTCAGCTTGCTGCAGAACTCCTCAAATTTCAGCGGGCGGTTGTCAAAAGCCGCAGGCAGCCGGAATCCATAATCCACAAGGGTCTCCTTCCGGGAACGGTCGCCGGCGTACATGGCCCGAACCTGCGGCAGAGTCACATGGGATTCGTCCGCAAAGAGCAGGAAATCCTTTGGAAAGTAGTCCAGAAGCGTATAGGGCGGCTCTCCCGGACTTCTTCCGTCCATATATCTGGAATAATTCTCTATGCCATTGCAGTATCCGATTTCCCGCATCATCTCAATGTCAAAATTCGTTCTCTGCAGAAGTCGCTGCGCTTCCAGCAGCTTGTCCTGCTCCCTGAACCGTGCAACCTGTTCCTCCAGATCCTTTTCTATGCTGCCGATGGCGTTCTCAATATGCTCCCGGGAAGATGCATAATGGGAAGCAGGAAAGATGGCGGCATGGGACAGATAGCCCAGGATCTCTCCGGTCACAGTATCGATTTCGGTAATCCGATCGATCTCGTCTCCAAAAAACTCCACCCGTATGGCCCGCTCGGAGGAATTGGCCGGAAAGATCTCCACAACATCCCCGCGAACCCGGAAAGTACCACGGATAAAGTTCACATCATTCCGCTCATATTGAATGTCCACAAGCTTCTTCAGCACCTCATTGCGGTCCTTTACCATACCGGGCCGGAGAGATAACGTCAGATCCCTGTATTCTTTGGGATTCCCCAGGCCATAGATGCAGGATACGCTGGATACGACAATCACATCCCTGCGCTCAAACAGCGCAGAGGTGGCAGAGTGGCGAAGCTTATCAATTTCATCGTTGATGGAGGCATCCTTTTCAATATACGTATCACTGGAAGGAACATATGCTTCCGGCTGGTAGTAATCATAATAGGAAACAAAGTACTCCACAGCGTTGTCAGGGAATATCTCACGAAATTCATTGCAAAGCTGCGCTGCAAGGGTTTTATTATGCGCCAGTACCAGGGTGGGTTTCTGAACCCTTTCAATCACATTGGCCATGGTAAATGTCTTTCCGGATCCGGTAATGCCAAGCAGCGTCTGATCCTTTTTTCCCTTCCGGATTCCTTCTGACAGCTGCTCGATGGCCTGAGGCTGGTCTCCCTGCGGCTTCATATCCGATTTGATCACAAACTTCATACGCTTTCCTCCTCGTACTGTCAGACATTATACCATATTTGTCAAGAAAACAGAACACCTGTTCTAAAAAAGAATTGCTTGTCCCCTTATTGCAGGAATAGTTTCCGGATAATATAATATATATGATACTAAATAGGAAGGAATTCACACATACCAGGGAAGGAGATTCCATGATACAGTATATTGTTCAGCCCGGTGATACGTTATATTCCATCAGCCTGAAGTTCCGGACAACAGTATCTGCCCTGATGAAAAGCAATCCGATTCGTGATCCGGAAGGGATTCATCCGGGTCAGATACTGAACATTCCCCTTCCTGTCCGGAATTCCGATTATCTTTCAGCTGCTTTTCCTCCGCCCTGCCAGTCTGCCAGGGTCCTTTCCGGACTGTCTCTGCTGTTGTCTGCTGACAAGCCGGTTTATCAGCCCGAAGACACCGTCTTACTGTCATTGTGGATGGCAAACCTCTCCAATCGGACCATGCAGCTGGATTACAATACCAGCCAGAGGTATGACTTCCAGCTGGACTTGCCTTCAGGACAGATGCTGTGGCAATGGTCCCGTGACAAATCCTTCGCTCAGATGATAGGCAAGGTTTCCCTCTCTCCGAATCAATCCGTGCGTTTCGAAGAACAGTTTGCCTTGCCTTTGTCTTTCCATTCAAAAATCGATTCGCTTCACGTATTTGGCTGGAATACTTCCAGACAGGCCAGCCAGGTGAAACTGCATCTGACCATCCGGATAACCGGGACGTGAGCCTCCGGCCTCAGGATTAAGCCTTTAAATGATCGCGATTTTTCCTCTGCCTCTGCATCCGTTGAATCCATTTCCATAGCCGGAGAAGAGGACCCTTTTGCTCTTCTGCCCGGAAAAACCGACTGGTCTTTCTTGGTACAAACAAAATCCCCATGCGATCCTCATCACAATGATAGGAATGATACTCTGCTGTTCCCGGTTTCCCGTCCCTTTTGTAATCAATCCAGAGATACATTGGAGCAGTCTGCAAAATTTCCCGAAGCATCTCTTCGCTGTTGACTCCCTTTCCATTCAGACTCAGCAGAATATCTCCTGGTTTCAGCCCCATTTGACTGCCTATGGTATCCGGCGCAACATCCAGTATCCGCAGCCCGCGCCAGGGAGCGCCAAAAATCGGATTTCCGTTCAACTGGCTTTTCCTGCTCCAATACAACAGAAATTCGTGCAGAAGCGGCATCAGGACTGCGCCTGCAAACATCAGCCAGACATAGTGAACAGACAAAACGGCGATAACCAGGATCAGCAGGCTGCACATGCCCATCCACAGGCCGGTTTTCCTTGCCCTCTGCTCCGGACGGGCCGTAACAGCCAAATCGTTGTATTCCAACAGGACTGCAATGGGAAACAGCATGAGACCGCTGCCTCCTTGTCCTCCGAACAAAGGCCACCAATCCGGCATTTGCATTCCTCCTCCCGCCGTCTGCAGAATACCGGACGGAATCGTCAGAATGACAAGGGGCACCGGCCAGAACTTACCTATCGCAAACGCTCCAATGGGCTTGAACCTTTTATGTTCCATTACCACCGGCACGGTTTCCTTTTGCCCGTCCAGCATAATCAGGAGACTTTCGGTCAGGTGAAGGATCCCAATCAGTGCCAGAAGCGATGGAACATCCATATCCGGCCAGCCGAAGATCAGGCTGACCAGGGACAGAACACCTCCTGCATAAGACAGGCACAGATATCGCTTATTCAGCAAAGTAAGGAGCAGGGAGAAAGGCAGGAGAATGACCAGGGTATTCAGATTGATGGGAATTCCTATCAAAATAATCAAAGTGCTGGAAATCAGACCTGCAATCATGCCAAACAACATACTGTCCATCAAACGATTTCCTGAAGTGTCCCGTAAAGAACCCAACCAGGACTCTTCCAGCCGGGCATTCTTCTTGATTTCGGCATAAACCATCAGCAGAATCAAAAGATAGAGAAAGCTCGTTATGGATTGGGCAAAAGCAGTAAACAGCATTTTGATAAATCCGGACATGGTATGTCTCTCCTTTTTCGCCCTTACTGACTGAGCTGCTTTTTCACTTCTTCCAATCCTTTGGAAAGAGGAGCATCCAGATTCAACGGAAGGTCCTTTCCCGGATGATCCGTGACAAATTGGCCGGCTTCCTCCAGCTCGTTTACTTTAATATCGGGTACCACACCTTTTTTGTTGATATCCCTGCCTTTGGGCGTAAAATATTTCGCGGTGGTCAGCTTGACGACGTCGCCTTCCTTAAAGGGCCCGCGGATGGTCTGAACCAGTCCCTTTCCAAAAGTGGTATGGCCGATCAGCACACCAACTCCATGGTCCTGTATGGCTCCGGACAAAACCTCCGATGCGCTGGCACTGTATTCATTGACCAATACGGCCAGGGGAATCTTCAGATATTGCTTGTCTGTTTTGTATTCTTCCCGATTGCCATGCTTGTCTTCACTGTACAATACCAAGCCTTCCGGAAGCAGCTTATCCCCGATTGCCACACATTCATCCAGCAAGCCGCCAGGGTTGTTGCGCAAATCCAGTACCATGCCCTGCATCCCCCTGGAACGCAGTTCCTCCACAGCCCTGAAGAAATTGGCGGAGGAATTCTTATCAAACCGGTACAACCACAGGTATCCGATTTTGTCGTCCAGCATTTTGTATTCCATATCGGGAAGATTGACAACCTTCCGAGTGATGCTGTATTCCTCGGTTTTGCCGTCACGCAGAATGGAAACCTTTACTTTAGTATCCGCCTTGCCGCGCATCTTGCTTACTGCAGCATCCAGCATGGATCCATCCACATCTTCTCCATCGATGTTTATGATCTTATCACCTGTCACAATGCCGGCTTCTGCAGCGGGGCCTCCCTTAATAGCATTCACAACGGTAATCATGTTGTCTTCCTTGTTTACTGTAACGGTAAGACCCACTCCCGCATAGGATCCTTCCACATCCACCAGGAAATCCTGGTATTCCTTTGCTGTCAGATAATAGGAATACGGATCATTCAGGGAAGCGACCATACCCTTTAACGCTCCGTCCAACAGCGTCTTCAGCTTCGGTTCCTCCAGATAGTCCTGCTGAACGACTGCTTTTACCTGATTGAATTTCCTGTAAAAATCCCTCAGCTCCGTATAATCTTCTGCCTGGATGACATCTCCCTGACTGATCATCTTGTATTCATTCACCCGAAGTGTAATGAGGGATGAAAAAACCGCCGTGCATAAAATAATGATAACTGCCCCGATTACAGCTTTCTTTTTGCTAATCATATATACCCTCCCTGTTGCCGCATCCAATATAATTATTATAACATCCCCTATCCATTTATACAAAAGATGTTTGCCTGTATTTACTAATTAGTATAGACAAAAAGAAAGGATATCAGACCTCTTTTTTCTGTTTGGACGATTGTTCATTCTTCCGCTGCTGTCCGGATGGATGTTCCATCCATATAAAATGCCGTTTCCGGACTGCAAGCCGGAAACGGAGATATATCTGAGATTTCAGATAATAGGCATTTCACAAGTATTTGAAAGATACCAGGCATTTATCCATGCGACGACAATCTGAAGGCGGCGTGCTGCACTATCCTTTCAACGCTCCAATCATAACCCCTTTCACAAAATATTTTTGGAGAAATGGATACAGACAAAGAATAGGCGCCGTGGAAACTACAATCACAGCGTATTTAATTGTTTCGGCTATCATCTCCCTATCTTCCATTCCCGCTCCCATGGTCATATCATCCAGGGAATTCTGAATCAGTATCTCCCGCAGGATCAGCTGCAACGGATATTTTGAACGTACTCCCATCAGAAATATCATGGCGTTGAACCAGGAATTCCAGTGTCCGACTCCATAGTACAGTACCAGAACTGCGATGGTAGGCCCAACCAGAGGAATCATGACCTTTGTGAGGATGACAAAATGGCTTGCCCCATCCAGCTTTGCGGATTCTTCCAAGCTTTCCGGAATCGCCGCAAAAGCCGTTCGCATGATAATCAAATTATAGGTGCTGATTGCCGTTGGAAGAATCAGCGACCATAAAGTCTTATCCAGTCGAAGATCCCGTACCGTCAGATAAAAGGGAATCAATCCGCCGCTGAAGTACATGGTGAAGATGACAGACAGCGCCATTACTCGCTGAAACATCCAGTTTCGCCTGGACAGAAGGTATCCTCCCAGTAATGTCAGGAACATGTTGACAGCCACTCCCACCACAACGATAAAAATGGTATTCCGGTATCCATTCCAAATATTGGGGTTTTTGAAGACTGCCTGATAGGAAGACAGATCAAACCCCAGAGGATACCATAAAGGCCCGTAATGCATCATAAACCGATCCGGTTTACTGAACGAAGCAAACACAACATAGAGCATGGGATAAAGTGTAATCCCCATAATACTAATCAAAAGTAATATATTTACAACATTGAAAATACGTTCCCCGATTCCTGCTCGGATCTTGTTATTCATTGGAATCCCTCCATCACCATAAACTGATTTCGCTGGTTTTCCTGCTTATTTTATTTACCATCACCACCAGTGCAAAATTTACAACGGAATTGAACAGCCCCACGGCGGTACTGTAGCTCCAGTCAGAATTCAGAAGGCCCTGCCGGTATACATAGGAGGAAATAACATCGGATGTTTCATAAATAGAAGGATTATATAAAAGAATAATTTTTTCCGAACCGACACTGAGAATACTTCCCGTCCTCAAAATCAATAATATTATGATGGTAGGCAGCAGGCAGGGAATCGTTATATACAGCGTCTGTTTCCATCTTCCGGCGCCATCGATTTTTGAGGCATCGTACAATTCCGGATCTATCCCTGTTAATGCCGCCAGATAGATAATACTTCCCCACCCCACATTCTGCCAGATATCGGAGATCACATAGATCGGGACAAACAATCCAGGCTGATTGAGCATGGTCTGCTTTTTGAGTCCAACATGAGACAGCAGCAAAGTAATAAATCCGCTGTCGCTTGTAAATTGCTTGATCATGCCACATAAGACTACCAGGGAAATAAAATGGGGCATATAGCCGATGGTTTGTACCGTTCGTGAAAAAGCCCGGTTCCGTAACTCATTGATCAACAATGCAAGCAGAATGGGCGCCGGAAATCCGAATATCAATTGAGTGATGCTGATGATCAGGGTGTTTTTCAACACCCTGCCAAAATAAACACTGGAGAAAAAATTTTTAAAGTGCTGCAGCCCTGCCCAGGGACTGTTCATAATTCCTTTTGCCGGAGTAAAGTTCTTAAATGCAATGATGGTACCGTACATGGGTTTATAATGAAACAGAGAGATAAAACTTGCCGTCATCGCTCTTTACCTGCTTGGCAATTTCCGGATTCGATTCATAATAAGCAGCAAGGTTCGGAGCATATTGTTTCATCAAATCCGTGAGTTCCAGTATGACACCATCGTTGAAAAGCTTGGTGACACCACCGGGATATCCGGGCCAGGCATACTCGATGATATCCGGATATTCCCTGGAAGCCAGCAGTACATTCAATGTTTCCCGTTCCTGACCGGAGGGGGGATGCTCATATTTTACTTTGATCCCTGTGACTTTCTCCAGATTCTTTCGGAATGGAAGCTCACTGTAATTTGTCGCAAATGCGGATACATTGGATGCCAGCCCCACCCAATAGGTTAATTCAGGCTTCCCTTTCATAGGATAGATCGCATTTTTACTTGCATCATCTTTGGGCCCATCTCCGGATGATGTTTTTTCCAAGTTCTTATCGGAAACATCTGGTGTATTCTGAGACACCGCTTTTTCATCTGTTTCCTTGCCTGCCTGGTCCGTGCCTTTACAGCCTGTCATCAGGTTCAAACAAAGTATCAGGGACAATACCAAAACGAACGCCTTGATTTTAATGCTTCTCATAGAAACCCTTCTTTCTGATCATTTATTTGTGGCTCAACTGCCACCTTTCCTCCCGTGCACTTCTTTCCTCACAACACTCGAGACAAACCCTGCAGAACAGATATCTGTTTCCTAATTTCATTATAAGAAGAAGAGTTCAAATGTAAATATTGAAATCTACAGCATTCCGATTTCTTAATGTATTGTTGTTACAATTATTATACTGTTATAAAAATGTAAACTATTGACTGGCATTTCTGAATTCTCCGGGTGTAAAGCCGGTACATTTGCGAAAGGCATTGATAAATGTACCAACATTATTAAAACCGGACTTTACTGCGGCATCCTTGACTTTTTCATTCCCAAGCAGATAGTCCTTTGCTATCACCACTCTTTTTTCATTTACATAATCCACATAACTTTTACAGAAATGCTCCCTGAAAAAACGGCTTAAATACTGGGGCGTGACATGAAACACATCCGCCAGCCTTTCCAGACTGAGCTGATGATCCAGAAAATGTTCATCTATATAGACCCGGATTCCTTTCTCCAGCTTTGCTGGCCGTTCGCTCTGCTGTATCTTGATTTCTTTACAGACCTGAATGACCTTTTCCTTGATATCCAATAGAAAATAGGACATATCCCGATGTCCGTTGTCCGGATTATCCAGCTCCCGAATGCTTTGAAAGATGGAATCGCAATGCTTCAGGCTTAACTCTTCCATTGCCTTAACCACTGAGCAGTACAAATCATACAAAAAAAGTTCCATCATCTCATAGGTCAGCTGTTTATGAAGACAGTTTTCATTATAAACACTGCTCACAACTTCCAGTGCTTCTTCCTGTTTCCCTGACTTTATGGCATTTATCAGTTGTATTTCCTTTGAAACAGGAAATGCAAACAAATTATCATTCTTCAGGATATCATTATAGTACACAATCTCTTCATTCATCAGCCCGGCATAATGAAGGGCCTCTTCTGCCTCCTCATAAGAGCGGGATAAATTCATGTGACCCTTATAGATATTTCCTATCCCCGCTGATAAAACAATATCCAGTTTGTTCTCCGGATCCTTTTTCAGCTTTGTTGCCAGCGCATACAGGTTCTCCTGTAAACTGTCCGGGTTTGCAACATCCGACCCACAGATGCAGGCAATGGTATTATGGCCCATTTCCACTGCATATCCTACACAGTGATCTTTCACGACTTCTTCTATGGCATTGCATAATGCAATCTTGTACAATTCCTTTTGCCCGTCCTGTTTCTTATCAGCCGTTTCTTTCATCTTTACATGAAACAATGCCACTGCAGAAACAGTGAAGTCCAGACGAATGCCCAGCAATTGATTCATTGAATCGCTTTGACTTTCCTGGCAATTTTCATCCCCCCCTATAATTTCAGCCAGATAACGCTGTCTTATGACAGGGATATACCTCTTCATTATCTTCTGATTCGACTTTATTTCTTCACTGGAAGATTGTATTATATTTGATATAACCTGATAATCATCCTTTTCTTCCGCCTGATCTCCATATGCTGTTTGTATGAACTGTATGATGTTCCTGATCGGCGCATAATTTCTGTTAGCAGCAAAAAAAGATATCATAAAAGCAAAAAAACCAAACAGAACGATAATGCATATGGTGGACAATTTCAAGATCTTTACCTGATCAATGAATGCGTTATATGGAATAATGCTTACATATCTCCAGTTGTTTTTTGTCGATGTGATGTGTACCTTTAGCACTTTTCCTTCTGATGTTGCAATCGTTTCCGCAGCTGTCCGGGATCGCAGATTTTTTTCTGTAATATCCGTACCATGCCAGGGATTCTCCGATACAATGACCCGGCGGTCATGGCCCAGTATATACAGGCTTCCATGATATCCTTTCAGTACTTCCGAAAATGTATCCAGATACCGATCCTGATTCATAAGCACCAGGATACATCCCAGATTATCCTGTGCATTGGGCAGAGAATCCTTAAAAAGAATTTTCTTATCTATATTGCCGGCACAAGTATTTACTGTAACAGGAATGGTCTTTCGAAAATCTGCTTTCCTTATGGCATCTGTCCATTTTCCAAACTCCGCCTGGTCAGACGTGTGGGGATAGACGCAGCTGAAAAAGATCTCCGGAGTATAGAGACCGGTCGGCGACACAATAGAGTTGTTCTTTCTGGAATAGATATAGATATCTCCGATAAAATTGTTTAAAATTGTATATTTCCGTAAATCCAACATCACCGGCCTGGCCAATGAGCTCAAATCCCGTGCAGATTCCGCTTTTGTATAAAGAAAATCATGTAGCCTTTGATTCAGGGAAAACTCACTGGATATCCTATAAAGCCCTTCCACAAAAGAATCCACTGTATCGGAAGATTGCTGCAAAGCCGCCAGACTATCTTTCTCAATTTTATCCTCCATAATTTTCAATGTCTGATAATAATGAACGGCTCCAAGGACAATCATTGGAATGGCCAATAGGATCAAATAGGATAGAAATATTCGGCTGAAAGCCTTGTTGTGCTTCCATAAGCCTGCCATGCTTATTCCCCCTAACAAAGGCAGCCATAGGAATTATCTCAGCATATCCTCTTTTTTCACTACAAATCAATCCTTATGATTCTTCCAGGAAGAATATTACTTTTATCAAAAGCTTATTTCAACCGACAAAGGCCGTATGCCTGTCAGGGCCACACTTCTTTGATCCGGCTGGCTTATCCCTGCAAAAACCGTAAAGTGATTGCTGTCCAGGTATCGGTTTCCTTCCCCGTCCACGATATTCATAGCTTTGTTGGGAATCATGGCTTCCACCACCCTGCTTTCCCCCCTCCCAAGATGGATCCTCTGAAAGCCGCACAGGCAGGGATTGGGAACCGCATATTTAGAATTCCTGTCCTTTATATAGAACTGTACCACCTCATCGGTATCGTAGGACCCTGCATTTTTGATTTCCACCGATAACCGGATATCGCTTTCCTTTGCTATCTTGTTCTGTATCCTCAGATCCCTTAGCTCAACCCTGCTGTAGGTAAGCCCGAATCCAAAGGGATACAGGGGCTCTGTTTCCATATAACGATAGGTCCTTCCCTTCATGGAGTAATTGGTGAATGCCGGGAGCTCTTCCACACTTCTGTAAAAGGTAACAGGCAGTTTTCCGGAAGGGGAGTAGTCGCCAAACAGACATTCTGCCGCAGCCTGACCGCCTCTGGCCCCGGGGTACCAGGTTTGAAGAATGGCATTGCACTTTTTATCGGCGAAATTGATGCTCACGGCGCTCCCTGTTGACAACAGAAGTACGGTTGGTTTCCCAACCGCCGCTACCTTCTCCAGCAGATCCTCCTGCACCTCCGGAAGATTCAGATCTGCCTTGTCTCCGGATGCAGAGGCATTTCCGGCATCTCCCTGCTCTCCTTCCAATGTCTCATCCAGACCCAGGCAAAGGACCACCACATCGCTGTGTTCCGCCACAGTCCGGGCTTCCGCTGTCCTGTCGTTTTTCAGCCCCAGATTTTCCACCTTGTCTTTATATAAATGACAGCCTTCCGAATAATAAACACGAACCTCATCCCCGACATAATCCTGTATTCCTTCAAGCAGCGTGATAGTCCTGGAAGGAGTCCCGTAATAGTTTCCTTTCAAAGCCAGACGACTGTTGGCGTTGGGCCCGATGACCCCGATTGTCTTTATCCTGTCTTTGTCCAAAGGCAAAATCCCGTCATTCTTCAGAAGGACCATGCTCTTTCGGGCGGCTTCCAATGCCGCTTCATTATGCTCTCCGGAATCCACTACCGAGTAGGGAATGCTGTCGTATTCGCATTCATCAAACATGCCCAGTTTCATTCTGGTGGTAAACAGCCTTACCGCGGATCTGGTGATATCCTCTTCTGTAATCAGGTTATCCTTTAGAGCCTGCAGTAAGTGAAGATAGGTGTTTCCGCAATTTAAATCGCATCCTGCCTTTATGGCAAGAGCGGCAGACTCCGGGGCTGTGGAGGTAACAAGGTGCCCGGTATGAAAATCTGCGATTGCCCCACAGTCTGAGACAACATGGCCTTCAAATTTCCATTTGCCCCTCAGGATATCCCGAAGCAATGTATAGCTCCCGCAGCAGGGCTCTCCATTTGTACGGTTGTACGCTCCCATGACGCCTTCCACTTTGCCTTCCAATACACAATCCTCAAATGCAGGCAGATAGGTCTCCCACATATCCTTCTTTGATGCTGTCGCATCGAATTCGTGCCGGAGGCTTTCCGGGCCGCTGTGCACTGCAAAATGCTTGACACAGGCCGCAGACTTCAGATATCTGCCATGACCCTGCAGGCCCTTTATAAAAGCGACCCCCAGTCTCCCCGTCAGATAGGGATCCTCGCCATAGGTTTCATGCCCTCTGCCCCATCTGGGATCCCGAAAGATATTTACATTGGGTGACCAGAAGGTGATTCCCTTATAGATATCCCGGTCTCCATGCTTTGCCGCTTCATTGTATTTCGCCCGCCCCTCGGTGGCAATGATATTCCCAATTACCTCCATAAAATGTTCATCAAACATGGCAGCCATACCGATTGCCTGGGGAAACATGGTGGCCGTGCCGCCCCTCGCGACACCATGAAGGGCCTCATTCCACCAGTTATACGCAGGAATCTTCAGCCGCTCTATGGGCGGTGCATCATATTTCAGCTGGGATGCTCTTTCCTCTATGGTCATCTGATCCACCAGCTTACGCGCACGTTTTTCCGCTTCCTGCGTTGTGATTCGGTTCGTCCTTCCTTCAACTGCTTCTGCTCCCATTTCTTCACCATCCTGTTTTTATAGCTTCCATACTCAATGATACGCATAATTGTTTCAAGAATAGAACTTTACCATGTAGAGCACTCCTGTTTCCTTTATAAGTTCCTATGTAAGTTCCTATGATGTACCCCATCTACACATCTACATTTTGGGAAACAAATCCTTCAGCCCCGGATAAAGGCTCCGGTATACCCGGTATCTTTCATTATAAAGAGAAACAATTGCAGGGTCCGGCTCCACTGTAGTCCGGATTTGGACAATCTTTTCCGCAATCTCCTCCACGGAAGCGTATGCTCTGCAGCCCACCGCAGCCAGCATGGCAGCGCCAAGTGCCGGCCCTTCTTCCACGGACAGGATGTCCACCTTCAGATTCAGAACATTGGCCAGGACTTTTCTCCAGAGAGGACTTTTCGCTCCGCCGCCGCACATTTTGGTCCTCTTTATCCCGGTTCCCAGGGATCGGGCAACCTCATAGGAATCCCGGATTGCAAATGCCACTCCCTCCATCATGGCAAGGGTCATATCCTTCCGGGTGGTTTCCATGGTCATGCCGACAAAGGCTCCTCTGGCATTGGGATCATTGTGGGGAGAACGCTCTCCCATCAAATAGGGAAGAAAATACACCCGGTTGCTGCCCAGATTATGAATATCCTTCTGCTCTCCGGCAAAATCCTTCGTCTTCAGGATCTCTTCCATCCACCACTTATTGCAGGAAGCAGCACTGAGCACCACTCCCATGAGATGATAATTGCCATCCGCATGGGCAAAGGCATGAAGGGCATTGTTTTTATCCACTTCAAATTGTTCGCTGGAGACAAACAGGGTGCCGGAAGTCCCAAGGGAAACGTTGCACCTTCCTTCCCCCACTGTACCGGTCCCAACTGCAGCAGCCGCATTGTCCCCTGCCCCTGCCACAATTTTGACATTCCCGGGTAAACCAAATTCCCCGGCGATCTCCTCTTTCATGGTTCCAACCACCTCATAGCTCTCATAGACGGCTGGAAGCTGTTCCTCGGTTACCTCGCATATCTGCATCATGTCTTTTGACCAACATCTGTTTTTCACATCAAACAGCAATGTCCCCGAGGCGTCGGAAGGATCGGAACTATGTACCCCGGTCCACCGATACACGATATAATCCTTTGGGAGCATAATCTTTGCAATGCGCCTGAAATGATCCGGTTCCTGTTTCCTCATCCACAGAATCTTCGGCGCGGTAAATCCGGCAAAGGCAACGTTCGCTGTATCCGCCGATAAACGGTCTTTCCCAATCTCCTGATTCAGGTATTCGGTCTCCTCAGCGGTTCTCTCGTCATTCCACAGAATCGCGGGACGAATCACATGATCGCTTTTGTCCAGTGCCACCAGGCCATGCATCTGTCCGCTTACTCCAATCCCGGCCACCCTGGATTTATCAATATCCGGGAGAAGTTCCCGGAGTCCATCCGATGTCTGACGATACCAGTCCTCCGAATTTTGTTCCGACCAGCCCGGCTTCGGATAGGAAATGGGATATTCCCTTGATACGCTCTTTACGCAGACACCATTTTGATTCATCAGCAGCAGTTTTACTGCTGAGGTGCCCAAATCTATTCCAATAAAATACATTTCACACCTGCCCCGTTCCTTGATGGGTCCTTTGAGGGTACTTAGTTCGATGGTACTTGCTTCAATGGCACTTACTTCGATAATACTTAGTTCGATGGTACTTCCGGAAACAATTGCTTAACCAAAAAGTATGGAATTCACAATACTCTCCAGATATTCCTGCCTTCCGGACCCAGGCAGCTCAGGCGCTCCCAGTTTTTCGGCATGTTCGGCAAGCTCCGTCAGGTTCGTCCCGCCTTCTCTGATCTTTGCGCCCAGTCCGGTTTCGAAGCTGGAGTATCTTTCCTTCACAAAGCGGTCAATCCTGCCGTCCTCTATGATCTGAGCAGCTTTGATGAGACCCAGGGCAAAGGTGTCCATTCCCAGGATATATCCCAGGAACATATCCTCATGGGTATTGCTGGGACGCCGGTTTTTGGCATCGAAGTTGAACCCTCCGTTTTTCAGTCCACCGGCCTTTAAAACTTCATACATGCACATGGCTGCTTCATATACATTAAAGGGAAACTGATCCGTGTCCCACCCAAGAAGACAATCCCCCTGGTTTGCATCAATGCTTCCCAGCATCCCGTGGATCGCGCTGACCCGCAGCTCATGCTGGAAGGTATGTCCTGCCAGCGTCGCATGATTGGCTTCGATATTCAGCTTGAAATCCTGATCCAGACCATAGTCCTTCAGAAAGCCAATCGCCGTGGAAGCATCAAAATCATATTGATGCTTTGTCGGCTCCTTGGGCTTGGGTTCAATATAAAAATCTCCTTTGAAACCAATGCTCCTGCCGTATTCCACCGCCATTTTCATAAGTGCCGCAATGTTTTCCAGCTCGAATTTCATATCGGTATTCAGCAGTGTTTCATAGCCTTCCCTGCCTCCCCAGAATACATAGCCCCTGCCGCCCAGCTTTACGGTAAGATCCAGAGCTTTCTTGACCTGTGCCGCGGCAAAACAATATACATCCGCGGAATTGGTGCTCCCTGCCCCGTTCATAAATCTTGGATTGTTGAACATATTTGCCGTAGCCCAAAGAAGCTTTTTCCCGGTGTGTTTCATCTTTTCCCTGATATAATCGGAAACCTCATCCAGACGCGCATTGGTCCCGGAGATGGTTTCGGCCTCCGGCACCAGATCCGCATCATGAAAACAGAAATATTCGATGCCCAGTTTCTCCATGAACTCAAAGCCTGCATCGACTTTTGCCCTGGCATGTTCCATGGTGCCGATCTTTGATCCAAAGCTTTTGTCTGCTGTACCCACTCCGAACATATCAGCACCGGCCGCTCCAAGATTATGCCACCAGGCCATGGCAAAAGGAAGATGCTCCCTCATGGTTTTTCCCATAATGACCCTGTCCGCATCATAATACCGGAACGCAAAAGGATTTTTGGAAGATGACCCTTCGTACTTTACCTTCGGAATGCTTTTGAATATTTCACCCATGATATGCCTCCCCAATTTATTCAATTCAATGATATTTTAACCCTTGTATATACTAATATTAGGGCACAGCGGGTTCGTTGTCAAGACACGAAAAGGATACGCCAGCAACGATACACCAACGGATTATGAACCAACAAAAGATACGCCAGCCGATTATAAACCAACAAGTGGTACACCGGCAAAACGAATAGAGTTACGGTAATCATCCGTTGGAGTCTGCCTATCCTCACCCATACTTTCGAATGCCCTCCTGCTGAACGGCCCAGGAACCGTCTTTGGGAAAGCCCGGCGCTTCTTCTTCCGGTCCCCCTTCCCATCCGGCCGCCATCAATGCAACAGCTGTCAGTAAGGCGCCATTGGCCGGAAGGTAGCACGGCAGATCACTTCGGGTGGCGTTATGTCCGTTTGCCAGAAATTGATTCTGCGGCAGATCATTTAAAAGTATGGAAACTGCAACATCCGGCTGTCCCAGCCTGGCCGCTGTCATGGCGATCATGGGATAATCCCATCCCCAGCTTTTTTTCTTTAAATCCCATTGCCTTAATACCCTGGCAAGCGTGTTTGTCATAATCCCATGATCCACATCTTCTCCCGGCAGAACCCCGAAACATGCCAGAAAGGAAGGATGATCATAGTTATATCGTGTATAGGTATCCCGGCAGTTTTCATGGGCCAGATATACTCCTTGATACACTGGAAGTTTTGAAAGATGCTGAAGAATATCGTCCCATTCTTCACTGCGGCCTAATTTCATGCGTTCTCTCCATCTTTGCGCCACTTTTAAACCATATCTCCAGTATGACAGCTCAAAGGATGGATTGCATACCGTCATGGGCGGATGAACTTCCTGGGCAGTGGCAATCGGCGGAGCCAGGATGTATCTTTTGTTCACTCTGTCCCAGACGACGAAGTCCGCCATGTATTCCGCCGTTTCCAATACCAGATCTCCGTACTTCTCCAGAATTGAAACGCCGGATTCCGGGCAGGCTGATTCCTGACAGGCTTTATAACAGGCTTCTGCAAAGCTGATAGGGTGGGGCTGACACCATATCAGCAGTGGACCGATTCCGGAAGGCATGGCATCGTCCCAATCCTCCGGACCATAGCTTTTCACCCAGCGTGCTCCGGACAATCCATGTCTTTTCGCCATCCGTTTTGCTTTGGACAAATTCGCGTTATACCAGCACAGGCTCCTCTCCAACAAAGATGTCCTTCCCCATAAAGTAAAATGATAAGCATGCCACCAATGCATTTCCAGATTAAACTTTCCATACCAACTGTTGTTCATCAGGCCGGTTTCCTGTGGCGGCATGCTGCCCGCACAGTGAACTGCAGTAAGATATTGAGAAAGGATCAACCGCCGTTCCAGCTCTTCTGCCCCTGGATCCTTGCTGTCTGATAACTGGACTGCTCCTCCGGCAGACCAAAACTGGCTCCAATAATTGATACTGCTGCGAAAGGTGTTCTCAATTTCATCGACATCATGCTCAAATGAACTACGCTGAAATTCAAAGCCTATCTGAAAACGATCCGATCCGGGCTGCGGGCAGACAGAAAAACAATGGGGTGCCGTCTGTTTTAAAATGCCCTGCCCGCTCCAATGAGCTCTGACAAAATACCGGTCATCATCCAGGTTACGGAGAAATACTGCAGTATTTGTATCACTCTCAACCAGATAGGTATGATGAAATTCCGGATGCCTCCAGTCTGCAGCGGAAAGGTAATCAGGCCATCGATCCGGAAGGGAAGCTCTTCCTTCGGAAAACGACCGGCCAGGAGAAGCTCCGGGAAAGGCAAGACGAACGGTGAGCCTTCCCTCTCGCAGCAAAGAGGATTCAATGGAAAAGACAACCTCCTCCCGAGAAGGATGGCAAGCTGTTCTCACCTGAACCGGTGTGGAATCTATCCTGAAATAGCTTTTGAGTATTCCATGATAAAGATCGAGGGTTTGCCGAATATCCGTGATATCTTCCAAAACAGCTTTTGTTCCACCAACCTTTTTGAGTTCCATGCCGATCTGACCCAAATGCAAACGATGTGGATTTTGCCTTAAATAGGCGTAAAGATCCTTTTGCCCTTTGGAACTGGTTGGAAATCCCTGTTTACCCCAAGGCGTATCGTATTCCGTCATTTTAAAATCTTCATAGGACAGTCCGGAAGGCTTTGGATTCGTATGCCATCCCCATTGAGACTGCGTACATAAAGGCTGCCCTTTTTCATATGCTTCCGGGAAGCTTTGCATCCCGGTAACATCTGCCGTATAGGCAAACTCACCATTCCCCACAGACAGCGGAGCACGAATATCTGCTCTGTGATAAACGGGATTATGTCGGGTAACAAGCTGATAGCGATCTATCATCTGATATTTTCCCCTCTCGCACAGATAAATTTATAATTACAAATCGCCACAAATCAGCAACGCATTCTGTGGCTGAAAAGATGCATTCCATGGCTGAAAGGATTCTTTTTTATACCAGATCTGTTTCTTCCTCTTGCTTATCCCTCTGGGCAGCGGATAGATATGAGACAAATGACGATGTGTATAACGGTTGGTAAGATCCGGATGCATCCATTCCTTTCTATCACCATCTGCATTTTTTTGATATTCCGGTATCGCCTTTCCCGGCTCTTAATTTTATCCTGCCTGGTACATACCTATAATTTTACTCGCTTCAATAATATTAAGAAATAATTCTTTTACATCCCGAACTTTTTACTTTAACAATATTGTTTTCCTTAAGCATAGGTATATAAAAAAATTGCGGTACTTATAAATTCTTGCTCTTCTCCTTTTCTATTTCAGACAATTCCGTGCCGCTGCAATTCCGGAACGGGAGAATCGGATCCTCCTGTATCAGAAGTCTCATCTTATGAAATTTCAAGTCCTTCCCATAAGCACATTTCACCCCCTTTTCTGCGTTAAAGCAGCAGTTTTCCAGATGAATATTCTTTATTGGCATCTCCGGCAGGCCTAAAATGGAAATCGCCTGGCCTGCATGGATGCAGGTGATACCCTGAATGGAAATATCCCGGAATTCGGGAGTGCCCTCTGATATCGGCAATGCAACCTCTGTCTCTGCGAAGATCCTTTCACTGTCATAACGGGTTGTCATTAAAATTCCTTCCTTTAGAATATCCTTCATCCGGATATTGTCTATGCATATCTTCTCTACAACCCCGCCTCTTCCCCGGCAGCTTTTCAATCGGATTCCAACATCCGTGCCTATAAAAATGCAATCGGATACATGAATATTCCTTACATCCCCGGACATTTCGCTTCCCACTACAAATCCACCATGTCCATGATAAACAGTGCAATTGCAAATACTTACCTTCTCACAGGCGACACCCCGGTCTCTTCCCTCCTGGTCTTTTCCGGATTTCATGCATATTGCATCGTCCCCCACATCAAAATCGGAGTAGGATACCATTACATTTTTACACGAATCCAGATCCAGTCCATCTCCATTCTGCGCATACCATGGATTTCTTACGGAGATATTGGAAATCGTTACATTGTCGCATAGTAAGAGATGAATGCACCACGCCGGGGAGTTCTGAAAAGTTGGTCCGTCCAGCAATATTTTTTGGCATCGTGTCAAATTCAAAAGTGTTGGCCGGGCAAACCTCTTATGAGATTCGTATGCCTCCCTGTCTGCTTCCGCCTTGTGCTTTTTGAAAAATTGTTCCCCTTCTGATGCTTGCTTTTCAGGCCACCATGTCTGGCTATCGATATTTACAAATCCACCGGAACGAACCAATCGGTTCCATTGACTTTCTGTCATCTTTGACCTTTTGACGGGCCTCCATGCTTCTCCGGAACCATCAAAAATGCCTTTTCCGGTTATTGCAATGTTCTCCAAATCCATTCCATTTATTGGAGAAACGCACCTTACTGTATCCTGCCCTTCAAAATTGGAGGAAACAAGCGGGTAATCGTCAATACATTTACTGAATACAACAAGCGCGCCTTCCTGTACATGTAAATTTACATTGCTCCGTAAAGATATCGGACCAGTCCGCCATACTCCGGCAGGTACGACAACCCTTCCTCCGCCCTTCAGGCTGCAGTCTTCCACTGCCCTGGCAATTGATTCGGTATTTCTGTGAATGCCGTCTCCTTTTGCTCCATACTCCGTAATGTAAAAATCCTGATCCGCAAACAAAGGGGCTTTCATCCTTTCTTTCTCCAAAGTATTTTTACGCCGGTTTCTTGTACTTCTAAAAATGTCTTTTCCACCTATTGTTCATAAAGCGGATGCCATCTCATGCATCATATCACTTTCTGGCTGTTTTAATTCATTCTCTCCGCCATAAGCAAAGTCCGTTCTTGATTACTATATAACAATATCCTCTTCTTTACTTTCACAGAATTGCCATGTATAATGATTCTTGTATCATAATATTGTTCTTTAATAGAAGGTGTTCTGTATGAAAATCAAGAACGAACCTTTGTCACAGAAGGAAGGCTTTCGGGTAGAATATACCCAAGCACCCAAAAAACAGAATATGCCCCTGAATCACTATCATAACTGCTATGAAATATATTATTTTCTTGGAAATGCGGCAACGTACTTTATTGGAAACAAATCCTACCAGGTGAATAAGTACGATGTAATATTTGTAAACAAATTCACATATCACAAGACTTGGTATGAGAAAGGGGAAAAAGGGGAAAGATTCTTGATCTATATCAGTGATGAAGCCCTTAATATCATTCCGGATCAGGATATCAGGAACAAGGTCCTGATAATGTTTCAAAAGAAAAAGCTTTCTTTCCCGAATCAATTTAATCAAAGATTATTTCACAAGCTGACGGAGCAGATCTATCCGGCCTTTACACAGCAATCGGAACCAATAACGAAACTAAAGGCACTGTTTTCCTTATTGAATCTACTGCTCTCTATGGTAGATATGGTAGACAAAGGCAATGCCATGGAAAGCAGTGCAGAAGTCAATTCAAAGGAACAGCGGATCGCTCGGATTGTTGATTATATTAACTCCAACTATAACGAGCCGATTACCCTGGACATGCTATCCGCGCAATTTTACATAAGCAAATACTATTTATGCCATAGCTTTAATGAAGTTACAGGAAGCAGCATCATGGGGTTTATTACGGAAAAAAGAATCATCGAAGCGGAAAAGCTTCTCCGATATTCCGATCTTAATATCACCCAGGTTTCCGAAACAGTTGGATTTAATACGATCAGCTATTTTATAACACTCTTTAAGAAAAAATATCGATGTACCCCTACTGCATTTCGTAAGAAAGTGAACTTTGATGATTCCAAAATACCAGTCAGCTGATTATTACACAAAATGGTAAACAAAAAAGAGGTTGAGTAAAATATGGGTGAAAGGTATTCCCTAAATTTGGGCTTTTCGGATTATTCTGTCGTTCCGGGTATTGGTAGATCAGCTATTTTCGATGTTCCTATATTGATGCTGATCCGGATCAAAGTACTGTCCTTCAAACAATCCCATGAGGGTAGTCGTCACCTGCAGCCGAACTTCGTTGTCCTTCGATTTCAGCCAGCCTTTCTTTATGCGCCATGTGTAGGGGCTCCAGGCACGGACTCCGGCAGAATGCCCATTGATATACAATTCCGCCGCATCCTGAAAGTATGGATTCCGGATGGAAAGCTCCCATTCTTCCTCTTTGTCATCCAAAATGAAACCGGCTTCGCTGTCCATCTGTCTGGTATATTGTATTGTTCCGGCGTAGAAGGGCAAACCATTCCCTTTCCTGTCCCCAATCCTTCCCGTAGCTTTAGGAGATTCCATTCTCCATACACCATCCTGCTCCTCCTGATATACCGAAAGGTTTCCACTCAGGTACAGTGGATTCACCAGTCCGTCATGATGATATTTTGTATCCACCCATACCCGGATCTCATTGATCCCGGTATTCAGGTAGTCCGTGATGTCTGTCACCTGATTGGTCGGAAGATAGATGGCCTTTTCATGAAAATCGCCCGGAAGAATCCGATGGCCATTTATCTCAGCATACCATTTTCCTTCTATGCTGCCAGGCTCCATGACCAACAGAACAGGCCGAATGGCAGCGCCTGCACCAAGTTGAAAAGTCGTCCGATATCGACAGGATAAGGACGGAAACTCCATCTCCCTTGGGCATCCAAAATATTCCTTAAGATGTACTGGCAATGGAATGCCAGCATCGGCTATCTGATTGATAATAGGTTGGCAGTTCACCCGGTATTCCTTTGGATCGTCTTTTATCTGTAAATTCCACGTGCCCAGCCGAAGAGAATTCATGCGATCCACGGATAAGCTCCAGTCTCCATCCATGTCCAAATTCTTCCGGACAATCGATTCACAGACTTTTTGCTGAATCTGGTTCAAATCCTCGGTTCCAGGATCCTCTGTTCTTCCGTCCTCTGCTTTTCGGCCACCTGCTCCAAGGGCCTCTGATTTTCTGCCCTCTGCTCCAAAGTCCTCTGATTTTCTGCCCTCCATCTCAAGCAAAAAGGACTGGTACGGATAAAACATCAAATGAAAATGAATCCTTTGTCCCTGCTGTTTATAAGGAATTGGTTTACCGCCTTCCGGTCCGATGGGAAGACATGTCAGCCCGGGAGACTGCATCCCATCTGCCCGCAATGTGATTTTCACCCGATGTTCTGCTCCGGATGCATTGATCAAAAAGCAGGTTGTTTTGTTTTCATGCTTATAAACTGCAGACAGAATACTGCCATCCTGCTCTCCGTCTTTCTCCGTTTCCACGGAAATATCCCGGTCCAGGAGTTTTCCAATCAGCTCCGGAATCGTTTTCAGATCATCTGCAAAAATAACAGCTTCATTCTTTAAACTTCCGGAATCCCCCGGACAAACCGGCTTGTTTGTGTTCTCAGCCTTATTTATGCAATTTACCTCATTGGAAAGTGTCGGATAACCCAGCCAGTCTGTATCATCCACGCCTTTCTTTCCCTGTAAATATTCCCGATATACCTTTCCTGCATCCATATGAAACCATCGGCTGAAGGAAAGCCCGACATCCGATACTTTCCCGATTTGCTCAACGGGAAGGCACAGGCTTCCAATCAGCTTCCCGTCGTTTTCCACGTATTCCTTCACTTTGAAATAGGCATCGTCCTCTATATTGAGCATTGGCGGCAAAATAAGCAGTTCAAATTTTTCTCCATTGACCTGGATGCAGTGATCTGATATCGTGCACTGCCCCAGCAGCTCCGGATCGATGATGTAATAATCCAGATGATGGCTCAGCAGCAGCCTTTGCAGGGCGGAAAAGTCCTCTTTCAGTTTCTTGTTCACGATACGTTTTTCGCCCATGGCTGTCCATTGGCTGGATATTGGATCCAACAACAAAACAGGGACTTCGCGTCTGCTTCGGGTTATCACTTCCGTGATCTTTCCTGCGTAGTCCGACAACAACCCAGTGTACCGCCAGTTCGGATTTTGATAAAAGGAAGACGGCGGTGCGTCGTGCTTGGTTAATCCATCGGTTGTATAGAAAAAAGCATGGGGCACAAACCAGCAAATCCCCTGAAGAGCCAGCCAGTCAAATACCCATTTCATATCCTGCAGTGTCATGCCCCAGCCAATGCTATGAAAACACTCGCACAATGCGCCAGGTTTCTTATAAAAATGAGCCGCGGAACCGGCCATTTTCCCATTGGCACGATAATTCGGGCTGGCAATGAGAGGAATGGATCCAACCTTCTGATGACCGGCATCGATCCCGGGTATGTCAAAATACTTCAGTTGCCTACTCCTCATAACAGGCTTTTCTCCTGCATAGAGAAGATGATTGTTATGGCACCAGTCACGAATTGGAATCTCATAGCTTTGAATAAAGCGATCCGTAACGGTGCTCCGGTAATCATATCTTACCTGATCGGTATCTTCGCCCATTCTTTCAAAGAGAGCAGGCAATCTATCCTTCAGGGAATACCCATTCCGCTTCTCAAACAGCTCCGGCAACGTTGGAGACCAGGGCATACTGCCCGGAAAAGCTGTGACCTCGTCGCTGAAGAATCCCCGGATCGTTTTCCCGAATTCCGGTCCAAAATGCTTCCGATATTGTTCATGTGTGGTTTCGATAAAATAAGCAATTGCATTTGGATTCAATGTGTCTATGTATTTCCCAAAATACTTAAAGTGCTCCACTGTTGTCTGCAGGATGATTTCAATATGCCATCGACCTTCCGGGGCCTGCCAGTACAGCTTTTTGGCGGGATTACCGGTAAAAAATCGTTTCCGGTTGTATTGGGTCAATCCACTCATCTGAAAAATATTTTCCCGGTAACCCGTACCAATAAAAGCAGCCAGATCCACTGGATTCGCCCACTCGACCGGATCCATCTTCTTATTCGTATCGGAATGGAGGGGATACGCCTTTGCCAGAATAACCTGTCCCCATGGCAAAACCTTCTCCATCGATTTTGGCCCGCATTCCTCCATCACCAGGCGTTTCAGCGACTTTGCCTCAAACTCGGGATGATCCAGCAGGACCTGTCCGCCGCTTACCCCGCTGGGATATGGATATTCATCGTACAGCCATACTTCCAGTCCATGTTTCTTTGCTTCCTCCACGGCGATTCCCACTTTGCGGAACCACTCTTCCGACAGATAAGGCACCGAAAGGCCCTGACGGGGATGTATAAAAAATCCTCTTATGCCCTGGCTTTCCATCTCCCGAACCTGTCTTGCAATTTCTCCGTCTTCCATCTTTCCATTCCAGAACCAAAATGGTTGAATACCGAATCTTAATGCCATACCCATGGATCCTCCTTCAGGAAGCTGAAAACAAAACAATGGCTATTCCATAAATTTCCTTAAAAGCTGCAATGCAATCGGGGCGTCCCTGTCCATATCCCTGGTACCGGCTTCAATGCTGATCCTCCCTTTATATTCTGCACTCTTCAATGCTTCAAAAAACTCTCCATAGCAATCTTCCGAAGGATTCAGCGGATACACCCGGCCATGACTGTTGGCAATATGAAGATGCCGAAGAGCGGGGGCGACCTTTTTCAATACGTCCATGCTCTCATTTTCCAGACGCATATGATAGAAATCTGCCAGCAACTGAATATTCGGATGGTTGACATCCCGGACAAAGTGATATCCCTCTTCCACGGAATTGAGAATATTGGTCTCCCCTCTGTTCAAAGGTTCCATAGCAACGGTCAATCCATATTTTGCAGCCACATCTCCCACAATTCGGGCTGCATCAACAAGCTGCTTCCAGGCATCTTCCTGTTTCCATCCTTCCGGAACTTTTCTGGATCTTCCACTTCCAAAAACAGCAATCTCCGCTCCCAGCCGGTGGATCCGGTCAAAGGCTTTTCCCAGATATTCACGGACTGCCTTCAAATCCACCTCCGGACCGGTTAATCTGATATTCCCCGGGAACAGCACATTGAACGCTTCACATTCCAGACTGCTGTCTTCCACTCTCTGAACTGCTTCCATAAACTCCTGTTCCCCCATGGACGCAGTTCTGGATACAGAGGATTCCAGATAATCAAACCCCATCTTCTCCACCCTGGAGATGTCTGAGACATCCGTACAGATTCCTATTTTCAAACCACTCACCTCACAGATTTTTTATCCCATTGTCATTTTATCTCACCGCTTTCAATTACTCTATCCTGTTCTTGCTGTATCCGAATAAAACATTATCAATATATTGCTCTATGCTATTCCCCTCAAGCATACTGTTTTTTGCAGCCATGCCAAGGTGCCCGAGACTACTGCCTGCTTCAGATTTCCTCCACCAGGAACCAATCAAAATCAGCAAACCCACTGCTGTATTTGCCTTGATTGTTGATGCAGAATATTCCTGCCTTTGCTCCGATCCACTGTCCTTTCTGCGCCGTGAAGTCCCCTCCGATCCGAATAAAATTCACGCCATCCGTGCTGTAATGGAACGCACACCTCCCACCCCTGCTTACGGTTGCCTGCAGATACACAGGACAGGAATCCATATCGGTACAGGCTTCGGCGTATTCCTCTTCCTTCAAGCCGTCTCCCCGAAACAATACCAACTTCCAGCTTCCGTCCTCCCCCTTTCCGGCAGCCAGATAAGCATATTTCACTCCCATAATAACCAATCCGGCCTGATCCCCCACGGACTCCGGCCGGAAATCCATTTTTGTGGTAACTTGAAATTCAGGCGCCGGAAATTTCTGCAGCAAAAGACCGGGAACATTCCACAGGACTCTCTTCGCCTGCTGCAGGCCGTCCCGGGCAAATAACCGGATGTGATCCTGCCTGTCCCGCAGGGAGTACCAGTCCGGCTCCGGGTTTGCCTGCCACTGCCACTGCATCCCCAGCTCCTGCCCGTTGAAATCATCACTTGTATCCGGTACTTCCACAGGGCACGGCTTTCCCATATCCGGTTTTGTGTATTGGGAAACCGGCTCTCCGATACCGTCGCAATTGCTGTCGACTCCCATCATGGGCCAATCGTCCACCCATTGAACCGGTTGAAGATGTACAATCCGGCCATAGGCACCGGCATCCTGAAAATGCAGGAACCACGTCTCTCCGTTTTTCAGCTCAACCCAGGCTCCCTGATGAGGACCGTTTACCGCAGAATCCCCCTGATGCAGCACAATCTTATCTTCATAGGGGCCATATACATTCCTGGACCTTAAAATCACCTGATAGCCCGTCTGGACCCCTCCTGCAGGTGCGGAGATATAATAACAGCCATTCCTTTTATACATCTTCGGGCCTTCTATCGTAGGGTGACGGCCGTTCCCATCGAATACGACCCGAAACTCATCCAAAAGATCGGTCCCGTCCGGCTTCATCCTGCTGATTGCCAGAACACTCTTAAACCCAATCCGACTTTTTGCAAAAGCATTCACCAGATAGGCACTACCGTCATCATCCCAGAACGGACAGGGATCAATCCATCCCCTCACTTTCCTGATACAAACCAGAGGATCCCATTTCCCAAATGGATCTTTCGTTTTGCTCATGAACAATCCTTCGTCCGGCATGGGAAGAAAGACCTGGAAATATTCATTGTGATACCGGATACTCGGTGCCCAGATCCCTCTTCCATGCTGCGGCTTCCCGTACTCCGGAAAAGGGATCCTATCCACGACATGATTCACAATTTGCCAATTCACCAGATCCCGGGAGTACAGAACGGGAATCCCGGGAACACAGGAAAAGCTGGAGGCAACCATGAAGAACTCATCGCCCACCCGGATCACATCCGGATCGGAGTAGTCGGAATACAATATGGGATTCCGAAACGTTCCATCTCCCTGATCCGATATGCGAATTTTTGGAAAACCTTCTTTCCTGTATGTTCTGATCTTACTCTCAATGGACATGCTGATTCCTCTTTTCTGCTTGCTGCTGTATTACTGTATATCCTGGTAATGCCATTCTACCTCAAATCGCATTGCCGCGCCAGGCGGAACCGATCAGCATTTTCCTTATCAGATCCACGGGAATGACGGTAACTGCCATCAGGATGACAAAGAACAGATCCGGCAGGGACAGCGGAACGGTGCGGAAAACCGCTCCTCCGAAGTATATGATGATCAGCTGAATCATCACTACAAACAGCATGACTGTGATAAATCTTTGGTTTTTGCCGATATTGGCCAGCAATTTCAACCTGCTGGTACGGGCATTGAAACTGTTGAATACGCCGGCAAAGATAAACAAGGCAAAAAACGCAGTCATAAATGAAATATTGCCGGGATCGTAACCAAAGATCCTGTGAAACCAGGGAAGCTTTAAAAACAGTATACAAAGCAGGGTTACATAGGAACCCAGAATCAGTATCTGGTTATACATATAGGAATTTATGATTGGTTCATCCCGCTGTTTCGGCGGCTCATTCATATATTCCGTAAGGGGTGCTTCCCCGGAAAAGGCCAGACCCGCCAGCGTATCCATCACCATATTTACCCACAGCATCTGTAAAACCGTGAGAGGGGAGTTTACCCCGATAAACGGACCGATAATGGAAATCCCGACGGCGCAGAGGTTTATCGTCAGCTGAAATATAATAAACTTGCGGATGCTTTTGAATATGGTCCGACCATATAAAATGGCTTTTGAAATGGACAGGAAATTATCATCCATTATGACAATATCGCTGGCTTCCTTGGCAATCTCCGTACCGCTGCCCATGGCAAATCCCACATCCGCTGTTTTCAGGGCAGGCGCATCGTTGATCCCGTCCCCGGTCATGCCCACGACCATGTCAAGGCTCTGGGCGATGTTAACCAGCCGGTTTTTATCGGAAGGAACTGCCCTGGCAACCACCCGCAGCTCCGGCAGCCGGACTATGAGCTCATCATCCGACATTCTTTTCAGATCTTCACTTGTCAATACAGCGTTTTTATCCTTCTCTTTCATCAATCCGGCCTCACGGGCAATGGCAAAAGCCGTATCCTTATTATCCCCGGTGATCATGACCACCTGTACGCCTGCCTGGTTCACCTGCCTGATTGCCTGGACTGCCTCACGCCGCATCTCGTCTTTTATGCGAACAATCCCCACCAAAGTCATGCCGCTGGAGGGACGGGCGACCGGACTGTCGCTTATGGCGATTGCCAGAAGCCTCTCTGCATTTAGAGTTGCCCTCTTCATGTAATTTTTCAGCTTAAACGAAGAGCGAAAGGGCTTCTTCTGCCCGTTTTCATCATAACAGGTCGTGCATTTGGGCAGAATCAATTCAGGAGCTCCTTTTATCAAAGTGCCGCTGAGCGCTCCCCGTACCTGCGCGCTGGAATACTTATTCACACTGCTGAACGGAACGCTGCTGATGACCCGGACCGGATCCTGCCGGGCACCATCTTTCATAACAAATTCCAGCAAGGCCCTTTCTGTGGTATTTCCGCCAATGGCAACGGACTTTCCATTCTTTCTGCTGACGGATGCTCCTGTATTGTAAACGCAGGATATGGAAAGAAGGTCACCCAAACGTTTATTTTTCAACTTGTGAAAATTGTCATAACTTGTCCCAGTCCCGCTGAAAAAGGAATCCACTTTCAGCTTCCCCTTTGTAATCGTCCCTGTCTTATCGGAAAACAAAATGTTCAGGCTTCCGGATGTTTCAATTCCCACAAGCTTTCTTACCAGAACATTGTCCTTCAGCATACGATTCATATTGGAAGATAAAACAACAGTGATCATTAAGGGCAGGCCTTCGGGGATTGCTACGACAATAATCGATATTGCCAGTGTGACAGCATGAAAGATACATTCCGTTATCAGCTTCGGCGAATGCACAAACTGCTGAATTGCAGCCAGCTCAAAGGAATTGGCAAGAACAATGGATTGAAACAAATCGAAGACAGCTACCAGGGCAGCCCCGATGTATCCCAATTTGCTGATTGTTTGTGCCAGTTTCCCCAGTCTCAGCTTCAGGGGACTTTCACGGGGAGCCTCCTGAATGTCACGGGCCAGTTTTCCATAAAGAGTCCCTTCGCCTACCTTTTGCACTTCCATTATGGCCTCTCCGGAAGAAATGATACAGCCGCGGAACAAACTGTTTTGATCGTTGAAATCCGTTGTATCGCAGTGTTTACGCTTTCCTCCTTCCTGGGGTGCCTTATAGGCCTCCCTGCTTTCTCCGTTCAGCGGAGACTGGTCCACATACAATTCACCGCCTAGGATCACCCCGTCTGCAGGAATGCGATCTCCGGCCTGCAATTGCACATAATCACCGACCACCACTTCACCGACTCCGATCTCTACAAGCTGACCCGACCTTTTCACACGGCATTTGGTCTTCCGGGCTTCCTCCTGCAGCTTTTCAAAAGCAGATTCACTTCCATACTCCGATATGGTGGATACAAATGTGGAAACCAATATGGCAACGGCAATTCCTATGGTTTCATACCACTCAAAACTGCCAAGCCGGATAATAATATTAACAGCCAGGGCAATAAGCAGGATCTTTATAATGGGATCTCCGAAATTGCTTAAAAACTCCTTTGTAAAGCTTCGCCTTTTTTGCTGAACCAGATTGTTATCCCCATACCGTTCTCTGGAGGATTTCACTTGTTCATCGGTCAGGCCCCTCATTCCGTAAATGCCTTCTTTTGGACTGATCAGGTTCATTGTCTGACACCTCGTTTGTATTTTTGATCGTTCTGTTTGGTAAGAAACCAATTACATTTATATGTATTCCCATATCCTTTTGAATATGTCATGGGTGCAATACATTTAATCCATGGGAATCAGTTTCAGGGCCTGATCCATATTTCTTACGTCGATAAAGGTGTCAGGAACTTCTCCTGTTATAATCGTTTCTGTGATGGGAACTTTATTGGACAATTTGATCGTGTCGCTTCCCAATGGCACAACAATATGCACACTGGTTTTTAAAGATATGTAAATTTTATGCCTGGTCTGATTGATGCCTGCCTGTGAAAACTCTTCATAAAAGTCCGCGGCTACCGATCCGATTGGAATCAGTTTCACGTTGATATTGGGTCCCTTGCCGGCCAATATCTTGCTTCGGGTTGCCGAGCCCATGGGAATATCTATGCCTTGCTGCCCCATGGATGCTATTTTGCCCTGAGCAAGGGAAGAGGTTTTTCTGGCCAGTTCATTGATCAGAATGGTATTGTATTGAATTGTGGAAATCTTTCCGTTGGAGTCTGTTATAATGCTGGTAAGATCGGTATACTTCACATCCGAGCCAAGTATTTCGTTTACTGCCGTATTCATTGCGACAATGCTCATGCTTTCCACCTTGGCTTCGGACATGGCCACAAGGGTGGGCTGGATTGCCTTCTCGAAGGCAAAGAAGGCCAGCAAAAACAGAATCAGAACGCAAAACAGGGGAAGCAGGAACCTGTATAATGATTTACGGGCCATTTTACCTGCACCTCCTCCCCTATTGAATGGTATGCGACAAAACCAATTTCAATGCATATGAAAATAATGATTCTAAATTTGCGGATTCAATTCCTTCCGGCTCTGAGGGTTCAGCCTTGTGATATCCCGGATGAGGTAGCGGTTGGAATCGATATCCCGAATAAAGACCTGGTTTTCCTTTACAACAATATCATGCCTTGTCCTTGTATAAAAGTTCATCTCTCCCCGGTCCGTAAGAACTTCCCAGTACACCAGACGATATCTTTCGATTACCTTCCGTATCTGTGTAATTTCCGGAACGAAATATCTCTGCTCCAGAACTTCTTCAATGACTTTCTGATTTTTCGAACTAAGGTCCTTTAAATTGCGGATCACGCCGATTTCTTCCTCCCCGTTGAATATCTCCAGATAGCCGGTCCTGTGAGTCAGGGGAAACATCAGTTTCAGATCCGCATCTTCCATAATCTCCCTTGTTGTTTTGTTGTAAAGGTTTAATCTCATATAGCTGTCCAGCCGAAATTCCAAAGAAGAGGGATTCAGAAAATCGATCTTCATAACGGCATTGTCATCTTCCGACCCGGTGGTACATCTTTCCTGTTCCATACGAACCTCCCATGACATCTTTATACGACATTTGTTCTTGCAACCTCCGCCTGTATCTCAACCAGGTGGCGGAATGTTCCATTTTCTTTCTTCATCAGTTCACCATGCGTTCCTTCTTCCACAATCATGCCTTTATCCAGGACAAGGATCCGGTGGGCGTTTTTCAATGTGGACAGCCGATGGGCAATGGCGATGGTCGTTCGATTGTGGACCAGCCTGTCGATGGCTTCCTGAATCAGCTTTTCCGTTTCCGTATCCACAGACGACGTAGCTTCATCCAGGATCAGAATTCTGGGGTTTTTCAGGATTGCCCTGGCAATGGAAATCCTTTGCTTCTCACCGCCGGACAGCCCGATTCCCCTTTCTCCGATCAGAGTATCATAGCCGTCCGGAAATTTCATGATGAATTTATGGGCATTTGCCGCTCTGGCAGCCCATACAATTTCCTCCAGAGACGCCGAAGGCCGACCATAGGAGATGTTCTCGGCAATCGTTCCGTAAAACAAATACGGTTCCTGAAGCACAACGCCGATATTGGAACGAAGGACGTTGAGGTCCATATCTTCTATATTGACCCCATCCAGAAGGATTTCTCCTTCTGTCGCCTCATAAAATCGGGGAATCAGGTTGACCAGAGTGGATTTTCCGGCACCGCTGGAACCTACGAGACCAATCAGCTCACCATCATGTATATGAAGGTTGATATCTTTCAGAACCTCTTCCCCGGCCTCGTAATAGAAAGAGACGTGGCGAAACACAATCTCCCCCCTCACCGGAGCCGCCTTCTGCGCCGACTTCACCTGGCGGAACTCTGACTGGTGATCAAGAATTTCAAAAACCCGTTCGGCGGCTGTAATGGCGCCCTCGTACTGCTCATTCAGGTGACTGAGGGTGGTGATCGGCTGATAAAACCTCCACATATAGCCGATAAAGGCGGTCAGGGTACCAAGACTGATGTCCCGGACGGCAATCACCCGGTAGCCCCCATAGCCCCATATCAGCACCGCACCGATGGAGGTAGCCAGGGAAATCAGCGGAAAGAAAGTGGAACGATATTTTATGGCGCGGACCTCCTCATGAAAATAGTCCTCCAGTGCTTCCTGAAACCTTTCCGTCTCGTAACGTTCCTGGGTAAAGGCCTTTACGACCTTGATACCCGGTATGGCCCCTCCCAACACAGCACTCATATTGGACCGGCGCCTCCAGATCCTGTGATACAGCTTATGGATTCTTTTCCCGAAGATTTTTGTCCCGAAAAAGATAAAGGGAGTGGGCAAAAGGACAATCAAAGCCAGTTGCCAATCCTGCACAAACAGAATAATGGTAATGGCAACCAGCGTAAAGATCTGCACAATGGTCTCCTGGATCCCGCTTACAATAAAATTCTGTATGGAGGAAGTATCCCCGGTGACCCGGTTCATGATGGCTCCCGTTTGCCTTTTGTCATAATAGGCTAGGCCCAGGGACTGCAGATGGGCATATACCCGGGACCGCAGATCATAAACGATCTTCTGTCCCAGCCAGGCAAGCTGATAGCTCCGAAGTCCCTGAAACAAAGCACTCAGAAGACTGGATCCAAAGATGATCAATACAATCCATCTGAGGTAATCCAGCCTGCTCCTGCGGATCACATCGTCAATCATGATTTTCTGCAGATAAGGCGGCACCAGGGTCAGTACCGTATAAATCAGTGTTGTCAGCAGCATCAGGGCAACCTTCCACCGATAAGGCTGCAGATAACCCAATAATCTACGGAATGTCTCGGTTTTTTTGGAGCATTTGGGACAAGTGGTGGTTCCCCTGCGAAACGGAGTCCCGCAATTCGGACATCTGTTTTCCCCATACATGCTTTCTCCGTCGCTCTGATGAACCGCCTCATCGACACTGAATTGTTCTTCCCTTAATATCTTCTGAAGGTAATCGGCAAACCGATAGAATCTCTGCCGAAAGCGCAGGGTAAACCGAAGCAGCTCAATGGCTCCGTCTGCTGTAATCAATTCCACAGAGCCAACCCCATAATAATTTTTGATATCCACTTTCCGGACAATTGCCAGGGACCAGGACTTCATTCTCACTTTATCCTCCGGAGTCGGTTGCTGAAGAGCATGGATGCTTGTATCCGTTACCACAATCCATTGCTCCTCAAATCTGCCGCTCAGGTTCAGGTCCGTTGAAACTGCCAGCTTTGGCGTCTCACTCCGGATAGTTTTCTCCAGGTATGCGGTAAGCTGACCTGGAAAAGCCTGGGCCTGGTCCAGGTTTACTTCATTCAGCTTTTGCTGCCAATTCATTTTCAGTCCTCCTGTTTGATTGTTTCGGGATATAGAATGGCCTTCCCAATGATGTCTTGTTTATTGATACGTATAAATTTCACCCTATAGTATGATATAGAAATTCAAATAAATTGTCAATACAATCCAGAACATTTTCAGAAAGAACCCGGAAAGACACAAAGAGATACCAGGCCGTTTGTCTGGCCTGGTATCTCTCCCTGTTTTATCTCCTGACAGGGTTCCCGCCTTTTTTACTCCTCTGCTTTTCCCTGGTTGGCAACGTTCGCCATGGATTTCCGGATCTCTTCCTCATCCCCCAGGTAAAACTTCCGGACTGGCTGAAGACCGTTGTCCAATTCATAAACAAGCGGAACCCCGGTGGGAATGTTCAGCCCCACAATATCCCGGTCGGATATCTGTTCCAGATGCTTCACCAATGCTCTCAGACTGTTGCCGTGTGCCGAAATGAGTACTCTTTTCCCCTGACGGATCTGTGGTGCAATGGTATCCTCCCAATAGGGAAGGAATCGCTCCACTGTCGATTTCAGGGATTCGGACAAGGGAAGATGATCCCTTCTGATACCGGAATATCGGATATCCTTTCCGGGATACCTTTCATCCTCCATTGTAAGGGAAGGCGGCAGGACATCATAGCTTCTCCTCCAGATATGGACCTGCTCTTCTCCGTATTTCCCGGCTGTTTCCGATTTGTTCAGTCCCTGAAGCGCTCCATAATGCCTCTCATTCAGGCGCCAGGATTTATAAACCGGAATCCACTGCAGATCCAGGGCATCCAGGATATACCACAGGGTTTTGACGGCTCTTTTCAAAACCGAGGTATAGGCAATGTCAAAGATAAAGCCATTCTCCTTCAGCAGGGCCCCGGCATGGGTGGCTTCCCGGATCCCCTTTTCCGAAAGATCCACATCGATCCATCCTGTAAACCGGTTTTCCCGATTCCACTCACTCTCTCCGTGTCTCACCAATACCAACTCAGGCATTTGATTTCCTCCCATCCCACTTTGTTATCCTTTCCGGAAAACCATGAACTGTCACACACGCAGATGCTTTCGGAGGGACAACATGCTGGCCGCGATTCCAACAATACTGCCCACCAGAACAAACAGGCCAAGAATCCAGGGCAGAATGCTGCGCAGCGGAAGCATCCGGAACATGGAGAAAAGCCCGTTCTGCACCCCATGGTCTCCCAAACGACTCATGAGTACATTGTAAACTCCCGCTGTCAGGCCGCCGGAAATCAGGGCACCCAGCAGCCCCAGCGTCAGTCCCTCGACCAGGAAAGGCCAGCGGATATACCAGTCCGTTGCACCGATATATTTCATTATATTAATTTCCCGGTGTCTGGAAAAAACCGATATCCGGATGGTATTGTGGATAATGACCATTGCCATGACACAGAGAAGAACCACAATAATCATTCCGATCATACGGGTGATATTGGCGATACTGGTAATGGAATCCACCACATCCTTGCTGTACTGAATCTTTTCCGCCGCATGAAAATCCTCAACAGATTTTACGACCCGTTCCACATATTCCGGCTTCTTCACCTGAATTTCAAAGGAATCCGGCAGTGGATTGTTTTCTGCATTATAACCTTCCAAAAGATCTTTTTTATCTCCCCATTCGTCTCTCCATGTTTCCAGAGCGTCTGCCCTGGAAACGAATTTCCAGTTCTCAATTCCATCCCATTTCTCTATCTGCATTTCCATGGCCTGAACATCTTTTCCCTGAATGCCCTTCTTCAGAAACACCGTTACCTCTACCTTGGATTCCAGTCCTGCAACCATATTGTTGAGATTCATGATCACTGCCAGTATCAGTCCCAACACAAACAGGGCTGCTGTAGTGGCACTGACAGACGCCAGAGACATAACCCGGTTTCGGAATACATTCCGAAAACCCTGCTTCAGCATATCATTCCATGTCCTTAATTTCATCGAAGTATTCCCCTTTCCATTTGTCCGATACAATCCTGCCATTTTGAAAGGTAACAACCCGCTTTTCCATGGAATTCACAATGTCTTTGGCATGAGTCGCCATAAGGACTGTAGTTCCTCTCCGATTTACCGTAACAAGTATTCTCATAATCTCGTCTGCCGTTTCCGGATCCAGGTTCCCCGTAGGCTCATCCGCTATCAGCAGGGTAGGCCGGTTGACCAAAGCCCTGGCCAACGCTGCTCTCTGCTGCTCTCCTCCGGACAGCTGTCCGGGATAATCGTCCGCTTTTCTGCCCAGCCCCACCATATTAAGAACCTCAGGCACCCGTCTTTGAATTTCCGCCCGGGGAACCTCTGTGATTTCCATGGCAAAGGCTACATTTTCATAAATGGTCTTATCCTCCAACAGGCGGAAGTCCTGAAAGACGACTCCCAGTTTTCTCCGATAATGAGGTACTTCCTTCCGCTTTAAATGGGATAAATTTACACCGTCTACGATGACCTGCCCCTGGGATGGTTCAATCTCCTTCAGCAAAAGCTTGATCACAGTGGATTTTCCGGCACCGCTTGCCCCGACGATAAACAGGAAGTCCCCCTTTTCCACCTTCAGGTTTACATCCTGCAGCGCATGAATCCCATTGTCATATGCTTTCGTTACATTCTTAAACTGTATCAAAGCTATGCCTCCCATGTATACCTGTCCATCAACATCATCATGATTTTAAACGTAACGGCATCATGAAAGTTCCGCAGATCCAGGCCCATGATTCTCTGAACCTTATCCAACCGGTAGACCAGAGTATTGCGGTGAATAAACAATTGTCTTGCAGTTTCACTCAGGTTCAGGCTGTTTTCGAAAAATTTATTGATCGTCCGAATCATTTCATCGCTCAATAACTTCTTGTATTCCTTGGTAAACAGGAATTTACTATAAGTCTCACACAGATTCACAGGGACCTCATAGAGAAATCTCTCAAGCAGCAATGTATTGTACATGTAAACCCGATTGCTGGTGTTGTATATTTTGCCGACCTCAATGGCCTTTGTTGCTTCGTCATAGGACTCCTGCAGCTGGAAAAGATTCTCCTTAACCTTGCCGATTCCGATATAAGGCTTGCTGGATATCTCATTTTGAATGCTTTCATCCATGGCTGCCGCCAGCTGCGTCAGATCATCCTCATCCATTTCCTTTGGCACGGCTTTTACCAGGCTGACTGTCATGCCGTCCACAAGGACAAGGATATCCCCATGATTCCTCGGAAAAGCTTTCAATAACATATGATATACATTATCGGCTTCCATCCCCTCCGTCCGGATAATGTATACACACCTTGTCAGCCCCAGTTCCAGCTTATAGTCCCGGATCACTTCCTGAAGCTCCAGCTCACCCAGTTGATTCAAAAGGATCCGCCGCATGACTTCTTCCTTGTCCAGCTTCTGAAGCATATTTTTCAGATAGGATTCCATAAGGGATACCATCAGCAGGCAATAATTCCTTATCACCCGGTTGGTCCCTTCCATGGAAAGAAAATACACCAATGTCTTGTCCACCGTGAATTTCATAAAAGTCCGGTTGTCGTCGATAAAGATGGCCTTATCCTCTTCCTCAACAAATCCCTTGACGATAAAATTGGTCTCTCCGATCCGTGACTTGTCGCTGCTGGCAACAATCATACCGTTGATATCCAATATATCCGTTTCAACCTGAATACTCCTTACCAGTTTATCCAAAATTTTCTGCATTCTTTTTTCAACTAACATTCCTATCACCTACTCATTTAAAGTATACATAATTTATTCACGGATTAACAGAAGAAATTTTATCCATCCGTTATCTTCTCCAATCCTATGCTTTCTAATATAAAAGGCAGAAATACTATCCTTACGAATAATATTTCTGCCTGTCAGACAAAAATCCTTCTTTTTCCCTGAAATTTTATCTTATTTTATCGAACCAGGATGCTTTCCTCTGTCTCCTTATCGAAAAAGTGCAAGTGGTTGGAATCCATGGCGATGCGGATGGTATCCCCCTGTCTTGCAGTGGATCTGGGATCTACCCTTGCGGTAACGTTGTTACCGGCAAGGTTCAGATAAAGATAGGTTTCCGAACCCATAAGCTCCACAACATCCACATAAGCCTTTACAGTGCTTTCCGTTGAGCTCTGCAGGAAGATTTCCTCATCGTGAAGATCTTCCGGGCGGATGCCCATGACGACTTCCTTGCCAATATAGGACGGATCCTTGAATTTCTTTACTTTGCCCTCCGGCACCTTTATCCTGTTTTCGTCAAATGTCGCATAAACATCATTGCCTTCCTTAACAAGAGTGGCAGGAATGAGGTTCATCTGGGGGCTTCCGATGAAACCGCCAACAAACAGATTCACGGGATAATCATACAGATTCTGAGGCGTGTCAACCTGTTGAATGAATCCATCTTTCATAACAACAATGCGGGTACCCATTGTCATGGCTTCCGTCTGGTCATGGGTAACATAAATGAAGGTTGTCTGCAACCTGTTGTGGAGCTTGGTAATCTCCGTCCTCATCTGAACTCTCAGCTTTGCATCCAAGTTGGAAAGAGGCTCATCCATCAGGAACACCTTGGGCTCACGGACAATGGCACGCCCCAACGCAACTCTCTGTCTTTGCCCGCCGGACAGCGCCTTTGGTTTTCTGTTGAGCAGGTGCTCTATGTCAAGAATCCGTGCTGCTTCCTTTACACGGCGGTCAATATCAGCTTTTGGAGTCTTTCGCAGTTTCAAGCCGAAAGCCATGTTGTCGTATACGGTCATATGAGGATACAGAGCATAGTTCTGAAACACCATTGCAATGTCCCGGTCTTTGGGAGCGACATCATTCATCAGTTTGTCGCCAATGTACAATTCACCTTCGGTGATCTCTTCCAAACCGGCGACCATTCTCAGTGTAGTCGACTTTCCACATCCAGAAGGACCAACCAAAACAATAAACTCTTTATCGGCTATGTCCAGGCTGAAATCGCTGACTGCTGTAACGCCACCTTCATAGACCTTATAGATGTTTTTAAGCGTAACACTTGACATTAAAACCCCTCCATAATTGAATTTTCGCACCTGTCGATGCACTTGCGTATTTGGATCTTCCGTTCACCCCTCAATACAATCTTTATTATATCCGTACAAGCAGAATCTGGCTATAGCACTTCTTAACAAAAAATTTACACTTTGTTTTGAAGGGGTTGCATATAACATTTTCTCTATATATCCATATATGGAAGTAAAATGCATACCAGCCTTCTTCGTATTTGCTATTTCTGTATTGCAAAAAATCATTTCACGAATATATTTGAAGCATATTCAATAACTTTTCGCAAAGTTCATACTTATTCATACTTACCGCACGATAGCCATCCTCTGTCACATAATTATCCTCGATATCAGATCCCATAAGGGGCATCCGGGTAATTGATCAATGCATAGAGAAAGCGCAAATCAACCCCGGACAGCAAAGTATGGTAAGGAATCAGGTAAAATGTACTCAGAAACACGTAAGAGTATTAATGCCACTTTGCGCTGAAAAGCCTTTGGGTCACCTTACCGAAAAGCTTCAAAACCAGATAAAGCTCTCCATTTTCAAGCAGTTCCCGTGTCGTTACCGGGCGGCCGGCTTACTTTTTGTACTATTGACAAAACAAAATTCCGGGAAAAGGAATCCACTTCTAAAAGCACTCCGGTCCGGAATAGAATAAAACAGACATACTACATTGGGCGGTGGCTTTTATTTTGAAAATCAATAGGAAATCATTGCTTTATGGGACTCTGGTACTGACAATCGCCAATTTTATAGTCCGGCTGCTGGGTTTCGTCTATCGCATTGTACTCAGCCGGTTGATGGGCCCTCAGGGGATGGGCCTGATGCAGCTGGTTTTCCCTGTATTCCAGATTGCCATTACCCTGACGACTGCAGGTCTTCCCACCGCAATTTCCCGATTGGTATCTGCAAAAAATGCCAGGGGGGACATCCGGGGAATCCGGCATGTGGTAAAGACAACCCTTCTGCTGGTTACAGGAGTTTCCATTGTGATTACCATTGCCGCATTGTGCAATTTGGATGGGATCGCAAAAAATATTATCGGAGATGAGCGGGCAAGAAGTGCTCTTTTTGTTTTGTTTCCATGCATCACAGTTATTGGGCTGGGATCCTCCCTGAAAGGATTCTTTTATGGCATAAAGGAGATTCATCCCCCTGCATTGGCAGAGATCATCGAGCAGCTGACACGAATGGCCCTTGCGCTTTCTCTGCTCTTCCTGTTTGCCTCAGAGGCGAATGACTCCACAAAGGTTGCGGTTACCATGCTGGGAACGGTCTTTGGCGAACTTGCCAGCCTGCTGTTTCTGCATTACAGATATTATCGGACTTCAAAGGCATTGTATTCTGCCAGGCAGCCAATTCCAGCCAAACACGAAAAAATCCTTGGGACCATTCTGGCAATTGCCCTGCCGATCACCGCAACCCGCCTGATCAACTCCCTGATGAATGCCGTCAATTCCATCATGATTCCGCAGCGGCTGACCGCCGGCGGTATGCTCCGGGAAGAAGCAGTGGGAATGTACGGCATACTGTCCGGAATGGTCCTGCCCATATTGTTCCTGCCTTCTGCCATAACCAATGCCCTTACCGTGGTGATTATTCCCGACCTTTCGGAAAATCTGGCCCTGAAAAACTGGGATGAAATCCGCAACAAGGTATCCAGGGCAATGCTGATCACCTGTCTGACTGCCTTTCCGTGCACGGCACTGATGGCTTCCCTGGGAAGACCGATCGGGGAAATCCTGTATCATCAGCCCATGGCAGGCACCCTTTTGGTTCCCATTTCCTATGCCATTGTATTCCATGCAATTTCGCATACCTGCAGCGGTATTCTGAACGGTCTGGGCAAGCAGACTCAGGGGGCCGTCCATTTTCTGATCGGAAACATGATCCAGATTCTCTGCAGTTATTTCCTGTTGGCAAACCCGTCCATTCGGGTTTACGGTCTCTTGATCGGAGTCTTCCTCAATAATGATATCGTCTGCATCTGCAATCTTGTTGCCGTACTGAAAACCACCAGAATGCCATTCCGCTTTCCGGACTGGATTCTCAAACCCGGCTTTTCTGCCCTTCTGATGGCGCTTGCATGCAGCGCCCTGCATAATAATCTGGGGCGCCTTCACATCCCTGTTCTGACCGATCTGATCCTGTCCGTCGTGGCTGGCTTTATTACTTTTTTCCTTTCCCTTTGGGCCGTCAGGGGTCTGCCGCCGGAACTTCTGAAGTTTGGAAAGAAAACAGCAGCGGAATAACAAACCGTAATGAAAACTAAAAAGTTTTTTGTTTTCATTATCTTTGCTTTCATTAAAATGTTGAATTAATATGCATATTAATGTATAATTATAGAATGATACAAAGAAATCCTCCATCCGGAAAGAAAAGAGAGAGCGCAAATGAAGACGTTGCTTGTTTTGGAAGACGGAACCTATTATGTGGGAAAATCATTCGGAGAACGGTCCGGGACATGCGGTGAAGTGGTATTCAACACCTGTATGACCGGCTATCAGGAGATCCTGACGGATCCTTCCTATCAAGGTCAAATCGTTGTTATGACATATCCGCTGATCGGCAATTACGGATTTAATTTTGAAGATAATGAATCCTTCCAACCTCATATTCAGGGTTTTGTGGTAAGGGAACTCTGCGATATGCCCAGCAACTGGCGAAATACTGGAAATCCCGATCAGTTCTTTCGCAAGAACCACATTGTTGGTCTGTGCGATATTGACACCCGGCATCTGACGCAGCATATCCGGGATTTCGGAAGCATGGCAGGAGTCATCAGCAGCGAAGAGGACGACAGTCCCGGAAACATCAGGATGCTTGCAGCAAAGGCCCGTGAGACAGTGGCCGGACAGAAGGATCTGGTCTCCCGGGTCAGTACCGGAACAGGGCGCCACTATGCAGGAAACGGATTAAGAATTGTTATTCTTGATTTGGGCGTCAAGGAAAATATTATACGATTTTTAGAAAATACGGGATGCGATATCAGTGTCGTACCCGCTGCTACGTCATGGAACAGTATCCTGTCCCTGAAGCCTGACGGAATATTGATTTCCAATGGCCCCGGCGACCCTATGGAAATTCCGTATGTTGTGGAAACCGTCCGTTCGCTGATCGGAAAAAAACCGATTCTGGGCATCTGCCTGGGGCATCAGGTATTGGGCCTGGCATTGGGAGGAAAGACCTATAAACTCAAATTCGGACATCACGGAGGAAATCAACCGGTTAAAAGCCTCAGGGAAAACCGGATCCACATCACCTCACAGAATCACAATTATGCCCTGCGGGAGGACTTTTCACAGGATGTGGAGATCACCCACATCAACCTCAATGATGGAACGGTGGAAGGGTTTTCCTGCAAAAAATATCCCGCCATCGGCATCCAGTTTCATCCGGAAGCTTCGCCGGGTCCATCGGATTCCAATAAAATATTTGATAAGTTCCTGCAGTTGGTTTCAGACGCCTGCTGCTGAGACGGATGTCTGATCCTGCCATCACCTCCGGATACCGTATCGATACCCGGTTTGAAACAATAAACATGGATACCCCGCGGCTGAATTGCCGCATTGGCCGTAAATCTGCAGTAGCAAAAAGGAGTAATGAATTCCATGCCGAAAAGACATGATATCAATAAAGTACTGGTCATTGGCTCCGGCCCTATCGTCATTGGACAGGCAGCCGAATTCGACTATTCCGGTACCCAGGCCTGCAAGGCTCTTCGGGAGGAAGACATCGAAGTGGTGCTGGTAAACAGCAATCCCGCCACCATCATGACCGACCCGGACATGGCCGATAAAGTTTACATCGAACCCATCACCCTGGAAATGATGATCCGGATCCTCCGCAGGGAACTCCCGGATGGCATTCTGCCGACACTGGGCGGGCAGACCGGTCTGAATATGGCCGTAAAGCTTTCGGAGAGCGGGATTCTGGAAGAGCTGGGCATTGAACTGCTGGGGACTTCCCTGGACTCCATCCGGAAAGCGGAAGACAGGGGACGGTTCAAAAAAGCCATGGAGGAAATCCATGAAGAAGTAGCACAAAGTATCATTGCCACCTCCTGGGAAGAGGCAGAAACTTTTGCCATCGGATCAGGATTTCCCGTCATCATCCGGCCAGCCTATACCCTGGGTGGCACCGGAGGCGGCATCGCCCATGATATGGAGGAATGCAGATCCATTGTGGCAAAAGGCCTGAAGAACAGCATGATTCATCAGGTCCTGCTGGAGCAGAGCGTTGCGGGCTGGAAGGAAATCGAGTATGAAGTGATCCGGGACAATGCGGACAACTGTATTGTTGTGTGCAATATGGAAAATTTTGATCCTGTGGGCATCCATACCGGGGACAGTATTGTAACGGCTCCCAGTCAGACCCTTTCCAACCGGGAATATCAGATGCTGCGTACCGCTTCCATCCGGATCATACGCGCCCTCAGGATCCGGGGCGGCTGCAACATCCAGTTTGCATTGAATCCCTTCAGCTACGAATATGTGGTTATCGAAGTAAATCCCAGGGTAAGCCGGTCCAGCGCACTGGCATCCAAAGCCACCGGTTACCCCATCGCGAGGGTAGCCAGTAAAATCGCCGTGGGGCTGAATCTGGACGAAATTAAAAATCCCGTGACCGGAAACACATGTGCCTGCTTTGAACCGGCACTGGATTATGTGGTAACCAAGGTGCCAAGATGGCCTTTTGATAAATTCATCACCGCCGACCGCACCCTGGGAACCCAAATGAAAGCCACCGGAGAAGTCATGGCCATCGGTCGGACTTTTGAGGAATCCCTGCTGAAGGCGATCGATTCCCTGGATATCCGGCTGAACTATCATCTGGGCATGAAGGAAATCGCCACCTGGAGCGGCGGGGACATCCGGAATTCCCTGAAAAATCCCGACGACGAAAGGATATTTGTAGTTTCCGAAGCATTGAACCGCGGATACAGCATCGATGAAATATATGACATGACAAAAATTGACCGGTTCTTCCTCAAAAAGCTGAAAAACATAAGCGGCATCGGCCGGAAAATCCGAGTCCTGTCCCAAAAGAATCTTACAAAAGAGATCCTGTATGACTGTAAAAAATATGGATTCGGAGATTCGTATATCGCCGAGCTGATCGGCACCCATGGAAATGAAATCCGAAATCTTCGGAAGAAATGGAATCTGAAGCCTTCCTACAAAATGGTGGATACCTGCGCAGGAGAGTTTGAAGCGGTCACCCCCTACTACTATTCCAGCTATGACCGGTACGATGATGTCCGTCCCTCAGACAATACAAAGGTCATTGTACTGGGATCCGGACCCATCCGCATCGGACAGGGAATCGAATTCGATTACTGCAGTGTCCATTGCGTCAAAACCTTGCAGAAGCTGGGACTGGAAGCCATCATCATCAACAGCAATCCGGAAACGGTCAGCACGGATTTTGACACTTCGGACGTTCTCTATTTCGAGCCCCTGACCCTGGAATGTGTGCTGGATATCATCGAAAAGGAAAAGCCCCTGGGTGTCGTTGTCCAGTTCGGCGGTCAGACTGCACTGAATCTGGCAGAACCTTTGCGGAAGAACGGTGTCAACATTCTGGGTACCTCGGTGGAGGACATCGACAAGGCGGAAGACCGGAATAAATTCCTGCAGGTCCTCCATTCCCTGGATATCCCCCTGCCAACCGGCAGTACGGCCTTTACTTTGGAGGAATCCCTGAAGATTGCCCACTCCATCGGTTATCCCGTCCTCGTCCGCCCTTCCTATGTGCTGGGCGGCAGGGCAATGCAAATTGTTTACAGTGACAGGGAACTGGAGGAATATATGGCTGCCGCTGTCCAGGCCGCGCAGAATCATACGATTCTTATCGACAAGTATATTGTCGGCAGAGAAGTGGAGGTGGATGCCGTCAGCGACGGAAAGGATGTGGTGATCCCTGGTATCATGGAACTCATCGAACGGGCCGGTGTCCACTCCGGAGACAGCTTTTCCGTTTATCCTCCATGGAACCTCTCCCCTGCCGTCCGCAGGCAGATCGTGGATACCTGCATCCGGATCGGAAAAGAGCTCCGCATCAAGGGACTGTTCAACATCCAATTTGTGATTGATCCGGAAGATCATCTCCTCGTGCTGGAGGCCAATCTCCGGGCAAGCCGGACCGTACCGGTCCTGAGCAAGATAACCGGTGTCCCCATGGTGGACCTGGCAACCCGAATCATGCTTGGAACCTCCCTTGCCGATCTGGGCTACCGGACAGGCCTGATCCCGGAATCCCCGTTGGTCACCGTAAAGGCTCCCGTCTTCTCCTTTTCCAGGATGACCACCGTGGATCCCTTTCTGGGACCGGAGATGAAGTCCACCGGTGAAGTAATGGGGACGGACACCTCCTGTATCCGGGCCCTGACCAAAGCAATGCTCGCTTCCAGCATGAAGATCCCCGATCGGGGAAATACCGGGAAAACAGCCGTAAACGGCAGCGTGTACGATAAAACAACCGAATTCATAATAGCAAGGAAAGGATGAAATCAATGGATCTGTATCCTTATAAACCGGAAAAGCCCTTTGGGCAGAAGCATCTGTTGGGGCTTCAGTCCTACAGTTCAGACGAGATATTTCAAATTCTCTCCCTGGCGCTCCAACTGAAAGAGCAGCGCAGGAACCGCATTGCCCATCCTCTGCTGAAGGGAAAGACACTGGCCATGATCTTTACCAAATCCTCCACCCGCACCAGAGTCTCCTTTGAGGTGGGAATGTATCAGCTGGGAGGTTCGGCTCTGTTCCTCAGTTCCGATGATATTCAGCTCGGCCGGGGAGAAACCATAGAAGATACCGCAAAGGTTCTTTCCCGATATGTGGACGGCATCATGATCCGGACCTATCGGCAACGTGATGTGGAAGATCTGGCTAAGTACGGCACCGTCCCCGTCATCAATGCACTGACCGATTTACTGCACCCCTGCCAGATTCTGGCGGACCTGATGACAATCTATGAAAAGAAATCCACCCTGCAGGGTCTGAAGCTCGCCTTTATCGGCGACGGGAACAATGTGGCCCATTCCCTGCTGATCGGCTGCTCCAAAGTGGGAATGGATATCTCCGTAGGCTGCCCCGCCGGTTATGAGCCAAAGTCGGAAATCGTGGAAACAACAAAGAAAAACGCGTTCATTGCCGGCTCTTCGGTGCAAATCACCCACAGTCCACAGGAAGCCATTGCAAATGCGAATGCAGTCTATACCGACGTTTGGTCCAGTATGGGAAAAGAGGCGGAAAGCAGCGAAAGGATTAAGTCGTTTTCCCCCTATCAGGTAAACTCTGCCCTCTTTGCCCTTGCCAAACACGATGCTGTCTTTTTGCATTGCCTGCCTGCCCACCGGGGGGAGGAGGTCACCACCGAAATCATTGATGGGCCTCATTCCATCGTATTTGACGAGGCGGAAAACCGCTTGCACACGCACAAAGCCATTATGGCTCTGCTGATGAAATAGAAGAGGACGCGACCCATGAACCTGGTGATCCGAAAAGCGAACCCGGAAGATATTCATAAAAATCTGCCAGGGATATTGACAATTCCTACTCTTTCCTATATTATGAAGCTAGCCTCACATGAAGTTGGCTTCATAATTGCAGGAGGGGATCCTGATCCTATGAAAACAAGAGTGAAAGAGATGCGAACTGCCAATGGATGGACACAGCAACAGCTTGCCGATCTGGTTCATGTTTCTGCCAGAACCATTATTTCCATCGAAAAAGAGCAATATAATCCTTCCCTGATGCTCTCTTACCGGATGGCCCGGGTGTTCAGAACAACCATTGAAGATTTGTGCTGCCTGAAAGAGAATAAAGAATTGGAGGACAGAAAGTATGAAGGACTCTAGTCATTTTTCATATATGGACAAAATCAGAAGGCGTATCCGCATATTGTGGCTGATCGTCATCTGCATGCTGGTGTATATGGTTGTGATCGGCGAGACAGGCGGAGGTGACTCGCGCATTATGACGCCGCTGGCCCAGTCTTTCAGCAGCATCGCCTTTTTCGGAGGATTGGCGTATGTGTTTTACAGAATACATGCAAGCAAAAAGCTTCTGAGCAACAAATACCTCCTGAAAGAGCAGATGAGGCAGGAACTGGATGAGAGAAATCAATTCCTTCATGACAAAAGCGGAGGAATTGTGGTGGATATCCTGATGCTTTTGCTTCTGTCCATTACACTTACTTCGTCTATGTACAATATGACGGCTTTTTATATGTCCTTTTCCATATTACTGATCACGGGATTGCTAAAAACGATTGTATACTTTGCTTATCAGCGCAACCGGCAATGAAGAAAAACACGAATGGAGAGAATAGATATGGAGATAAGAAAATTCTTATCTTTTATGGAAGAATCGGAACAGCTGAAATCTGTATTGCGAACGGCCTGGACCAGCACAGGACGCAGGGAAAGCACTGCGGAGCACTCATGGCGGCTTGCTCTTTTTGCCGCTGTTCTGTCAGATTCTTTCCCTGAGCTGGACTTATCCAAAGTTCTGATAATGAGTCTCATTCATGATATTGGCGAAATCTATGATGGCGATGTTTCCGCTGCGTCATGCCCGGACAAGAAAATAAAATACGAATCCGAATATCGGGCGGTGCAGTCTGTTTTTTCGATTCTGCCAGAACCACAGGCCCGCAGAATGGTGAATGTCTGGCTGGAATATAATGAAGGCACAACGCCGGAAGCCAAACTGGTAAAGGCATTGGATAAGGCAGAAACGATTATACAGCATAACCAGGGTGATAATCCGCCGGACTTCGATTATTTATTCAACCTGAGCTATGGCAGGGAATATTTTGAAGGCAATGAGCTGCTCCAGCAGCTTCGGTCTTTTCTTGATGAGAGAACAAAGCAAAAAATTCTGAATCATAATAACAGTTATCCGCAGTGAAAGGGGTTCGGAATTAGCTGGGACATAGAAATTTTCCAGGATGAAAAATAGAACTGGGCTCCAGATAAGATTTTTATCGAGCATGCAATAAATATATAACCTACTCAAACTTCGCAGTTTAAAAAGAGCGATGAACCTTGAAAATTCAATGAATCCTGGTAAATTTCCGATACCCTCTCATATACTATACGGTAATCTTTCACATTAACCTAAAAAAACGGTTGACTTTAACCAACTGGGCTCATATACTATATAGTAATCTCTTTGCACTGCATTACATTCCATGGGAATGCGAGTTCAACAGTACAAACTGAGCAGGCGATGCCGTATGGCATGGTGCCGGGCCGCCCAAAGAGCGGCAACAGATGAACGATCAACACATCTGTGGGACAGTGGTATGTTCTGCAGATGTGTTTTTTCATATTCTGACAGAACAGCCGACTTTTGAAAAATGGAGTGCCATAGGAGAAATCTTTTACGCCAAAAGGCCATTGGAGGATTCTTTTATGACAAACACATCAAACCCTGTCGAAACAGGCTTAACCTCAGACGAAGTCAGACGCCTTCAGGAGCAGTTCGGTAAAAACGAGCTGACGCCCCCAAAAAAGCACAACTTTTTCAAAAAGGCGCTGCACATTCTCTGTGAACCCATGTTTTTGCTGCTATTGGCGGCAGCCGCAATTTATTTTGTTCTTGGAGAACCCCATGATGGAAGAATCATGCTTATTTTTGTAACCGGTATGATCACCATAGATGTGGTTCAGGAATGGAAAACCGACAAAACCCTGAATGCCCTGAAAGATCTGTCCGAGCCCCGCATTGCCGTCATCCGTGATGGAAAGCAGCAAACCATAGCCAGTGCGGATCTGGTACCCGGCGACCTTATGATGATCCAGGAAGGAATAAAGGTTCCCGCCGACGGGGTGATCGTCAAATGTGCAGATCTTCGCATAGACGAGTCTTCCCTTACCGGAGAAGCCGAAAGCGTCTGGAAAACCGCGGAAGGAGATGCCGAACCTTCGGGGGATTACTGGCGAAAGGACCGCTGTTACGCGGGAACACTGGTAAACCAGGGGTCCGCTGCCGTTCGGGTGACGAACATTGGTACAGGCACAGAGTATGGGAAAATCGGTAAAAGCGTAGCGGGTGCTCCACAGGAAGATACTCCGCTCCAGAAGCAGATAAACCATCTGGTCAAAACCTGCGCCGGCATTGCAGGCGGGCTGTTTATCCTGATTGGCATATTTACCTGGCGCAATCTCCCGGATCATGGTTTCCCGGACCGGCTGACAGAGAGTGTCCTGTCGGGCATTACTCTGGCCATGGCCATGATTCCGGAGGAATTCCCGGTTATCCTGACCGTGTTTCTTTCCATGGGCGCATGGCGGCTGGCGAAAAAACATTCCCTGGTGCGCAGGCTTCCCAGTGTGGAAACGCTGGGTGCCGTATCCGTACTTTGCGTGGATAAAACCGGAACCATTACCAAAAATCAAATGTCCGTTGAGGATATCTGGGTTGCAGCCGGCGACAGGCAGGGCCTGGTGGAAACCATGGGCCTGGCCTGCGAGACCGAACCCTTTGATCCAATGGAAAAGGCAATGCTGTCCTATTGCGAAGACCAGGGTATTTCACGGAAACACCTCTTTGAGGAAAGCGGTTTTCTCACGGAATACTCCTTTACCAATGACCTGAAAATGATGGGCCATGTCTGGCGTCATGAGGGAGAAATCCGAATCGCTGCCAAAGGCAGTCCCGAACGGATTTTCACCATCTGTAACCTTACCGGCGAACAAAGGGCGGAGGCTGAGCGGCAAAACACGGAGCTCTCCGGTCGGGGACTGCGGGTGATTGCGGTTGCCATGGCAAAGCCAGCCAGCGAAGCGGAGATTCCGGACGCCATTACCGACTGCCGGCTCACTCTGCTGGGGCTGGTGGGCCTGGCCGATCCGCCGCGGGAAAATGTCCGGGCGGATATCGCAGTTTGTAACCAGGCTGGTATCCGCGTCGTTATGATTACAGGCGACAGCGGCGCCACGGCTTCCGCCATTGCCGGAAAAATAGGGCTGCCTCACAGCGGTGACATCTTAACGGGCGACAGGCTCAGCGCCATGAGCGATGAGGATCTTCAAAGAGCCGTTCAAACAGTTTCCATCTTCTCCCGTGTGCTGCCGGAACATAAAATGCGCATTGTCAGGGCATTCCAGGAGAACGGGGAGATCGTAGCCATGACCGGCGACGGAGTAAACGATGCACCAGCCCTGAAATATGCCGATATCGGCATTGCCATGGGAAAACGTGGCAGCGAGGTGGCCAGGGAGGCTGCCGACCTCATCCTGATGGATGACAACTTTACCACCATCGTGGAGAGCGTACGGGATGGACGCCGTATCTTTGATAATATCCGCAAGGCGGTGGGATATGTGTTTACGATCCATGTTCCGATTGCCTTTGCTTCTCTGCTGGCGCCGCTGCTGAAGATTCCGCCTGCAGCACTGCCTTTGCTACCGCTCCATATTGTACTGCTGGAGATACTGATCGATCCCACCTGCTCCATTGTACTGGAGCGCCAGCCGGCGGAAACGGACATCATGGAGCGACGCCCCCGCGACCCGAAGAAAAAGTTGCTGACTCCCGGCTTGTTCCTCAAAAGTTCCCTGCAGGGTCTGTTCATATTCGCCGCCTCATTCAGCGCATATTTTTCCCTGCTGAAAGGAGATGTTTCCCGTGCGCCCGTAGCCCGCTCCATGGGGCTTGCCATCCTTATGCTGGCAAATCTGTTCCTGGTACAGGTCAACAGCTCCGACAGCGATCCCGCGTTCCGATCCATGCGGCGGCTTGCCGGAGACCGGGTGATGCAGGTGGCAAATGCCGGCACTCTGTTGTTACTGGCCCTTATTCTTTACTCACCCCTTTCCGGCATCCTGAAGCTGTCTGCGCTGTCTGCCCCCCTGCTGCTGACTGCTGTGGGACTGGCTGCTGCTTCGGTTTTGTGGTATGATCTGATCAAATATATTAAAAAACGGAATACAAAATAGCGTTTTGAAAATGAGTATTAAAAGTCCGCCCGACCGAAAGGAATCCGGGCATCAAAGGTGCCTGGATTCCTTCAGACGGCGGATCGGTTTCCTTTCCGGAATGACACACTGAAGAAATCTCACATAATACTTTGAAATCGGCAGAAACAGCATGGCGCTCAGCACATTGAACATCGTGTGGGCATTTGCAATAAGGCGGCTGCTGTCCTGCCCCATCCAATGGGTCATAAACTGAACAAACCTGCAGAATTGAGACAAGAAAAGCCATGCCAGCAGAACGCCGGCAATATTGTAAATGGTATGGGCCCATGCGGCCCGCTTCCCCGCCGTGCTGGATTCCATACCGGCGATCTGGGCAACAATACAGCTCCCTATATTGTCCCCCAGGGTAAGCGCAACAGCGGAAGAAAGCGGCAGCAATCCGCCGTTGAACAGCAATATGGTCATTCCGACCGTTGCACTGCTGCTCTGCACCAGCATGGTGATCACCAGACCGGCAAGCAGACACAGAAAGACGTTGTCCGAGTGAGCCTGCAGCCATTGAACCAGAAAAGCATTGTTCTTCAGGATGTTTACGCTTTTATCCATCAGCTCCAATCCCGAAAACAACAAACCGATGCCTGCAAGTACATTGCCTGCTGTCCTGAACTTTCGCATCGGGCCAAAACTCAGAATACACCCGGCTATCAGGATATACCGGGAATATTGGGTAATCTGAAAGCTCATGAACTGGGCGGTAAACGTCGTCCCGATATTTGCGCCGTAAATAATGCCGACTGCACTTTCCAGCTTCATGATGCCGGAATCCACAAATCCTATCGTCAAAATCGTTACCGCTGTACTGCTCTGTACCAGACCGGTCAGCAGGATGCCGGTAAAAAAGGAAGTCCATTTGTTCCTTGAAAATGCACGCATGGCTTTATCCAGAAGCTTCGAGTTTGCCTGCTCGAGTGTGCTTCCCATGGTGTTCACGCCGGTCACAATCAATAGGGATCCGACGACAAAATGGATCAGTACCTGTAAAATATCCAGCATCCTGCCCTCCGGTCACGGTGTATTGTATCTGCACTGATACTATCTTATCGGATGCAGGACAGGAATATGTCTCTTTTTTATCAGCTTGTTATACAGCGCCGCCGACCGGTTCCTTTACCTTCCCTTTCAATACATATTCCGGCTTCTTCTCCGGCCTTGCAGCAAGTTCTGCCTTTTTTGCTTCATACCCCGGACGGCCCAGCAACGCATAGGTTGCATTTTTTCCTTCTTCCACTCCCGGCTGATCAAAGGCATTGATACCCAAAAGCTCCCCGGCAAACGCCGTCTCCACTTCAAGGAAATATAAAAGTTCGCCTACGGTAAAGGCATTCACTTCCGGCAGGATAATGGTCCAATTCAGCCTTTTTGCCTTCAGCAGGGCATATTCCGTCGCCGTCTGCTCAGCATGGATCAGCTCATTCATGGTATGCCCTCCAAGAAAGGACACAGCGGGAATCCCTTCAAATCCATTGGAAATCTTCACAGTAGTACGGTATCTTCCCACTCTCAGAAAGGTAACCACTTTGTCGAAGGGACCTTCCGTATAGAGCTGAACCTGGGAATGCTGATCGGTCACTCCCAAAGCCTTAACAGGAGTCTGCCCCGCATGAACCGTCTCTCCCCTGGAGTTGACACGCTTTCCCAGGCTTTCTGCCCAAAGCTGCGCATACCAGTCTGCAATATACCTCAGGGAATCCGCATACGGCATCATGACGGAGATATTCTTGCCGGACTTCATGGCAAGATACTGAAGGGTTGCCGCCATATAAGCAGGGTTTTCACAGGCACTTTCATCCTGGCAGATCTCATCCATGTAGGCTGCACCAGCCAGCATCTCCTCAATGTCAATGCCGCACACTGCCGCGGAAAGCAGGCCCACGGGAGACATCTCGGAAAACCGGCCGCCCACTCCCCTGGGAATATAAAAGGTTTTCAGCCCTTCTTCTTTTGCGATCCGGATGAGATTGCCGTTTTCCCGATCTGTCGTGGCAATCAGATGCTCCCGGTATCGATCACCAAGCTTTTGCTGAAGCATGTCCTTTATAATCAGGAACTGGGACATGGTCTCCGATGTACTGCCCGATTTGGTGATGACATTGAATGTGGTTTTCGTAAGATCGATCACATCAAGCAAAGCCTGCATTTTTTCCGGATCCACATTGTCCTCCACATAAAACCGGGGATATCCATCCCGCTTCTCCCGGGGCAATTCATTGTAATGGGCATGATTCAGTGCCCGCTGTACTGCAATGGGACCCAGGGCAGAACCACCGATCCCCAGAACCACAAAGGCATCAAACCGATCCCGGATCCGGGATGCGGTACGCTTGATATCCTCCACCGTTTCCTTCTGATTATAGGGAAGATCCCTCCAATCCATCCTGCCTTCTGCACGCTTTGTTTCCATGGCTTTGGCGGCAGACGCAAGGGAATCGGACATCGCTTCCATGCTGCTTCCGGAAATGCCCTGCTCCTCTCCTATCATCCCGGACATCATGTTATTGAAGTCCAGGGTAATTCCCATGCTTTCCTTCCACTGCTGATCCTCATATCTCTTCATCTATCGAATCATCCTTTCCAAACCGTTGTCATTCTCATCCTGCTGCTCTATTCTCAAAAATTCGATTTTATTCAACAAAAACTATTCTAACACAAATATTGCAATGGTTCTACCGAAAAACCTGCTTTTCAAAGGGAATATCAAAGATACATCTATACTTATCATACATAACATATCCGGTATTGGTGACTCGTCTCCCAAAATCCGTTACGGGCTTTGCAGCATGGTACGGATCCTCCAATGCTTATCCCGGTAATGCATCATCACCGCCCCCTGTTCATCGTTCCGATAAACCCGGGCTCCCCTCTGCTCCAGCCTGTCCAGTGTCTGGGGACTCGGATGGCCAAACAGATTGATTCCAACCTGTATCACGCCGGCTTTCGGGGAAATGGCGTCCAGAAACGACTCCGTACTGGAAGTCCGGCTGCCATGATGAGGCACCTTGAGAATATCCACATTTTCCTGCCGGATCCTTCCAGCCAGATAATACTCCACACGATCCTCCATATCCCCTGTAAAAAGGACCGATGTATCCTGGTATTCCAGAAGAATCACCAGGGAATAATTATTCTCATTGCCATGGGCCAGCGATTTCACCACACGATCCTCCGGATACAGAATATGGAGCTTTACTTCCCTGCCGATCCTCCAGGTCTGTCCCCGCTTCGCCGTCAGAACATCAATGCCCTTTCGCCGGACCGTTTCCTTCAGCTCCAGGTACGCCGGCTCTGCCTGGCCCGGCGGATATTCCATAAAGGCATCCACCGGCAGTTGTTCCAGCACCGGAAGCAACCCTCCGATATGATCATAATGACAATGGGACATAATGACAAGATCCAGGGAAGAAACGCCGTTTTTCAGCAGAAAGGGAAGGACCGTATCCTCCCCCACATTCCTGTCCTCCTTGCCGCCACCGTCCATCAGTATGGTTTTCCCGTCGGGAGTCCGAATCAGCGTACAGTCTCCCTGCCCCACATCCACAAACGTTACTTCCAGATCCTTTGGCTTCCGGACTTCAACGAGGAAGGGGCCGGCCACCAAGGTACCAATCAGTACGGTACACACCACATAAGGCCTTCGGATAAAAGCGGGCCTTTCCCTGGACAGGGTCAGCAACACCAGATAATAAACCAGAATCGCCGGTATGGACGGAGACACAGCCGGTATCGACGCAAAAGGCAGCTTTGCAGCAAGATCGGTCACCGCCAGAACCAGGCGGCAGAGAACCCGGAGCGGAACCGCCGCAATTTTTGCTGCTGCCGGAAAAATCATTCCCACAGGCAGAATCAAAAATCCTCCCATGGTAACTGCCCCCAGTGCGGGAACCAGAACCAAATTGGTCAGGACCGACCACGGCGTCAGGGTGTTGAAGCAATAAACCGTCAGGGGAAAGGTACCCAGCTGGGCCGATAAGGTGACTGCAATCAGGGAAGACACTTTGGACGGCAGAAAGCGCAGTCTTTCCTGAATTGGCCGATATAACAGGGCAATGGAACCGACTGCCAGAAAGGACAGCTGAAAACCGACTTCCAGAATGTCCATTGGCCGGATCAGCAGAATCAAGAACGCCGCCACTCCGGCACTGTTGATCGTATCCGATTTCCTGCCCATGGTTTTTCCGACGGAATAAATCACTGCCATCACAACCGCACGCATCACGGATGGAGCAGCTCCCACCAGCAGACAGTACAGCAGGAGAATCGTCGCCTCAAAAATCAGGGGCGTCCACCTTTGAAGGGGAAACCGGGAGAACAGAAAGTGCAGCAGCATCACGATATATCCGATATGCAATCCGGAAATGGAAAGAACGTGTGCCAGACCGGTCCGCTGAAATGCATCCACCGTTCCCGGCTCAATGGTCCAGCGCTGCCCCAGCAACAGAGCTTTCAGAAGGGCCCCTTCCTGTCCCCCAACAGTACGATCCAGCGAAATATCCGCCTGGCGGCGAAACCGGGCTAGCATGCCGCTTACAGAAAAGGATCTGACTTTTTTGAGAAAAACAACATTCCGGCCGGAAGCGTTCATCATGCTGTAAATGCCTCTTCTCGCCAGATAGCCTTTATAATCAAAGCCCCTGGGGTTCCTGGGCCCGGTGGGCTCTTTCAGGGTTGCCGTAACCCGCAGCACATCCCCCGCTTGAAAAGCTTCGGAAAAACTTCCTTTGCCTGGATCGGGAAAAGAACCTGACGAACCGGCTGAGGAAGAATCCGGAGAATCGACTGAGAAAGAGGGATCCTGAGAGACGGCAGGAACGTGGCCGGATGGGGAAGTCTGCGCCTGCGAAGCGGACTTCGAACGGGACAATCCGCCATCTGAAAATCCCGCATAGTGCCCAACCCGCACCTTTCCCCCTGCGATATGGATCGTCCTGCCTGTCTGCACCGCTTCAACATCCAGAACGTAAACGGCCCGATCCGATTCGATCTGCGGATCTCCGGTCACTGTACCCTGTATCGTGATTCTCTTTCCGACATAGGGAGCCAGTGGATTCCTTGTTCCGAAAAACAGTGCTCCACGAAGACAGCCAAAGATCAAAACCAGACTGAGCAGAAGCGGAAAGACAGCTTTTCTCCGGAACACCAGAGCCAGCAGAGCAGCCCCTGTCATCCCCAGCAAGCAATACAAGGCTTCCACCCGGAAATAAACCGAAAAAACAAGTCCGGCGATATAGGCGGCCAGCCCCCATAATATCGGCCTTTTAACCCAGATCTCCCTGCTTCCTCTCCTCATCCGTCTGCCCCCACACTGATCTTTTCCATTATTATATCAATGGCCTGAAAAAAATACCATGCCTATGCCTATATTCTGGTTTTTTGTCATCATTATGATGAAAATGGGCCATAATAATAAAAATAGATCGTTTTAACGGGAAAAATCATGGAACGGCCGGAGCCGCATGAAAAAAGGATGAAAGAAATATGGTAAAACTGCTGAAGCGACGATTGGAAAAGAAAGATAGGAAAAAAGATAAGAAATTTGGAATCAAGGGAGACACGGATCATCTGAAGCCGTTCCGACTCTCAGAAATTGTGGAGGATAATATTACGCGGTTGAAGAACTCCATGAACAACACCTTCGACATTAAATCACGGGAGTTCCAAATCGGAGGAACAAAGTATCAGGCTGCCATTCTCTACATTGCGGATCTGGTCAATGAGGAAATGATTATGAGCCATCTGCTCAAACCGCTGATTCTGCAGTCGACAGCGGTAATTGATTCGGATACGGAAGTGAATTTCCAATCCGTAAAGGATTCCATGCTCAGCATCGGCAGCGTTCAGGAAGCGGAAACCTTTGATGAAATTGTTTTGGCTGTTATGTCCGGGGACACCTTTCTGTGCATTCAGGGGTACGCAAAAGGGTTGATTGTAAACACCAGGGAATTAAACGGGAAACCGTTTGCCGTACCCACTGTGGAACCTTCGGTAAAAGGTCCGCAGGAAGCATTCGTGGAGACCCTGAAAATCAATCTTGGATTGATCCGGAAACGGATCCGGGATCCGAATCTGATGCTTGAAGAGTATAAAATCGGCAGGCGCTCCAAATCCGAGTCTGTCCTTGTCTATATCAAGGGAATCGCCGATCCGGATATCGTGGAGGATCTCCGGAAAAGGCTGAGCTCTGTTGATCTGGATATGGGACAGTCTGCTTTTCAGATCGGAACTCTGGTGACAGACCGGCCCGACTCCATCTTTCCTCAGGTTCAGATCACCGAACGGCCGGACAAGCTGGTCGTTTCATTGAGTGAAGGAAGAGTTGCGGTCCTGACGGACGGCTCTCCCAATGCCATACTGGTTCCGGTCACCCTGCCCATACTGATGCAAAGTCCGGACGATTATTGTGAAAGCTGGTTGGTATCCTCGCTTATCCGGATTTCCAGATATGTCGGGTTGTTTCTTTCTTCCCTTTTTCCCGCTATATACATTGCCATCACCGCCTATAACCCCGGGATGCTGCCCACAAGACTGGTGCTGTCCATTGCTTCCACCCGCACGGGGGTGCCCTTTTCCGCTTTCATTGAAGCATTGTTAATGGAAGCTGTCCTGGAGCTCCTTCAGGAAGCAAGCATACGGCTGCCCAAGGCAGTGGGCCAGACCGTTTCCATCGTAGGAGGACTGGTGATCGGTCAGTCCGCAGTTCAGGCAGGCATCGTCAGCCCCATCATGGTCATTGTGATTTCTGTTACTGCGGTCACCTCCTTTGCCATCCCGGATTACAGCCTCGGCCTGGCCTCCCGGATCCTCCGGGTGCCCTTTATGATACTTGCCACAACCCTGGGAAGTTTCGGGATCGCCATAGGGATGCTTCTGCTGCTGACGTATCTCTCTTCCCTGAAAAACTTCGGCATCCGATACCTGAGCCCCATTACCCCTTATCGCTTCCAGGATTGGAAAGACACGGTGATCCGTGCACCGTTCAAGGACCTGAAAAAGCGTCCTGAATTCCTGAATCCGGAAGATACCGAAAGGAGCCATTCCCGGAAAAAGGAGAAAGAGATTTCATGAAAGAAGAAAGGCTGATGCCCCCTCAGGTTATGACACTGACCGCATGCGGAATCCTGGGAATCGACATTCTGATCGTCCAGCGGGACATGGTTGACGTTGCCGGACAGGACGCCTGGATATCCCTGATACTGGGAGGTATGACAGCCATGATATTGGGCAGTGTCTGCTACTATCTGGCACATCTGTATCCGGAAATGGATTTGCCGCAGATCCTACTGCATATATTCGGGGACTTCTTCGGCAGGATTATCCTGCTTCCCTTTATTGTGTATGATGTGCTGTATCTTGGCATGTCCCTGAGAATTTTTGCGCAGGCACTGAAAATGTTCCTGCTGAGCGCAACACCGATGCTCCCGATTGTTGTTCTGATCCTTCTGGCGGCCGGATATGCAGTCTGCAAAGGTGTTTTCGCCATTGGAGGAATTATGGATATTATTTTCCCACTCTGTGCTGTTACCATATTGGGCATTCTCCTGATGCCGATGAATCAGATTCACCTCAGCAACTTAAAGCCCATTCTGTACAAAAACACAGGGAATGTGGTGAAGGGAATCCTGACAGGATATCAGCAGTTTACCGGATATGGCACCATAGCCTATTTCTATTGCTATACCCAAAAAACGAAGGGAACTTTTAAGTGGTACCTTGCTGGCCTGGGAATTCCAATCTTCCTGTACATTGCTTTAACACTTATTACCATCATGGTATTTGGGCCAACGGACATTGGTTATCTGACGTATCCTACCCTGACACTGGCGAAATCCATTGAAATCCCAGGCACTTTTCTGGAAAGAGCGGAGTCCTTTGCCGCCATATTGTGGATCAATATCGTCTTCGTATCGGTTGCTCTGCTCCTCTTCCGTACAAAAAGAAATTTTTTAGAATTGCTACATATGAAAACCAAACACCAAAATTACGTCATTTGGGGAATCGCCCTGTTGTTGATTGGGATTGCCCTCTTCATCCGAAGCGGAACAGAGGCCATATCGTTTTTTTCCAAAATAAAAAAATCAAGCCGTATTTTTGGACTGCTGATCTTTCCCTTCATCACGGCCATGGGTTATATAAAGAAGAGAAGGGAGACAAGAGCATGAGACATTCCCTGAAGCGTTCCTCCCTGTTGCTTTTTCTGATTGGGGCCCTGCTGCTTACGGGGTGCTGGGATCAAAAGGACATCGATACCAGAGGCTATGTACTGGGGTTGGCCATCGATTCCTATCCTCCCGATCCCCAATCATCGGAATCCACCGGCCCGAATCAGGCTTCTCCCCAGGAAGAGGAAAAGCTGGAGAAAATGCAGCTCCACACAGGGGAACCGGGTTATGCCATGACCATACAGCTGCCCATACTTGCAAATGCGGATATGCCGGAAGGGCCTGGCATTCAATCTGCTGAAGGTTCACAATCCTGGGAAATTACGCAAATTGGCAATTCCTTTTTCAGCATAAATCGTGAAATGGCATCCCGCACCGGCCTGTCCCTCTATTATGAACACCTTCAGGTCCTCATCCTTTCGGAAGAAGTGGCCAGAAAAGGGCTGATCAATATTCTGGATATGTTTATGAGGGAACCGGAAATGAGGCGGGGAATCAAGGTACTGATCTGCCCGGGAGAGGCCAAAAGCATTTTGGATGTTGTCCCCAGAATTGATAAGTATTCTTCCGTTTATTTGTCCGGTATCTTTGATAATTCCAGTAGAGATTCCCGAATGGTATACCATACCAATATGGGAGATGTGATATGCGCTTTGCATGACGGCCATGACTTTGTTCTGGCAAAAGTAATTTCCACAAAAGATGAAAACAAGGCAAGCGGCGGAGCGGTCTTCCATAACGGAAGAATGGCAGGATGGGCAACGGAGATGGAGGTGGAAGCCATCAACCTGATACGGAATACCTATGAAGGCGGCGTAATCACCGTTGATACACCGAAGGGAGAAGAAGGACGGGTCGCTATGGAAATAACCAATGAAAAAGCTGAAATCACTCCCATTGTAAACGGAGACCAGGTAAGCTTTCGTATTGACATCAAGGTGGAGGGGGATTACTCAGAAGACATTAATCTACACACCCACGAAAAGCTGAGCGAGCCCTTTCTCAAAAGCCTGGAAGCAGAATACGAAAAGGAAATTCAGGATCTCTGCACGGAAACAATTGAATCCATGCAGGAAAAATTCAAAGCAGACGTCTTCCAGTTTGACCGCATCCTACAGGCCGGGGAACCGGCTTACTGGGAACGGATGGGCTCGGACTGGAATTCCATCTACCCGGACGTGGGGGTTACGGTCCATGCGGATGTCCACATTATTCTGACTGGGATATGAGCGCCCTCATGCGGCGCATATCTCATTCTGCATAAACAGGCGTATGATCTACGCCGGATGCCGTGACCGAGCCCAGAATCAAGGGCCTGGGCGTTGGTTTGTCCGTACCGATCCGAACCGCTTTCCGGAAGTTTTCCACTGCTTCCTGCAATTCTTCCTCCCGGTTCACATAAAACTCTGCCAGAAGATCGCCGGGACGGATCCGGTCTCCGATCCTCCTGTGCAGAACCAGGCCAACACCGGGATCAATCCTGTCCCCTTTCCGGGATCTTCCCGCACCCAGAAGCAAAGCGCACCGCCCGATTTCCCGGGTATCCACGGAAGTGATGCAGCCTTCCTTCTCCGCTTTTATCGGCAGGATCCGGTTTGCGCGGGGAAGCCGGCTGAAATCCTCAAGAACTCCTGCGTCTCCATGCTGCCGGCGAATCATATCGCCCAGCCTGGCCAGTCCGCGGCCGGATACCAGAGCTTCCTCCGCCTTGCGGCGTCCATCCTTCAGGGTGTCGCACCCATTTGCTGTCATCAGCATAGTAGCCGCCAGATACAGGGATACTTCCCGCAGTGGCCCCTTCTGCCGGCCCTGCAGGACTTCCACGGCTTCCCGGACTTCCAGCGCATTGCCGACAGCCATGCCAAGAGGTTGATCCATATCCGTTACAACAGCTGTAGTTTTCCTGCCTGCCCGGGTACCGATTTTCACCATCTCCTCCGCCAGTGCAAAAGAATCTTCCACAGACTGCATAAAGGCGCCGCTGCCTGTCTTGACATCCAGCACAATGGCATCGGTGCCGGCGGCAATTTTTTTGCTCATAATGCTGCTTGCAATCAGAGGAATGCTCTCCACTGTTCCGGTAACATCCCTCAGTGCATACAGTAACTGATCTGCCGGAACAAGATTCCGGCTCTGGCCGATGACTGCCAGGCCAACCGACTGCACGGATTGCAGAAACTCTCCCATGGACAGAGAGACCCGGAAACCCGGAATCGACTCCAGCTTGTCCAGGGTGCCGCCGGTAAATCCCAGACCCCGCCCGGACATCTTGGCTACCGGCACTCCGCAGGCTGCCACCAGAGGAGCGACGATCAATGTGGTCGTGTCGCCCACCCCTCCCGTACTGTGCTTGTCGACTTTTACACCTTTTACACCGGATAAGTCCACCTTTTCCCCGGAATCTACCATTGCCATGGTCAGATCTGTCGTTTCCCTGTTGTCCATGCCGTTGATGCAAACAGCCATCAGCCACGCGGACACCTGATAGTCCGGGATCTCCCCTTCCACACAGCCCCGGATAAAGTAACGGATCTCTCCTGTCGTCAGGGATTTCCCCTCCCGCTTCCTCTGAATAATATCAACAGCCCGCATTGTGCACCCCTTCCCATTTATTGTTATGAAGGATTCCCTGTCTTCTCTTCTTCTCCCCCCGTTTCAGTATATCAGAATCCATTGGATCCGGGCAAGGTCCGCTTCACGTAAAACTGCTATTTTCTGACCAGATACTTTTTCATATCAATGGCACAGGCGATCAGAATGATCAGGCCTTTGATCACATACTGCATATTCTGGTTAATGGACAGGAAATTCAGTGCAACGAAGATGATCCTCAGGATAAACACTCCCATAACCACTCCGCTGATTTTGCCGGTACCGCCTACAAAGGATACCCCGCCGATGACACAGGCAGCGATGGCATCCAGTTCGTAGTTCAGACCCGTGTTCGCCTGGTTGGAACTGATTCGCGCGGATTCAATGAATCCTGTAATTCCATACAGGCAGCCTGCCAGAGTATGAACCTGAATCATGGTCCTCGCCACATTGACCCCGGACACGTTTGCTGCTTCCGGATTGGATCCCACGGCAAACATATTCTTGCCAAAAGTTGTCTTGTTCCACATGAACCACATAAACGCCACAACGACACATGCGTACCAGACATAATTCGGGATGGGTACCCCTGCCACGCTTACTACGCTGCCTGTTACAAAGTCCTTGAAGGACTGGTCCAGGCCGGACAGCGGCTGGCCGTTATTCCCGTTAATCGTCATATACATCAGCAGAATGCCATACACAATCAGCTGGGTCGCCAGGGTAACGATAAACGGATGGAGATGAAATTTCGATACGAAAAATCCATTGATCCAACCGATGATTCCGCCAACCAGGACAATGATCAGAAGAACCAGCGGAATCGGCAAAACCGGCAAATTGGGAAAAATCTTCGTTGAATACGTGGCCGCCTGCAGCAAGGAAGCGGAGATACAGGCAGTCAGGCCCACAACACGCCCTGCGGAAAGGTCTGTACCCGTCAGTACAATCGTCCCGGCAATCCCACAGGCAATCGGAATGTTTGCCGCAGACAGGGAAATAATATTTACAATGGAGGAAACGCTCAGGAATCGGTGATTCCTCGTATACGTATAAATAACCGCCAGAAGTATCAACACATAAATGGCATTATGAACGACGGCCTCCTTCCAGAATGCCGTTTTGCCCTTCCTGTCCAATACTTTGTAGTCCGCATAACGCGCTTTGACATCCGCAATTTTTTTCATCCGAAAAGCCCCCTTCTATGCATATCTGGCAGCATAACCCATAATCCGTTCCTGTGTTGCTTCTTTGGCTGAAACCTCTCCTGCAAGCCTGCCACCGGACATCACAAGAATGCGATCGCAGATACCAAGAAGCTCCGGCATTTCGGAAGAAACCACAATCACTATTTTCCCTTCCTTTGCCATATCAATAATCAACTGATAAATCTCATATTTTGCTCCCACATCAATTCCCCGCGTTGGCTCATCCAAAAGGAGAACCTCTGATTCCGTCAGAAGCCACCTTCCCAATATCACCTTCTGCTGGTTCCCACCGGACAATGCACGGACCTTTGTCTCCTGGGACGGGGTTTTCGTACGCATTGCATCAATGGACTTCTGGGTATCTGCCCTCATGGATCTCTCACTTAAGTAAAATCCAAATTTCTTATGCCGGTTCAAACTGGAAATGGTGGTATTTTCCCTGACATTCAGGATTTCGAAAATGCCGGTTTCGCGTCGGTCCTCCGTCAGCATCGCAAAGCCATTTTTAATCGAATCCCGCGCATTTCTGTTGGAGACTTCTTTCCCATCCAGCCGAATGATCCCCGATTCTCTTGTGGCAATCCCGAAAATTGCCTCCAGGGTTTCCGTGCGCCCGCTTCCGTCCAGGCCTGCAATTCCCAGGATTTCACCCCTTCTGGCCTGAAAAGAAACTTCCTTCAGAATCGAGTACATTCCGGACAGATGCTCCACTTCCAAAGTGACTTTCCCGGGATGGTTTGTTTTGGGAGGAAACTGATTTTTCAATTCCCGTCCAACCATCAGACGGATCATATCCGCTTCTTCCATCTGATCTGCCGACTCAGTGGCAACCCACATGCCATCCCGCATAATGGTAATTTCATCCGCTATTTTTTTGATTTCCGCCATTTTGTGAGAAATGTAGATAATCCCGCAGCCTTTCTTTTTCAGCAACCCAATGATTTGGAACAAATGCTCCACTTCCTGTTCGGTCAGGGAAGAGGTAGGCTCATCGAATACGATGATTTTTGCATCTGCAGAAACAGCTTTCGCGATTTCCACCATCTGTCTCTGTGATACCGGCATATCTCCCATAATTCGAAAAGGATCCATGGGAATGCCCAGATCATCGAAAATTTTCTTTGTATCCCGAACCATTTTTTTCTGATGAACTATCACGCCGCCTATTTTCGGATAACGCCCCAGCCAGAGATTATCCATAACGTTGCGCTTCAATGCCTGATTCAGCTCCTGATGCACCATGGCCACTCCATGATCCAAAGCTTCCCTGGCATTTTTAAAATTGATTTCCTTTCCTTCCAGTTGAATCGTCCCGCTGTCCTTTTCATAAATCCCGAAAAGGCATTTCATCAGTGTGGATTTCCCGGCACCATTCTCCCCAATCAGGGCATGCACGGTACCTTTCTTCACGGTCAGGGACACATGGTCCAATGCTTTTACACCCGGAAATTCCTTACAGATATCTGTCATCTGCAGTAAAACATCCTGCTCCATATCTGTCCTCCTGTCCTGTCTTCCGCAACGACGAGTAAGGCGGTCGGCCAATCCGGCCTCCGCCCTCCTCATCCTGCATTCTTTATTCTCCGGTATATTCTCCGTAAGGAATATAGATCTTGTTGCTTACCTTTTCGGATATATTATAGGAATCGGTCCCATCCATCAGATCCTTGTCATCCGCAGCGTTGCCGGCCAGCTTCGCAATCGCTTCCGCCATACCCTCTGCGTCCTGTTTGATGGTCCCTGTCATCTTTCCGTCCTTGATAAGCTGCTTTGCGGCATCTGTGGCATCTACGCCGAACACCGGGATAGTCTTTCCCTCACTGTCGCCTCCAAGGTTGTATCCCTTATCGTTCAGGGCGGAAATTGCGCCTTCTGCCATACCGTCATTATTGCAGATTACCAATTCAATCATGTTGTTATTGCCTTCATTGTACTGTGAAAGATTTGTCGTCATATAGTTATTGGATGCTGTGGCACTCCAGTTCCCGTCCTGATCCACCTGATACTTGTCTGTGTTGGATGGGTCAAAGTATTCCAGCTCCGGTTTCCCTGCTTCTTTTAAGATGCCATCCGCATCTTCCACCGCATATTGGGTACGATAGATGGCTTCCGCATTGCCAAGCTGACCCATGAACATGGCATAGGAAATCTTGCCGTCCTTATTGAGATCCAATGTGTCAAAGTTCTTGACAATATAATCACCAATCAGTTTGCCCTGCATATGTCCGGCCTCAGGAGCATCTGTTCCGACAAACGCGCATTTCTCATAACTGCCAAGAACCTGTCCTTCTGTTTTGTCGTCTTCGACGGCACGATTAAAGAATACCACGGGAATTCCTGCCGATTTGGCCTTATCCACAATCTGGGAAGAGGCATCTACCGAACCCGAAGTTACAATATTCACGATCAACATGGTGGCACCGGTCTGAATTGCTGTATCAATCTGTTCATTCTGAGTGGTCTGATTGCTGTTGGCATCGTAATCCTGGTAGGAAACGCCCAGATCATCCAGGCGCTTGTCCAGCACAGAACGTACGGAGGCAATATAGGTATCCGAGTATGTGTAATAGAATACACCAATACCGGCATCCGTTTTTCCTGCTTTTTTGGATCCTGTTTTCTTACTTTTCCCGCCGCTGCTGCCGCATCCGGCAAGCATTCCCACCGCCAGCACTGCCACAAGCAATACTGCAATCTTCTTTTTCATAAATATCCTCCCTCTCATAATTCTGAGCATCTCTGCATTCTCAATCACAGGATATCAGCTTTTCCAGAGAAACAACTTCACAGATACTTTACATGGACAACGCCCCATTCTGTGACTGGCATGAATATTTATTTTAATCTTCTCCGCAAAACTCTGCCTGGAGGCCTGCTGAAACCGAGCTGCCTTTCTGCCTCTGTCCGCAAAGAAGCGGGGAAGGAAAAGTGATCTGACAGCGGTACCATACGAACTCTGATCCAAAATTCCTTAACACTTTGACTTGATAGGAAAACATCCAATATTTTAGTAAACATTATTAAATGAATGGTTCTTATCATGTATATTATAGTCAAATACTATTATTTTGTCAACATATTTGCATCCAGAATTAGTTTCGCTGTTTTAGCGTAGCTAAGCATATTAAAAATCGCTGAGGTCTCCCAGCTGCCGGTAGTCGCTCCTTGCTTTTCCACCCCCTTAGCGTTTCCCGCAAAACCAAGATTGATGAAATCCCCATTCAGCCGGCGGGAGATGATGCCTTCATAGCTCATGCCAGGCCGAGAAGCGGCGGCCCCCTGGGGAATGGAAGAGCCATAATACACTACCGGCTTGCTTACGGCATAGCCCGGATGCGCAGAAAGCTTCGCATCCTTTGAAAGGCCGAGTGTCAGGCGACTTAAGTCGTTGTAAAGCGGCATGTATAAGGTGATTTCGTTTACATCTCGGTTTCCGAAGTGAAAACAGCTCTCAAAACCGATCCATGGAATCAATATACTGGATCCGGGCGGAACCGGAGAGCTCCAGATTCCGCGATATGACCACTCCGCGGATACTGCCGCTGCCGGTAACCTTTAATACCGCATTCGGAGCATAAAACACTCCGGCGTCTATCTGCCCATTACCTGACAGATTGACTGTATTGCCGCCTGTTACGATAGGACCCGTCATGCCTCCCGAGCCGCCAAGGGTCACATCCGCCTTCTCAGCAAACAAAGAACCGTTCCATACCGTGCTGCCGCCGAAGTCAAGGGCCTCCCCGCCTGCATAGTACAGAAAGACATCGTCATAACTCCCATCGGGGTTGATTTTCCCGTTATTAGCCAGCTCGAATCCATCAATAACATACAGGATCAGCCTGCCGCTTCCGGTCCGGTTGACCAGGATGCGTCCGCTACCGGTAACCGACAGATTGTCTGCAACGACTTCGATATCCTCGTCGCCGACGTTTATGGTTAATTCATTTGTAACATCAATATTGCCATAGGCGCCGCTTTCGTTGATAACACAGGAGTCTTCCGACTGCCACCCGGCTACAAGATCTTCTTTTCCCTCCAGAGCGGGGAACCCCGGAAACTGCGGCAGCAGATATTCTTTCGCCAAAGGAAGAGGTTTGATTTCCCCTGTTACATTTTCCGCGGGATCGGGTCTCGCGCCGGTCACGACTTTCGTCCAATCCCCGTCCGGACCGATCCACAGATCCCCTTCTATTTCAGCCGACCAGGAAAAATCCACACTGCCCGCTTCCACGGCATTCGTTCCGATGTTCCCGATAATTTGGGAACTGCCTTTCAGAGATATGCTTTCCGTGGCAAATACACCGTCGGGAAGCGGCTCCGGCGATCCCGGTGTTTCCGTTGACTCGTCCCAGCCACTGATTTTCTCTGCAAGCGGCATCGGATTAACATCGATTGTCATCTCGGTTGAAATCGGCTGTGGATGACCGCTTCCGTTCCCAACAATGACGCCCTCGCTCCCCACTGTATACGGTTCGACAAAGACAAACCTGCCGCTCTGTGTGTTGGTCCCAGTGTAAGCATGGTAGCAAATCCAAAGACTCTTTCCGTCCGGAGATGTCGTGTAAGACGCATGTCCGCAGCCGTTCACCTCATCAGACTTCGAAAAAATGGGCTCCGGACTTTTTTCCCAGCTATCATAGGAAAGGGGATCGTCCCCAACCAATTTAAGCTGACCAAGAGAATAGAATGTGGTCCAGTAACCGCTTCCGGAATAAATGATATAAACCCTCCCCGTTGGGGCCATAGACGGCCGTGCCGCCCTCTACAACCTCCGGATAGATTTTATTTCCGCTGGTGGTCGCTCCTTGCTTTTCCCAATCCAGTGTCGGCTGACAGATCATGGCCTTCTGACCTTTCAGAATCCAAGGTGTACTCATTTCACAGAGGTATTCCACCTGATAGCGCCGTTGTTCACCGTTTACCGGCTCCTCCCATACTTCATCCACCCACATGGCATAATTCCTGCCTTTGCAGCGAAGAACAGTCTGCCCGGCGCACCATCCTGTGTTAAATTCCGGATCATCCGGGTTTTTTACCTTAACCGGTACATTTATCTCTCCCGTTTCCGGATTTCCATATGGTCCTTCAGGTGTGCCGCTTAGAGATTTGAGTGCATATAACCGATGGTTATTATTATCACCGTCATCGCAGGCAATATATAGATACCATCCGGCATTCTCAGCACCGGCTTCCGCCTCCGAAAAGTAATGGATCTCCGGCGACCACAAATTCCTGGAATATTCATGTCCTGGCTCGGGCTTAAAGACTACAATCGGAGGCGCGGTGGCCAGATCCTCAAAATTCATTGCCTTGAATACACTGATCTGCGTACTGCCTGTAATCGTCAGGTAGTAATATCCGTCGTGAAGAAACAGCCAGGGGTCCGCACCGGAGCGGAGATAGTTTTGAAAGGCAGTCGTTCCGGTTTCCACTGCGGAAATATCAATAGCCGAACTGGTATTCAGCGTTGATTTCATGTTTCCCTCAAAATTTTTTGTGCCCTTTACGTCGGTCACGCGCTGATAGTTGCCACCGTTCAGAGCCAGCTCCCAGGTTCCGCTCAACTCCGGTAAAGCCGATGTTGCCGGAGCGATCGCAGAACGAAAGATTCCGTTATTCAAGGTAGCGGAAAGATGCCCTGAAAATGATTTGCAGTTGTTGCTGGTTCCATAGATTCCGGCATGGAAATCACCGCTGTTGGCGGTCAGATCAAAGTTGCCGCTAACTTCGCCGTCACCTGTCAGACAGAAATATCCGAAGTATTCGCCGCCGTTCACCTCAACGGTTACATTGGCATTCCGTTGCGAGGCACGATACCCTCCGTGACTGCTCCACAGCGGGTCGGCGTTCCCACCGCGGACGATGTGATACCTCCCGCTGTTGATGATCAGCGAATAGCTGTCATTTTCCACGGCGCGCTCAAATCCACCACCGTTGATGGAAAGGTAATTGGAAACGCCGACCTGCTTTTCGACCCGAATGCCGGTATCAAAAACGGTACTGTTGCCGTTGCAGTATATACTGCGGGAGGATGCGCGCATTTCAAGGGTAACATCGGCAAAGCGGCTTGGCCCGCCGAGTGCCAGATCTGCGCCTAAATTGATCTGTGCAGAGTTTGTCTGGCGGTAGTCTATACCGGCAAAGACACTGGTAACGGTAACGGTTCCTCTATGTGCCGGAAGCTTCACCTCATCCGTGATGGAAAGCTGTCCGCAGATGACAACGGTACCATCCCTATTATCCAATGCCTGGATCGCACTTCCCAGATTATTTACGGCATCTGTCGGAGAGGAACCCGTCCCCGTGCCGTCATCTGTAACAAAAACAACACGGCTGCCTTCAACCCGATCAAAGAACGGACGATATCCATCGATTTGCTCTTCTGAATATTTCAGCGAATTGTAATAAAGTGTCCGCTCACCGCTTTTGCTGCCATTGGTATTGTCACCCGCATTTTTCAGCATAATGCTTTCCATCGCCAAAGGTCCGTTTGCACGGTAAACAGTATCCTTTTCAAAGAGAAGCACGCTGTTTTCTTCGCCGGATAATACGATCCTGCTGTTGTGCGCCGGTTCCTGAAAATGAATGGGAACCGGATATTCTCCAAGGATCAGGATACTGCCGCCTCCCTGTGAAAGAAGAGAAAACGCGTCTGACAACGAGCCGGTCGGCGTTGCTTCGGAAAGACCGTCGCCTGTGGCGTTGTTTTTGACATACACACAGCCAAAGGGAATGATATCGTCAAAATCTTTGCCAAGTTCCTGTGCCTGTGCCTCGGAATAAAGAATCGAATTGTATTGAAGCGTCAGGATTGAATTGGCGCATAGGCTTTCGATCGCAGCACTTCCATAGGACCTGCAAGCTGCGCCGAGAGTTCCGCCGTCCAGGAAAAGCCTGGCATGGCCGACAACATTGTTAATGTCTACCATATCAACACTGCCGCCTTTTAAGAAGATATCAGCGTCACCGTTGATTCGACGGGTTTTGTCACCGGCAGTAAAGATCGTGCCGATCCTGCCGCCATTCACAGTAATTTCCGTGTTGGCGCAATAATGGTTTTCGAGTGCCGCTCCGTATACCTCCCGGATCTCCCCGCCCTCAATGAGAATATGGGATATCCCGGTATAGGTCTGTGATTTCGTTCCCGATTTCATCTTTCGTGAAAATCCACATAACGCGTAATATGATCCGCTACGGATCGTGATTTGGGAATCAAGATCGGTTACAGAGATCTTTTCCGGTTCATAAAAGCCGCCGGCTATATAAATCCCCGTATCAGTGCTTCCCGTATTGACCGTTTCGACCCTCTCTCCGAATTCAATCGGGTGGAAGCCTGCCGCAAATGTCATTTGCCCGTTATGCCGAATGGTTACATCTTCAAACAGCGTATTCCCTCCGAGTCTATAAAGGTACTTTTCCGGAAAAGTCAATGTCCCGCCGGTTATGGTAACCCTGCCGGAATGTGCCATCTCAGTATACTCCGTATCGGTAAATGTGAACTCCTCGCCTATACAAACAGTCCCTCCGGAGTCTCCTAAGCTCTCAATTGCTTTGGTCATCGTACGAAAAGCCTGAGCCTCAGATTTGCCGGTGTTGGTGTCATTGCCCTCATCACTCAGATAAACGATTGAAACGGTCGCATCCGGTTCCGTTGCGGATACCGGAATCCGAAAGCAGCCCATTATGAGCGTCAACAAAATAACAAACCCAAGGAACATCGGTTTCAAGGTTTTCATCATGTTTTGCTCTCCTCCTGTTCAATTTATCTGCCGGTTGTCACTTCGGTTTGTCGACCGGGCTGAAAAAATAATTCCCGATAAAATACAGTGCCAGGGGAAAGCCTGTTGCCGGCCGGTTTCTTTTCCCATATATGATCTGTACCAACAAAATCCGACAGCCCGCACCATGGCTCGATACAGATCAGACTCATTTGATGGGCAACGCCCCAGAAGGTTATATAAGGGAAGTCCTTAATTCCGATTCGAATGCGATGACCGGATTTTCTCGACCGAATCTCAATCCAATCAGCGTCATAGCCCTCGGAAAGAATGGGACCTCCGTTAAAAAAGCCTTCAAAAAGCGGTAGCTCGGAGGAATCTTTTAACATCGGCTCCCGTGCGGTTGTACAAAGACGCGTATGGGGTTCCAGAATAATTTTGTCCACTGTCTGCGGACGGTCAAACACCAGCAGATAATCCCCGGCAGACTCGCCCAGAACAATGGGACAGTAAAAGCCGGGATGCGCCCCCAGGCTGAAAAACATGTCTCCCGGACCAGTGTTTCGGACGGAAAAGCGTTGGAAGACTGTGTCCCCCTTCAGAGAAAATTCCACTTGAAGGGAAAATGGATAGGGAAACATCCGCAGTGTCTCCTCTGTGTCTGTTAATTCCAGTACCAATATCTGATCCGTTTGTTTCACCAGTGTAAAATCCATGTCTTTTGCAAATCCATGCATAGGAAGCGGATATTCCTTTCCGCGGACAAACACCCGGCTGCGGGATATACGTCCGGTTGCTGGAAAGAGCAGCAGCGAATGGTTTCCCCAGGCCTCGGGAGCTGCCTGCCATAGATATTCCCTGTCCAGCTTGCGACTGTATATACTTTGAAGTTCCGCGCCTGCGGTGGAAACCCTTATCGAAAGAGATTCATTATGTAGTTGATAGATCATACCGACCTCCATTTCACCGCTATTATCGGCGGTATAAACAGTGATGAATAAGTATTTATCCGTTATATTTTCTGTTACATTTTTCTGTGTATCGCGCATCGAATTGCGCGCGGATTCCGGAGCAGGCATCCTTGAAGATTCCGACATCCACAGAATAGGACAGATAACGTATGCCGGAATCGACCCAAAGCTTCATCATATCGATACTATCGGTAAAGGTTCCCACAATGGCGCCCTTTTCCGCGGCACGGGAGACGATCTCCCTCATTTGGTCCAGCACCCTGGGATGGGTGATCTCACCGGGTATCCCAAGGCTCTGGGAAAGGTCGTAGGGTCCGATGAACACAATATCGACTCCTTCCACATCCAGGATTTCATCCAGATTTTCCATCGCCTGCTGCCCTTCCAGCTGGATAACGACCAATGCCTGATTGGCCTCTTGAAAATAAGCCGCGGGTTCCGTGGCGGAATAACAGGCTGCCCGAACAAAACGGCAAACCCCACGCTCTCCTTCCGGAAAATACCTGGCCGCCCGAACAGCTTCCCGCGCTTCCCGGGCCGATGTAATCTGCGGAATCTGTACTCCGGCCGCGCCGATATCAAGCGCCTGGGAAATCGCAACCTCCGAAAGGGAAGAAACCCGCACGACAGGAAGCATTCCGGTCAGTTGCGCGGCACGAATATTGTTCTGCATTCCCTGCAGGCTTTCCGGACCGTGCTCCATATCCAGGATGGCAAAATCATAGCCCGCGTATCCGGCGACTTCCACAAACGCCGGATCTCCTGTCTTCATAAAGGGCCCCAGAACCGCCTCTTTTTGAATTTTGCGTCGAAAAGAACGGATTACGTCACGATTCATGATACTCCTCCTTTCGATTTCGTCTTCAAGGCTTCAAGATGCGTCCGGACGGTAAACCGTTCCAGAAAAAGATATTCCGGCTCCGGACGGCCTTCCTCGCGAATCAATCCGCGTGCCAATGTTCTCTGATCCATTCCGGGGGTTTCCGTAAGCCGGCGGGAAAGATAGTTGTCATAGCGTTCTGTCACCGCCATGCTGGTCTGCAGATAATCCTGCACGGCTTCCTTTCCCGTTGCCGACGCCCCCTGAGGGGAATAGGAATGCGCCGCCAGCAGATTTTCGGCTTGCAGCGCTGCCAGGCGTTTTAAACTGCCGCGATAGGCGTTGAGATCCTGATAAAACGCAAGGCCGGCCCCTGCCGCACCGCTGCCCTGCACGGAATCTCCGCTGATCAGTGTATTTGTCTTTTCGTCCAGCCAGCAAACCGTATCCTCATCGTGTCCCGGCGTATGGATCAAACGCAAGCGCCCCGCTAAAAGCTCCCCTTCTTTCATCAGCCGATCCGGCTCCACACCGAGAAGAACTTTGGCCGGCTCCGGGCTGTCTTCGGGAAAAACGCTCCGGATCAGTTTATTGTATTTTAATGGGTTACGGATTTTATCGGCAGAGCCCTCATATACCGCTGTCCGAATTCCGGTCAGCTCCTTTATGCGGTAATGCCCGCCGACATGATCCCCATGGCAGTGGGTGCAGGTAAGCCATCCGATTTGCTCCGGCCGGATTTTTTCCGCTTCCAGCGCCGGAAGAATGCAATCATCCACGACTTCCCGATTCGCTCCGCTGTCAATCAGTACGGTATCTTCGGCGTTCCGGCCGCATACCAGTACGACACCGCTCCAATAGTCCCCAAAGGGCGTTCGAAGCAGCTTAATCCCCGGCACGATCTCTTCAAAACCAATCATTATCCATCCTCCAATTATCATCCATCTTACTATCATCGTCTTTGTAAGGTTCCAACAGATTTGCTTCCGGTTACAAGCCTTTCAGATACCTCAAAATCAACCGGTAAAGACCTCCCCACAGGAGCCGCTCATCAAATCAGGGAAAGAGTTTTTTACCTGCCCTGTCCGTAAGGCAAGAGCAATCCCGAAAAGAGTATCCCGGCCGGAAGTGGACCCGACCGCTGCGACTGCGCCAACTCGTTGGCGCAGCGTCTCCCCGGAGGTTTTATCGAAAAGTGCGATCAACGGTGCAGAAAATCTTCCTTCCGCCGCACAGCACAGGTATTTCCGGCTGACATCCGTCGTCCGGCCGGAAAGCAAATCCCATAGGCCATGGGGATCGGGCAGTACAGCTCCGGGCAAAAGACCGGCCTGACAGGCAGCCATGATTCCCACCAGTGCATCATCCGAGCAAGGCGTCAAGCCGCAGCCCAGGCCGCAACAGGCCAGGAGTGCCTCTGCCGCCGATCCGCAAAAAAGTGCCCGGCAAAAGTTTATAAGCTGCCTGAAAACCTTTTGCCGTAAGAAAGGAGTCAGACGCAAGAAACCATTGAACAAGAGAAAATCTTTCATCGCATCCATCAGCTGCCGGCGCGGGAATGCAGAACTCCCGGTTCCCGGTATCGTATCCGGGCATAAAATCGCTTCATCTAAAAACAGCTGCATCCCTTTGCCGCCTGCAAACAGAATCTGATTTCCTGACTTCACGAATTTCATTCCCTCCGGCAGGGTATTCAATATGCGAAACGTCGCATCACAAACCCGGATACTGTCAGGCATGCCAGGTACCTTTGCCGTTATCACCGTGATCAGCCGTCCGGGAAATGCCAAATTCATCGTGCGGTTAAACTTGGAATGGACATAGCCGCTAAGCTGCGGTCTTGCCATGAAGTCCTCTGTCAGCCGCATTTCCAGCACTGATTTCATAGCGACAACAGCAAGCTGCGAATATGACTTGCTAAAACCTGTTCCTCATTGGTCCGGATCACCCAGACAGCAATTCCGCTTTCCCGTGTGCTGATTCGACAGTCGTAACCCGGATAATCCATATCCGGCATGATCCTTGCCCGAAACATCCCAAGGTTCTCGCAAACGATCTCCCGCAGCTGCCGGCAGTTTTGGCCGATGCCTCCGGTAAAAGCGATGGCATCCAGTCCTCCCAGGTAAGCCGCAAACATACCGACGAAACCCACTATATTGTCCGCAAACGCACGCACTGCCAGTTCCGCATGCCGGTTGCCTTCGGCACGGGCCGCCAATACCTCTCTGAGATCGTTGCTGACCCCGCTCAATCCGAGCAAACCGCTCTGCGTACACAGGATTTTCATCACCGCATCCACGCTGCCGTATTCCTGCACAAGCCTCGGGATACAGCAAACATCAAAATCGCCGACGCGATTGTTCTGGAACAGCCCCGTCTGCGGGGTGGCCCCCATACTGGAAGCTATGCTTTTCCCGTCCCGGATTGCACAGAGGGAGGAAGATCCTCCCAGATGAATGGAAATGATACGCTTTGCATCCGGATCCAGCTCTCGCATCCGTCCGGCAATGTATTCATGACTTGAGCCGTGAAAGCCGTAACGTCGGATGCCCAGCTCTTCCCCCCACCGGTACGGAACGCCGTAGGCAGACCGGTACTCCGGAATGGTAGCATGAAATGAGGTTTCAAATCGCACCGCCTGCGTGAGCGACGGATACCTCCGCCGCAAGCTCCGCATCAATTCCAGATACACCGGATTATGGGCCGGCGCCAGCGGAACAAAATCTTCCATGGTCTGCAGGAGCTCGTCATCCACCAGCCTGGTTCCGCTGAGCGGTCCGCCGTGGACCGCTTTGTACCCGACGGCATCCAGATCCTGTATCTCTTTCAGGACGCCTTTTTCCCGCAATATCCCGCCGCAAAGTTCAAAAGCGTCGGTACAGGTTTGGCAGGAACAGGCAGAATATGTCTCGCCTTCCGGCCATACGATGCGGCAGGACCCGCTGCCGCCGAGCCCTTCCACCATTCCGCCGGCAATAGCGGTTTCCCCTGTGGAATAATCATAGTATTGAAACTTAAAACTGGTGGTGCCCAGATTCAACAGCAGAAGTTTTTGGCAGTTCATCGTGATCCCCTCATTCCGGATAAGTTTCCGCAAAAGCTTTCAGCGCTTTTTCAAAGCACAGCATCGGAACCCGGGCACTGCCCGCCCCAATCAGTCCGCCGTCATGAGTAAACATACCGCCGTGAATTTCGGGGGCAATACCGGTTTTCAACACTTTGCGGATGTCAATGCCAACCGGAAGAAATTCAAAATCCAGGTTCGGAATCATGAAATTATGGTTTTTGCCGATGCAGATTTCACTCATTTCACGTGTCTGCGCAATCGCATCCTTCATCTTCAACCCACGCAGGCTACATACGATAGGGCTGGCAGCTGCTGCCAGGCCCCCCATACCGTAGCATTCCACCACGCAACTGTCGCCGATCCATGGCAGCTGGTCCTTTTCCGTATACTGGCTGGAGGTATAGCGTCCCTTCATCATAGGGGCGGGAGCGGTAAACCAGCGTTCTCCCAATCCCGCCACCTTGATCCCGAATTCCAGCGCATTGCCGCAGACGGCAGTAACCATAGTTGAATATGGGATTCCGCTTGCCGCCAACAGGGCGCTGCGTGCCGCGCCCTGGCCAAAGCAGTGGAAGAAACGCGGTGTGTTCACGATATATTCCATCGCCGCATATAGCTTCTCCCTTGACACATTGGTCTTCAGCATATCCAGTACGATCTGTTTCAGAAACAGCAGGTCGGCCGCTGTCTGCCGGGTATGATTCTCATCTCCCATCTGCATGCTTTCGGCAAGAATTGGCTTTAACGGCAGCCCGCCGCGCCGGCGGATCATCTCGCGGATCACCGGGAAGAGATCCTCGCGCATATGACGAAGGTTTTCCGCTATATCGCGGCTGAAAAGCCCCCAACCGCAGAAACCGCCCTGAAAGGGGCCCTCTGCCGGAAAGGTTGCTGCCCGTGTGCCGTTTGCACGGTCCTCCACCACAATCATAGCGACGGATTTTGTGATAATACCGGTTCCGGCGCCCACTGTGTTGTGATTGAGCGCACTGTCCGTCCGGATCGCTCCGGATTGAATCAAATCAACGGCTTCCTTCTCTGTATCGGCCCATCCCTCAAAAAGTACGCCGCTGACCATACCCCGCTTGTGCAGCAGGCACATATCCTCATACGCAACCGGCGGTCCGGAATGAAGGATCATATGATCCTCCAGACCGTCCACCACCTGACCGGCCGGCAAGATATCGATCCACACCGGATCCGAATCCACGATACACGAGACCGCCTTTTCATTTGCGGCATTGATTTTTTCACGAATTTCCATCATTCCATTTTCCTTTCTTTAAAGCAGATCATCCAACAACGATTTGATTTCCGCACTCTGCCGGACCGGAGGTCTCCATTCCAGCTGGACCGTCTTGACTTTCTGCGCAACAAGCGCTTCATAGAAGAAGGAGAGTCCGATATTGATGACACGGGGTCTTTTTCGGCAGGACCGCTGTTCCGACGTTTCTTTCATACTGTTATCTCCTTTCCGCAAGTTTCGTCATCATGGCGCTTGCAAGGCGCGAACTCTGGTAGTTGCTCGGCATCACCAGGATACCGGCTTTACGCAATAGCTCCGTCTTCTCCGCCACATTCTGAGGGTCTTCACGGGAACCACAGATACTCGAAATGACCGTCAGACTTTTTCCCCTGGCAAGCACTGCATCTTCATAGGCATGAACGAACGGCGTGATCGGATCCGGATGGACACCGGGGCCGGTAATAAAATCCAAAAGGATAACTGCCGTTTCCGGATCTTCCAGTTCCTGATAAAATCGTTTCAGGCGCAGCGCCGGTTCGAAAACCGGATGGGGAGCCTCTGCCGTGAAATCCTCGGCGCCCAGGTCCAGAATCGTGTTTTCCCTGCTCACCCGGTGATCGGGGAGCTTTTTGGCGTATCGGTTCTCCAGATTGGTGAAGATAGGAACTCCGGAATTGTGGCTGCTGAAATAGATTAACCCCTCTTCGGTAAAGGTACCTCCGCAGTATAAACCGCGAAAATATCGCTGCTCCGAGCCGAGCAGGGAAAGCTCCTTTTCCGCCAGGCGATTGATCTCTTCGTCGGAAAGACCGAAGGCCGGCGGTTCCTTTCCCAACAGGCGGACCGCTTCCAGCGCCGCATCCTCCAGGCTGAACACACCGTGGGCCCTGTGATTCGCAAACAAAGTCCCGTCGCTTCCCAAAAAAACAGCCGTCACCGGTTTGCTCAGAGCGTCTGCCGCTGTCAAAACTTTATTCATAACGGCCAAATCAGCCAATTTGGAAACAAGCACAATCACTTTGGTCTCCGGATCCGCTTCCAGCCTTTTCATTCCCTGCAACATGGTAATACCGCCGATCTGGGGATACAGATCGCGGCCCCCGGTGCCGATGATGGAGGAAACTCCATAACCACATTTTTCGATGATACAGGCGACTTCCTGTGCACCGCTGCCGGAAGCCCCAACAATACCGATAGGACCGCCGGCGACAATGCTCCCCGCTGCCAGCGCCACACCGCCGATCAGTCCGACACCGCAATCCGGCCCCATAACCAGACAGCCTTTTTCAACACCCAGCCTTTTGAGAGCCAATTCGTCTTCCAACGGTACATTGTCGCTGAAAATAAACACATCCAGCCCTTTCTCCAGAGCTTCTTCCGCTTCTGCCACCGCATACTCTCCCGGCAGAGAAATCTGCACCAAATCAAAAGGGTCCTCCTCCAGATCGATTTCCTTCAGCGTGTGGTAGGTTACCCCGGCGTCCGAATTCGATTTATGGTCAAGGATATCCCGAATCAATTGAAGCGCCTCGTCCATTTTCATTTCCGAATCTGCGCGCACGGCAATTACCAGATCATTGGCAGTCATATCTTTTGGGAGCTCGAACCCGAGCCCCTCCAGCATTTCCCTGTTTACCGGTGTGCCCATCTGAACCTCCGCCGCATGGATTCCGCCCAGCTGCTTCACCCTATCTCCGATTGACATCAAACTGACCGAGTCCACAAAACGGTTTTTTTTCACAAATACTTTATCCATCTATTCCGATTCCTCCCTATCGCTGTGATCTGTCCGGATGTGGCATCCGCAGCTGTCCTTTCGTTCCAGCGCCGCCTGAGTCAAAAGCACAGCTGTATACAGATCGTTTTGCAGGCGGAGCGTCTCATAATACTCCTTTGGTGTACCGTTGTCTGCTGCAGAAAAGTTCATCATAAGTTCCTGCAAAGTTTGCAGCGCATGCCGCAGCCCTTTCCTGCACCGAAAGATACCCAGATTCTGTTCCAGCTCACGCATCATCATATTACGCATTCTATGCCGTAATTCGCAAGGCACCAGCGGCAGCGATTCTTCCTCAGGCATAAATTCTGAAATCCGTGGCTCTGCAGACGATGCGGCATATCCTGCAGTCATGCCGAAAACAAAAGTCTCCAACCCGGCATTCCCGCCGATGCGATTTGCACCGTGAACGCCGCCGGCTATTTCTCCACAGGCAAGCAGTCCGGGAAGAGAAGTGGCACAGTTTTCATCGATCTCGACTCCTCCCAGCGATGTATGGGGGGCCGGCGCAACCTCCACCGGCTGTGCGGCCAAATCAATGCCGCAGGCTGCATACCGTTCCACATAGGCCGGGTATGTTTTCACCAGCCGTTCTCTGCCTACGGATGTCGCGTCGAACCACACTCCGCCATTTGGCGTTCCACCGCCCCGTTTGATTTCACGGACAATTTTCCTGCAGAGAACATCCTTATTCAGTCGTTCTCCTTCCGGATTTTCCGCCAGGAATCGTTCGTAGCGGTGATTTCGGAGACAGGCTCCTTCAAAAAACATCGTAGTGATCAATCCTTTTCCCCGTATCTTGTTCGGGGAAAGCGCCACGCAGGGTTCAAACTGAATAAATTCCAGATCACATAACGCAGCGCCTGCCATAGATGCCATAGCAATGCCATCCCCGCCAATATCCGATGTGTTGGTCGAAAACGGGTAAATGCCGCAAAAGCCGCCGCAAGCCAGAATCACCGTATCCGCAGCAAAATGCAGGAACCGGTTCTGCTGCCGGTCAAAAACCAATGCACCGGCTACACCCGCCGGGCCGTGAAGCAGACGTAATGCACGAAAGCCTGTTAATAAGGAAGTGTTCCCACGGGCAATCAGCCGCTTTCGCAGTTTGGCCAACACCACCGCACCGGTATGGTTTCCGGCACTGGCTACACGCGGGACACTTGCGCCCAGCGGGCGCAGCAAGGCAAGGCTTCCGTCCGGATTCCGGTCCAATGATATGTCAAGTTCCCGAAGCAATGGAGGAACTTCCAGGCTTTCGAATGCCAGATGTTTTTCCAGAGATTCCTTCCCCTGAAACCGCCCGCTTTCCCGGGTATCCCTGAAAAGCAGCTCCGGTGAATCCCCTTCTCCCGCCGGCAGGCTGAAACCATGTACATAAGGCGAGGCACCGGCGCCGTCAAGGAGGACCATGACTTTCTTTTTACTTCCTGTTGCCCAGGCTGCGGTCAGCCCGGAAAGCCCACCGCCGATAATCAGAATATCCGTGGGAATACACTCACTGATTTTCATCATTCACCTTTCCCATATGCCGCCCTTGGCCATGGAACCTACGTTTTCCACAAACAAGTTGAGATACCTGGGATATTTCGAAGAATCATGCTTCCAGTGAATATTCTTCAGGCGGCTTTCCCGCTCCGCATCCGATATTTCCACGGTCACAGATCGTTTTGCCACATCGATGTGAATCTCATCACCGTTCCGAACCGCCGCCAAAGGTCCGCCCAATGCGGCTTCCGGCGAGATATAACCGATGCTCAGTCCCGAGGTTCCTCCGGAAAAACGTCCGTCGGTCAGAATGGCGCAACTGTGATATAATTCCGGATAGCCCTTCAGCTCTTCCTGAAACGGAAAGGCCGTCGTACCAAATCTTCCTTTCAACCCCATGTATCGGAGAACGATTGCATCACCGGGGGATATCTTCCCTGCCCGCAGCATGGTGAGCCCTTCCTGCAAAGAGTTGAACACCCTGGCTTTTCCACTGAAATGCCAGAGCTCCGGCGGAACGGCGGCGATCTTGAGAATCGAACCTTCCGGCGCAAGGTTACCTGTCAGAACACCGATTCCGGGCTCCAGTGACACCGGATTGTCCAGAGAACGAATGACGTCGTCGTTGTATCTCCCGGACTTTGCTGCATTTTCTTTCAGTGTAGATCCGTTTACCGTTTTGCAGTTCCCGTCCAGACGCGGCATCAGCTCGTGCAAAAGTGCCTGCAGCCCGCCCGCCAGATCCAGATCCTTCAAGCTGTAAGACCCTCCCGGAGCCAGATTGGACAACAGCGGAATCTCATTGGATGCCTCGTCAAAGGTTTTCCACCACGGAAGATCGTAGCCTGCCTCGTTTGCAATGGCCGGAATATGAAGGATCAAATTGGAAGAGCCGGCAACCGCCATATCCACCTTAATGGCATTGAGAAACGCTTCTTTCGTCATAATCTGCCGGGCGGTGACGCCTTCCCCGACCAGCTCCACGATCCGCTTTCCAGCTTGATAGGACAAGCAGCGCAATTGGGAGCTGACCGCCGACATCGTGGAGTTTCCAGGCAATGTCATCCCCAGGGCTTCTGCCATCATGCACATACTGTTGGCGGTGGTCATAGAAGTACAGGCGCCGCAGATGCCCCATGACCCCGCGATCAGTTCTTCATACTCCGATGGATCCATTTTCCCCGACTGAACGGCGCCGACCTTATCCTGTGCGTGGATATGCAATACCTCTTTCCCACGTACCTGGCCCAACGGCATATAACCGCCGGCCACAAGGATAGTGGGAATGTCCAGACGGGCAGCCGCCATCAGATGTCCCGGAACGATGGAATCGCAGGTACTGAGCATAACCATGCCGTCAAAAAAATTGCCTTCCACCGTGATTTCCACCTGATCCGCAATGGAATTACGGCTGGGAATCTCAATATATCGGGGATCTTTCAGGCACATTCCGTCACAGATACCGGTTGTCATAACCTCCAGCGGAAGACCTCCCGCTTCCCGGACTCCGCTCTTGACCCGTTCCGCCAGCTCACGCAGATGAACATGTCCCGGATTGAACTCGTTCCAGGAGTTCACAATTCCAATTATCGGCCTCTTTAATTCTTCTTCCGAATACCCCATACCCCGCATCAGTCCCCGGCGGCATTCGGAGGCTTCACCGAATTCCCACTGACTCCGTAAATGTGTGTGATTCATGGAACCCCTCCTTTAAAGTCATACATCTAAAAGTCATACATCATGCTATCGATTGCCCCGTCAATGGACTGCCCGCCGTCCACCACAAAAGTCTGACCAACGATAAAACGTGATTTCTCTTCATCCGCCAGCAACAGTGCGACGGGGACAATATCAGACGGCTGTCCCAATACACCTGCCGGGATTTTCCTCTGAAAAGCGGCGATTTGCTCAGCGGTATAGCGGGTGGTGAGCTTGGTCTGAATAAAGCCCGGTGCAATCCCGTTGACACGAATACCGTATTTTGCAACCTCAACACCCAGTGCCTTGGTGAACATATTCATGCCGGCTTTGCCCGCACAATAAGGCAGTGCCTTTCGTTTTACCCAGGTAACCTGGCTATGGACAGAACTGATATTGATAATCCTGCCCTTTGCCTGTTTATCGATCATATCCTTCACTGCGAACCGTGCGCAATAAGCGGCGGAGCTGAGATTCAGACGGATCTGACGGTCCCAGTATTCCACCGTCATTTCATCAAATCCGCCAGCCGGAATATCCTGGGCGCCGCCGGCGTTATTGATCAAAACATCGATTCTTCCGGTGTCTCCGATAAAAGAATCCAGCATCCGCCGGCAGTCCGCACTGCTGCTGACATCTGCCTGATAGAGCGCCGCGTCTGCGCCTGCCCCACGTATCTCCTCCGCAACAGTCTGCGCTCCCGGTTCGTCGCTGAAATAGTTTACCCCCACAAAGGCGTATCCCTCCCGGGCGAACGCTTTTGCCAAAGCTGCGCCGATTCCTCGTGAAGCGCCTGTAATGAGAATGTTCTTTCCGTTGTTCATCGTTCTCCTTCTTTCCTTGTGACGGTAATCGCTTTCCATGTCATTCCATTTTCATGCCTCGATCAAGCTCCGACCAATCATTCAAGGTGCGCAGGATCTCCATACGAAATGCGCAGGGCCAGGCTACGAGCCATTGTGACGGCTGGAACGGAGTCAGGGTCTTTCTGCCCCAGCGAGTGTGGAAGACCGCTTCATCCTGGGACCCGGCCGGCCGGACCCGCCCCGCGATGCAAAGCGTTCCGTCCGAAACCAGCTGTGTCGTGCTGCACCAAAACGCCATCGCCCGTTCCTTCCACTGGATATTCCCTGTATATTTCGCCAGTTCCAGAAAAGAAAGAACATCATGCAATGCATATTGGTCGATTGCGTTGTGAGCAGCGGAAACCGCCGTCATGCCGAATGTGTCATAATTCATTTCACCTAAAACAGTGTTTCCTGGATAATGAACCTTGTAATGCATCATCCATGTACTGAGGTACCAGGCGACATTTTCCGCCTTCTCAAGATAAGCGTTTTCCTTTGTCTGGCGATAAAGGGCCAGGGCAGCCGCAAGCAAAGGGCTGGAGGATTCTTTATCTATACAGTAAGTATCCAGGGCGCCGGCCGTGGTAAAGCCCCTTTCATCCAATTCCCTGTAATAGAAATCGAATCCGCGCCGGGCGCTTTCCAGATAAGAAGCGTCGCCGGTCAACCGATAAGCCGTAAGCAACGGCGGGATCAGGAAGCAACCGACTGTGCCGCCTTCCCGAGTGATTTCCCCCCGGCGATTCCAGCTTTTTGCAAAGGATCCGTTCGGCTTTTGCGCGTCACGGACAAAATTACAGATCCCCATTGCCGTTTCCCGATATTCCGGGCGGGAAATCCCCGCCCGGCGCGTCAGTTCCTCCGCTTCAAAAAAACCCTGAGCCGCTCCGCCGAGGTTACAGGCATCGATGTGAAATTCCCGGATCCCATTACGGTACATTGCGGCTTCCGGCATATACGAAGTGTCGGCCCGTTCCTCCGGTTCACCGTCTGTGGCAAGACCGTCCGCCGTCTCCTGCGGGGCCTTATCAAATTTAATCAGCATCAGGCCGTTTGGCAGGCGGGCAAATTTTACCCAACTGTCCAGGGCGGTAATCGCCTTGTCCCTGGCATCTTTGTCTCCGTTACGAAGATACTCCCACAAAAGTGCGCAGCTGATGGACGCATTCTGTCCGACCCAACCGATTTCATATTGGATTTCGTCACGCTTTGCATAATAACAGGTGGACGGATACCATTGCAAGCCGCGGTTAAACGCACAGAAACCGTTTTTGGCCCCGGTCCAGAGGCTTTTGAAATAAGCAACGCCAAATCGGTACAGATCCCTGGAAGGCATGGAAGGACGCAAAGAATGAGCGTAATGCCTCCACGCAAAATCCAGCAGGGCAGGATATCGCATTCTGGGTTTACCGCCCTGATGGACATGAATCACCGCCTGAAAATCGCAGCGGGATTTCATTGCGCCCGAATAAGCTTCCTCCCAATAATGGCGCATCAAAACCCGGGGCCCCTCCTGTTCCGGCCAGATCAAAGCATGTCGGGTGTGCTCGCCTTCGCGCCATTGCGAGCAGCTGACCGCGTCATTCTCCTCCGCCATCAGCGCGGCCGACCACTCGCCCCATTCCGAATAGGTACAGGCGGGAATTGTACAGCGATGCCAGGCAAATGTCCATGGAATGCCTCCGTCGCGGTCACCCAAATATTCCGGACTGTCCCCCCATCCGTTTCCGTTGTAGCTGACTGCCGGAATCATGGTGAACGTGGCGGGAGCATCCGTATCAAATTCCATGCGCATCTCACTTGTCGGTGCGGAAGTATGACGCTCCCACAACCATGCGCCTGTCTCCAGCACGGTGAAGCGATCCTCACAATCCTCCCGTGGAAGAACGGTGAGAACCGTTGTTTCACCGCTTTTCAGGACCCAGTTATCTTCGGACCGGTAAAAGCTGATTTTTTGTGTCATGGTTATACTCCTTTATCCATTGGAAAACACTTACGCAGAATCCCGGCTGTTTCTTCCCAATCCAACCGCCGGGATATAGAGACCGCTGCTGTCAGTTTTTCATATAACGATCATAAGCGATCTGTGTGATTTCCTTCGCTCTGTCAAAGCTCCTGTCTTTCAGCCCCTGAAGGTATTCATCATACTGATCCAGCGGCTTCGCTCCGGTAATAAATTGAAGCATCATTTCCGAAACGTATGAGGATACCTCGGTAATAATCTCCGACCGCTCCTTCGTTTCCTCCGGTGTCAGCTGCAATTCCGGCATGGAATAGATGCTGTCTACTTTATCGTCATCGCTCCACAGTTTACGGAAGGCCAGGCTGTCCGCATCCTTGATGACGCCGGGCAGACATTTGGTATCGGGGATGACCGCTTTGGGACCAAAATGGATGCGATGTACATAGGCAACCTGAGAAAGCGTCAGACCATCCGGATTGTCCAGCATCAGGTCGGTATACTGTGGTTCGCCATCCACCATATTCCAGGCTTCGCCTTCCACACCGTAGTTATAGGTCATCATTCCTTCTTCGGAATAGCCATAATTCAGGAATTTGACCGCCGCTTCCACATTTTTGCAGTTGGAACTGATGGCTGTGTCGTAACCCGATGTGGCACGATTCTGGGAAGGACCGTTATGGAGTTGTTGATCCTCCGTTAAACGCGGATTCGGACAGGAAGTGAACTCAAAATCCTGCAATTGCTGCGCCCGGCTGTATTGGTTGTCTACGGACTGGCTGTAGCAGCCCAGCTTCCCGCTGTCGAACAGGGTATTGACTTCTTCCGCCTTCAGGGAGGCAAAATCCTTGGTTAAATAACCCTTATCATACCAATCATGCATTTGAGTCAGGAACGCTTTGAAGTTCTCATTGTCATAATAATGCTTGACAACTCCGTTATCCACATACCAATCTCCCATCATATCGTACATGCCCATCCAGAGATTGCGATCCCCCCCCGTACCGATAGTGAAAAAAAACGGCGCGGCATCCGGTTTCTTCTCCTGAATGGCTTGAAAGTATGCTTCATAGTCATCCAGCGTTTTCGGTATGTCCATGTTGAATTCCCGGAGCCAGTCCTGACGGACCATGGGACGGTAATACGGAATATCAATTTCCGTATCGATTCGGTTAAAGGTGATGACCTTATCGTCTTTATAGATCTCGCGGTGGATATCCTCGTCTTCATTGATTAAGGCGAGATAATCCGGCGCGCATTCTTTCAGATATGGCGTCAGGTCAACATAGGCGCCATCCTCGTATCCTTTGTAAACACCGCCGTTGTAATAGGACGCATACTGAATCATATCCGGCAGATCGCCGCCGCTCATCAGTACATTAAACTGCTCCTTCGCTTTTCCTACCGCCGGATGGGTAAACTTGATCTTGACACCCGTTACTTCCTCTGCTTTTTTATATGCGGTATTTTCCGCATAGCTGTCGATTACCTGTAACGCGGGGGCTGCGATCGGCATCCAGTATTCCAGGGTTACGGAGCCGTCGGTAACAGCCGGGTACAGTTCCTTTTCCACCTCAGAACTTTCGGCCGGAGTGCTTTCCGGCTGGTCCGAGGCAGGCGGGGACGACGGCGTCGCGCCTTTTCCACAGCCTCCCAACAGTGCTGTCACTGCGATGAGCGACAGGATTCGATACTTTTTTTTCATGATAACTCTCCTTTTTTGCTTTATTTCACTGCCTTATGGCAGCAATAGCCTTCATTTTCCCGCTCATTCCTTGAGCGAGCCCATCATTACCCCTGTAATAAAATAGCGCTGAGCAAAGGGATATACGCACAGAATCGGAACCGTGGAAACAATGATCGTACAATATTTTATGATCTGGTCCAGGCGGTAGAAATCGTTCCCCGCACCGCCTTCCCCTCCGAGACCTGTCGGGGAATTTGCCACCAGAATTTCCTGGAGAAAAAGCTGCAGCGGATATTTGGATCGATCCTTTAAATAGATCATCGCATGGAACCAGCTGTTCCATTTGCCTACCAGATAATAGAGGGCAATGACCGCAAAGGTCGCCTTGGTGACCGGGAAAATAATCCTCCACAGAATGGTCCAGTGATTCGCTCCGTCGATTTTTGCCGATTCCTCCAGACTGGCAGGTACCTGCAGGAAAGACGTCCGCATGACAACAAGATTCCATGTGCCGATGGCAGCGGGAAGGATCAGCGCCAGGCGGCTGTTATACAGGCCCAGAGTCTTAACCAGCAGAAAGTCAGGGATCATCCCTGCGTTGACGTACATGGTCAAAACGAAAAAAGGGAGAAGAAACTTTCGCAGGTATAAATTCCGCCGGGAAGTTACATAGGCGCCCAGCGTGGTAATAAACATGCTGAAAACAGTCCCGGCGCCGACATAGAACAGGGTATTGGTATAACCGGTCACGATATTCTTGTTTTTAAATACCGCTTCATACCCCTCCAGACTAAAACCGTTCGGAAGCAGCAATGCCCCCGTATGCACCATCAACTTCGCGGGATTGCTGAAAGATGCCATCAGAACATACCACACCGGGTAAAGAAACAACAGACTCAGAATCCCAACCAACAAATAATTGACGATGTCAAACACAAGATCTCCTGCCGTTTTGCTCTTCATTTTCAAACTGCTCCCTCCTTTGTGTTACCAGAGACTGGCTTCGGTTAATTTTCGTGAAAGACTGTTGAACAGGATCAGGGACGCGATGTTGACCACAGAGTTAAATAGCCCAACCGCCGTTCCGTAACTGTAATTGGCATTTTGTAAGCCGGCGCGGTAGACATAGCTGGAAATGACATCTGCCTTTTCCATTGTCAGAGGATTATACAGAAGGATAACCTTTTCAAATCCGACACTGAGGACACTGCCCAGCCGCATGATCAACTGAATGGCAATGACCGGGATAATTCCCGGAAGGGTGATGTGCCAGATCCGCTGAAACCGCCCCGCTCCGTCGATATAAGCGGCTTCGTAAAGATTGGGATCAATGGAAGATAATGTCGCCAAATAAATAATGCTGCTCCAACCTATGCCTTGCCAGATGCCGCTTCCGATAAAGATCGTGTAGAACAGATCCGGATCGGAGAGGAGATCCATACGTTCCGCCGCGCCAAACAGCATGCGGACATCATTGAACAGACCGTTGCTCCGGCAAAAATCAGAAATCATCCCGCAAACAACCACCATTGAAATAAAATGGGGCATATAGCTGATGGTCTGGGCTGTCTTTTTATACCATCTGGCCGACAACTCATTGACCATCAACGCAAACAGTATAGGCGTCGGAAACGAGAAGAGAACGGACAGCATACTGATCGAAAAGGTATTACGAACAACACGCCAACAGTTGGGGCTTTTGAAAAAGCGAAGAAAATTTTCAAACCCGACCCATTCGCTTCCGGAAAACCCCTTAAACATGTTGTAATCCTGAAAGGCAATCGCCAGCCCGGGCAGCGGGGCGTATTGGAAGAGAATATACCAGAGGACCACCGGTAGCGCCATCCAATAAAGACCTTTATTCGCAATAAAATCCCTTTTTACCTTTTGAAACACATTCTGCCTGGCTGCGGGCGGACAATAACTGGCGACCGCATTTTCACCTGTACCGTGCCTTGCCAAGAAAAAACCCCCTTCGTTCGTGTGAGATACCTGTGCGCAGGATATCAATGCAATAGAATAACTTAAGAGAATAACTTAAAGAGAATAACTTAAGTTGTGAAACATGTCTACACTGACGGACCATTGCTGACCATTGCGATTATATTACGATGGACCGCCGGAATTCAATTTGTTTTGCCTGACCCGATATGTTCTGCAGACAAATATACCGTTCATGCCCCGGCAGACAGAATGTGTTTTCGCAAACCGGATGTGTTTCCGCTGGACCTGACAGGTTTGTTCTTCCGTACTTTCATTGAGCCTGAGGCATTTCCCGGTATTTGGGAAGCATCTGTCGTCCAGGGAACTTGTATATGCCTTCCCGTTGAGTTGACAGCTTCTTTCCCACACACTATACTAAGTTATAGAAAAAGTACGCGCAATGCCAACCCATTACATCACATTTTTTTCTACGGGCAGAGAGAAGAATCTTTAATTGAAATGGTGAAAGCATTTCAAATCATCGGCTAAACGAAGAGGAACGGAGGGCTTTGCTTGCTGCATGTGGATAAGAGGAAAAGAAATTCTGTATTTCATTACTGGAAATCCTTTTTGGCGTTTCTTCTGCCTGTCACGTTGTTCGGCGTGTTTATTCTTACATACAATCTGAACTCCAACAGAAATGATATCGATCAGATGCGATTGTATTCCTTTCAGCAAGCGTGTACACAACTGGGCTATATCTTTGAACGGTTTAAGAGTCAGGCTGCCGAAGCGCGTTTGGAACTGCCTGAAGTGAATCCCGGGGAAAGCCCGGCGATCTCAGAAGAGGAAAGCCTGGTTTTGGAAAAGCTGAACGACCTGGAAAAACGGGCAAATATGGAGAGCAAAGCATTTTATTATGTGCGCGGCCAATCCGGATTATATAGCACGAAAGGAAAAAGAAGCTATGAGCAAATGCAGTCCGACTATGATTTGTTTGATTTCACCCAGGCATCTTTCTTCTCCCGGCTGAATACCTCCGTTGCTTCCTGTATCTGCCGGATTCCCTCCAAAGACAATGCAAGCGCCTTGATCGCCGTTATTTGTCCGATTCCCGGTTCAGACATCTCCCCTTATGCGGATGTGTTTTTCCTGATAGATGAAGATATCCTCATGAGGAAATTTGATGGCTATTTTGGAAATTCCACCGGCGAAATATGTGTCCTCAATAACACACTGGAAGTTGTCCTCAATACAAAGCAACCTGCCCTTTCCGCCAAATTGCTCCGCCAATATAAGGGAATCGGATTGATCTCCGCGCCCGACTCTGACAAAGTGGTATTGCGATACAGCATCGACGGTGATCTGACCGTTATCAGTGTCATGTCAAGGCAGGAATTTTACCAGGATATTTTCCCAAACCAGACAGTACTGCTCCTGTTGATCGTCCTGTTGATTCTCTGCTGCATCCTAATGGCTGTTCTTGGCGTGAGAAATACTTATCAGCCTATCCGAAATCTTGCACAGGATGTTCTTGGCACGGATCAGACCCATATAAATGAATTGGAATCCATCCGGAATGCATTCAATACCTCCCGGGAACACAGCCGCAGTCTCATGCAGCAATTAAGCCAGCAGAATCAACTGCTTTCCAAGCAGTTTGTCCTGCGGCTGATCTCCGGCAAGTTCCGAAACATAGAGGAAATCAAATATTATGCCCGCTGTTTTGGCATGGATGTCAGCCGCAGGTATTGGGTCGTGATGCAGCTGGTTTTGTCCGATCTTCCGGATTCACGCCGGATAACGGATCAGCTGCTGGATGATTTAAATAACTTTAAAGCTCCGAATACCGACTGTCTCTGTACGGAATTCTTACTTCACCCGGGACTTTGCTGTCTGTTTCATTTTGACTGTGACGACGACGCAGAAGGATTTTGCAAAGAACTGGCAAATCTTCTTTGCCGGTTTATTCAACAGCAGGGTCCGCCTTCCTTTCATATCGGAGTCGGTATCCCCTATACCAATCCGCTCGACGCCCGACGTTCCTCCTACGAGGCCGACGCAGCAATGGAAACTGCAAGCAATACGGAAGATCCGTATCTCTGTTTTTACCATGCGGAGCAACCTATTCAGACAGGAGATATCCGATTGCCGTCAACGGAAAAGTCCATGCTGACCACAGCCATATCTCATGGGGATACCGATATCGCTCTTTCTGCGTTGAATTTTCTAATTGATTATATCGAAAACAATGCAAAATCCTTTATTCTGGTACGACTTTTCTGCAATGAGCTTTCGGGCATTTTGCTGCATGCTGCGCATGAAAACAAAATTTCCTATCGTAAGAATAACTGGACAGCGCTTGTTACCTATGATAATCTGGATGCGTTTCGCTCTTCCAGTAATGAACTGGCTGCGAATCTATGCTGCCAGATTTATAGACGCCAGGAATTGGACAGCATTAAAAAGAAAAACGATGTCCTCAGCTTTATCACAAAAAATTATACCCGCGAAGATTTTTCACTTGACCTGATCGCTGATTCCTTGAATCTGACAAAATCCAGAATCAGCACAATCCTTAAAGGAGACGTAGGAATGGGCTTCCCTCAATATATATCCCTGCTGCGAATCAACGAAGTAAAGCGGCAGCTTGTAGAAACGCAGAAGCCAATTAAGGACATCATTCACAATGTCGGATATCTGGATGTTCCCAATTTCAGCCGCCGGTTTAAGAGCCTTATGGGGATAACACCCGGACAGTATCGCTGTATGTATCAGAATGAATCCTACAAGATATGATCCACAGATTAGGATGAGCCGGCCATCCTATACAACACTTTCTACACTTTGCCCTTTGCCTTTTTGAAAGCACCTGGAAACCAAATTCCTATTTTTATTTCAGCAGTCAAATTTCAGGCTGATATCCAATGCCCGGACCGAATGGGTGAGGGCACCGCACGAAATATAGTCCACACCGGTTGACGCAATGGCAACAACGCTGTTTTCCTCCACATTTCCGGAAGCTTCCAGTGTCACACGATGATTTGTAAAGGCAACTGCCTTTCTCATTTCATCGCATCCCATATTGTCCAGCATTACAATATCTGCCCCAGCCTGAATGGCTTCCGCCAGCTGCCGCTGGTTCTCCACTTCCACTTCCACCTTCACCGGGAAAGGAGCCTTCTTTTTCGCAAGGGCCACTGCTTCGGCAATCGAGCCTACTGCAGCAATATGATTGTCCTTGATAAGCACCAGATCAGATAAGTTCATTCTGTGATTCGTGCCTCCGCCCACGATAACAGCATATTTATCAAGCATGCGGAACCCCGGAAGCGTCTTGCGGGTATCGGTGATCCGGGCCGGATACTCCCGGATAAGTTCGCACATACGCCGCGTTTTCGTGGCAATTCCGCTCATACGCTGCAGAATATTGAGCGCCACCCTTTCCCCCTTCAATATGGCACGGGCATTCCCCCTGATTCCGGCAATCCGGTCTCCCGGGGCAACAGTACTTCCATCGGTCCGTTCTGCTTGAAAAAGAATTCCGGCATTCAGCAGATGAAATGCCCGGGCGGCAACCTCCATGCCGGCCAGCACTCCGTCCTCCTTTGCATAAAGCCCGCATTCCGACTGCTGGGAAGGGCGGATCAGACTATCTGTCGTCACATCTCCGCAGCCGATGTCCTCCTTCAGGGCCGATGCCAAAAAATCATCCAAAGCCAGTTCATTCAACATAGCAATCTTCCTCCCTATTGTTTTTCTTTTTCATCCGCAATAAAATGGCTGCCAATGCTGTGCCGGTTCTCCGCCGCCGCATGCAGAATCAGGCCGGCGGTCTCATACATATCCGCAGTCTCCCATTCCCTCCGCACCACAAGACGGGAAGAAAAGCACCGGTTCTGCATATCCTCCACGACTTCCAGCGCAGAACGAAGATTTCTTCCGTTGCGGAGGATGCCGGCATCGACCTGCATCCGGCTGCGCAGCTGTTCCCGCAAAACCTTCTCTTCCGACAGTACATGCTTTCGCTCCCCGTCATACCGATAATTTTTCGCCTGTACCGTTTTCTCCGAACACCCTGCAATAGCATCGGCCGCCCGGCTTCCAAAGACCACAGCTTCCAAAAGGGAATTGCTTGCCAGCCGGTTGGCTCCGTGGACACCGGTGGAAGCGCACTCTCCCACTGCATACAACCCGGCAAGACTGGTCCGTCCGTTGGTATCCGTCTGAATCCCGCCCATAAAATAATGTTCGCATGGAGCTACCGGAATCCGGTCCACGGCCATATCGATTCCATTCTTTTTGCATTCCGCGTAAATGGTTGGAAACCGTGCTGCAAGAAAGTTCCGGCCCTTTCCTGTAATATCCAGATAAACACAGGGGCTGTCTGTCCGGATCATCTGATCATAAATGGCCCTTGCCACGATATCCCGGGGCGCCAGTTCCAGCCTTTCATCATAAAGAGGCATAAACCTCTCCCCATTGGAATTCAACAGGATGGCACCTTCCCCGCGCACTGCCTCCGATATCAGAAACGCCCGCTCCGGTTTTTGAGCCGTATAAAGTGCAGTCGGATGGAACTGGACAAACTCCATGGAAGTGGTCCGGGCACCGGCACGATACGCCATGGCAATCCCATCCCCGGTCAGCGTCAGGGAATTGGTGCTGATGGGATAAAGCTGTCCGATGCCTCCCGTGGCCAGCACAAAGTGAGCGGCGGTCAGGAAAATCAGCTTTCCCCCGTTTTCAGCCAGCAACCCGATACATCTGCCCTGATCGGTGATCAGATCCAGGGCAAAGGTATGTTCCATCATCCGGATATTTTCCCTGTCAGCGCAATCCGCCGTCAGCACATCCATGATGCCTTTTCCCGTCGCATCCCCGTGAACGTGAAGGATGCGCTTCACGGAATGACCTCCTTCCAGGGAACGAAGAAAAGCACCGTCCGGCCCCCGGTCAAACGGTACGCCCAGATCTGCCAGGCTTCGTATCGCCAATTCGGATTCCTTCACCAGAATGCGAACCGCCTGCATATCATTGATCCCGCACCCGGCACGTATCGTGTCCCGGATATGCAGCTCCCGGTCGTCCCTGCCGATACTGGCTGCGATTCCTCCCTGGGCAAGAAAGGAATCACAGTCTGCCCATTTCCCCTTGCAGAGCACAACGGTTTTCATGGAACGCGGAAGATGCAGGGCACAGGTGAGTCCCGCAATCCCGCCTCCCACAATCACCGTATCAAAATGCAGCCGTTGCATATCGGCCGTGTCAAAATCGATCAGATATTCCGACAAAATCGGTCCTCCCTTTCTCCAAAAACTTTCTCAAACATGCAGCATCCGGTTCAGGCTGAGAAAGGCCTTTTTCCGGACAGGCTCCGGTACCATTACCTCATTATCCATATGCAGCAGAACATCGCGGACTTTTTTCAGTGAGGTCTTCTTCATGTTCACGCACAAAAGGTTCCCTGCCAGCATGGTAAAATGTGCGTCCGGTCTCCGAAAACGCATTTCTTCCAGAACTCCCATTTCCGTACCGATAATAAAATCCTTCCGATCGGATTCCTCCACATAATCCAGCAGCTGTGCAGTACTTCCTGTAAAATCCGCCAACCGCCGGACCTCCGCCGGAACTTCAGGATGAACCAGCAGCAGGGCATCCGGATGCGCCGGCCGCATCTGCCGGACCTGCTCCGCTGTGGTACGCGAATGAACGATACATTCCCCGCCCCAGGCAAGAATTCTTTTCTCCGGAACCTGTTCGGCCACATAGGATGCCAGATTCCGATCCGGTACAAACAGGACTTCCTTTTCCGGAACCGACTGCACCACCCGAACCGCATTGGACGAGGTACAGCAGATGTCGCTTTCCGCCTTCACCGCCGCACTGGTGTTGATATAGCTCACCGCTGCTGCGTCCGGATGCTCTGCCCTGGCCCTGCGCAGCTGCTCTGCCGTAATGGACTCCGCCAGCGGACAGCCTGCATCTTTTGCCGGAAGAAGAACGGTTTTCTGTGGGGAGAGAATTTTGGCGCTCTCTGCCATAAAGTAAACCCCGCAAAAGACAATAACGTTTTGCCGCAGGTTCGCAGCCTCCTTGCTGAGAGCAAAGGAATCCCCCACCAAATCCGCAATTTCCTGTATTTCAGGCGGCTGATAGTTATGAGCCAGCACAACAGCATCCCGCTGGCTTTTGAGCGTTTCAATTCCGTCCACAAATGAAAGATCATTTTCATTTTCCATCATACTTCAAAGCACCCCCAGTTCGTGTTGAATGTATATAATTTTGACGGCCTGTGCCCTTCATTCTTTGTCTCCCGATCGGTTTCAATAACCCGGTCCGCAATTTTGCGCCGGAAATTTGCCTTCAGGAGCTCCTTTCCCAGAATCACTTCATAGACCTGCTGCAGCTCCGTCAGGGTAAAATACGTGGGCATGAGATTGAATGCAATGTCCGTATACTCAATTTTATTACGCAATCGTTCAATGCCGTATTGAACGACAAAGGCATGGTCAAAGGCGATTCCTTCATTCTTAAGAATACGGCGCTTCACGGTTTTGGATCTTCCCACCACCCGCTTCTTCGTACCGATTACTCCATAAAGGGTATCTTCCTTGCCGGAAAGCGTTACCCTTACCCGGTTTTCAAAAAGATATCCGCCGGGAATCGTTGTTTTCCTCTCCTCTTCCGTTTCATGGCTTAACGTGAACCACTGCGCGTCCCAGGCACCTCCGCCGGCTTTTATTTCCATCCGGGAGCTGTCTGCCAGGGACATATAGGAACAGCTGATGACCCGGGTACGCGGGTCCCGCCCAACATCCCCCCAGGTATAGAGCTGCTCCATGTAAATGTCACTGACATTCACTTCTTCTTTCAGCTCGCGGTAGGCAGCCTGATCCAGACTCTCCTCCACGGACATGAATCCTCCCGGCAGCGCCCATTTGCCAATATACGGATGGTTCCCGCGCCGGACCATCAGAACTTTCAGCTCCTTCTGCGGAAGCTTCCGGTAGTTCAGCTGCGGGCCGTCCACCACGGTAAACAGCAGAATATCAACGGAAACCGATGGCCTTTTGTAAAGACGGACATCGTATTGACCCAGAAATTCCTGTTCCGTCAGCCCATCGGCATTTCTCAGCTCATCCTTTTTCATAAAATACACCTCGCTTCTCTTAATACCATTATGTTAATATGAGTATGTTACTATTAACTTGTTATTATTATAATAATACTATGTATGTAGACTGTCAATACCCGCTGCTTCCCGGTATTCAACGCGAAAGGTAACAAGCTTATAAACTACAAAAGAAAAAGCAGGCATGAACATACCTGCTTCCTCAACTGTCCCTGGCATAATACAGTCCTTAGATTCCCTGTCTTCCGGCTTTGGAAATGACTGTAACAGTCAAAGATTTTGATAAAACCGTGTAATGCAAATTTTATCCTTTGCATCAATGCAGATTTTCTTGCGCACGAGTCAGCTTTTTATGTTATGCCGCTTTCCCGGACAATGGCGGATGGGATTGATAAGATACATACTGATCAGCAGCAAACACAGGGCAGTGACCAGCATGACAATGGAATTGCCCATCCAGAAATCCGGCCCCTGGACTGCCCGGACATTGCCCGAGCCAAATAAGGCAAGCAGCCCGCCATGGAGCTGTCCCAGGAGGATATCTGCCAGACCCACTGCCGGGTTCACATAGAGGACATAAGGAATGGACGCCGGCGGCGGATTGGGCCCGGTTTGCTGCCGGCCGAACAGATAGAATCCCAGAATGACGCTGACCAGCCCCAGCAAAAACATAGAAAGATAAGACAGAACCGTCGACAGAACCGTTCGTTTCAACAGGGCGGAAAAGAAAATCCCGATGCTGCCTATGGCAAACACGGTAATGATATAAAACAGAAACAGCTTTGCCATATCCCCCGGCGTCACTCCTCCAAACAGAAAGACCAAGCTGAACAACGGAAGAGAGGTAAAAATCAAAAGGATCATATAGGACATGGAGGACAGCAGTTTCCCGAAAATAATCCGAAACGGGGACATCTGGGTGGCAAGCAGCATATCCAGTGTCTGCTTTTCCCTTTCGCCGCTGATGCTGCCGGCTGTCTGGGCAGGTGTAATCAGCAGAATCAGAACAAACTGCACCACCGCCAGCATGGTATAGATGGATGTCCCCACGCTTTGACGCGCGTTGACGGAAATATCCCCTATCAGGGACTGCCGTACAAAGGTAAGGTAATACAGGAAACCAATGAGCAGGAGCGATCCCAGATAGGAAATGATCCCCAGAGCCGTTTTCCACCCTCTCATCCGGGTTTTCAACTCACTGGACAGCACCGGATTATTCCACTTCAGAGTCATCTTCATAGCCTTTTGTCACCTCCATGAATACTTCCTCCAGGCTGCCTTCCTCCCTGGTATAGGATACAACGGAAACCTCTCCTGCGATCAGAATACGGAGCAGCTCCGCCAGATCTTCCTCCCTGCCGGAAAAACCGACCTCCAGGGTCTGCCCCTCCACCTGCATTTCTCCCGTGGAAGGCTGCTCCCGTAAAATCCGCACCGCTTTTTCCACATCGGAAAGCACCTCTATTTTCAGCCATGTCTTTCCGATGATCCTGCGCATGATATCCCCCACTTCACCGGAATAAACCATTTTACCCTTTTCAATAATTCCGATATGGGTACACAGCTCCGACAGCTCAGGCAGAATATGGGAACTGATCAAAATGGTTTTCCCCATTTCCTTCAGCGTCCGCAGAATGCCTTTCATCTCAATTCTTGCCCGGGGATCCATCCCTGAGGCAGGTTCATCCAAAATCAGCAGGCCGGGATTATGAATGAGGCTCCGTGCCAGACAAAGTCTCTGCTTCATGCCCCGGGAAAGGGAATCCACATAATTCTCCTTTTTCTTCTGAAGTTCCACCAGTTCAAGCAGTTCCCCCGTCCGCATCATCCTCTCCTGCCGGGAAAGGCCGTAGCAGCTTCCGTAGAAATCCATATATTCACTGACCTTCAGATTATCATAAACGCCGAAGAAGTCCGGCATATAGCCCAGTTTCCCTCGTACTTCCACCGGATGCTCCGCTGCATTGATTCCATCCACCCGTACCGTACCGGAATCTGCTTTCATCAGTGTGGCTGCAATCCGCATGGTGGTGGTCTTACCGGCACCATTGGGGCCTACGAATCCGTAAATATTTCCCTGCGTAAGTTCCAGATTCAGATGATCCACTGCCGTAAAGCGGCCATATGTCTTTACCAGATTCTCAATTTTCAGCATCCTGCAGCCCTCCTTCCAGAGTCACCGTCGGCAATGTGAACTCCACAGGTTCATCCGTAACAGGCTGAACCTTCAAACGAACCATGCCGCTTTCATCCACATAGCGGCTCAGGCTGCTCCCATCCAGTGAAAGGACTCCGTCTTCCATCCTGACGTAATCCTTCTTCGACAAATCAAATATCATGACCCTGCTCCTGCCGGAGAGAACGCCCAAACCGATTTTGCCCTCCAGATCTTTCCGGTCCCGGTATCGGGACAGGTCCATGGAAAAAACAGCATACCCATGGGGATCGTCAATGCTCACAGCGGTTGGATTTCCATATATGCCGGCACCCCTGGACTGTTCCTGCTCCAATCTTCCGTTCAGCATCCCCGGAGGAAGGCTCACATGGCCGTCCTGCTCCGCTTCAAAGCCCACAGATCCCAGCAGGACGCCTTCCCCCATGATAACATCCGGTTTCCGTCCATTGATTTTGATGGCTTCGTCCGGATCCTTTCCGTAAAAGGCAAAGCATTGCAAGCGGCAGGAATCCCCTGTTTGCTTCGGGGAAGATTTTTGCATGCCATCATCGGCAAAAAGGTTCTGCAGAATACGGTATCGATTCCTGTCTCTCCGGCTGGCCCTTCTTCCTCCTGACCATTCCGGATAAAGACTGTCCAGCATGGACTGATAATCCCCGGGAGCTGCCGCCACGCCTTTTGTGGGAAGCATGATCTCCACTTTTTTTGTTTCTCCGGAAGCAATGTTGCCTGCCTTTCCATGGAACGAAGCGTTGTACAGGACAAAATCCTCCAGCGGATAAAGCGTATTGTTTTGCACGGTTCCGACAATCTTTCCCGCTTCATAGCGGAGATCGGCATGAAGAGAACCATAATCCACCCGGCGGGGATCTGCCCGGAAGGTCTTCATGTTCCATACGCTGCTGTTACGGAACAAAATACGGGATGGTTTCCCCTGGATCATGTGAACATCCGGGGCTGCATTCCCGGCATGGGGAAACGAATCGTCATTTTCCCCCCCGTTTGCGGAAAGAAAGACTTCCCGGTCCACATCAACCCGATAGTCCCCCCGCCGGGGAAGGAACACTCCCATATAGTCGGTCCGATCCCCGCCTCCTGAATCGTCATTCAATTCCACGACGGAAATGGTGTTCAGAATCAACTCGCCGCCCTTGGAGCGGTACCCCAGCCCGTAAATCGCCAGGGCAAAAACCACGGACAGTACCGGTATGGTAAACCAGGACCACTCCCGCCTGTCTGCCCTTTTCAGAATCATATAGTTGACGGGCCCGATCAGGACCAGATACAACAGAAATATTGGCAGAACCGAAGTGACGGAGGGCAGATGCATTGCTTCGATATTCCCCAGGATCTCCTCCATTCCGCTTCCTTCCCCAATGCTTTGATTCGGATCCTGCAACAATTGGATGGATTGCTCCGGAAGGCTGCGTTCCAGAAGTTTTTCCCAGAATATTTTATTCCCGGCCCAGCTGAGAACAGGCTCGGTCCCCAGATCAAACGCTGCGGTATACATGACCCCGGAGCCCTTCCGGTGCATCCATACCAGACCTCCGGCCTGATCGGCATCCTCCGGGGCGGAGTCAGATCCGGCATTCCGGCTTACTGCCACCGTACCGCCTTCGATCCGTACATCCATCACATCCAGGGCAGACGATCCGCGGATGGGTTTACCGGATACCTTCTCCAGTTCCGCCGCGGCATCCTGCTCCGTCACGTCTCCGGCTGCCGCCGGAACAATCTCCTCCGTCAGACCAGCCAGGGTGCGGCTGCCGTTTCCACCCGTCCCGATAATGAGAATTCCTCCGCTCTGAATCCAGGCATTCAGGGCACGGATCTGCTCCGGCCGAAAGGAACCGGTATTCACCTGATTCAGAATCAGGATGGAGAAGCTGTCCAAAACTTCCCGATGATCCGGAAAGTTTTCCGCAGTCAGGGAAACCGGCTGATAATTGGCCAGCAGCAAATCCCCTTCCGACCTTTCCTTCCAATATCCCAGGGAAGGCTCATCCCCGGTCACCAGCCCGAGAAAATAGTGATCTGCGGATACCGGGTTCAGCTTCTCCGCCTTTCCCTCTTTCACAACTTTCTCCTTGTCGTCCATCAGGCGAATATCCAGGGAGCGGTTCAATTTTTGCATCTTTACATAAATCGTATATTCCTGGGAAGAGGCATGGGGCAGGCGAACGGGAACCCCGTAAGCTGTTTTTTTGCCGGATTCCCCGGTGATCGGCACTTCCAGGGTGCCTTCCAGATCGGCCCCTGAATTTTCCAGAAAAATCCGAACCGGCGTCCAGCAGCCTATCCGATACGTTCCATCAAATCCCACCTCTGCCTTCATGACCGGACCCCCGTTCCCTGCGGAATTCCCCGCTGCCGTATCCTTTTTCGGCGTCATATCCGTGCCCTTTGCCAGGCAAACAGCAGGCAGGAAAAACAGGGATCCGATCATCAGCCAGAAGATGACCGCGATCCAGGCCGCTTTCATAGCATCCTTCCTTCTCAAATTCTCTCCTCCATTCTGCTGCTGCCTCCCCGGACAGCTGCGATATGGACCGAAATCCATCCAGTCCAGATAAATCATTCAAATCATCTGTCATTTTGTAATCCTTTTCCTTGCCACAATTATATCATCAATCTGCTGGAAAAAGTTATAAGATGATCTTAAAAAGTCTAAGAATTTGTTAAAAAGGAATCAAAACAGAAAAGGCTCGCAGATACAACCGCTGCAGGTGTATCTGCGAGCCTTTTATGAATTTTTTGGCCATCTTATTTCAAGGGATTTTCAAGAGATCCTGTGACGGACTTATTCAAAAGTCACCACTGCCTTGTCTCTTTTCAAACGGAACAGAGCCGTCTCAAAAACACGGAAGGTATGATTCATCTTCTCCGGTCCGATATAGCCGGTGATGATATCCTGTCCGATGGCCAGATCCATATAATGAGGAGAGCAGGCAACCAACACCGCCTTGCCTTTCCCGATCACAGGAGATTGATACACTTTACCGCCGACCAGTTCCCGGATCCGGTCAATCAGCAGAACGCCGGTACCTTGCTGGAGCCTCTGCATCTGCAGATAAAGATCCGTTCCGGCGATCAGGGCATATGGCTCAAAGATGCCCTCGGAAGTCAGTTTCTCCACTCCCGCTGCCACATCCAGGAACGGATTGTCTCCTTCCGACCAGTTACTCCTGGAAACCATCTGCCGCTCCTCCGCATTCAGCAGCCCCGGGCAGCCAAACTCCGGACAGCCGTTGAAAATCATGTCATCTTCCTTTTTGGACAGTGCATTTGCCGCGGCGGCGGCTGCGCTCAAATCCACAGGTACTCCGGTCTGTTTTTCGGTTTCCACATCCCTCCAGGATATCAGGAAATCCTTGTAAAGCATGGGAATCGCAGCCAGAGTCCGATCCTGAGCCTTTGCCAGGACCGGTTCCTGATCCCCGAGCAGATCGGCACAGGTCTCTTCGTTAAAGTCCAGCTTGTCCAGATGAATCCCCTGGATGCCGGCACCCAGCGGGCCGTATATGGGAAGAAATCTTCTGCCGACCAGCTGATCCCTGGCAACCCCGACAACCTGTTGGTCGATTTTCTCCCATAGATCTGAGGCAAACGGGGCATCACCCCTCAGTAAAAAATCCGTATCCATATCACTACACCTCCTATTTCTGATCCTTCAGACTTCCCACTGTTAGCGAAGGTTTCTCCGAGTCAGCCGCTTCCGAGCTGCCGGCCGACGGATCGGCGGTTCCGCCATTGAGCTCTTCCATCATCTCCTGGACTTCCTTCTGACCATCCAGGAAAAGATCCGCTTCCCCGGGATCCAGGATACGCATCAGAGTCATCAGCTCTCCGACATGTGCTCTTTCTTCATCCCGGATATCGCTCAGTACTGCCTTTGCGGCAGGATCATCCGTAGCCTGGACATGCGCATCATACAGATAGATTGCCTCCAGCTCGCCGCCGATATCCAACCGAACCGCCTGAATCAATTCTTCTTTTGACATTTTTCGTTCCACATTTGCAGTAAACGGGTTTGCAAAACTTGGCAATTTAACAACTCCCCTTTCTTTTGTTTCCTTCTTTAATATACCCCCTTCCACCTTCCTTAAAACGCCGTTGGAAGAGAATATTGGAGTACCTCCGGATACCTATATGATATTTACCCCGGTTTGTCCCTTTTGAATAATGCTGCGGTATTGCGCGGGAGTCACGCCTTCCTTCTTTTTGAACTTCCTGTAGAAGCTGGACTTGTCTACGTATCCCACCTGACGGATGATATCCGCCAGCGGATCGTTTGTTTCCTTCAACAATCTTTTCACTTCCGTCATCCGAAGCCGATCCACATAATGCATCAGGGAATACCCGGTCTGATCCTTGAAATACCGGCTGATATAGGAAGGAGACATATGGAATCTGCAGGCAATGGTATCCAGCGACAGGGCACTGTCCCGATATTCTCTGGTAACCATATCCATGATCTGCTTCTGCAGCTCAAAGTTTTTACTTTCCTTTTGCTGCTGAATATAACTGCAGATTGTACTGCAGAAGCCGATCATGCGATCCATCAGACCATCCACAGTATCAAACGGCCGGTAAAAAATATCCTCTTCTTCCTTCGCAGAAAACAGGACGGCATCCAGGTTCAAATCATCCACTACCTTCATAATCGTATTGATGATTCCAAAACAGATACATTGAACCGCTTCAATGGAGGAGGAATGATTCAGGATATGCTCCCGGATTTCCAGCAGAATCGTTTTCGCTTCCCCGCTTTTCCCTCCTTTTATGGCAATCACCAGTTTTTGCTCCAGTATGGTGGGATACTGATACTTTTCCTTTTGCTTTTCCCTTATATTTTCATAAAAAATAACATTCCCATATCCTTTGATCAACCGATAATAAACCGCCCGGTTGGCTTCCAGACAGGATTCATGAATCCGATCCATGCTGTCATAAATATTTCCTACCCCTACTGTCAGGGTAAATCCAAAATACTTCAGAAAAAAATCTTTGACCCGAAAGGCAAGATCACTGATATACCGATCCATGGCATATCCATTTTTCAGATTCAGCAGCAGCATCACACCTCTGCCGTCCACCGTTTCAACGCCGAACCCACGGCCGATTTCCTCCGACAATTCCTCTGCGACGTTTTTCAGGTTGAAATTCGCCAGATCCCGGATCTCCCTGTGATTTTCTTCTTCCAACTTATCATCGCCTGTCCGGCTGTTCTCATCCGGCAGAAATTCCAGAACCAGAAAATAGGGATAATCAAAGGAAACCCCGTACATTTCCTGCATGCTGTCCTGTTCTCTGGAATCCGTCCTTTTCCCGTTCAACAGCTTCATTATGAATTGATCCCGAATCAATGCCGTTTTACTCCTCAACTGCGTCGAAAGATTTCTGTTTTCCGTGGAGACCCCCATAATGGTTTTCGTCATATATTCAAATTCGTTGGAGTAAGACTGCTTCGCGTATTTATTTTCCTGGTTCGGTATGACATCCATTAATTTCCGTACCGGTTTATACTGCCCATGAGCCAGAAAATAAGCGATAATCAGGCCGGACAGCAGAACAAAAGCCGTCACATATTGGAATACCCTTTTGCCGGCATTTACATCATGTATCAGCTGATCGGTTTTTCGCAGCACAACATAGGACCAGCCGTTGTATTCGGAAGTAATTCCTGCTGCGGAATAGCTGCTTCCATCCAGTTCCATATCATCTACATTCTGTTTGGCCAGAATATCCTTCATTTGTTCCATAATGATCTTCCGGTCCAGTGCCGGCTGTTCCTCTGTATGGCAAAAAACAGGATTTCCCTGCCGGTCCAGGACATACACATATCCGCTGTACTCTCCCAAAGCATTTTTGAGCATATCTGAGAGCGTATTATTCTCAATGAAAAAGACAACGTCCAGATAGGGCCGGACGGCATTGACCGGCAAAGGATAGACATAAGCCGCCAGCTCATTTTTATAGGAGCGATTGATCCAGACGGGACGGGCGGAATACATTTTCGGAGTATCCAGGGACTTCACCATGTCCAGAAAATCATCCACGCCCCTGTCCTCGTAATGATAGAGGATATTGAAAAACGTCTCCGGAGCAGCGCTTGCCGTAGACGTATAGATCCGATTTCCCGAAGAGGATTCCGAAGTGCCATAATTGTAATACATGGCAATGTCGTAAATGAATCCGCTGCTGGATTTATACTTCTTCAGTTCTTTGACTGCCTGCTTCGACTCATAATTGTCGTCGCTGATTTTATAGTGCCTGAGATTATCGTTGTAACTGATATTCAGCGCAATGCGTTCCATTTCCTGCAGTCTGGTATCCATCAGATCCCGGATCTGAACCACGGAAGTACGGTTGGATCGCCTTACTTCCCTTTGCATCGTCAATTTGAAGTTTCGCTGCACTGCTGCGCCCAAAATGGACAGAACCAATATCAGGAACAAAACATAGGACAGGAAATACTTATAAAAATAAGAAAAGTATCTCCTGGAATGTTTGCTGCCTTTTACATCCCCCATTCTGACCACCCCTGCCTCCAAAATCCATCGCCGTCTCCTATCGAATCCATATGGACTGTCTATAGTGTACCGTAATGGAGGGCTCCCGTCCAGCTTTTTGGGATTTTTATCCTTTTATGGCCCCCACCATGACGCCTTTTACAAAATACTTCTGTAAAAAGGGATACAACAGCAGCACAGGGACACTGGCCACCACGATTACGGCGTATTTGATTCCCTCGGACAGCATTTGCTGATCCACCAGAGATGCCCCTTCTCCCGTCATGTCATTCATATCGCTCTTAATCAGAATTTCCCTCAGTATCAGCTGCAGGGGGAATTTTCCCCTGTCCTGAAAATAAATCATCGCATTGAAATAGGCATTCCAATGTCCGACTCCGTAATACATCACCATGACCGCAATCACCGGAGCGGAAAGGGGAAGCACAATCCGGAGCAGAATGCCAATGTTGGAACAGCCGTCAATAAACGCAGCCTCCTGCAGTTCCACCGGTATACTGTTCTGAAAAAAAGTCCTCATAATAAACATATTCCATACGCTGACTGCCCCCGGTAAAATCATGACCCAGAAATTATTGACCAGGCCCAGCTGGCTGTTTACCAGATAGGTTGGTATCAATCCTCCGCCAAAAAACATGGTGAAGGTATAAAACAAAGTCAGGGCCTTTCTCCCGCGGAAATCCTTCCTGGAAATGGGGTAGGCCCCCGCAATGGTCATGATCAGGTTGATCACGGTACCGACCACCGTATAGAGTATGGTGTTCTTATATCCCGTCATAATATCCTCATTGGCAAACACTGCCTTGTACGCACTCAGGGAAGGGGATTTCGGCAGCAGGACAACCTCCCCTTTCATGACAGCCATGGTATCACTGAACGATGCGCTTACAACATAAACTAAAGGATACAGGGCAATCACCAGGATAACCATTAGAAGCAAACCATTGATAACATTGAATATAATATCGCTCCTGCTTTCCCTCACACTGGTTTTCATTTCTGTCCCTCCTTACCACAAACTGGTTTCTGTTGTCTTCTTGGATATCCTGTTGACCGCAACCAATAAGATTAAATTGATAATGGAATTGAACAAGTTCACTGCTGTGGAAAAACTGTACTGCGCTTGTATCAGCCCGGCTTTATAAACATAAGTGGAAATAACTTCCGAAACAGTGAGGTTCAATCCATTTTGCATCAGAAACACCTTTTCATATCCGACACTCATTACTTTTCCGGTATTCATAATCAGCAGTACAATTGCCGTAGGAAGGATTCCGGGAATGGTAATATGCCAGATCCGCTGCCACTTTGAAGCGCCGTCTACAATTGCAGCTTCATATAAACTTGGGTCAACTCCTGACAATGCCGCCATATAAATAACAGAGTCCCAGCCCACATTCTGCCATACACCGGACCAGACATAAAGACTGCGAAACCAGGAAGGCTCTCCCATAAAATAGACAGAAGAAATGCCCAGTTGATTCAAAAATTTGTTTATAATCCCTGTTTTGGGAGACAGCATGGAGGTCATCATCCCCACCAGTACCACCGTAGACAGAAAATGAGGGGCATACGTAACGGTTTGTACCGTCTTCTTGAATGACTTGTTCTGCACTTCGTTCATCATCAGAGCCAAAAAAATCGGAAAGGGAAATCCTATCAAAAGGGAATAAATACTGATGCCCAGGGTATTCTTAATTAAAGATTCAAAATGATAACTGTTGAAAAACCGGTTAAAATGTTTCAGGCCCACAAACGGACTTCCCCAGATCCCTTTGGTGGCAAAAAAGTCCTTGAAAGCAATCTGTACCCCATACATGGGCCAGTAATGAAAAATAAGGAAGTATATCACTACCGGAAGAGACAATAAATACAAATCCCAATTCTTTGACACCGTTCCGGGAATGATACGGTTCTTCGTTCCGAGCTTGTTTTTTTTCTGTTTCTTCATCGGCGTCTGCAGCATCTCTCACCCTCCGTAATTATTTATCAGTTTCTTTTCCGCATCGTAAAACCAGAAGGATGAGAATACAGCCGATGATGGCCCGGCTGTATTCCGCTTCTGTCCAAACTCACCTGGAATAACGTTTATATCCTTTGGTGTAGATATCCATGTATTCATCCAGTCCCATTTTTTTGATCTGATCCACATAGCTGTCCCATTTCTTAAAGGATACTTTTCCCTGGATAAACTGCGGATACATTTGGCTGATATATCCATTGATATCACTTTCCAATGCTGCCTTTCGATCGATTTCCTCCAGGGTATAGTTGAATTTGTTCCACATTTCCTTGGGGGTATAGGGAGCCATGTCTTCAGCAGCTTTCAGCGCCACCGGATGAGTTTCCCCGCCTTTGAAGTATTCTGTTCTCTGCAGGGCAGGAATGCCGCCGCCGGTATAGGTAACATATTTTGAAATCACCTGATCAAAGGAAGATCCTTCCGGAATATCGTTTACAATCTCATCCAGAAATTCATAGGATCCATCCGGCTTTTTTTCATAGGATTTTCCTTCCACTCCCAGAAACGGCAGCTTTCCTCCCTCTTCGCTGTAGAAATAATCGATCCATCTTACCGCTGCCTCCGGATACTTGCATTTATCCGTGATGACGAAAGCTCCTCTGGCCCCTACGCTGCCTCTTTTTGCCCACAGCTTGTCTCCATGTGGTCCTTCCAGAGCTTCATGCAGTCCTTCAAAACTCTTTTCTCCGGTATGTCCGATCTGCTCCGTATTGGTAAAGGAAAACGCGCCAACCTGATTTTGATCTCCTTTTGCCACCAGCTGCGGCACATCCATAGTGAAGATTTCCTGATCAATCAGGCCTTCTTTATAAAGCTTGTTCAGATATTGAAGCATTTCCTTGTATTCCGGCTGAACCGGGATGAATCTCAATTCTCCGGTTTCTTCATTCATATCTACATATCCGTGATCGGTGCCCCGGTTTCGCAATCCAAAAGCACCATACAGGGAATTCAGGATCAGATCCAGGCTGTTTGCAGACCATGGAATCTCATCTGCCTTGCCATTCCCGTTGGGATCGCCTTCCTTGAATGCCTTCAGGACGTCATACAGTTCCTCTGTGGTCGTCGGCATTTCTTTTCCGACCTTTGCCAGCCATTCCTTGTTCAGAAACAGTTTCGGGTTGATCTGAACCGGGTCGGAGTCCGTATACTGCACAAAGCTGTATGCGTTTCCGTCCACCGCATAGGCTGCTTTTTCGGCAGCCGGATTATCCTCCATCATTTTCTTGTAATTGGGAGCATATTGTTCGATCAGGTCATTCAATGAAATAAAAACGCCCTGAGACCCGTATTTCAGGAGCTCAGTATCCGGTACACTGGCCCGATAAAACAAATCCGGGTATTTTCCGGATGTCAGTACAAGATTCCTTTTTTCCGTCAGCTCTGAGGAAACTTCCTGCCATTCCATCTTGATCCCGGTCATTTTCTCATATTCCTGCCAGCACAGCATCTCTTTCCAAGCCGGCTGCGAAACATGCTGGGAAACCATTGCCGTTAAAGTAATCGGCTCCTTTGCAATGGGGAATCCGGATTTGTTCAAATAATCCGGCACGGACTTTTTCTTGCTGCCTTCCTTATCCTTTCCCTTGTTCCCGGATGCATCATCTGACGCGACCTCCTGCCCATTTTTTCCGTTGTCAGCCCCTTTCTTTTCCCCGCTGCAGCCAGCCAATATCCCGACTGTCAGCACCATCGCCAACGTCACGGACAAAATCCGCTTCAACCATTTCATTTAATAAGCCCTCCTCATTTTTCGTTTCCAAACAGCCTGACCATATGGTATGGAAAGCAGACATGGATCCCCCAACGTGAACCACTTTCCACTTTATTCCCTTACGGATGAACAGACAGGCTATTGATACCTTACTAAAAAAATCATATGGCTTTCGTAAGGTTTTGTCTATTTGTTATTTTGTCCGGGAGTTGCTTTCCTTTACATTTCACGCATTATTGCCCGCCTTCCTGCGCTTTTTTGATGCAGACAGATAAAAAGCCGGCGCCCGGGATCCGCTCCACTGACGCCGGTTTCCTTCTTTCCTTTCCCCGCCCGATATCCGAATCAGGATTCGTTCAGTGCGAGGATAAACCGCCGATTCTTCTTTTTATCTGTCGTGATCACCAATCGCAGCCCGTTTTTCAGATATCGGTTGTAATAAATCCCCTTATTCCTTGCAATTTGCTTTTCCGTCCCCGAAAAACGACATTCTGCAAAAATATCTTCCACCAGAGCATCCGGATCAAAATCTCTCCAGATACCCTGGGAATTGAACCGGTCAATTCTCTCCTGAAGCCGGGACTGAAAAACAGCAGACTTAAACCGGTCAATATTCCCCTTGCTGAAATCATCCAGAGCGCAGTAGTAAATCTGACGTTCCGACATGGCATCCCGGATGGCCTGTCCGCATTTGCTGTATTCAATCAAAACAAGGAAATCCGCGTCGGGCAGGGAAGACACAATTCCCCAGCAATCCGAATCGGAAGTCGCCAGAATAAACGAATCCACCCCATTTTCATAATACTCCTGACAGGAACCGGCTGTCATCCGGATATCCACCAGACTTTTTCTTTCCGCGACGCGGGCGACATAAACATGCTCCACCGGTACGGAAACATATTTTGAAAGCATATTCCAGGCAGGTGTCGTATGGGAATCATCATATAGTATAATCTTTGTAATTTTACGGATATATTCTTCGTTCAGGTTGTGAAGTGTGGCATATAGTTTATACACATCCGAGTTTTCACAGTCCACAATCAGGACAACTTTCCGGCTGTTGCCGATAAATCCATATATATTGTTTTTTGTTTCCGGAGCGGCATCCTGTACATACCCCCGCTCCGAAAATTCAATATTTCGTGTGCCATATAATAAGGTCAGAAACTTCTGGTCGTTATACAGGATGTTTCCATTGTCCTCCATCTGACCCGCCGGCCAGTCGATATACACCTGAAACGGATAGAATATGGAGTTGTTCCAATATTTAATTTTTGCCCGATCCAGAGGTGTTTTCAGGGCAATCCGCTCACTGGTCTTCACTCTGGATGTACTGGCATAACAACCTGGCATGAGAAACAGCGCACGCAGGAACTTCCACTCCACCCAATCCGGAAACAGATTTCTGCAATGATCGATCCGGTCATATATCAGCTTATTCAAAACAGGAAGATATTGATTGACAGAAGAATTTGCCTGATAGATTTCAATCCCGTTTGCCCGCAGCCACTGTACATCCTCTGGATTGATATATTCCGGCATGGATTCAATATTGATCAGATTCATTCTGAGATTCATATCGATTTGCTTATAATTCCGCAGCATGGATGTCCGGATCATACTCAGCAGCCGTATGGTTTTGGCTTCCCCATTCCTTTGCAGGGATTCCAGCAGATCCGGGCAATCCGGTTTATATACCGTACTCATCATATCATCTTTTACGCCAAGCAAATAAGCCATTCCCGTAACCACATTTCTGGTTGGAGCCCTGTAGTGGGATATGTTTGTATTCTTTTCGGCTTCATTTATTCCTTCATTTGGATCAGCAGGATCTTTTATGATATCCCGATGATTCGCATCACTCTCCTCTTTTTCTTCGTATGGATGCGGCTTGCTGCGTTCCATATCCTGCTGCTGTATCTCATGAATTCCCAAATCATCCTGCGCCTCATAATTGCCATTGCCCAATTCCTGAATGTCCGTCATTTGTTCCCCCTCCTTGTCCCGTGCTATATCAATATAACAGTCACACTATATAATATAACACATTCCATGAGACAGGAAAAGGAAAACTACATTTTATAACATTTTTGGAATCAGGATGCTCTCTTCCATGTTTCCCCCTCAGATGCCGGCAAATCGATGGATTTCGCTGCTTCACTGATGGACCCGGTCATGCTGAGAGTCAACATCTCGCTTATGGCGACGATCGTTGTGAGCAAAACGAAAAGTAACCGTTCCCGTCTATATCCCGGCATGCATCGACGAATCAGACACAGGAGCTTTTTCATATGCCATCTCCTTTTTCCCACTTACTGTAAGGGAAACGTTCCGGACGGCATGGCCAGCTTTCCCATCACCACGGGGCGGGAAGCCCCTGTGGCAGCCGGAATATTATTTGTATTTCCGGACAGCATCTCATTCCCCAATACCGCAAAAGCCACCGCTTCCCTGGCGTCTCCTGAAACCCCCAATGCCTCCATGGAAAGAACCGCATGGGAAAATCGCTTTTCCAGCCGATCCCGCAGGTACCGGTTCTGATACCCGCCTCCGCTGACATAAATCTCATCCGGCTGAAACGAAACAAACCGCTTCACTGCCGAGGCAAGAACCAGAGCGGTATAGTCCGTTACGGTTGTAAGAATATCCTCAAAGGACAGTCCCATGTCCTGACCACGTTCCAGCAGACGCTCCGCAAAGGCAGAGGTGTAATGCTCGCGTCCGGTGCTTTTGGGCGGTGTCCGGGAAGGAAAGGGATCTTTTTTGATCATGTCTGCCAGGAATGTATCGCTTCTCTGTCCCCGGGAAGCCAGAACTCCATCCCGGTCATATGTCCGGGCACCGCCGGTATGCAGCCGGACAAGATGATCCATCAGCACATTGCCGGGGCCAGTATCAAAAGCTGCCACATCCTGCTCCCCTGCATTCTTCTTCAATGCGGTCAGGTTCGCAATTCCTCCGATATTGATCAGAATTCTGGAAACCGTGTTGCTCCGGTACAAAAGATAATCCACATAAGGAACCAGAGGAGCGCCCTGCCCTCCATAGGCCATATCCGAAGGACGGAAGTCTCCGACAGTCACCGTATCCGTAATGGCGGCAATATCCGCAAGCTCACCAATCTGAAGCGTTGCGCCTGCCGCCGGGATATGCCGGACCGTCTGACCATGGGAGGAGACAAAGTCCACTTCATTCATGGAAATCCCGGCCCGTCCGGCTACCTGGACAATCGCCTTTCCGATCTCCACACCCAGCTGTTTATTCAGGAGGCAGACTTCGTCCACTCTCCCCTTTTCCGCATCGCATACGAAAAAAAGCCGGGCCCGGAAGTCCGGGGTATAGGGTATGGTCTCAAAATGCAGCAGCTTCACGCAGGTTTCCGTGCCGCTGCCGGTTATGCTGCAAAATGCAACATCGATGCCATCCAGCGAGGTGCCGGACATGACTCCCACTCCGATACGGGTTTTCTTGTGAATGATTTTCCCGATACCATCCGTTATCAATCCCTCTCCCCCAATCCCAATAAAGAATCTGTACAATTTTCCAAATATCAGTTTTCTTTATTCTACCTTAGATTGCGGCAAAAAGAAAGGGATTCGGGAATGGAACTTTCACCGGGTGCCTACCCTTTCAGCGACCCTACGGTCAATCCCGCAATGAAAAAGCGCTGCAGCATGGGATACAACAGGATGATGGGCAATGTGGAAACAATGATAACAGCGGATTTTACGGAAATGCCCAGGCTGCTGCGGTCAGCGGAACCTGCCCCGTCCGCCACCATGGTTGTGCCCTGTACGATATTGCGCAGAAACAGCATGACCGGGTATTGCTCACTGTTCAGATAAATCAGGCTGTTAAACCAGTCGTTCCAGAAAAATACAGCATAATACAGGCCGATGGTAGCCAGTGCGGATGTGGACAGCGGCAGAACAATCCGGCATAGGATACCGAAATATCCCAGGCCGTCGATCCTGGCGGCATCTTCAATTTCTGCTGGAGTTCCCTTGAAAAAATTGATCAGGATAATTAGATTAAAGGGACTGATGGCAAACGGCAGCAGCATGGCCCAGCGCGTACCCGTCAGATACAGGTTGGAAATGATTAAATAGGTCGGGATCAGCCCGCCATTGAAAAACATGGAGAAGACAACAATTTTCATGAAGATTTTGTTGCCGCGCAGAAAGGTTTTGGAAAGGGGATAGGCAAACAGGATGGTCATGGCCAGAGCAATGCCTGTCCCTGCCAGGGTATAAAGAAAAGTATTCCCATAGGCATGAAAAAACTGCGGATAATGGAAAATCTGTCGGTAGGACTCTGTTTGGAATCCTACCGGCCAGAACGAGACCCGAAAATTCATGATAGCCCTGGGACTGGAAAAGGAAAGCGCCAGCATATACATAAACGGCAGAATACAGATCAACAGTGTCAGTATCATGACGAGATAAATCACTGCATCAAACCATGTGCGCCGCTTCCGGTTCCCGGTCCCCGATATTCTGCCTGACTTCCGCATATCCCTTTCCTCCCCTGCCATCTGCATATTCCTGCCCTCCTCAGTATATGGATTCGCCGGTGGCCTTCCGGCTGACCGCATTGGCGCCGCTGACCAGGATCAGGCCGATCAGCCCGGAAAAAAGCCCGATGGCTGCCGCATAGGAGTAGTTCTGATTCATCAGCCCGGTCCGATAGACCAAAGTGTCCAGAATGTCGCTGACATTGGAATTGGCCGGCGTATAAAGCAGCAGAACCTTTTCAAAGCCCAGAGTGAGCATGTGCCCGATCTGCAGAATCAGCATCACCATGATGGTGGGCATGATGGAAGGAATCGTTACATGCCGCATTTTCTGAAACCGGGTGGCGCCGTCCATCTCGGCGGCTTCATACAGGTCGCTGTTGATATTCGTAATGGCGGCCAGATAAATAATGGCCGTCCAGCCGGTAAATTGCCAGCTGTCTGTCAGCACATAGATGGCCCGGAAATATTTCGGCTCATTGACGAAATAGATGGGCTTCCATCCAAACGCACTTCCCAGAAACCGGTTCAGTAAGCCGCCGGAAGGGGACAGAATCTCATGCAGTATGGCAATCACCACAACCGTGGAAATAAATCTCGGCATATAGCTGACGGTCTGCACCGTCTTTTTGAACTTGCCCCCAGGCAACTCATTCAGCAAAAGGGCAAACAAAATGGGGAGAGGAAAATTGATGACCAGATTGCAGACGGAAAGCAGGAGCGTATTTTGAAGGGCCCCCCAGAAAGCGGGATCCCGAAAAAAACGCTGGAAATAGTGAGATCCCACCCAGCCGGTGCCAAAGGCACCCATACCGGGCCGATATCGGCGGAATGCCAAAATGTTTCCAAACATGGGCAGATATTTAAACAAAATAAAATACGCCATGGGAAGGATCATCATTGCATAAAGAGACCAGTATTTATGAAAATGCGCACGGAAGGTTTCCTTCTTGTGCATATTCCGCTCCTCCTTTCCCAATCCTGAATCTTCCCCAACCTTATTTACATGTTGTCATTGTACATCCTGCAGAATTCCCTGATCTTCAATGCCTCCATCTCGGCAACATAGGCATCCCAGTCTCCTTCGATGCTCTTTGCGCCGGTGAGAAACGCATCGTTCCAGCGTTCAAAGGCATCTGCCAGCGGCGTCTGCAGGCTGGCAGCCTCTTCCGCGCTCAGATCGTCAAACAGCGGTGTGGGCGGAACATACTGAATGACATCTTTCATTTGGTTAACTTTTTCGTTGATGGTGCGGTAATTGTCGTCGTATTTGCTCATCTCCCGCTTGTTGATCCAGACTTTCTGCGTCACATCGCTGCCGGCACCATACTGAATCTGCATGTATTTATACACACCGTCCTTTGCCGAGGTGATCTCCTCCGGATAAACAATCTCCTCGCCATTCATGGTGTATGTTTTCCCTTCCACCCCGATGCACCAGATCTTTGCAGCCTCTTCCGAAAAGAACATGGCGTCCACGGTCCGCACCACACGTTCAAAATCATCACGCTTTGCCGTGGCGGACGGAAACAGGATACCTGTCCCGGTTCTGCTCTTTGGCTGATGATGGGCACCGGCAGGGCCTTCCAGGGCAGGATACATGTTCAGGGAAAAGCCATTGATTTCGCTGGCTGCCTCCACGCCGCCGATCTGGTCATAATAGGCATATGTCGCCATGGAAGTGCCTGTGGCCAGCTTCTGGTTCCACTTGTCGGCATCGATGGGATCCGCCATTTCCGGATCCAGGAGCCCCTCTTTGTACAACTTTGCAAAGAATTGCATGTACTCCCGATACTCTTCGCTGACCGCACCTGCGAAATATTCCTTCCTGCCATAGTCCCAGCTCAGCACATTGCTTCCGGATGAGGAATTCTTATGCAGGCTGATGCCCCAGGCGGGCATGGTCATGCGATACAGCACCCGGGGACCGGAAAGAATGGTCAGCGGATAGGAGGATGGATTGTCCTGCTTATAGGATTTCAGGATTTCATACAGATCCTCATAGGTTACCGGATCCTGCAAACTTTTTTTTGCCAGATAGTCGTCCCGCAGGATCAGACCGCCGTCATAAAACGAAAGGTCATACAGGGACGGCAGATAATAACGTTTGCCATCCTTCAGGTTCAACATATCCACATCTTCCTGCAGGCCAAACTTCTTCACAGCTTCATTGAAATTCGGTGTCCACCCGGAATGGTCGCTGATGGGTACAATGGCGCCGTTCAGTGCCAGCGACGCATTTTCTCCGGTGGTGCTGGAATACAGGATTACATCCGGTGCGTTGGTTCCTGTGTTCAAAGCCAGGGAAACCTTGGTGGTGTAATCCGCGATCGGAATAATCTCCCATTTGATATCCACGTTGTACTTTTCTTCAATGGTTTGAACGGTAAGCCAGTCTTCCTTGAAAGGCAAAGTCGCATTGTCCGAATAATACATGGATATTTTGACTGGCTTTTCAGATTTCCCATCATCCTCCTTTGATGCATCCGCATTGCCCTGTTTCGAATCAGAAACGGATGAAGTGCCGGCAGGTTTTGGCTGCGAGGCCTGCTTCCCTGTACACGACGATGACAACACACAAACCAGGCATAGGGAAAGTACCCAGGCAAGCGCCTGCTTTCCTCTTTTCATATTCTTTCCTCCTCTTATTGCCTTTTATTGGTTATCCTTTGTATTGCCCATTTTCGGGGATTCTTTTTTCCTTATCTCATTTCATCTTATGCTGACAAGTCCTATTGTATGCGGGTCCGATTTCCCGCATCCATTTCACATACAGTATCACACAAGGCATCAATGTCCTCTACTTTTTTCGAAGCTCCCGGATCCTCTCCTCCAGATCGTCCAGCTCGCCATCAGAAAGGTGTTCGCTCTGGACAATACCGGCAACCATATCGGACACGGAACCATAGTATTTGTTCATCACATTGCCTGTCTTGTCCGCAGCAGACTCCTTCCTGGAAACAGCGGGGAAGTAATGATACAGCCGCTTCTTTATTTCCTCTGCCCTCACAAGGCCCTTGTCCATCAGCCGGGCCAGGATTTCGCAATGCTGAACCTTACCCCACGGCGATTGTTCCGGTTGCTAATACATAAAAACTCCTTTCCACTTCGGGCCAACTTGGCCCGAAGTTATCCTGTGGGGTTAATGCGTACCAAAAATGGATTTGGCAACGCCCCCGGTAGGTTGCGGATAAGGGAGAATACTCCGGGATTCCAGAACGGGTATTGTCAAGGGGTTAAATGATATTTAGGCAAAAACAAGGCAGGGCGTGAATTTCCCTGCTGCCTTATACGCGGGTGAGCCGCTCTGACATTGTTTTGGACGGGTGGCTATGGTATAATTTACTATGAGGTGTTTTACTTTGAATGACAACAAACAATCAAGGTCAATAATCAAGGTGTTAGACATATTTATAGAATCAGTTAATTTTATTGTAATCAGCTACTTGTTGCTAAACGTCATGTATGCTTTCAAGACAAATGTTTTATGGGTTCTGTTCTTCGCTACAAATGTTTGGCTGGTTCAAAAATATTGGCATATACTACGTTCAGCCTTAGGAAAACGCATTTTATGCTTTTCGATTATTGCTGCAAGTTTGCTCGTCCTTGCAGGTGTATTTTTGATTTTTGGTTATTTTTCTAGAGGATTGCTACGGGGCAATCCTCTTTCGGTTATTATGCCCCAATGACGCCCACTTCAAGAACCGGGGGAAGCAGCTTGCTGATCAAACACGGAAGGAGATTTAACTAAAATTTTCTGATTCCGTGTTTTAACAGAGGGGAGCATTATATTGACTTAATATTTCTTATTTAGATACCTAAATATAAGTATTCCTGCAATATACTGAAAAATAGCATACGCACCTAAATATAAAATCAAGACCTTCGTATTTTGCATAATTCCTAAAGAAGATAGTACAGAAAAAACTACAATGGAAATACAAATAGTTATTAGCCCTAATATATAAGCATATCGACCTGATTGGTTTCTAAACTTTTCTTTGCGCTCATCATGCAGATTGATTTTTTCTTTTTCCATTTTTTCTGCATACTTCGTAGAGTTTTGGGGGCGTGTCCAGTAAAAATATTTGTAAATCATGGAAAGACCGGGCACAATCCCACCACCTGCAAATCCCCAAAACAAACTATTTAATTTTGTGTCCAGAAAAATCCCACATAGCAAAAATGCAAGACCAACAAGGACATACAGAAGTCCCGACATAAGCATATTTTTCTTCATTTTATAGCACTCCTCTCATTGATAAAAATTTCTTCAATAGCCATTTCAAAAAAATCTGAAATGGTAAAAGCTAACTCTAAAGACGGATTATATTTTCCGGTTTCAATAGAACTAACAGTTTGCCTTGACACCCTTATCGCTTTTGCAAACTCATCTTGGCTCAATTTGCGTGCCTTTCTCAATTCTTCAACTCGATTTTTCACAATATTACCACCTCGATTTTTGACAAGTTACCTTTACATTAATTATATTCGCCTCATCACTTATTGTCAAGGTTCCTTTACACATATTTCTGTTTTTATTTAAATGCTTACAACTCCATATCCTGCGCCCTGTGCATTTGCTTTTCTCGCTGCTCCTGCCGCAAGATACTATAAACGCTCTTGCGGATTTGCTCGGCTTCTCTAACCTCGTCTTTGAGCGCGATATACCTTTGATTTAGGCCCCAATCATGGACTTAAACTTTTCATCAAGCCCCGCCATGTCCATAATTTGATTTTGTTGCAAAAAATTGAGTATTTTTGCAGCAGATTTCAGATTGCCGATAGCTTGATAACGGTCTGATTTGCCTGTCTTCTCCCGCCGTGAAAGTATGTTTGAAATAACATCGGCAAGGGTGGGCGGCTCGGCGTTCTCCTGTTCCTCTTTCAGCCAGTTTTACAGTTTGGAGATACGCACTTTGAGTTGCCGCAATTTCTGACGACATGATATTGAGGAAGGAGGCAAACTCGCCGCTCTCCCTGTTCTGGCTGTCAATGTTGTTTGCGATGGCGATAAAGCGGACATTCTTTTCTCCGAAAAAGACTTCGGTGTAAAAGCCTGTTTGCAGATAGTCGCGCCCTATCCGCGACATATCTTTGGAAATGACGGTGGCTACATTTCCTTTTTCGATTTCCTCAATCAGCTTTTTCCAATCGGGCCTATCGAAATTCCCGCCCGAATAACCGTCATCAGAAAAATGGGCAATGTTAAAAAAGCCGTTTTGCGCGGCGTACTTTTCCAACATTGCCTTTTGGTTTACGATTGATAAGCTGTCCCCGATGGATTCATCATCACGGCTCAACCGGGAATACAAAGCCGTGATTTTTTCATTGCCTGCCTGTTCATGGATTGCTCCTTTCAGGCAAACGGCTCATTTGCAGTAACCTCATTATACACCGGGCGGAGCGTTTTTTCAACGCCCCGCGGAGTGGTTCCCACCTGTGTCGCAATCTCCCCGATCTGGTTGTTTACGTTCTCAAAAAGCCCGCCTAAGTTGTCCATGATACCATCAACCAACAGGCCCTTTATCCACTCATTTATCCAGTCGGTGAGAAAATCCATAGGCTAACCTCTTAAAACAGACCGGACAGCAGAGGAACAAGCGTCGTACCTAAAAGGATAATTCCACCGCCCGCCATAAGCTGTTTCATGCCCTGCGATTTTGCGCCGGGATTGTCGGACCCGTAACCTTCCAAAAGGTTGATAACTCCCCACACCGCAAGGCCCGCACCAAGCGCAACAACAAGGGTTTGTAAGGTGCTAACTGCACTTGTAAAAAATCCCATAATCTAATTACCTCCATTTTTTCGTTTTGTTTTCGGGTACAAAAAAACCGCCATTTCCGGCGGCTCCACTTCGGGCCAACTTGGCCCGAAGTGATTGTTGTTTTCAATACATGCGAATGCTATAATTGTCATAAATAGCGAATATAAAGGGAGAATAGCAAATGTTAATTTCACTAAGCTGTATCTTCCCGTCAGACGATGTTAAAAAAACTGCGGCTTATTATGAACAGAAGTTAGGCTTCTCCGCTGTGGCATACTTAAACAGTATGGAGCCACATATTTGTCTGTACCGGGATTCCACAGAAATTATTTTGACCCAAACAAAAGGCAGTAAATTTGCACCTCATCACATTCTTTACGATTATGGCTATGATGCTTATTTCTATACCCGGCATCAGCAAGCATTGTTAGATGAATTTATAAGCAAGGGTGTTTATGTCGTAAAACCTCTTTCTGTCACGGACTATAAAAATAATGAGTTTGTAATTGAAGATATTGACGGAAGATGGATTGGCTTTGGAATCAAAGAGTAATCGTCATTGCGATGTTATGTGTCACATACCCAAAGACTTCGGGCCAATTTGTCCCGAAGTATCGCTATCCAGATACAGAGATACCGCCCATCTTATCCAATTGGGCGGTATCCTGTGTAATGCGATATCTCATATTTTATTTATTGCCCTTATACCGGGCTATTTTGCAGTTTCCTATTATAAACGTCCCTACCTCCGCCACCGGTATGGCACCAGCCGGTTCCGTTACCTTTGCATTAATATCTATGGATACCTTTTTATCCGCCCCGGGAAAGGAGGCAGGCATCCTCCTGTGATCCAGATCACGGCCGCAGCTGTCAAAATGGGATCCGGCTTCTTTCCGGCCGTTTTTATATCCTTTCCGGCGGAAGGCATCCCTTCAGGCGAAAGAATCACGGGAGCAGCCGACTTCCGGCAGGACGTCCGTACCGAGCCCTTATATTTCGTTTTCCAGTATTCTTGTCAGCAATTCAACGGAATGCTCCAAATCGCCGCTGTCCACCATCTCATGGGGGCTGTGGACATATCGGCAGGGAACGGAGAGGACGCCGGAAGGAACACCTGCCCGGGACAGATGAATAGCTCCGGAATCGGTGCCGCCGGCCGTCAGGACTTCCAGCTGACAGACAATGCCTGCCTCCTCCGCTCTGCGGATCATGAGCTCCTTCACCATGGGATGGGCAATGACGGAAGAATCCATGACCTTGATCGCCGGACCGGCTCCCAGACGAATGGCGGACGGACTGGATTTCGGCGTGTCGCCTGTGGGAGTCACATCCAGTGCGATGGCAATGTCGGGAGCGACGGAATACGCTGCTGTCCTGGATCCTCTCAGGCCCACTTCCTCCTGTACGCTGAATACATAAACCAGTTCATTGGGAGACTGCTTCACCGCCTTGATGGCTTCCACCAATACGGCACAGCCGGCCCGGTTATCCATGGAGCAGCCGAAATACCGCCCGTTGCTTTCCGCCATGGGTGCGTAATAAGCCGCCACATCGCCAATATTTACGCATTTCCGTGCTTCTTCCCGGCTACCGGCTCCGATATCGATAAACATACGATTTCGCTTCAGGCTCTTCATGTCCTCCATTTCCGTTTCATAGCCTACCGTTCCGGCTGTTCCGTTTCCGAAGATCACTCTCCTGTGAATCAGGTTAAACGGTGAAACTCCTCCCACATTGGTAAAACGCAGAAAACCGTTTTCGTCAATATTGGTTACAATCAGCCCGATCTGGTCCATGTGGGCTGCCAGCATGATTTTTTTGCCGGACCCTTTTTTCACCGCAATCAGGTTGCCCAGTGCGTCTGTATGCATTTCATCCACGTAATCCCGGATTTCGTTTTCAATAGCCTCCCGGATCCTCTGTTCATTGCCCGAAGGGCCATAAATTCCCGTCAGGTTCATCAGCAATTCCTTCATCTGGTTTCACATCCTTTCAAAAATTCTTTCATCAGCTGCAGGGTATCGGAATAATCCTTCAGATCCATCACCGAGGACGGGGAATGAATATAGCGGCAGGGAACGGACACCACCAGCGTCGGCACTCCGCCCCTGGATTTCTGAATGCTGCCTGCGTCATTGCCGCCGGCTACATTTTCCTTTATCTGATAGGGAATGGAATGGCTTTCCGCCGTCTCCACCATCCGGCGGAACAGCCCCCTGTCGGAAATGGAACTGTTGTCCATAAAGGAGATTGCAGGCCCTTTGCCCTGCCGGGTGGTCTGCATATGATCGGGTACATCGGGAATATCCGCACAGGTGGTCCCTTCCAGGGATACGGCCAGATCCGGCTCTACATGCCAGGCAGCCACCTCCGCTCCCCGCAGTCCGATCTCCTCCTGCACCGAAAAGCAGGCCACCATGTCAAAATCATAGGTGTTCTTCAGCAGTTCCAGTAAGATCCCGCAGCCGACGCGGTCATCCAGCGACTTTGCCTTGACCTTGTTGTCCCCGAACCGGACAAACCGGCTGTCAAAGGAGGCATAATCCCCGATCTCAACCAATTCCTCCGTGTCCTCCCTGCAGGAAGTGCCAATATCCATATACATCTGCTTTTGCCGGACGACCTTGTCCCGTTCCTCCGGTTCCTGCAAATGAATCGCCTTCACGCCGATGACGCCGGGAATCCGGCTTTCTCCGACCAATACTCTTTTGGACAGCAGAAGACGCTGATCGATGCTGCCGATGGTTTTGAACTTCAGCATGCCATTGTCGAGAATGCCGGAGATCAGAAAGCCCACTTCATCCATATGGGCTTCCAGCATAACTTTTTTGCCACCCTTCTGGCCGGCCTTTTCCGCAAGAACATTGCCCATCCGATCCACAGACACCCGGGCGCCGGTTTGTCCTGCCAGCTCCCGGATGATGGCCCGAACCTCATTTTCATTTCCGGAGACGCCTGCGGCCTCCGTCAGACGTTTCAATACTTCAACCATTCCTGCCATCCCTCCTTCAATGAAGCAATAAACAATGCAATAAGCCTAGCCCCCATTTTCAAGTGATCCAGATTCAGGGTCTCCACCGTTGTGTGCATGTAGCGCAGTGGGATTTCCACCAGAATCGAGGGGACACCGGCGCGGGAAACCTGTATGGACCGGGCATCCGTTCCCGTCGGACGTGCGGAAGTGCTGATCTGGTATTCGATGCCGTATTCCCGGGCGGTCTCCAGTATTTTCTCCGTTAAGCCGGGATGCATATTGGGCCCTTTGCAGATCACAATGCCTTTTTCCATGGAATAGGTATCGTCCGGGGAAGCGTCCGGGGTTTCCCCGTGCGTCACATCAATGGCAATCCCAATATCCGGCTCCGCCTGAAAGGCACTGAGAATGGCGCCTCTGGCACCAACCTCTTCCTGAACCGTCGCCACGGCACAGACCTCCGCCTCAAACGGGAGCCTGTCCAGCTCCTGCAAAACCCCCTTCAGCATGGCAACACCGGCGCGATCGTCAATGGATTTGCCATTCACCATGGATCCCTGCATGGAAACCATCGGATTGCAGAAGGTAATCAAATCCCCGATCCGGACCAGCTTCCGCACCTTTTCGGCACAGTAACCCACATCCACGCTCAGATCTTTCATTTTCACAACTTTGCGGGTGTCGCCGGTTTCCTGAAGGTGGGGCGGCACCGTTGTAATCACGCCATGCAGCTTTTCCCTGCCATGAACCGTTACTTCCTGGGCAAGCAGGATCCGCTGATCCACACCGCCCACTTTGGTAACCTTTAGAAATCCGTTTTCATCAATATCCCGCACCATAAGGGCAATTTCATCCATATGGGCCGCCAGCATCACCTTCGGTACAGGATTTTCCCCGGATGTCCTGCCCTTCTTGATTCCATAAACATTGAAAAACCGATCCGTACGGACCTCATCGCAATATTCGGAGAACTCTCCTGCGATACGCTTTGCCACTTCCTCCTCCTGCCCGGATACACCAGGCAGGTCCATCAATTCCGCAAGAAATTCCTTCAATCTTTCAGCCTCCCTTGTCCTTTAAACATCGTCATCTTCCTCCGTCAGCCTGACATCATCCAGCCCATATAATTCACCTATGAGGGATTTTCTATCCAGAGCCGGCGGATAGACCACCTTGAAACATATCCGGGTCCATTCCTCATCGCCGGCAGCCACATCAACATGCCGGACTTTTACATTGAGGGCAGCAAGGACATTTGTAATCTGTATCATCTGTTCCGGTACGTTCCGCACATCCATAACGATATCATGCTCCCGGATGCCGGACATGTGTGCCTCAAATTTTTTCAATACAAACAACGTAACATAGGAAAAAAATGTAGCTACGACAGCTCCCCAATAAAATCCGGCTCCGATGGCAAGACCGATGCACGCCACCACCCAAAGGCTGGCAGCTGTTGTCAGCCCCCGGATCCGGAACCCATCCTTCATAATGGCACCTGCGCCGATGAAACCGATTCCGCTGATCACCTGCGCACTCAGGCGGCCCGGATCCATATTGGTGACCGTGTGGTATTCGTCAAACAAATATTCTGCAGTCATCATTACCAGTGCAGATCCCATGCATACCAGCATATGGGTGCGGAAACCGGCGGGCTGGTTCCCGATTTCCCTTTCCAGGCCTATGACTCCTCCCAAAGCCATGGCCAGAAGAGTTTCCAGTACAACCTCCCAGTCGATTGCCTTCACCATCCTTTCCTTACCGGTCCTTTCACAAAAATTCATAAAACATGAAATAAAGCCGATGAAATTTTAACCAAACCGTTTATTGAAATCAGTATACTATCTTACCTGATAATTTACAAGTTCCAAAGGGACTGAAAAAAAGATGCGCAAAAGAAACGTAACTTGCCTTTGGCTACACACTTCCCACTACCAGGGCGTGCCCGGGACTTTCACCCGTTAGATTGCGCCCATGCCGGGCGTACCAAAAAAAGGGCACGGAAGAATTTCCGTGCCCTTTTATCTGCTGTCCTGCCGAGACGTTCACAGTTCGGCCCTATACTTTCGTTCAGCAGCGGACGCCATAAAAGCTGATGCAGCATCTACTTCTCTACTTCCGCCTGTCAGTCCACAAAAACAACGGGCTTGATCAAATCCCTGGGCTTCTCATCCATCATATGGAAAGCGTCTTCGATCTTCTCAAATCCATTGAACCGATGGGTAATCAGTTTTGTGGTATCTACGCGGCCGTATTTTACGATTTCCAGCATTTTGCGAATTCTCCGCGCACCACCCGGGCAGAATCCGCCGCGTATGGTTTTATCGGCCATCCCCAGCCCCCAGGAAAAAGCGGGCATGGAAAGGGTATCCTTGATATCAAAGAAGTTTATATTGGAAATATATCCGCCGGGCTTTGTCATGTCCACTGCCTGCCGGAAAGAGTCCTGATTCCCGCCTGCGATAATGACGCAGTCCGCGCCTCCGCCTGTCATATCCAATATCTGCTTTACAGTATCGCCGTTTTTGTAGCTCACAATATCCGTTGCTCCGTATTCCTTCGCCACTTTGACGCAATTCGGACGGGTCCCGATGGCCAGGATCCTGCCGGCTCCCTTCAGCTTCGTACCTGCCACAGCCATCAGTCCAACGGGTCCGATTCCAATGACCACAACGGTATCGCCGAACTGTATGTTGGCATTCTCCACTCCATGAAAGCCGGTGGACATCATATCCACTGTCATAACGGCCGCTTCCGGAGATACGCCTTCCGGGAGACTCACGAGGTTGGCATCCGCATCATTTACATGAAAATATTCGGCAAAGGTCCCGTCTTTGGAGCCCAGGAATTTAAAACTGGCCATCAGGCCTTCATCATGTGCAGTATATTCTCCCTGTACATTCTCTGCGAGCCAGTTGGGTGTGGTGCAGGGTACCACAACGGTGTCGCCCTCCTTGAATTTTTTCACGAGGCTGCCGGTTTCAACCACTTTTCCGACTGCTTCATGACCTAAAATCAAATTTTTATTTTCTCCAAAACCACCATGCATCACATGGACATCCGAAGAACACGGTGCCAATACAATTGGATGGACAAGCGCATCCAGCGGACCACACTTCGGTTTCTCCTTTTCAATCCATCCGGGTTGATTCAAAGATAATACTCCATATCCCTTCATAAACAAAACCTCCAACAAGATGTATTTGATTCCATACCATTATAACATCGGTTAAATATTTGTCAATGCGGAAATGCTTCTTTCTTTTTTGCTTTCCTTCAGCTTTATCTGCATTATCCAGGCGAAAATGAGGGAGTGGCTGTTACAAGGCATATGGAAAGCCGGATTATATGGGAGCCGGCTGTTCCCTCCCCCGGTCTGACCGTACATATATGCCGGAAATTATCCTATAAATTTTACTTGTTAAATTATTGACAAACTCCGACTACTTTGGTATGATTGATGTCAAGAAATTTACGGGAATCAAATTTCCGGAAAACCTCTGTACCGCCTTATGATATGTCCAGACGCGCACACATGGTTCCCGGAAGCGCTTTCGATTCCAGTTCGGTATTTGATGGAATAAGTATTTGATGGAATAAGGAGAGGGAGGACATTTTATGGAAAAGGAAAATAAAGCAATGCAAAATGCGAAAGCCACTTCCACAGACATCGGGGAAATGGTGGATCGTCTGGTAGCCAATGCGCAGCAAGCCCTGAAGGAATATATGAAACTGGACCAGAAGCAGGTGGACCGGATTGTACAAGCCATGACCCTGGCCGGGCTGGACCAGCATATGTATCTGGCACATCTTGCCGTGGATGAGACAAAAAGAGGCCTGTTCGAAGACAAGGTCATCAAGAACATTTTTGCCACGGAATATATCTATCACAGCATCGAACATCAGAAAACCGTAGGTGTGGTTGAGGAAAATGAGCTGGAGGATTACGTGGAAATTGCCGAACCGGTGGGAGTCGTTGCCGGCATTACCCCGGTTACCAATCCCACTTCCACCACCATATTCAAATCCCTGATTTGCGCAAAAACCAGGAATCCCATTATATTTGCGTTTCACCCTTCCGCTCAGAAATGCTCCTCGGAGGCGGCCCGCATTGTCAAAAAGGCCGCTATTCAAAATGGCGCGCCGGAACACTGCATCCAGTGGATCGAGACCCCTTCCCTGGAAGCCACCACAGCGCTGATGAAGCACAAGGGAATCTCCCTGATCCTGGCCACCGGGGGTGCCGGTATGGTCAAGTCGGCTTACAGCTGCGGAAAACCCGCTTTGGGCGTCGGCCCCGGCAACGTTCCCTGCTATATCAACAAAAATGTGGATATCGGCAGGGCCTGCACGGACCTTATGATCTCCAAAACCTTTGACAACGGCATGATCTGTGCATCGGAACAGGCTGTTATCGTGGATGAGGAGATCCATGAGGCATTTGAATCATATATGAAGGAAAACAACTGTTATTTTACCAATGAAGAAGAAACCGCCCGGCTCAGCCGTTATGTCATCAATACGGAAAAAATGGCAGTGAATCCTGCCGTGGCAGGGCAATCTGCCGAAACCATCGCAAAAGGCGCGGGACTGGATGTCCCGGCAGAAACCAAAATTCTGCTGGCAAGGCTGCCGCGGCCTTCCCGGGAATATCCCCTTTCCCTGGAAAAGCTGTCCCCCGTACTGGCCTATTTCGTCTGCAGGAATGAAAAACAGGGCTTTCAGTATGCGAAGGATATGCTGAAGCTGGGCGGTCTGGGACATTCCGCCGTGATTCATTCCAATGACCGGGAGCTCTGCAGAAGATTCGGGGAGGAAATGCAGGTGGGACGTATTATTGTCAACACGCCGTCTTCCCAGGGAGCCATCGGGGATATTTACAACACCAATGTTCCTTCCCTGACCCTGGGCTGCGGATCCTTCGGCAGGAATTCCACCACTGCCAATGTTTCCACCGTGAATCTGATCAACAAGAAGCGCATCGCAAGGAGGCGGGTCCGTATGCAGTGGTTTAAAATTCCACCCAAGATCTATTTTGAAAAAGATTCGGTTCAATACCTGAGGGATATGCCTGATATTCATCGGGCCTTTGTCGTAGCAGATCCCGTGATGGTGAAGCTGGGATATGTGGATAAGGTTCTGTATTACCTGAGAAAAAGGGAACAGTACTGCCACAGTGAGATCTTCTCTGAAGTGGAACCGGATCCGTCGGTGGAAACCATTCAAAAGGGCGTCACGGCCATGAAAGCCTTCCAGCCGGATGTGATTATCGCGCTGGGCGGCGGCTCTGCCATTGATGCGGCAAAGGGGATGTGGCTGTTTTATGAACATCCGGATACCAGCTTCGACGGGCTGAGGCTGAAATTCATGGATATCCGCAAACGCGCCTTCCATTTTCCGAATCTGGGGACAAAGGCAAAGATGGTTGCCATCCCCACCACATCTGGAACCGGCTCGGAAGTAACTTCCTTTTCCGTCATTACCGACAAAAAGAACGGAAATATCAAGTATCCCCTCACCGACTACGAACTTACCCCGGATGTGGCAATCATCGATCCCCAGTTTGTCTCCACCATGCCGAAGTCCATTACCGCAGACACCGGTATGGATGTCCTGACGCATGCCATTGAAGCTTATGTGTCCGTGATTGCTTCGGATTATACCGATGGGCTGGCCATGAAAGCCATCGAGATGGTGTTCCGGTATCTGCCCCGAAGCTACGAAAACCCCAGTGATGAAGAAGCCCGGGAAAAAATCCATAACGCTTCCTGCATTGCCGGCATGGCCTTTTCCAATGCGTTCCTGGGAATCAATCACTCCCTGGCACACAAACTGGGTGGGGAATTCCATATTCCGCATGGCCGCGCCAACGCCATTCTGCTCCCCTACACCATCGATTACAATGCGCAGAAGCCCTATAAATTTGCCATTTTCCCGAAATACAGCGAATTCGTGGCAGACGCCCGCTATGCGCAGATATCCCGTCATATGGATTTTGGCGGCAGTACCACGGAAGAACAGATCACAAGCCTGATCCGGGCCATACAGGACCTGATGAAGCGCCTGAACGAGCCTGCATCCATTCAGGAATGCGGTGTGGACGAAAACGATTTTCTGGCGGCTCTGCCGAAACTTTCGGAAAAGGCCTTTGAAGATCAATGCACCACGGCCAACCCCCGCTATCCCCTGGTAAGCGATCTGAAGGAACTGTACCGCAAAGCCTATTACGGGGAACCGATCCGATGAAATCGGCCGTGGAATAAAATACCTGAGTTGTATCAAAAAATGATGAGGACAAAGAAACATATAGGTTCCAGGTATATGGGACAGGAGGAGGAATTATGAACGTCTACGTTTGTGTCGGCAGTTCCTGCCATTTGAAGGGATCTTACCACATTGTCCGTCTGATGAAGGAACATATGAAGAAGAGCGGGCTGGCAGACAAAGTGAATCTGTCTGCCTCCTTTTGCCTGGGAAAATGCACCGACGGCGTCACCATCCAGGTGGACGACCAGATCGTATGCGGCGTCTCATCGGAAAACTTTTCGGATGTATTCAACAAATATATATTGAAAGGCGCAGAGGAAGACGGAAATGAGTAAAAACTTTCTGGGCCTGAAAAAATCGAACTGCAAAAACTGTTACAAGTGTATCCGGCATTGCCCGGTAAAATCCATCAAGTTCTCTGACAACCAGGCGCACATTCTGGAGGAGGACTGCATTCTATGCGGGCAGTGTTTTGTCAACTGCCCGCAGAATGCAAAGATTATAAGAAACGACACAGGCCGGGTACGGGAGATGATCTGCTCTTCCCGCCCGGTTTATGCCAGTGTTGCTCCGTCCTTTGTCGCCAACTACGAGGGAGTAACGATCCAATCCATGGAAATGGCGCTGCAAAGGCTGGGATTCGCTGCTGCGGAAGAAACAGCGGTGGGAGCAACCATCGTAAAGAAACAATATGATGAAATGATACGGCAAGGGGACCGGGACGTGATCATTTCATCCTGCTGCCATTCGGTGAATACCCTGATCCAGAAATATTATCCGGAGGCACTGAAATATCTTGCCCCTGTGATTTCTCCCATGCAGGCACATTGCAGGAAAATAAAAAAGGAACATCCGGATGCCTTTACGGTATTTATCGGCCCGTGCATCTCCAAAAAAGCGGAGGCGGAAGAATATAGGGGGATCGTGGACTGCGTACTGACCTTCGAAGAGCTGACGGAATGGCTGGAGGAAGAGAACGTTTCCCTTTCCCCTGAGCCGTTTCCGGAAAAACAGGGCATTGGACGCGCCAGGCTCTTCCCCGCTGCCGGAGGCATTATCCGGTCCATGGACTGCCCCCGCAGCGATTACAGCTACATTACCATTGATGGTACGGAAAACTGCATCCATGCCCTGGAAGACATTGTGTGCGGTCACATTTCCAGGTGCTTTATCGAAATGTCCGCCTGCGCAGGCAGCTGCATCGGAGGACCCGCCATGGACCAGGACCGGAGGGTTACCGTCCGGGATTATCTTGCTGTGGACCGCTATGCCGGCGAAACGGATTTCCCGGTTGCCATACCGGACAAAAAGGAGTTGGAAAAGAATCTGCCCTATCTGGAAAGAAAGGTCGAAATGCCCGGCAGCGATGCCATCCGGGAAATTCTGCTCCTCATGGGAAAACCCACTCCGGAGCAGGAACTGAACTGCGGAAGCTGCGGCTACAACACCTGCCGGGAAAAAGCAGTCGCTGTCTATCTGGGAAAAGCGGATCTGAGCATGTGCCTGCCCTTCCTAAAAGAAAAAGCGGAGTCGTTTTCCGATAATATCTTCAACAATACGCCCAACGGGATCATGGTGTTGAATGAAGATCTTGAAATCCAGCAGATCAATGAATCGGCATGCCGGATTATGAACATCAAAAACAGTCGGGGCGCCATAGACAAGCCGGTAGTGAATTTCCTGGATCCCATTGAATATATCACCGTACTGTCCACTGGCAAGAGTACCCGCGACAAACCGATCTTTCTGCCGCAGTATAAAAAATACATCAGGGAAACCATTGTTTACGACAAAAGCTTTCATATCCTGATCAGTATCATGCGGAACGTTACCGAAGAGGAAACGGAACGCATCCGAAAGGAACAGAGCAACCGGACCACCATTGAAATTACGGATAAAGTGATTGAAAAGCAAATGCGGGTGGTCCAGGAAATCGCTTCCCTTCTGGGGGAAACCACAGCGGAAACAAAGATAGCGCTGACCAAACTGAAGGAGTCCCTGGAAAATGAATGATGTGCATAACAATCCGCAACCGGATCCGTATCATAGCCGGCGTCCGGACCCATACAATGACCTGTGTATTGACATGAGCTGGGGAAGTCTGAATAAATATGGAGAGCAATTATGCGGCGATCACGTGGAAACCATCGAGCAGGGATCCTCCATGATTTTTGTTCTGGCAGACGGTTTGGGGTCCGGCGTCAAAGCCAGCATCCTCTCCATCCTTACCGCCAAAATCATCTCGACCATGATGGCACACTCCATGAGCCTGGAGGAATGCGTTTCCACCATTGCCTCCACCCTGCCGGTCTGTCAGAAAAGAAAAATTGCCTATTCCACTTTTACCATTCTGCGGATAACGAATCACCGGAAGGCAGAAATTATCCAGTATGACAATCCCCCCGTCATCCTGCTTCAGAACGGCAAAAATCATGAGTACCCAAAAGAAAAGTTAGAAATAGATGGAAAGCTGATATATCGGTCAAAACTAGACCTGACAACCAACGATATTTTTGTTATAATGAGTGATGGTGCCGTTTATGCAGGCGTCGGCCATAGCCTGAACTTCGGCTGGCA